>CAXTOT010000080.1:20271-23378 GCA_964245915.1 uncultured Lichenihabitans sp. | reverse complement strand
TTTCGCACCAAGCAGTTCGGCCATTTCTGCGCCTTCTACGAACCCGGCCCGAAGGCTCGCGTCCGAGTTTATACTGGCCCGCATCATCGGTCCAACCTATTGCTGGCGACGCGTCCACTTTATTGAATGACAGTCTGATCGCTGCTGTTACGTCCCGGCAAGTGATGGAGCGAACAGTTCCAGCTGATTTCTCGCTCTCTCCGTCTTCGAGGTCAGGTGCGCAGCTCGGCGAGAGCTGAAGCAAAACGTCACCCCGCGCGGTCGCGTGCGCTGTCAATTGCGAGAACTCTTCGCACCGGGCCGGAACTCTCCTGTCCCACTGTCGGGAACTAGGCTCTGGGCCCATCAAACTGCTTGCGGCTTGGGCGTGAGATGATTCACTAGAGTTTGAAATCGCCCGCAATAATAGTGGGTCTGGCGCATTTCCTGTGCAAATTTTATGCGCTTTCTGATCGTCCTCCGTTTGAATGGACACCTCTGCTACGCTCCTGACGGAGCCGAAAAGATGTTTGCCGGGAAAGACGAAACGGACGTTCACACCGGAGTTCAAGCAGGAGGCCGTCGGGCATTTGCAGAGTAGTGGCCGACCTCAAATGCAAATCGCGGCCGAGCTCGGGATTCAACCCTCGATGCTGCGGCAATGGCGAGTGACGTTGCAAGGGTCACCTCCTCGCGCGGCGACGACATATGTGACGGTAGCGCCTGTGTCACTAAGAGCCCTCTCTGATTGGGGGTTGGTGGTCAAGCTGTCCTGCTCAGGGTTTCGCTGTCGGTCCCGTGGGTCACTCGCTTCTCTTCGCGGTCGGCGCGGAGCCGCCGCATGATGGGGTCAGGAAGGCGAGACACCTCAATCTGTTTCACGACCTCGCGGACAAAGCATTGCCGCTGGTTCGGGACTCTCAACGAGGTTGTCTTGCCCTTCGTCCCCACGGGAACGATCCGGACGGCCCTTGCAGGCCGAATTCTTTTTGACCGACCTCCTTTTTGAGCGACGGCCCCGATGGTGTCAGGCGACCGCCAGACGGGCTGCAGCGTCCGGCTCACGGCCGAAACGGAATTCGGTTTCATCGATCCACATGCGGTGCAGGATGACGGCGAGCTTCCGCGCGACCGCGACACGGGCCCGGGCCATGCCGCGGTGCTTGGCGATCGTCATGCCCCAAGCCCGCAGGCTGGACCATTTCTTGCTCCTCACGAGCAGCGTGTGCGCCGCTTCGTAGAGCGCCGTTCGCGCCAGTTCGTCGCCGCATCGACTGACCCGCCCCTGGATGTCGGTTTCGCCCGATTGGTAGCGGGCCGGCGTCAGGCCGAGGTGGGCGCCGACGTCCCGCGAGTGCCGAAAACGGTCCGGTCGGTCGATAGTGGCCCGGAAGGCAAGCGCCGTGATCGGGCCGACGCCGGGAACGCTCATCAGGCGGCGGCAGACCTTCTCATCCCGGACGATGACGAGCACCTGCTTCGTGAGCCGGTCGAGTTCGCGCAGCATGGTCGCGAGGATCGTCAGCATCGGCTCGACCAGCGGCATGACGGTAGCATCGCCGCCAGCCAGCTCGCGCACGCGATCGGCGAAGGCGGCCCGGCCTGGCCTGGCGTTCCGAGCTTCACGCCCGCTTCCCGCAAAATAGCCCGGACCACGTTCTCGATCGTCCGCATTTCGTTCAGCACCGTGCGGCGGGCGACCAGCAAAGAGCGCCACAGCCGGCTTGGCTTGCTTTTGACGTGCACCTGCCGGAACCAGCCGGTCCGCATGATCTGCGCCAGGGCACGCGCGTCGTTCCGGTCAGTCTTGTTCGGCATTGTTTTCATGACCGCATTGGCCTGCCGCGTCTCGATACAGAGTGCAGGGAGACCGGCGGCAAAGCTCGTCGTGAAGCCAGGCCGTCAGCGAGCATGCTTCCAGCCCGACACGCTCCAGCGGCAGGCCAATGGCCAGAAGCGCGGCGACAACAAGAGGCTGCGGCTCGCTGACCGCCCGCACCTCCCTGACGATCCGACCCGTGTCGTCGACGACGCAGATCGCCGTCTCTTCCAACGACACGTCAAGTCCAGCATAGTACTTCACGGCTGTTCCTCCTCAATGCCTGTGGCCGCCCAACACGGACCACGTTTCACCATCCTGGCAGGAACAGCCACCGTCTCGTCTGGGCTGAGGACCCCCAATCACCCCATCTGTCCGATAAGGGGCTGACGGATCGGACGAGGGGTTGAGTGGCCGAGGTCTGGATGATTCCAGGAGGGTGCTGAGGCCTGACCTGGAAGCGCCATGTGGACCCCGACCACCCGGCGGCAGCGTAGCCGGATCGTGTCCCTGAGCGTGGTGTAGCTGATTTAAGCCACCACGATCGCCGGCTGGGCCGGGATGTCAGGCTGCCGCGAGGGGCAGGTTGACGAGGGGATCATCGCTCGGTCCCGTGATTGTTTCCAGGGTCATGTAGCGGGCTCGCTGGACGGACCATTCGTCGTTCTGCTCGAGCAGGATCGCGCCGACGAGGCGGGTGATGGCGGCCTCATTGGGGAAGATGCCGACGACCTCGGTCCTGCGCTTGATCTCGCCGTTGAGGCGCTCCAGCGGGTTTGTCGAGTGGAGCTTGGTGCGGTGCTGGTGCGGAAAGGTCATGTAGGCGAGCACGTCGGCTTCGCTGTCGTCCATCAGCGTGGCGAGTTTGGGAACCTTCGGCCTGATCTGGTCGGCGACGCGGCGCCATTGCTGACGGGCGGCTTCGGCATCGTCCTGCGCGAAGGCGGTGGCTATGAAGGCCGAGACGACGCGGCGGCCACTCCTGCCGGCGTGCGCCAGGGCATTGCGCATGAAGTGGACGCGGGGGCTGTTGATAAAGTCCGGTCTTCATTTGCCGAGGCGATGGCCGGCTGATTCACTGCTGACGTGGTGGTCGGGAGGCCGGCATGTTGGGGCACAAAGAACGCGGTCAGAGCGAGTTGTTCATCACCGGTTCTCTCCGGCAGCTTCTCCCTGACGATCACATCCTGGTCCGGGTCGACCGGGTTCTCGACCTGTCATGGCTGCGGAGCGAGGTTGCCGAGCTGTATTGCCAGGACAACGGCCGGCCTGGGATCGACCCGGAAGCTGCGCTCCGCCTCATGCTGGC
>CAXTOT010000080.1:0-20171 GCA_964245915.1 uncultured Lichenihabitans sp. | reverse complement strand
AGGACAACGGCCGGCCTGGGATCGACCCGGAAGCTGCGCTCCGCCTCATGCTGGCTGGTTTCCTGCTCGGCGTGGTGCATGATCGACGCCTGATGCGCGAGGCGCAGGTCAATCTGGCGATCCGCTGGTTCGTCGGCTACGGCCTTCACGAGGCGCTTCCCGATCATTCCTCGCTGACCCGCATCCGCCAGCGCTGGGGCGCTGATCGCTTCCAGCGCATATTCCAGCAGACTGTGCGCGCCTGCGTGGCGGCACGGATCGCGACCGGCGAAGTGGTGCATGTCGATGCCTCGCTGATCCGGGCCGATGTGAGCTGGGAGAGCCTGGCGCAACAGCATGTCGAGGCAGTGGCAACAGCAAACACGGACGGCGCCGAGGTGAAGGCCCAACGGGACGGCAAACAGACCGGTCGGTTCAAGAAGGTCTGCGTCACCGATCCGGACGCCAGCATGGCTACGACGGCCCGCAATCGTCGGCTTGAGCCGTCCTACAAGCAGCATGCCGTCGTCGATGATGTCCGCGGGGTTGTGCTCGATGTCGAAGTCACGACAGGCGAGACGAACGAGGGGCAGGTCATTCTCGATCGCCTGGATGCGACCGCCGCCACAACAGAGCAAGCCATCACGACAGCGACGGCCGACGCGGGCTACAGCTACGCCAAGGTCTATGGCGGTTTGGAGCAGCGCGGCATCGATGCCGTGATCCCGACCAAGGCAGAACCGATCCGCAGCCCGGTCCCACTACGCCGGTTCCGTTATGATGCCCGGCACGACATCGCCAAATGCCCGCGCGGGCGCATTCTGCGGCCCGGCAAACCCATCAAGCACGGGCGCTTCTTCTACTCGAAGGCACGGGACTGCGCGGGTTGCGACCTTGCTTCACGCTGCCTGTCCAAGGGCCGCGTCAACAAGGCCATCGTGATCAGCGCCAATTACCCGGCGTTGCTGCGCGCCCGCCGCCGGCGAGAACGCTGGTCGGCCGAGGACAAGCGGCTCTACCAGCGACATCGCTGGCGTTCCGAGGGCTTTCATGGCGAGGCCAAGACTTGGCATGGCTTGGCGCGCGCCATTCGGCGCGGCCTTCACAACATGCGCATCCAGGCGTTCTTGACCGCAGCTGCCGTGAACCTGAAACGGCTCGCGACCGCGCCTTTTTGGCTTCTCCTCGAGCTGAAACATTGCCCTGGAGCGACATACGCCGTCTCAAAGCGGTTCTTCCCGACCGTCGCGACGCGCGGGTTCGGCCGTCCAGCCCACCCGTGATCGCAAGCTCGCTGGCAAATGAAAGCAGGTTGTTCAACAGCCCCACGCGGCAGCGCTGCCACGTGGCGGTGAGCACCTTGGCGACGGCCGCCTTGATACCTTCGTGCGCGTCCGAGATCACCAGCTTGACGCCCTGAGCCCACGGCGCGTGAGCTTGCGCAGGAAGGCCGTCCAGAAGGTCTCGGCTTCGGACGGACCGATATCCATGCCGAGCACCTCGCGGCGCCCGTCGCTGTTCACCCCGACCGCCACGATGACCGCCATCGACACGATCCGGCCGGCGGCCCGCGCCTTCACGTAGGTGGCGTCGATCCACAGGTACGGCCAGTCGCCCTCGATGGGCCGCTCCAGGAACGCCGTCACGCGCTCGTCGATCTCGGCGCAGAGCCGGCTCACCTGGCTCTTCGAGATGCCGCTCATGCCGAGCGCCTTGACCAGATCGTCCACCGAGCGCGTCGAGATCCCCTGGATATAGGCCTCCTGGATCACCGCCGTGAGCGCCTTCTCGGCCATCCGCCGCGGCTCCAGGAAGCCGGGGAAGTATGATCCTTTGCGCAGCTTCGGAATGCGCAGTTCGACCGTGCCGGCACGCGTCTCCCAATCACGCTCGCGGTAGCCGTTGCGCTGGGCCAGACGCTCGGCGCTCTTCTCGCCCAGAGCGGCACCGGTCAGGCCGCCGACCTCCAGTTCCATCAGCCGTTGCGCGGCGAAACCGATCATCTCGCGCAACAGGTCGGCATCAGGGGTCTTCTCCAACAGACCCTTCAGGCTCATCATCTCGTCGGTCATCGGTGGGGCTTTCGGTTCGGGGTTGGCTGTCGCAACCCGACCCTACCGGCGGAACCGTCGATGACCACCGCTCCGACGACCGCCCGCTACAGCCCTTCATGAGGAGAGCGCGGACGGTCGCCTCCGCTACCGCGGAGCTACACCACGCTCAGGGACACGACCCTTGGGATCCGCACTCGACCGTCACGAAGCACATCGCCGCAGCTCGATCGAAGCTGGGAGCAGTAAACGAAATGCACATAATAGCTAGCGCATCCGTCAGCGCCTCTTGGCATAGGCTGGAAAGTACGAGTGGCATCGACCCGCGGGGGCGGGGTGAACAGTTTCGGCGCGTAACGCCTTCAAGGCTTTTCATGGATGAGGAGCATGATGTCCCAAGAGTTTTGGAGATGTCTCTCGATTGCCTCTCGGGCTGCAGGCACGGAGCGCAGTCTCAGCGCATCGATGATGGGGAAATGATCCATGGCTGCCGCCTGCAGCGTTTCCACGCCAGAGTGCGGCACGGTCATTAGGATCAGCATCTCGGTCGCCAAGCTCGCAAAGGAATTGATGGCTTGCCTGTTCCGCGACATCGTCGCGAAATGGCCATGCAGCATCATGTCGGTTTTTCTCAACTCAAGGATGCGTCCGGCGTCAGCCTGAATGACCATGTCGCTGATCAACCTGGACAATGCGCTCAGATCCGCGTCGGTGGCATTGTTGACAGCCTGCTCGATGGTGAACCGCTCGAGAACCATCCGAAAGGCAAAGAGGCTGTTGATGTCGTCCCGTGTGAAGCGCCGAACAAACGAACCACGCCGCGGCGCAGAGATCAATATGCCCCGCTCCTGCAGCCCGGAGACGGCCTCGCGGATCGGATTTCGACTGATCCCGAGCGCCCGTGACAGCTCCGCCTCGTTGATGCGCTGGCCCTGGGCAAGCGCTCCGGATACGAGCTGCTGCACAAGGTATTCCGTGACCTGATCGGACAGGTTTTTCGACGAAAAGAGGGCGACCGCCCGATCGTTCGCTTCGTCAGCTGCCGGCCCGTTGGAGCCCTGTTGAAGATTCATTCCACCCCTCTGCTTCCGAGGCACCGAGCGCAGGCCGCGCCTTCTGACGAGATGGTGGCCGAAGTTGCCCCGAACGGCATCTGCCCATTCATGCACTTCGGTCCAGGCGGAAGCAAGCGACCGAGACCAGGCTGGGGACGTCCGTGCTGGTCCGCTTCGCAGGCGAGTCGGGGCGGTTTTGGCGACCCCGAGACATGCGAAAAGTCAGCGAAGCGCAGCTGCGGAACTGGCGAAGGCCTGTCGCGCAATGCCGAGTGCCTCGTCGTCGTGGGCGAACGTGAGGTAGAGGCGCCCAAAGGGCGATGGCATGATCAGCAGGCCGTTCTTGCGCAGTTCCAGATGGAGCTGCCGCGACCTCTGCGGGTCGGCGATGCGGTGGGCGGCGTCGGCGTCGCCCGGCGTTTCGGTCGCGAACCAGAGGCTGAAGACGCTGCCGTAGCCGCTGGTCGTCACCGCGATCCCGCGGTCCCGGAAGGTGGTTTCGATGAACGACCGCAGCGCGTCGCCTCTTTCCAGAAGGGCAGGATAGTCCCTGCGGTCCAATTGTAGCAGAGTGGCCTCGACTGCAGCGCAAGCGACGGGATTTCCGCTGAAGGTGCCGGCCCTCGCCCCCTGCGCACGTTGGAATGCTTCCATAACGGAAGGCTTGCCGGCAACCGCGGCCACGGCGATGCCGCTCCCGATGGCCTTGCCAACCGTCGCGAGGTCGGGATCGAGGCCGCAGACGTGGCTGGTCAGCCCTGCATTCAGGCGAAACCCCATAAGGACCTCGTCCGCGATCAGGAGGGCGCCATGGCGTCGGGCGACCTCCTGCATGTGCTGCAGGTAGCCTTCGACCGGCATAAGGCATGCAGCATTCGCCAGCATGGGCTCGTAAATGACGGCCGCAATGTCGTTACTATCGGCGAACAGGCGCTCGGTGTCGGCAAGATCATTGAACCGGAGGAGGCAAACCTTCTCGTTCGACGGTCGATGCTGGTCATGGAAGGCCGCCTCGGGCGAGGCGACATTGCCGAAGGCGATCTCGTCGAACCAACCGTTGAATCCGGCCGCAATCTTGGCAACCCGGCTCCTGCCGGTCACGATGCGGGCGATGCGGGCTGCCAGATGCACCGCCTCGCTGCCGGAGTTCGTGAAAATCACGCGATCGAGCGGCGCGAGCCGTTCCGCGAGGGCCGCAGCGGCCCGCTCCTCACCAGGGTGGCTGAACGCGGGCAGCGGGCCGTTTGCAAGGGCTTCGGCCGCCGCCCTCACCACTTGAGGGTCGGCATGCCCGAGCATCGTCGCCCCGAAGCCCATGGCGGTGTCGACATAGCGTTGGCCGTCGTCAGCGAAGAGATATGGCCCGTGGCTCCGGACGACTGAAAGCTCGCGTCCGTCGAGAGGAGGAAGTGTGCGCGCACTGCTTGACACGCGCTCGATGAGGTGGGGCATGCCAAAGTGACTCCGTAATGAAGACTGTGGACAGATCTAGCATTCCTCACCGCTCGTCAACCTTGCGTTTTGATCCGGAGTCCGCGGGATCTGCGGGGGTGTTGGCTGCATTATATATGCCGACTATTTTCCGACGTGAACATGAATACATAATTGGCAGTCTGCCTTCACGTTTCGCAGCTTGCTTTTTTTTCACGCACGACGTCCGGTTGACGGATCGATCAGTGAAGGCCAATCTGTGTACTGTCTGCTGTTTAGATTGGTGGTGGGTTGTGAGTGTGTGTGACTCCCGACAACATTGGCGCGGTTTGACGCTTTCGGCTGCAACGCCGGTTACCCCGTGCGTCCGACAAGCTGCGGCGGAGTCGGTCGAATGATCGATCTTCGTGGTCGAAATGCGCTCGTGATGGGTGGCACGACAGGCATCGGCGCCGCCGTCTGTGAGTTATTGGTCGAGTCCGGCGCCTCCGTGGCAGTCGCCGATCTGCGAGATCCACTTCCGATTGCCGAAGGCGCTGCCGGCGTGGGTCTCATGAACTCGCAGGTCAATCGCCTTCGCGCCGATGTCCGCGACCTCGCGAGCGTTGTCGCGGCGATCGACAACGCGACGGCAGCTTTCGGCTCCGTCGATATTCTGATCAACAATGCCGGCGTCAGCTTTCCTGCTCGCCCCTTCATCGACTCGGCTTGGGACGACTGGACTCAGACGTTCGACGTTAATTTGAGAGGCGTTGCCTATGCGATGAAGCACGTCTTGCCTCAGATGATTTCGAGGCGATGGGGCCGCATCATCAATACAGCCTCGCAACTGGCGCACAAACCTGCGGCCGGCGATGCGGTGTATAGCGCCTCGAAGGCGGGCGTCGTGGCCTTGACGGCTGCCGTCGCACAGGAAGTCGCGGAATTTGGCGTGACGGTGAACTGTGTCTGTCCGGGGCCAACCGACACGCCCATGTGGCGCGACGGAGATCCAGCCTGGAATGCTTGGAAGCTGGGTCAACTTCCAATCAAGCGGATCGGCACGCCACGCGAAATCGCGTCCGCCTACGTCTACCTGTGCTCCGACCTCGCCTCATACATGATCGGACAATCCATCTCGCCAAATGGCGGAGACGTGATGTGGTGAAAGAAATGGACCGAACAGCTTCGAAAGGAAACAGCATGACCGCCCCAGTCGTCACTCGCAGAACCGCAATGGGCCTGATCGCCGGAGCGGCTGGCGAGTTCATGGTCGTCACACGACCCGGAAGTGCTCGTGCCGCGGGGAACGACACGCTCGTCATTACCTCCGGGTCCGATGCCGTGACCATGGACCCCCAGGCTTCGTTTGACGGACAGTCGCCTCTGATTTGGAGGGGTGTTTATGAGCCCCTGTTCGCCTATGAGGGGGGGAGCCTCAACATCAAACCTCATCTCGCGAGCTACGATGTTTCATCCGACGGACTGACCTACACGTTCAAGGTCAAGGATGGCATCAAGTTCACAGATGGGGAGGTCCTTGATGCCGCTGCCGTCAAGTTCAATATCGAGCGGCAGATGGCGATCAATCTGGGCATTGCCTACGCGTTGAAGCCGGTGACCAAGATCGACATGCCGGACAGCATGACGATCGTTCTCCACTTGAGCGCACCGTCAGATGGGCTCCTGTCCGCATTTGCCGGCATGTATACCGTCTACATGATTTCGCCGAAAGCCATTCGAGATCATCAGAAGAATGGCGACTGGGCCCAGGCATGGCTCCGTGAGAACATGGTTGGAACGGGCCCATACAAGCTGCAACGTTACGTTCAGTCACAGCAAGCAGTCCTGAAGCGCAACGAACATTATTGGAAGGGCTGGGATGGCGCTCACTTAGAGACGATCATCGTACGCTACATCAAGGACGCCAGCTCGGCCCGTCTGTTGCTGGAGCGCGGTGAAACCGATATCGCCGTTTTCCTTCCCGACGACGTCGTCGAGTCGATGGATGGGGAGAGCGGCCTGAAGGTGACGGACATTCCATCCATCACCAACTACTACGTCGTCTTGCCGTCGAACGTCGCGCCAATGAACGACGTCAGGGTGCGCAAGGCGATTGCCTACGCCTTCGACTACGATGGCCTTGTCAAGAACATCCTCGGCGGGAGAGCCAAGCAGGCCAGGGGGCCAATTCCAAGCAATTTCCCGGCTTTCGACCCAAGTGTGTTCCAGTACAAACGCGACTTGGCAAAGTCGAAGCAACTGCTCGCGGAGGCCGGTCACCCAGACGGTGGCTTTACCCTCAAATTTACATACGAGACTGGTTATTGGTGGAAGCGGCCGGTTGGTGAATTGTTGCAGTCCTGCCTGAAGGAACTCGGCATCGGACTCGATATTCAGGAGCTGTCGCCGGCCGCTTGGGCCGGAATGATGTCCAATCCGGAAACCGCGAAGTTGGCCTGTTACGGCCTGCTGTGGTATCCAACTCTGGCGACGCCATATGACTATATTTGGTCGGTCTTCGCGACAAGCGCGCAGGGGACGGCCGGCTACAATTGGGGTTATTACTCAAATTCAACATTGGATAAGCTTTTGGACCAGGCCAGTGCCGAAACTGACGCGGCGAAGCGCGCGGGGCTCTATGGAAAGGCCCAGCAGCTTATCGTCGATGAAAGCCCTGCGCTCTTCCTTTACGAGAAGAATTATCGACTTCCGATGAGAAGCTCGGTCCAGGGCTTCGTGTTCAATGGGGTCTGGTTCGAAACCTTTGATTTCTACGCGTTATCAAAACTTCAGGCTTAACCTCGAGCATATCGATGCTGCGATACATCACAAAACGAGGACTGTCTCTGATCTTCGTTCTGTTCGGAATGACAGTCCTGACGTTTTGGCTATCGCATATGATCCCCGCTGATCCGGCCCGCCTGATGGCGGGCCAACAGGCCAGTGCCGCGCAAGTCGCGCAGATCTCCAGAAAGTTCGGTTTGGATAAGCCAATTCCGGAGCAGTACATGACCTATATGGCGGGGGTCCTGCGGGGAGATTTCGGTGAATCGATGACGACACGTCGCCCGGTCCTCAAAGATTTGCAGGAATTCTTCCCAGCAACGTTGGAGCTGACCTCCTTCTCGCTGTTGCTCATCGTGTTGGCCGGAATTCCATCGGGACTCTACGCGGCGGCCCGCCGCAACGGGCTTTTTGACAAGAGCGTTTACGGGTCTTCCCTCGTCGCCGTATCCATTCCGACGTTCTGGCTCGGGCTTCTTCTGCAGCTCTGTTTCTACCGCTACCTGGACTGGCTGCCCGTGGGAGGGCGCCTGGGTATCGAGGACCTTGATCCGGAGAGGATAACCGGGTTCATCACGGTCGACGCGTTGCTCGCGGGCGACGTCCACACCTTCTGGTCTGCGATCGTTCATCTTATCCTGCCAGCGGCTACCTTGGCCGCGGGGAGTGTCGCGATGGTGTTTCGAATGACCCGCGCCTCGGCCGTCGAAGTCCTCAAAGCGACCTATATCCAAGCCGTCCGGTCAAGGGGAATTTGTGAGGCACAGATACTCGTTCGACACGTGATGCCGAATGCCATCCTGCCCACGATCACGGTTATCGGTTTGCAAATCGGCGTTCTCATATCCGGGAGCGTTGTGGTCGAGTCTGTCTTCGGCTGGCCCGGCGTCGGATCCTACATGGTCTCCGCTATCAAATACCTCGATTATCAAGCCATCGTCGGCGTCACAATCCTTGTTGCCGTTGTCTTCGTCTTTTCCAATCTGGTGGTCGATCTAGCCTATATTTCATTTAACCCGCTTATTCGTGGAAGGATGCTGTAAGGTGTCTGTTGACGTGCATGGCAGATTGCCTGCGAAGGGTTTTGGTACGGCTGGCGCGATGGTCCGCGATCTGGCGTTTCGGAGCCCTGGATTTAGCGCGGCCCTCGTCACGATCATCATCATCCTGCTTCTGTCGGTCGTGGGCACGTCGATGGTGCATTGGGACCCATACGCGACGAACCCGAGTGCGCGACTCCTGCCTCCAAGCTCGACCCACTTTTTCGGAACCGATCAATTGGGCCGGGATACGATGTCCCGCGTCTTTGCCGGCGGGGCGAATACGACACTTACCGCATTCGGCATCCTCGCGATCGCGGTGACGATCGGAACCTTCGTGGGCCTGCTTTCCGGCTATCTGGGCGGGGTGGTGGACGAGGCCCTCATGCGCGTGACGGATGTCTTTCTAGCTTTTCCGGCCATGATCCTCGCCATGTGCCTGGCAGCGACGCTGGGACCAAGCATCTTCAACGCCATGGTGGCAACGGGGCTCGTATGGTGGCCGTGGTATGCGCGTCTTGTCCGCGCCGAGACGATCCGCATCAAGGGCGAGCTCTTCGTGGAAGCGGCCGTAGTCATGGGCGCCTCATCTCCCAGAATCCTGATCGTGCACATTTTGCGCAATGGCTACGTGCCCGTGCTCGTGCAGGCGAGCATGGATGTGGGATATGCCGTGCTCACGCTCGCCAGTCTTTCGTTCATCGGGCTCGGCGCACAGCCGCCGGCCGCCGAGTGGGGCGGAATGGTCTCGACAGGAAAGGACTACTTCCTCAATCAATGGTGGCTGGTCGTCTTTCCGGGTGCAGCAATCTTCATCTTCGTTTTCTGCTTCAACGTAGTGGGCGAGCATCTGCAGCTCATGCTGACCCGAGAGCGACAGAACTGACATGGCTCAGGCGGACGTGTTGTTGACCGTCGAAAATCTATCGATCTCTTTTGGGTCGGCGAATGTCGTAGACAATGTCAGCTTCGAAGTCCGCCGCAACGAGGTCGTTGCCGTCGTGGGAGAGTCGGGCTCCGGAAAGACAGTGACCGTCTTCGCCGCGACTGGGCTGGTTCCGCAAGGATCGCGTGTCAGCGGAAGGTCGGTTTTCGACGGGACGGAGCTAACGGGGCTCGATCCAGGTCGGCTTCACAGGCTCTATGGCCGCAAGATCGGATATGTATTCCAGGACGTCATGACGTCGCTCAGCCCGCTCCGGACAATCCGGTCGCAGATGTTCGAGACGTTGCGCGAGCATCTCTCGTTGACTCGCGGTGAATGCGAAGAAAAATCCCGATCCATATTGGCGCGGTGCGGTATCGCCGAACCGACCCGCATTCTCGATTCGTTTCCCCATGCGTTGAGCGGAGGCCTTCGGCAACGCGTGATGATCGCACTTGCCGCTGGATTGGAGCCGCCGCTTCTCGTCGCGGATGAGCCAACAACGGCCCTGGATACGACCACCCAGGCAATTGTCCTGACCACGCTGCTTCGGACCGCGAAGGCGAACGAAAGCTCCGTGCTTCTGGTCACTCACAACATTTCCATCGTGGCGGCGATCGCGAGCCGCGTGCTTGTCATGTATTGCGGAAGGCTTGTCGAGTCCGGCCCCACGGAGATCCTCCTGCGTTCGCCCCGGCATCCCTACACCAGCGCCTTGTTGGCCGCAGTGCCGCGCATCTCCAAAGGCCGGGGTACGCGGCTCGCCGGCATACCCGGGGACATGGCAAGCTCGCGGTCTCGCCAGGGGGGATGCGTCTTCGAGCCCCGATGTCCGAAGGCACGCCAGCGGTGTGCCGACACCGAGCCGTTGCTGGAACCGGACCACAGACCGGAGGCAAAGGAACGGACCTTTGCGTGCCACTTTCCTTTGGGCGAGACCGAAGCCTTTACCGCGCAACTCGGCGGGAGAGAGTGATGGCTGCAGCGTCAGGACGCGGACTGGCCCCCCTGTTGGACGTCGAGGGACTGACCGTCCGCTACAACACAAAGCGCATCTTTTCGCTGAATAGGAACAATGGCAAAGCAACCGTCAACGATGTGAGCTTTACCATCAGGAAAGGCGAGATCCTTTGCGTGGTGGGTGAATCCGGATCGGGCAAGAGCACGATCGCGCGAGCGCTTCTGCGATTGATCAAGCCTTCAGCAGGCAAAATTAGGCTCAATGGTCTGGACATCTGGGCCAGCCTTACAAAGGGAGAGCAGCGACAGGTCCGCGACAACCTGCAGTTCGTCTTTCAGGATCCTTGGTCAAGCTTCAACCCGCATATGCGCTTGGGCGGGTGCGTCGCAGAACCCCTGGTGATCAGGGGCGGGATGACGGCGCGTGAACGAGAGCAGCGGGTGAATGATCTTTTCGACATGGTCAGGCTTCCCCGATCCATGGCGCGGAATTATCCGAACGAGTTGAGCGGTGGGCAACGCCAGCGCGTTTCAATCGCACGCGCCCTTGCAACCCGGCCGGACCTGATAATCGCCGACGAGCCGACCAGCGCACTCGATGTCTCCATCCAGGCAGACATCATAAATCTCTTCATGGACATGCGAGCAGAGCTTGGCCTGTCTCTCCTCTTCATCACCCACGACTTGGCAGTCGCCTGTACTGTCAGCGATCGGATCATCGTCTTGTTCAATGGACAGATCGTCGAGGTCGCCGGTTCAGATGACCTGTTCTTCAATCCGCGGCATCCCTATACAATTTCGCTCATCGGAGCGCTTCCGTCATCCAATTTCGATGGGGTGGATCAATTCGGGGCCTCGGTGCAGAACGCTGAAGCCGAACCCCTTGGCTGCTGTTTCAAGCACAAATGCAGTCGCCGCAGGTCGCTCGGCGACCCGGCCGAATGCGCCAGCACGTCCCCTGCCTTGCGCGCTGTCGGTGCGGACCATGCGGTCGCGTGCCACTTCGGCCAAATATAACCACCGCCCATCCAATTCGTGGAAAGAGACTATGGCTCGCATCAATGCTGAACGGCTTCTGCGGCGCCTCGCCGAGGTCAGCGAGATTGGAAAATATCGCACGGGAATACACCGGCCGACCTACAGCGACGACGACATGACCGCTCGTCGCTGGTTGGTTAGGGAACTGGGTGATATCGGGCACCAGGCCTTCATCGACGGCGTCGGCAACGTTGTCGGCCGAAGCAGAGCCAGCCGCCAACGGCTTCTGATGGGCTCGCATATCGAGTCCCAAAATCAGGCGGGCAGGCTCGACGGTGTCCTGGGTGTGCTCTACGGGCTCGAAATCGCGACAGCCTTTTCGGAAGCCTATGGCAGCGAGAACGTTCCCGTCGACGTCATGGCCTTTGCCGACGAAGAAGGGCACTATCTCGACTATTTGGGTGTGCGGTCCGCAATCGGGGACCTCCCACCCGAAGAGTTGGCGGAGGTCGCAAATGTTCACAATGGAAGGCCGCTCGCGGAGGCTTTGAGCCACGCCGGGATTGCCGGAGTCGCGCGCCACCGGATCAGGCCGGAGGATTACATCGGCTATCTCGAGGGCCACATCGAGCAGGGTGACTATCTCGACAGCGGTGGGTTGCGGCTCGGCTACGTGACCGGGATCGTTGGGACCTGGCAATATAATATGGTCGTTGTGGGAAAGCAGAATCACGCCGGGACCACGAGAATGGAGACGCGACGTGACGCCGTGACCTCCCTGATCAAGTTCGGTTATGACCTCGACGGGGCTATCGCACTGTCGGCGGGACCAAAGTCGGTCTGGACCCCCGCGCGAATCATCACGGACCCTGGAGCCCCGAGTGTCGTGGCTGGTCGGGCGGAAATGTATTTCCAGTTCCGCGACGGCGATTTTACGACAATGAAGCGGATGGAGGCAGCGCTCCAGGACGTGGTCGACCGGCATAACCGCCAAGGACCTTGCAGCATCGAAGTCCAGGTCATGTCGAAGGCGGACCCCATCGGGATGGAGCCGACCTTTACGGATTGTCTTGCGACCGCCGGGGAGCGTCACGCTCCAGGCGCAGGAATGCGTATGCCGAGCGCAGCAGGCCACGACGCGCAATACATGGCCAAGATCATGCCTGCCGCCATGTTGTTCGTCCCGAGCATCGCGGGAGTTAGTCATCACTGGTCCGAAAACACGAAGGACGAGGATATCGTGATCGGCTGCCAGGTCATGGCTGATGCTGCCTATGACATCATCACGCAAGCGGACAAAGCGGGAGTGGGGCGATGAGCATGAGGTTCGACCTTGCGGTTCGAGGCGGGACGGTCGCGACCCCTTCGGGGCTCTTCAAAGCCGATATCGGCATCAAGGATGGTCGTGTCGTCGCCTTGGACGAGAGGATCACCGAGGCGACGCAGACCATCGATGCGACAGGGCGCTACATAACTCCAGGCGGCGTCGACACGCATTGCCATATCGATGAGCCGCCCGAGGGTGACGCCGTGGCTCCGGGGTCGTTTGAAACAGAAAGCGCCTCGGCCATTGCCGGCGGCACAACGACCATCGTTCCGTTCGTCGTGCAGCAGTCTGCCCTGACCATGCGGGAGGCGGTGGAGGCCTACAAGCGGAAGGCCTCCGGCTCAAGGATCGACTACAGTTTTCACCTGATCATCACAGATGCCAAAAGCTCTATTCTAGAAGAACTGCCCGACCTGATTCGTGAAGGAAATCGATCTCTCAAGATCTTCACGACCTATGAGCTGTATCGGCTGGACGACGACAGTGTCGTCAAGCTGCTACAGGTCGCCAAAGAGAACGATGCGTTGGTTTGCATCCATGCCGAAAACGACATCGGCATCCGGTACATGACGTCGAAACTGCTCGCCGAAGGCAAGACCGGGGCGCAATACCATGCGGCCGCCAAGCCGATCGAATTCGAGGCCGAGACGATCAACAGGATGGCGACCTATGCCGCGATGGTCGAAACGCCGGTCCATTTTTTTCATGTGTCCGGAGCGGCAGCTGCCACGGAAGTGGTTAGAGCGATCCACAGAAGCCCGATCGTCTTTGGTGAGACCTGCCCACAGTACCTCCTTTTCACGGCCGCCGATCTTGCCCGTCCCGGACGGGAGGGCGAGAAATTCGTATTCAGTCCGGCGGCCCGTACGGCGGAGGACCAGGAGGCACTCTGGACGGCGATCCGAACGGGGGTGCTGAGCGTGATCTCGTCGGATCACGCTCCCTTTTTGCATCACCAGCCCAATTGGCCCCACGAGAACGGACCGCGGCCATTCACGAATATTCCGAATGGGCTCCCTGGGATCGGCGCACGCCTTCCGGTGATGTTCTCCGAGGGCGTGGTCAAGGGACGCATCAGCCTGGAGCGTTTCGTGGCCATCACGGCGACCAACCCTGCTCGGCTTTTCGGCCTTGCACCGGAGAAGGGAACGATCGGCATCGGGGCTGATGCCGATCTCGTGATCTGGGATGCCGAGAAACGCCAAGTGGTCACAAACGCGCTCTGGCATCACGCCAACGACTACACACCCTACGAAGGTCTGGAGATCCAGGGCTGGCCGGAGATCACCATCGTTGGTGGCGAGATTGCCTTCAAGGACGGGGCCGTGCTCCGGGCGCCCGGGCGCGGTCAGTACAGAAGGCGTGGCCCATTCAAGCAGCCGGCATGAAAGCACCACGGATCACCGTTCGTTCCGGCGCTTTCGGGTGGCCGTCACATGCGCCTGGGCAAACTCTGGATCCAGGGCCCTTCCATCGATCCCGTTCGCAATGCAAACTGTGACCTGCACCGATGAGACGGGCCTCAAACAGAGGTCCGGTTCGGGAATTCTCCCCGCCGAACGATGAGAGCCTGTTGTCGCCGCGCGGGACGCGACCACAAGCATTCCCGGTGAGGCCCGCATCTTTACGAAAAGGACGCTGTCCAGATGATCAATAGACACCATCAAAACGCCCGCATGAGCCTCATCGTCGAATATCCCCTTTCGGGAACGATGGTTGTGCTCGCCGGCCTTGTCGCCGACGATATGTCCGGCGACATCGCAGCCCAGACGGCGGATGTCCTCGGCAAGATCGATTGCTACCTCGCCGAAGCAGGAACAGGTAAGTCCCGCGTCACGCATGCCTATATCTGGCTCCCCGACATCGGCGATTTCGCCGCGATGAATGCGGTTTACGACCAGTGGGTTTCGCCGGGAAACGCGCCGGCCCGCGCCTGTGTGGAGGCTAAGCTCGCCGACCCGCGGCTCAAGGTCGAGATTCAAGTGTTCGCGCATAAACTGTAGAGTTTCTCGCAGACGCAGGCCAAGGCTCATCCTCTTCAAGCGTTTGGTCAGGCCAGTTATGCGGTCGCATTGGCCGGGGTGCTGGGTCGCGCGCCGGCAACGTCCAACGACCGGAAGCTGGGACGAACCGCTGACGCCGGGGGTTTTGCATGCGAGGCCGCGGGCCTTGTCGCCGGCGGGAGCCTGCGCGAAGGGCACCGAGGGCGATCGCCTTACCCGCGGGGGTGAAGAGGAGAATGGGATGCGGATCCTTGTCACAGGGGCGAACGGCTTCGTGGGTCGACCGCTCGCCGCGGCGTACAGGACGCAGGGTCATCAGGTTCTGGCCGTCGATGTGAGTGGAAGCGCGGAAACGGGCATAGATGCTTGTTTCGACCTGCGGGATGGTCCCGCAGTGCACGCCGCAGGCCGAACCTTCGCGCCGGAGGCGATCATCCATGCCGGGGGCATCTCCGGCCCGATGCTCCTGCTCGATCGTCCCACGGAAATCCTGGACATCAACTGCGGCGGGACCATCAGCCTGCTGGAGATCGCACGCTTCGCCGAATGCCGTCGCTTCGTCTTCTGTTCGAGCACCGCAGTGTACGGGTCCACACCCTCAAGCGAGATGATCCCGGAGGAGGCCACCCTGCGGCCGACCTCTATCTACGCGGCCTCGAAGGTGGCCGGGGAGGCGATTGTGAGGGGCTACGCGGAAACCTATGGGCTGGACGCGATCAGCCTTCGGATCGGCACGGTCTATGGTCCTGGCCGTACAACCGATTGTGTGCTTCGCGAGCTGGTAAAATGCGGCATTGCAGGTCGATCCTACGACGTCGAAGATGGCCGGCCTGTCGAGAACCACATTTACGTCGACGATGTCGTCCGGGCGATTGCGACGGCAACCTTTGCCCAAAACTTCAAACATCATGCCTACAACATCGTAGGCCCGGAAGCCCTGACGCTTGCGCAGGCTGCAGACGCAGTCCATCGCGCATTTCCCGGTCCTGCGCCGATCGTCAGAATACCAGAGAAGGGCGCAACGGAGGGTCCGGTCGACGGCTCCCGAGCCAAAAATGAGTTTGGCTTCGTCGGGACGATAGGTCTTCAGGAAGGAATACAGCGCTATGCCGAATACCTACTGACCCAATCGCGGACGATCAAGTGAGCCAATACTGTAGGTCCGTGCCGCAGGAATGCGGGGGACCCTCACGGGGCTTACCAGTTTCCCGACGCAGCTTCCTTCAGGATCAGCTTGTCGAGCGTGAGATCGGCGATCGCCTTGCGAAGCCGCATGTTCTCCGTCTCCAGCTCCTTCAGGCGCTTGACCTGGTCAAGCTTCAAGCCGCCGTACTCCTTCCGCCATCGATAGTAGGTGACCTCGGTCACCCCAATCGAGCGAACCGAGTCCGCCACGGTCTTCCCCTGCGAGACCAGCACGTCCACTTGACGCAGCTTGCTCACAATCTCCTCGGGCTTTGGTCGTCTCGCCATGATCCATCCTCCAGGCTCGAAAGCCATACATCGGGCTGGACCACTTCAAGGGGGGAGGATCAGGAGCTCTCGTGGCCGCCGCCAAATATAAGACGTGCTCGTTGAACGAAGGGTGGCCATGTTCAGGCGTAATGCCCGAAAGGCGTTCGCAGGCGTGAAGGTTAGGGACACACCGTCTGATCGATAATCGTATTCGACGTGCGGGTCAGGATTTCAGGCTCTGCTCCGACCACAACGGTGTCGTCGATCCGAAAGCCGACCACGCCGAAAACGTAGACCCCAGGCTCGCTTGCATACATCTCTCCTGGCACAGCGCGACCGTTGAAGGCCATTCCTCGGGGACTCGTGGCTCGTGAGTCTCATGCCGTGTCCGGCGCGCGCGTGAACGAAGAAGGTCGGCGCTCCCCCCGTAAACGCCGCGCGCTGCCTCGTCGACGCCGTGGACCGGCCGACCGGTCACGGCAGCATTGACCGCACCAAGACAGCAATCCCTTCCGCCGAACACGGCGGGCCAAAGAACCAGCCTTGCCCTATGTCGCAGCCGAGTTCACTGAGCAACGCCGCCGTTTCCGCTGTCTCGACCCCTTCGGCCACGATTGAAAGGCCGAGACTGTGGCCAAGCCCGACCACAGCCGCGACGATCTTCTCGCTTTCCTTGTTGGCGACCATTGAGCCGACAAAACCTGCGTCGATCTTGAGCTTGTCGAACGGTAGGGTTTGGAGATGACGAAGGCTCGAATAGCCCGTGCCGAAATCGTCGAGAGCGAATTGTACTCCCAAGGTCTTGAGCTGATCGAGGAGCACCCGCGCCGACGCGAAACTGCCGACCAAGACACTTTCTGTGATCTCAAGTTCAAGTCGGCATGCCGAAAAGTTGGTGTCCTCCAAAATCGTGCAGATCATCGTCCACAACCCCGGGGCGCGGAGTTGCAACGGTGAGACGTTGCAGGCGAGCGTCAAATGGGCGGGCCAGCTCGCTGCAGCCACGCAGCCCTGACGGAGCAGGCGGTCAGTCAACAATCCAATTAAGCCAAGCTCCTCTGCAATCGGGATGAACTCGGCCGGAGATACCATTCCCCGGGTTGGGTGAAACCAGCGCGCCAGCATTTCGACGCCGATTATTCGTCTCGTGGCTAATTCGACTAGCGGCTGAAAATGCGCCACGATAGCGTCGTTATCGATTGCTTTTCGCAATTCGCCTTCGAGGAGCGCGCGCGATCGAACCTTTGCGTCCAGGTCTTGCTCGAAGAAGCGGAAACAGCTTCGACCTTCGGTCTTCGCCCTGTATAGGGCGGCATCTGCCCGATACATGAGATCGCTTACGTCTGCACTGCCGGGCTGCGCCAGTGCTATCCCCACGCTTCCGCCGATTTGAACTATGCCGCCTCCATTTAGTTCAAAGACGTTCCCAAGAGAGCCGACGATTCGCCTTGCCAGTTGGGCTAGTAAATTCAACGATCCTGGCTGGTCCGATGCGTCGAGCGAAAACACCAGCGCAAACTCGTCACCACCCAACCGGGCGACCAAATCTTCATCGCGTACAAGGGAGCGGAGGCGCTTGGCCACGAGCTGCAACAAATTGTCTCCCGCCGGATGCCCGTAGGCATGGTTAGCAGCTTTAAAACGATCGAGGTCGATCAGAAGCAGGGCGTAACTGCGGCTAGGCCGCGTGTCGGCCAACGCTGCTTCGAGTTCCTCATAAAGTCTAGAGCGGTTGGGAAGATCGGTTAGCGGGTCTGTGCGGGCCAGGCGCCCGCGCCCTTGAACCGTCAACGTGATACAGAAGAGAAGGACGGTGCCCAAACCGAGACCAGCGGCTTCCATCCAGGCATGAAATTTGGAACTGGCGGCACGCAGATCGGCAAGCGTCTTCAATTCTTGGCCGAAAACTTCGATGCCCGTGTCGTACACGTCCTTCAGATAGGAAAATTCCGGGCCATTAAGCAGCGTCCGCGCGGTCGCGAGATCGCCACTGGCAGCCATCGCGAGAGCCTGACGTTCCATGATGACCAGATCGCGATGGGCCTCATCGGTCGTGCTGGACATTGCTGACCTGACCTCCTCGGTCGCGAGTTCCGCCGCCTCGGCCAGGGCCGCATCCAGTTTGGGGGCTGCTTCGTCAAAGCGTTCGACCCAGCGGCGGTCTCCGGACCAGATCGCCATCCGCGCCGACATCGTGAGCCATTCGTCGAGGTACACGATCGTTCCGTGCACTTCCGCCACTCGCACCTCTTTTTGTGACGCGAGGCGCATATCGTTGCGTGTTGTTGCTGCAGTCCAGCCAAACCAAACAAGCAGAGCTGTCGCAGCCAAGATGGCGACGACAAAAATGGAGCGCTTCGCAAGCACAGAGCGAAGCGACGCGGTTTTGTTTATTCGAGCCAAACTTTCAGAATACATGCGGGTATCGTACAATGAATAAATTATCCAATCGTTACGTGAGAGATCGTCGGCGCGACAGTGCGTCGATCCGGTGTCGTCCGCGATGGACC
The DNA here is from genome assembly GCA_964245915.1 of uncultured Lichenihabitans sp. GTDB lineage: Bacteria > Pseudomonadota > Alphaproteobacteria > Rhizobiales > Beijerinckiaceae > Lichenihabitans. The sequence continues at coordinate 1,691 of CAXTOT010000080.1, read as the reverse complement.
GTCGGCGCACGAAAGAGAATAAACGCTGTCATGAAGCGCCACCGCCTCCCGTTGAAACTCGGGCATGAACTCCCGTCTCGTCTTCGCCATCAAACACCATCCTCACCCGCAGAGAGCGTATCAGAGGTGTCCGCGACACCGGGGGAGGATCACCAGCTCCGCTAATACACCGAACGGCAGGCTTGGATCAGACGACCCAGCGCCAATTCGGCCAAAGGCTCTACGGCGTGAAACTCTCTGGGCCGCGTTCAATCAGGCTTGAATTTTCGCCCGCTAAAGCCAGCGCACAAGCCGTGCACCTCAATCGCCGTTGTTCGCGGCACGAAACCCTTCCTCACCAAGGTTTGATCGAGCCGAGGGAAGAGTGAGGCGTCGACGAACTCCTCCACCTGCCCGCACTGGTCGCAGATCGTGAATCCGACGCTGCGCGGGCACGTGTCGGCCTCTTGGTCGTGCTCCTCGTCGGAAGGTGCCCCGTGATCGTGGCCCTTTTTGGGGTCTTCTCTATTCGGCCTGTTGGGGTCAAGTGCCTTTTCGGCTGTCTCGGTCTGAGAAGGATGTCACTCGCGGGTCCGCGCTTCTCTTCGGGATCAGCTCTTGGCTTTCCCAGCATGGGATCAGTGGATGAGGTGGTCCAATCTGACTCGCGTCCTGATCGCGGATTGAGCGACCGGCACAAGACCCAACGCGAACTCGCCTCATCCCTCGTCCCGCGAGGGACGCCTTCACCGCCGGGCTGGCGGAACTCGATATCCAGGTGCGGCCTCTCCAAGAGAACCCGTCAGGCGGCCGCCGACGCCGCCTCCCTCGTCCAACGGAATTCAGTGCCGTCGCACCACATGCGATGCATGATCACCGCGAGCCGCCGGGCCAAGGCGACGATCGCCTTCTGCTGACCGCGTCGCTTGGCGATGTTCATGGCCCAGGCTTTCAGCCACGACCATTTCTTGACCCTCGTCAGCATGACCTGCGCCGCTTCGTACAGCAGCGTTCGGATCATGCCGTCGCCTGACAGCGACACCCGACCTACCCGATGACTCTCGCCCGACTGGTTCAGGATTGGCGTTAGCCCCAAAGCTGGACCCACCGCCTTGGAGTTCCTGAACCGAGCTGGAACATCGATGGTGCTTGTGAACGCCAAGGACACGACAGGACCGACCCCGTGAATCGTCATCAGCCGCCGACAGACGGCGTCATCTCGAACGATCGACAGCAGCTTGCGGTGCAGGGCCATGAACGTCTCGCGAAGCTTCTGCCGTGCGGCCAGGAGAGCGTCTATGATCTCGGCCAGGTCTGGGTGCCCCTCGACGAGTTCCCGGATCCTCTCGTTGAACTTGACCACGCTGGTGGCGCCGACCTTGAGCCCGAAGTTGCGCAGCAGACCGCGGATGTCGTTCTCGATCGCGACGGCCTTCTCTTGCAGCAGCTTGCGGGCCGTCAACAAGGCCCGGCGCCGTTGGCTGGTGAGGGTCTTTACATGCACGGGCCGGAACAGATTGACCCGCATCATCTGGGCGATCCCGCGAGCGTCATTCCGATCGCTTTTGTTCACCTGCGCCTTGAGGAACGCCTTCGCGTGGCGGGTCTCGATGCAGATCACCGGCAATCCGGCATCCGCCATCCCGCTGAACAGCCATTGTGTCAACGGGCACCGAAGTTTCCGCGATTGTGGGCATGTAAAATTCCCTAGA
>CAXTOT010000079.1:0-23566 GCA_964245915.1 uncultured Lichenihabitans sp. | reverse complement strand
CGAGAAGATGTCGAAGTCCAAGCGCAACATCGTGGACCCCGACGACATCATCGCGACCTACGGGGCCGATACCGCGCGCTGGTTCATGCTGTCCGATAGCCCGCCCGACCGCGACGTGATCTGGACCGAGGAGGGTGTCCAGGGCGCTTCCAAATTCGTGCAGCGCCTGCATCGTCTGCTGGGCGAATTGCACGAGCTGGCGCAAAAGGCCGACGGCACGGAACCCGGCGAGGCCGAGGCCGCCCTGGCGGTGCGCAAAGCCGCCCACAAGGCACTCATACGGGTCGAGCAGGATATCGAGCGGCTGCGCTTCAACCGTTGCGTGGCCCATATCTACGACCTGTCGAACCAGCTCTCCGCCGCCATCGGGGCCGTCGAGACGCCGGAGCTGGCCCCTGGGCTCGCGGCGGCCTTCGCGGAAGCGGCCGATATCCTGGTGCAGATCACCGCACCCTTCATGCCCCATTTGAGCGAGAGCGAATGGGCGGCTCTCGGCCACGACACGCTGGTGTCGGCGACGCCCTGGCCCATGGCCGATCATTCTTTGGTGATCGAGGATGTGATAAGCCTGCCGGTGCAGATCAACGGCCGCAAGCGCGCCGATGTGACGGTCGAGCGCACAGCCAATGCGGCCACCATCGAGGCCGCGACGCTGGCGTCCGAGGCGGTGCAGAAGGTGCTCGAGGGGCGCGTGCCCAAAAAGGTGATCGTGGTGCCCATGAGGATCGTCAATGTTGTGGTCTGAAGCTCGCTCCGCCTTGCGGGTCCTGGGTCCGTTCGGGGCCGTTGCGGCCCAGCTGGCCCTGTCGGGTTGCTTCACGCCCATGTATGCCAGCCTCAACGGGCAGCTCGGCAGCGAATTGCAGGCGATCGCGGTGGATCCCGTGCCGGACCAGCTCGGCCATTTCCTGACCGACGCCCTGATCACCGACCTCAACGGCACGGGATCGACCCCGACCCCGAAATATCACCTCACGGTGACGCCGCACGAGCGCGTGCAGTCGGCCCTTGTGGACACCGTCACCAAGCGCGCCCAGGCCGCCACCGTTGTGATCGTGGTGGACTATACGTTGACCCCTGTGGGATCGGACAAGCCGTTCGCCAAGGGCACGGTGACGAGCGCCGCCACCTATAATCGGTCCGAGCAGCGCTTCGCCAATATCCGGGCCGCCCGCGACGCGGAAATCAGGGACGCCAAAACCCTCGCGGACCAGATCGCGGTCCGGGTGGCGGCCGATCTTGCCACCCGGGGCAGCTAGGCGGCCCGCATGGTCGCCCTCAAGAGCCACGAGGCCGACCGCTTCCTGCAGCGCGAGGTCGCGGGCTTTCAGGCCTATCTCGTGTTCGGCAGCGACCTCGGGCTGGTGAGCGAGCGCGTCCGTCGCATCACCAAGGCCCTGGTCGACGACCCCAGCGATCCGTTCCAGCTGGTGCGCTTGTCGTCCGACGATATCGCGGGCGATCCAGGCCGGCTGGCCGACGAGGCCAATACGATCCCGCTGTTCGGTGGTCGACGCGCCATACTGGTCGACGCCGGCGCCAAAAGCATCGTCCAGGCCCTGGAACACCATCTGACCACGCCCGGGGCCTGTCCGGTGGTGATCGAAGCGGGCGGCCTCAAGAAGGATGCGCCGCTGCGAAAACTCGTCGAACGCGCCCGGACCGGGGTGGCGATCGAATCCTATCCGGACGAGGAGCGTGATCTCGCACGGTTGATCGATGCGGAAGCGCAATCGGCCGGCATGACGGTCGATGCCGAAGCCCGCCAGGTGCTGACCGCTCTGCTCGGGGCCGACCGCCTGGCGAGCCGTTCGGAGATCGCCAAGCTGACGCTCTACGCCCACGGTCGGCGCACCATCACGCTCGACGATGTCGAGGCCGTGGTGGCGGATGCCGCGGCGCTCGCAAACGATGCCGTGATCGACGCGACCTTTTCGGGAAATCTCGGCGCGGTCGAGGAGACGGCGCGCCGCGTCATGGGGGCCGGCGGCACGGAGGCCGGTGTCCTGCTCGGGGCCGCGATGCGGCACGCCACCTGGCTGCACCGCGCCAAGCTCGACCTGCAAGGCGGCACGTCGCTCGATCAGATCATGCTGGCCTCGGCCCGGGCGGGCATCAATTTCAAGCGCAAACCCGCTGTGGAACATCAGCTCAAACAGGCGAGCCCCGAGGCGCTGGGCCGCGCCGTGATGCGGCTCGGCGAAGCCATCGGCAAGGTGCGCCGCGAACCCGCTCTGGCCCGAAGCCTCGCGCTGCGCACGCTTTGGACGATCGCCCGCTCCGTGCAGGCCCGCGGCATGGGATTGTGAGGCGCGCATGGTTACGCACCACGCCCTCCCTGAAGCGTTGATGGTGGGAGGATTATACCTCGGCTGCAGCGATTAGTTGCGCTGCGTCGCCAACGCCGAGGCGCGGCGAGGACAAAACGGTCGACGTCTCGATCTGCCGGTCTGGCACCGTCCAATAGGCACGCAGCAAAGCTTCTACGTCGTCATCGGGGACGGGTGCGAAGCCGTGTCGCTCATAAAACTCAACCGCCCACGTGGCCGCTCGCCACGTGCCGACGAGGATGGTTCCATCGCCGCTGCAGAGATGCGCGATAAGAGCCGAGCCGACGCCCTTCCCCTGCCGTTCGGGTCGAACATAGGCATGCCTGAGGAGGCGAACGTTACGGACGCGCTGGATGCCCATAATCCCGATCGAGGCGTCTGCTGCCTCGCAGACTGAGAACTCCACGCCGTGCGCGATCTCCGAGGATAGCTCCTCTTCCGACATGTAAGGCTGATGCCATCGATCAGCGGGGATTATGCCCCGATAGGCTTGAGCCGCGGCGTTGATGATCTCGAGTACGACCGGCCGATCGCTTTCGAGACATCGACGGAACGCCAAGGCGTCGGTGCTCGTTTTCTGGTTCTCACCGGCGTTCATGTCGATCATCCCGTTTCGTTCGGGACAAGGCTACAGGAGCGGCCTGGAGCGATATTGAACGAAATAGCAGCCTAGTGATTCGCAGCTCGCGCGTAGGTTCCCGGGGTCAGGCCGTAGCGGACCGTGAAAACCCGATGCAGGTGGCTTTGATCCGCGAAGCCCGCCGCCGTGGCAGCTTCTGCGATCCCTGCCCCCGTGCGAATGAGGCGACGCGCAAGTTCAACCCGGCGCTGCACGGTGTAGGCGTGGGGCGTAAGGCCCGTCAGACGCAGGAAACCGCGTATCGCCTGAAAACGGCTGACGCCCGCGAGCGAGGCCAGATGCTCGAGGCGGTGGGTTGCCGCAGGATCGTCGTCGATAAGTTCGCGCGCCAACGCCAATCGTCCAGGTATTCCCGACGAGGGTTTCACCGCATCGCGGAGGAGAGCGCCAAACAACAGGGCGAGACGCTCGTCGGCACACGCCGGGTCGCTGTCCTCGCCCTTCACAGCCGAGTACGCCTCCGTGAAACGACGCCGAGCGCGGGCCTCGCGCACGACTGGCGCAGGAAGTTCTTTCGTGGCTGTCGTTCCGTCGCCGATATCGGCCACGATTGAAGTGACGACATTTGCGGATACATACAGCATCGACCAGGCACGCTCGGCACCGATCGGCGCACCGTCATGAACTTCGCCGGGGTTGCACGTGATGAGATCACCGCAACCGGCTTCCACCGTGCCACGCCCGCTCCAGGACCGTTGTGCGCCATGAGTGATGACCCCTATTCCGAACTCGGCATGGCTATGTCGGGCGAAGGCTCTTCGGGAACGCGCGTCGATAGCCGTAATGTCGCGCGTGGCCGAAAGTCGAATAGTGAAGCTGGAGTCATCCATAGCGAGCCCATGATAAGCGGAAGGCGAAACCGCACAACGGCTCAGGGTACCGTGTAAGCAGACGGTGCTCGCCGCTTCAGGCTGATCCTTTCGAGGCAGGTTTGACGCCGGCGCCGTGATCCGCTGCGGCGCCTTGAACAGCTGATCCACGAAGCCGTCGTCATCGCAATGCGCGCTAAGGGAAGGCGCCAGGAGGGCGCGCAAGGGCGTTTCGGGCCGATCGCGCCCACCATACTTTGCAAGAGGACGCTTCTCGTCTACTGACACGCGCCGGTCTTCGAGTGTTAGACCCTCGATGGCGCCGCGATTGCATCCAGGGTTGCCGCACCGCGCGGCCGCCACGGTATGCTGCGGCCGTGGCCGCCTTTTGGGGACAGAATGCCGAAACGCACCGATATCTCGACCGTCATGATCATCGGTGCCGGCCCCATCGTGATCGGCCAGGCCTGCGAGTTCGACTATTCCGGCACCCAGGCCTGCAAGGCCTTGCGGGCCGAGGGCTACCGGATCGTTCTGGTCAATTCCAATCCGGCCACCATCATGACCGATCCCGACATGGCGGACCGGACCTATGTGGAGCCGATCACACCCGAGATCGTGGCCCAGATCATCGCGATTGAGCGCCATGCCGTTCCGGGCGGCTTCGCGCTGCTGCCCACCATGGGGGGCCAGACGGCGCTCAACTGCGCGCTCTCGCTGGAAAAGATGGGCGTGCTGGCCCTGCATGACGTCGAACTGATCGGCGCCACCGCGGCCGCGATCGACAAAGCCGAGGATCGCGAGCTCTTCCGCAACGCCATGACCAAGATCGGGCTCGACACGCCGCGCTCGCACCAGATCGGCTCGCTCTCCGAGGCGCTCGCCATCCTCGACGACATTGGCCTGCCCGCCATCATCCGCCCCTCCTTCACCATGGGAGGCACGGGCGGCGGCATCGCGTATAACAAGCATGAGTTCATCGACATCATCGAGCGCGGCATCGATGCTTCGCCGTCCAGCACCGTGCTGGTGGAAGAAAGCGTGCTGGGCTGGAAGGAATTCGAGATGGAGGTGGTCCGCGACCGCGCGGACAATTGCATCATCGTGTGCTCGATCGAGAACATCGATCCGATGGGGGTGCATACCGGGGATTCCATCACGGTGGCGCCGGCCCTGACGCTGACCGACAAAGAATATCAGATCATGCGTGATGCCAGTCTGGCGGTGCTGCGCGAGATCGGGGTGGAGACCGGCGGCTCAAACGTCCAATTCGCGATCAATCCCGAGAACGGGCGAATGATCGTGATCGAGATGAACCCGCGGGTATCGCGCTCCTCGGCGCTCGCCTCCAAGGCGACCGGCTTTCCCATAGCCAAGGTGGCGGCCAAGCTCGCGGTCGGCTACACGCTCGACGAGATCGCCAACGACATCACGGGGGGCGCCACCCCGGCCTCGTTCGAGCCGACCATCGACTATGTGGTCACCAAGATTCCGCGCTTCGCCTTTGAAAAATTCCCCGGCGCCGAGCCGATCCTCACCACCGCCATGAAGTCGGTGGGCGAGGCCATGGCGATCGGCCGGACTTTTGGCGAAAGCCTGCAGAAGGCGCTGCGCTCGCTGGAGACGGGCCTCTCGGGCCTCGACGAGATCGAGATCGAGGGACTCGGCAAGGGCGACGATCCCGCGACCCTCAAGGCGGCGTTGGGTCGGCCGACGCCCGACCGGTTGCTCAACGTCGCGCAGGCGCTGCGGCACGGCATGAGCCATGCGGACATCTACGAGGCCTGCCGGATCGACCACTGGTTCATCCAGCGCCTGCAGGAGATCGTCGATCTCGAGGCCAAGGTGCGCAAATTCGGCCTCCCCGAGACGGCCGGCAACTTGCGCATGCTGAAGGCGGCCGGCTTTGCCGACAACCGTCTCGCCGTTCTCGCGGGCAAGACCGAGGCCGAGGTGGCGGCGCTACGCCAGAGGCTGTCGGTGCAACCCGTCTACAAGCGCATCGACACCTGCGCGGCCGAATTCGCGTCGCCCACCGCCTATATGTATTCGACCTATGCGGCGCCCTTCGCTGGGGTGCCCTCGGACGAAGCGCGGCCGACCGACCGCGACAAGATCGTGATTTTGGGGGGCGGCCCGAACCGCATCGGCCAGGGCATCGAGTTCGATTATTGCTGCTGTCACGCCTGTTTCGCGCTGAGCGAGGCGGGGTTCGAAACCATCATGATCAACTGCAACCCCGAGACGGTGTCGACCGATTACGACACCTCGGACCGGTTGTATTTCGAGCCGCTCACGACCGAAGATGTGCTGGCCATCCTGCGCAAGGAGCAGGAGAACGGCACGTTGAAGGGCGTTATCGTCCAGTTCGGCGGCCAAACCCCCTTGAAGCTCGCGACCGCCCTGGAAAAGGCCGGCATCCCGATCCTGGGCACGTCGGTGGATTCCATCGATCTCGCCGAGGACCGCGACAGATTCAAGCGGCTGCTCGACAAGCTCGGGCTGAAACAGCCCAACAACGGGATCGCCTATTCGGTCGAGCAATCGCGCCTCATCGCGGCCAGCCTCGGGTTGCCGCTCGTGGTACGCCCTTCTTACGTGCTGGGCGGCCGCGCCATGGCGATCATCCGCGACCAGTCCACGCTCGACAGCTATCTGCTCGACACCCTGCCGGGCCTCGTTCCCTCGGACGTAAAAGCCCGCTACCCCAACGACAAGACGGGCCAGATCAACACGGTGTTGGGCACCAACCCGCTTTTGTTCGACCGTTATCTGTCGGACGCCACCGAGGTGGACGTCGACGCGCTCTGCGACGGCACCGATGTCTTCGTGGCCGGCATCATGGAGCACATCGAGGAGGCGGGCATTCATTCGGGCGATTCGGCCTGTTCGCTGCCCCCGCACAGCCTCAGCGCCGCGATGGTGGAGGACATCAAGGCCGAGACCCGCAAGCTCGCGCTCGCGCTCGACGTGATCGGGCTGATGAACGTGCAATACGCCATCAAGGGCGGCGACATCTACGTGCTCGAGGTCAATCCGCGCGCCTCCCGCACGGTGCCCTTTGTGGCCAAGGTGGTGGGCCTGCCGATCGCCAAGATCGCGTCGCGCATCATGGCGGGCGAGCGGCTTTCCGACTTCGACCTCCGGTCACGGGCCATCCAGGCCCATGTCGGGGTCAAGGAGGCCGTGTTCCCCTTCGCGCGCTTCCCCGGGGTCGACACCGTGCTGGGGCCGGAGATGCGCTCGACCGGCGAGGTGATCGGCCTCGCGCTGTCGTTCGAAGTGGCGTTCGCCAAGAGCCAACTCGGCGGCGGCACCAAGGTGCCCACCGCCGGCACGGTCTTCGTCTCGGTCAAGGATGCCGACAAGCCGCGCATCATGCCCACCATCCGTATGTTGGCCGACCTCGGCTTCAATATCCAGGCGACGGGCGGCACCGCCAAGGCGCTACAGGCGGCCGGACTGCCGGCCCATAAGATCAACAAGGTCTCCGAGGGTCGCCCGCACGTGGTCGACTACATCAAGAACGGCGACATCCATCTCGTGATCAACACCACCGAGGGCGCGCAGGCGCTGGCCGATTCCCGCTCCATCCGCCAGGCCGCGCTGCTGCACAAAGTGCCCTATTATACGACCCTCGCGGGAGCGGTCGCGGCCGCGCAAGGGATCAAGGCCTATATCGGCGGGGATCTCCAGGTCCGGGCCTTGCAGGACTATTTCATCGGATAAAGACATTTGGGCGATTCACGGCTAGCATCGGGGTTTGTGTCCCTATGGCAGCGTTGGAGGTCGCCGATCTGTTTGGAGGCCTTCGCTTGCGTGGCCATGCAGGGGCAGAGACCCGCGCCGAAACTATTGAACCAGATGACTTGAACCAGATGACCGGGAGCGGAGTTTTCTCCAGTTCCGGGCCATGCCGAAAGAGACGAGAGAAATGGATAAAGTGCCGATGACCGTCCACGGCTATTCAGCCATGGAGGCCGAATTGAAGATGCGGCAGCAGGAAGAGCGGCCCCGGATCATACAGGCCATCTCGGAAGCGCGCTCGCATGGGGATTTGTCGGAAAATGCCGAATACCACGCCGCCAAGGAAGCGCAGTCGCACAACGAGGGCCGCATCGCCGAACTCGAAGATCGGCTGTCCCGCGCCGAGGTGATCGACGTGTCGAAACTGTCCGGCAGCACCGTCAAGTTCGGCGCCACCGTCACGATGGTGGACGAGGATACCGACGAAGAGAAGGTGTATCAGATCGTCGGCGAGAACGAGGCCGACGTCAAAAGCGGCAAGGTTTCGATCACCTCGCCTACCGCGCGAGCCTTGATCGGCAAGGGCAAGGGCGACACCGTCGAGGTCAACACGCCGGGCGGCGGCAAGAGCTACGAAATCCTGAAGGTCGCGTTCCGGTAATCCCGACGCCACCGCTGCGGCAACCGTCCGAGGAGAGCTCGATGCGTTCAGTCGTGACCCTCGGCCGCAGAAGCATCCTCGGCGCTCTGGTGCTGACGCCCCTCTTTGCGCTGCCCCGATCGGCCCGGGCCCAGATCGCCGGCGGCGAAACCGCGGTGGTGCGCTTCCGGGCCGTACGGGTCGATACATCGCCCGTCGCCGAGCACGGCGGTGCCGGGATCGCGGCAGCCTTGCGCGCGGCGCTCGGCCCGCAGATGCAAAAGGTGTTCGCAGACCGCATCGCACCGGCCGATCCCAGCGCCGCGATCCTGATGGCCCGCATCAGTTCGGTATTTCTGTCCTCCTATGTGGGCGGCGTCGGCATCGATCAGTTCGGCCAGCAGGATAATATCGAGGGGGATGGGATCGTGGTGAGCGGGGGACGGACGGTGTCGAGCACCCACGTCCTGACGGAGCTGTCACCCTCCTACAGCGGCGCCTATTACACGGCCGGCATCGACCGGATCAGGCTCGACTCCCTGGCCTATCAGTTCGCCTATTGGCTGCGCCGGGAAATGAACGTGTGAGGGCTGCGAGCCGCTCGCGGCAGCGGCGCCAGCTTGCGCTTGCGAGCGCCCGTTCCTATTACAACGTTCATTCTCATCTCGCATGGAAGGAACGCGCCGGTTGGGCGTTGCCTGCCAGGGATAATCGCGAATGACCACTTATCGCACCAAAGCCCTGATCATCGGGGCGGGCCCGGCGGGCTATACGGCCGCGGTCTATGCCGCGCGGGCGAATCTTGAGCCGATCCTGGTCCAGGGACTTCAGCCCGGCGGTCAGCTGACCATCACGAGCGATGTCGAGAATTGGCCCGGCGAAACCTCGATCCTCGGCCCGGCCCTCATGGACAAGATGCAATCCCAGGCCGAGCATGCCGGTGCCAAGCTCCTGTTCGACATCATCTCCGAAGTCGATTTCTCCAAGCGACCCTTCACCTGCCGCTCCGACGGAGGCGACACCTTCGTGGCCGACACCGTCATCATCGCGACGGGCGCCCAGGCGCGGTGGCTGGGACTGGAGTCCGAACAGGCGCTGCTGGGCCAAGGCGTGAGCGGCTGCGCGGTGTGCGATGCCGCCTTCTTCAAGAACAAGGACGTGGTCGTGGTGGGCGGCGGCAATACGGCCGTGGAGGATGCCCTCTACCTGACGCGCCACGTCCGCAAGGTCACCGTAGTGCATCGGCGCGACAAGTTCCGCGCCGAAAAGATCATGCAGGATCGCCTGTTCGCCAATCCCAAGGTCGAGGTGCGCTGGAACACCGAGGTCGAGGAAATCCTGGGCGACGGAACGCCGCGGCGGGTGGTTGGGATCAAGCTGCGGGATGTACTGACCGGGACCATGCGGGAGCAGGCGGCCGACGGCGTATTCGTGGCCATCGGCCATACGCCCGCGACGGCGGTGTTTGTCGGCCATGTACCGACCGATGCCGAAGGCTATATCCTGACGGCGCCCGATTCCACCGCGACGGCCGTCCCGGGGGTGTTTGCGGCCGGCGACGTCAAGGACCGGATCTACCGCCAAGCCGTGACGGCGGCCGGGATGGGATGTATGGCGGCGCTGGAAGCCGAAAAATTTCTCGCCGAACACGCGGACGACCTCGACGAGCGGCGCGAGGAACGGCGGGAAGAGCAGATGATCGGCGCCTGGGACTGACCCGGGTCGTCTAGGATCGTGGGCGCGCGCTGGTCTGCGCCGCCAGCGTGAGGTGGCCGAGTCCGGCCACCAGTGGGGGAAGTGCCGTGGATTGGGATAGACTGCGCGTATTCCAGGCCGCCGCGGAGGCCGGGTCGTTCACCCATGCCGGCCAGAGCCTCAATCTCAGCCAATCGGCCGTGAGCCGTCAGATCAGCGCGCTCGAGCAGGATCTCGACGTGCCGTTGTTCCACCGTCACGCCAGGGGCCTCATCCTCACCGAACAGGGTGAACTGCTCCTGCGCACCGTCCAGGACGTGATGCTCAAGCTCGACGTGGTCAAAACCCGGCTCACCGACAGCCGGGAAAAGCCGAACGGCGAACTGCGCATCACCACGACTTACGCGCTCGGCACCTATTGGCTGACGCCCCGCCTGGGCGACTTTCTCGAACTCTATCCGGATATCCGCGTCACCGTCATCCTGACCGACGACGAACTCGATCTCGGCATGCGGGAGGCCGACGTCGGACTTCGCCTTCGTGAGCCGCTACAGCCCGATCTCATCCGCCGCCGTTTGTTCACGGTCCGCTACCATGCCTATGCGTCCGCCGATTACCTCAAGCGCAACGGTCAGCCGAAATCCGTCGACGATCTCGATAAGCATCGTCTGGTGGGCTATAGCGGCGGCGCCGCGAACTACCTCACCTCCACCCTGAACTCCTTGCAGGTCGCAGGCCGCGAGTCGCGTTTGGCGCGGCCCTCAGCCCTGACGGTCAACAACATGGTGGCGTTGCGCGCCGCGGTGAAGAACGGGGCTGGGATCGGGGTTCTGCCCGATTACGCGGTCGAACCCGACAGCGGGCTCGTACAACTGCTTCAGCATGCCGAAATGCCGGAACTCGACTGCTATTTCGTCTATCCGGAAGAGCTCAAAAGCGTCGCCCGGGTGCAAGTGTTTCGGGATTTTCTGGTCACCAACGCCCAACGCTGGCGTCATTGAACGAAGCTGAAAAAGGAAGTTTGGATGAGTCTGGATCTCAAGACCGCGCAAAACATCATCGCCGGAACCCTCGCCCACGCGCAAAGCCATGCCTTGAAGCCGCTGGCCGTGGTGGCGCTCGATGCACGCGGCTCCGTCAAGGCGGCAGCGGCCCAGGAAGGGACCTCGCTCAAGCGCTTCGAGATCGCGCAAGGCAAGGCTCACGGGGCCCTGTCGCTCGGCTTGGGATCGCGCTCCATCAACAAGCGTGCCCTGGAGCAGCCGCACTTCGTGACCGCGGTCAGCCATGTGGTGGGCGGAAGCTTCGTGCCCGTTCCGGGCGGGGTGCTGCTTTATGGTCCCGACAAGCTGTTGCTCGGGGCTGTCGGATGCTCCGGCGACACGTCCGACAACGACGAAGCCGCAGTGCTGGCCGGCATCGAGAGTGTCGGCCTCACGGGTGACCCGGGAGCGGATTGAGTCGAAGGTTCTACACCGCAACCATGGAGCGAGTGGTGGTCGTCACGGCTGCGACGGGTTGTAGTCAACCACGGCGAAAATCAGCATCCGCCCCCTCCACCACGTTTCGCATGGTCGCCCTCCCCGCTTCGCGGTCGCCGGCGCGCTTCCTCGCATGACGCGATTTTACATGACGCTATCTTACATGGGTGGGACGATGCCGTCCTTGCCGACGACGATTTGGCCGGGCGGATTGAGGGTAGCTTCGGCCGCGGCGCCAAAGATGAACACGGCGGCACCGGGCTTGAGGTCGTCCGCGGTCGCGGCCACGACGTCGACGATCGGGGCGTTCGGCGGAATGGTGACCTTCTTCACGCCCCCCTTATAGGTCAGGGTGACGGTGCGGCCGTCGACGCCCTGAACCGGATTGCTGACCGTCGCATTGGTCATTTGGCTGTTGGGTTGGAGATCCCAGCCGTAATCGCCCTCGCCGGTGCCACGAAGGGCCTCGGGAAACACCACCACCTCAAGGGCCTTGGCGCCTGAGGGCCCGACCACATTGGCGGTTCCGATGAAAGTTCCGGGCTTGATGTCGTCGAGCGAGGCCTTGGCGACGCCGCCGATCTTCCAGTCGGGTCCGACCGTCAGGGCGAGATCCTTGCCCTCGCGGGTTTTTAGCGTCAGCTTGCTGCCCTCGACCGCCGTGATCGTGCCGCGAACGTGAACGGGGTCGGCTGCCCGGGCGGTCGCGCCCCAGCCGAGCAGAAACGGCATGCAAGCCGCCGCGATAAGCGTGCATCTGAAAAGCGTCATTCTGGTTTTTCCTTAAGTCAGCCTCGATCGTGCCGATCTGGCGCTACTGAGCAGCGAAAGCTCCCGGCCGGGCTCTGGTCGCGATCCACTCGCAACGGCTCCGACCCATCGCCTGCCGTGACCAAGCAGGCCGCGAGGGTCGGACCATCGTCCGGCCCTCGTTATCTTGATGACCTGCCGCGCCTTCAGCGTGGCTCGTCTTCGGCTTCCTCGATCTCGGCTTCGACCAGGCAGAAAGCCGGGATGCTGCCGGTCTTGATCTCGTCGTTCATCTCGCCGTACCAGAGCACTTCGACGCTCTCGGCCGCTCCGCCCGTGACGATCATGGCCGGACCGCCGGCCTTGAGCTGCACGATGTCGCCCTTCTTGAAATCCATAGCGAACCTCCGCATGGGATGGCGCCGCTCGGGTGAGCCTTGCGCGTGCGGCCTCTAGCACGGCGCTCAGCGCCCGCCTAATCGGCCCCGCGTGATCATAACAACAAATGATGGTCCGGAAAGCATCTCCGGCTAGGATCGACGGACCCGCACGCTGCCCTTCCGCCGCCCAATTGCAGCGTTAGGCCCCGCTCGGGTCAGGGCGGGAGCGGGTCGGTCCAGGCCAAGTTCGTACCCCGCCGAAAGCGCTCCCGGAGACAGGGTTCACGTGCGACAACCGAGGCGATCTTGAGCGTTTGGCGCACCGACCTGGCGCTCGCCAATGGCACCTTGCCGCCTCTGCGGCTCGCCGAAGCCACCCATCCAAGGCATGATCGGCGCAGGGTCAATCTCAGGTGGCTCGCCGCCACTTCGGCGCTCAGCGTCAGCTCGGCAATGCTGTTCTGGCTCGTGCTAGAGGCCGCCCTGCACGGGACCTCCAGAATCGGCCTGCCCGACTATGTCGTACCGCCCTCGCCTTTTCGATCGATTGATTCGGGTGGCCGGGCGGACCGGCTCCCGCTCCGATCCGCAGCTTCGGCCCCCACCGCCTCCCCGCTGCGCTCGCAAACGGTCCAATCGACGGGGCTTGGCGACAAGCCGCTCACGGTTCTCGTGGCCGACGTCGCGGGGTTGAGTGCCTCGCCGGACCCTCTCGGCGGGACGGCACCAAAGCTCGAGGTGTCGATCGCGGCGCCGCACGACAGCGCGGCGTCGCGCTCGCCCGCCTTGCCGCCGTTGATCACGGGTGGATCGTCGGCAGCAGCGCCGCCCCGGGAGGCTTCGAGCTATGCCGCGGCGCAGAGCCGAGCCCCGGCCGAACCCGGCCCGCTTGGGACGCCGCTCAATCTGACGGTGCGGCGGCAAAGCGCGCCCGACATGCCCGATCGCACGAGTCTGGCCGTCGCCCAGCGGGGTGACAGCCTCGGGCGGGTGCTGGCGGCCTTCGCGCTGTCCCCCTCGGACCTCGCGGACCTTTCGTCGGCTCTGCTGGGCAAGTCGGATGACCCGGCCGCGACGTTCGCGGGCGGGGAGAAGCTCTCGGTCCGGCAATCCGCCGAGCCCGCCGGGCGGCCGATCGAGATCACGCTGACACACCCCGACGGCGCAACCGCCATGGCGGCCTTATCGGACGCTGGCCGCTATCTGCCGGTGACGCATGCCGCGAGCGCAGCGCGTGAGAGCGGCCCGAGCGCGCCAGACGACGGGGCCGATGGGACGGACCCGGCGGGGAACGCGAGCGGCAGTATCGCCGATGCGCTCAACACGCTCAACGGGCAGGATGGGGTCGGACAGGCGCTGACGGCCAGCATCGTGCGTGTGCTCGGCGCGGGCCGCGATCTCGGCGCCATGGTCTCCATGGGCGACAAGCTAGAGGTCCTCTACGGCGCGGGCCCGGATGACGATGCCGGCGATCAGCAACTCGAATTCGCGGCACTGACCCGCAACGGCAAGGCGACCCGGTTCTATCGCTACCGATCGCCCGACGACGGCAGCGTCGACTATTACGACGAGGCCGGCCATTCGGTGATGAAATTCCTGCTCCGCAAGCCCGTCGCCAACGGACGGCTGGGCGATGGGTTTGGGTGGCGCGTCCACCCCGTCCTGCACGACCGGCGCTTTCACGAGGGCGTCGATTACGCGGCGCCCTATGGCTCGCCCGTGGTGGCGGCCGGCGCCGGCGCGATCGAGAAGATCGGCTATGAGGGCGGCTACGGCAAATATATCCGCATCCGCCACGACCTCGGTTACGAGACCACCTATGCACATGTCTCGGGATTTCCGCGCAGCGTCGCGATCGGCAGGCGCGTCCAGCAAGGCGAGACGATCGCCTTCATCGGCTCGACGGGTCTGTCGACCGGACCGCATCTCTATTACGAGGTGCGCATCAACGACCGGAACGTCGATCCCCTCACGATCAAGCTCGCGGCCGGGCGGTTTCTACAAGGGCCGGCCCTGGCCGACTTCCAGCGCCGGAGAGATCGCGTCGACACGCTGGTCCGCGCCTCGGGTGTCGCGGAGCGCTAGGCTTTCTCACGGCCATTCCACGCGCGGGGGCATGGAGGACAGGATCGACTCGACGTTGCCGCCGGTCTTCAGCCCGAAAATGGTGCCGCGATCATAGAGCAGGTTAAACTCGACGTAGCGTCCGCGCCGGATCAGCTGTTCGCGCACATCCTCGGGCGTCGCCGCGGTTACGGCGTTGCGCGCCGCCAGCTGGGGATAGACGCCCAAAAAGGCCTCGCCCACCTGTTTGGTGAAGGCGAAATGCGGATCGAAATTGTCGCCCGTCAGGTAGTCGTAAAAAATGCCGCCGATACCGCGCGGCTCGTTGCGGTGTTTGAGGAAGAAATAGTCCTCGCACCAGGCTTTGAACCGATCGTAGGGCGCCACCTCGGCGTGCGCCTCGCAGGCGGCCCGCATGGCGGCATGGAAGGCCAGCGTGTCCGGGTCATCCTGCCGCCGCCTGCGGTCGAGCACGGGCGTTAGATCGGCGCCGCCCCCGAACCAGGCTTTCGTCGTGACCACGAACCGGGTGTTCATGTGCACGGCTGGCACGTTGGGATTCCAGGGATGGGCGATCAGCGACACGCCCGAGGCCCAAAACCGGGGGTCCTGGTCGGCTCCCGGAATGGAGGCGGCAAATTCGGGCGCAAAGGAACCGAACACGGTCGAAGCGTGGATCCCGGCCTTCTCGAACACCCGCCCCTTCAGCATCGCCATGGTGCCGCCGCCGCCGGGCGCGCCGGTATGATCGGCGCGGGTCCAGACCTTGCGTTCGAAGCGGCCTGGAGCCGCTTCGGCCTCCGGCCAGCCCGGCCCCGCCAGTTCCAGCGCCTCGAAGGCCGCGATGAGCCGGTTCTGCAAGGCCTCGAACCAAGCGCGCGCAAGAGCCTTGCGGGCCGCCCACGGGTCCTCATGGTCGGAAGCGCCGGTCACCTCACTCACCGGGTTTGGCCTGATCGGCATTCGAATGGGCCGCCGCCATATTGGCCGTGAGCTCGCCGATGCCGCGCGCCATGGCGACGAACTCGCTGGGCATCATGACGATCGTCATGGTGTTCTGCTCGGCTCCGACTTCGGTGATCATCTGCATGCGACGGAGTTCGAGCCCGGCCGGGTTCTGCATGATCACGGCGGCGGCGTTGCGCAATTGCTCGGCGGCCTCGAGTTCCGCCTCCGCCTTGATGATGCGGGCGCGCTTCTCGCGCAGCGCCTCGGCCTCCTGGGCCATGGCGCGCTGCATGGTGGGCGGGATCTCGATGTTCTTCATCTGCACGCGTTCGACCTCGACGCCCCAGGGCTCGGTCACGCGATCGATCGCCTGTTGCATGCTGGCCGCGACCGTCACCTGATCCTTCAGCAGATCGTCGAGCGTATGCTGCCCCAGCGCGCTGCGCAGGGTCGTCAGCGACACCTGGACCACGGCATTGTCGACATCCCGCACCTCGATCACGGCCCGTCCCGCATCCCTGATGCGAAACCAGATCACGGCCGACACTTTGATCGGCACATTGTCGCGCGTGATGCCTTCCTGCGGTTCGACCGCGCGCGTCACGGTGCGGAGGTCGAGCTTCACCTGCCATTCGATGAGGGGCCAGAGGAGATAGACGCCGGGCCCGGCCAGCCGGTTGAACCGGCCGAGCCGGAACACGACCGCCTTCTGATATTGGGCCGCGACCCGCAGGCTGGACAAGACGATCACCAGGATCACGATCGCGGCCACGATCGAAAGCGGCGAGAACAGGATCATTGAGGCGAGCATGACGGACCTCGGTGGCTCGCGGCCTTTTGCGCCCACATCGGCGCATGCGCAAGCCGTGTGGCGACGGCGCCCTACCCGGCCCGGCCGACCTGACGCAAGGCTTCGCCCACCACCATGGCGGCCGCGACCGCGACGTTGAGCGAGCGCATCTCGGGCACCATCGCGATCTTCACGCGCGCCGCGGCGGCCGCGTGGACGTCGGGCGGCACGCCAGCCGATTCCCGGCCCACCATCAGCACGTCGTCGGGCCGGAACGCGAAGCCGAGATAATCAGTCGCACCGGCGGTCGTCAGCAGCACCAAGCGTCGGCCCGTCGAACGGCGCCAAGCCTCGAAGGCCGTGAAGGAGACGTGGCGCGCGAGGGGCAGCCGATCGAGGTAGTCGAGCCCGGCTCGGCGAAAATGGCGGTCCGACACCGGGAAGCTCGCGGGCTCCACGATGGCGGCCTCGAGCCCGAGGCAGGCGCAAAGGCGTAGCATGGTCCCCGCATTCTGGGGGATGTCCGGCTGATAGAGCGCGAGTTGCAGCATCCGCGCTGCATACGTGTCGCATGGTGCGCCGGTAAAGCGGCTTTAGGATCGGCCGGGAAAACGGCCCTGTCGCACTCTGGACACGCGTTTCGAACGATGCCAAGAAACCCTGGCTTTGGGCTCTGGCGGCTTCGAAAGGCTTTGGGTTGCACGGCGCCGTCCTGGACGGCGCTTTGGATGTCGATCCGGACCTTGTGAGGCTTGGCGGACGCCCTCCACGCCTCCGAGGGATTCGGCGGCCACCTTGGCTTGAATGGAGCTGGTTTTGGCGACTGCGACCATGACCCCCGGAACCCCCACCCGGAGGGACTTCCTCTATATTGCGACCGGAGCCGTGGCGGCCGTGGCGGCGGGCTCGGCCATCTGGCCGCTCATCAACCAGATGAACCCGGACGCCTCGACCCTGGCGCTCGCATCGACGGAAGTGGATATCGACAAGGTGGCGGTCGGCCAGATCCTGGTCGTGAAATGGCGCGGCAGCCCGGTCTTCATCCGGCATCGCACCCCCAAGGAAATCACCGACTCCGAAAACACCCCGCTCAGTGATCTGAAAGACCCGCAGACGGACCAGTCCCGTGTGCAGAAACCGGAATGGCTCGTGGTGATCGGCATCTGCACGCATTTGGGCTGCGTGCCGCTCGGCCACGAAGGCCAATATGACGGCTGGCGCTGCCCCTGCCACGGCTCGGTCTACGACGTCTCGGGCCGTATTCGCCAGGGGCCGGCGCCGCGCAACCTCGACCTGCCCACCTACGCCTTCCTGACCCCGACGAAATTGAAGATCGGCTGAGATCGGACCGACGCTCCAGCGCAGCCCGTGACCTCCTTGAAAGAAGACCAGACATGAGCGGACCCTCGACTTACGTTCCCCCGAACGCATTTCTGCGGTGGTTTGAAAGCCGGTTGCCGATCGTCGGCCTCGTGCATTCCTCGTTCATCGCCTTCCCGAACCCGCGCAACCTGAATTATTTTTGGACGTTCGGCGGCATTCTGGCCTTCATGCTGGCCGAGCAGATCGTCACCGGCGTCGTGCTGGCCATGCACTACACGCCCGAATCCACCATGGCGTTCGCCTCCGTCGAGCACATCATGCGCGACGTGAATTTCGGCTGGCTGCTGCGCTACATGCATGCCAACGGCGCCTCGATGTTCTTCATCGCGGTCTACATCCACATCGCGCGCGGCATGTATTACGGCTCCTACAAGGCGCCGCGCGAAATCCTGTGGATCCTCGGGCTCATCATCTTCCTCCTGATGATGGCCACCGCCTTCATGGGCTACGTGCTGCCCTGGGGTCAGATGAGCTTTTGGGGCGCCAAGGTCATCACCAGCCTGTTCTCGGCCATTCCCGTCGTGGGTGATTCCATCACGACCTGGCTGTGGGGCGGCTACTCGGTGGGTAACGCCACCCTCAACCGCTTCTACTCGCTGCACTACCTTATGCCGTTCATGATCGCCGGCGTGGTCGTGCTGCACATCTGGGCGCTGCACATTCCCGGCTCCAACAACCCCGTCGGGGTGGAGGTCAAGAGCCAGAAGGATACCCTGCCCTTCCACCCCTATTTCACGGTGAAAGACGGGTTCGCGCTGGTCTGCTTCCTGATCTTCTTCGCCTATTTCGTCTTCGAAGTGCCCAACTACCTGGGCCATGCCGACAATTACATCGAGGCGAACCCGCTGGTGACCCCGGCCCATATCGTGCCGGAATGGTATTTCCTGCCCTATTACGCAATGCTGCGCGCGATTCCCTCCAAGCTCGGCGGCGTCTGCGCGCTATTCGGCTCGATCCTGATCCTCGCCTTCCTGCCGTGGATCGACACATCCCGGGTGCGCTCGGCCAACTTCCGGCCGGTTTATCGCGCCTTCTTGTTCGTTTTCTTCGCGGACGTGATCGCGCTCGGCTATATCGGCTCGCAGGAGCCGGTCGGTTCCGTCGTCGTCTTTTCCCAGCTGTTCACGGCTTACTACTTCGCCTTCTTCCCGATCATTTTTGCGCTCGGCTTCTTCGAGACGCCAAGAAAAATGCCGGCCTCGATCACCGAGGCCGTACTCGGACCGCGCGGCTCCTCGTCCGCCATCATGGCGGCCCGCACCGCCGCGAGCCCATCGGTGGACGGCTGATGCGACACGCCCGACTGCCCTGCGACGGTTCGAACCGGAAGTTCCCGATGATCTTGAAAGCGATGTCCGCCCTCCCAATCGCACTGGCAGCGGGGCTGACCTTCGGCGCCTTGACGGCGTCTGCACAAGAGGCCGACAACCCGACCCCCTCCAAGGAAAGCTGGTCCTTCGCGGGGCCGTTCGGCCGCTACGACACCGCGCAATTGCAACGCGGCTATCAGATCTATCGCGAGGTCTGTTCGAACTGCCATTCGATGCATTTCATGGCCTTCCGCAACCTGTCCGATCCGGGTGGCCCGTCTTTCTCCGAAAGCCAGGTCAAGGCGCTCGCCGCGAGCTTCAAGGTGCAGGACGGCCCGAACGATGCGGGCGACATGTTCGACCGGCCCGGCCGGGCTTCCGATCCCTTCCCCGCGCCGTTCGCCAACGAACAAGCGGCCCGAGCCGCCAACGGCGGTGCACTGCCCCCGGACATGTCGGTGCTGGCCAAGGCGCGCGACATCGAGGGTCCGTGGTATAATTTCCTGATCGAGCCGTTCACCCAATACCAGGAGCCAGGAGTCGACTACATCCACGGCATTCTGAACGGCTACGTCGACCCGCCGAAGGACTTCAAGCTGCCGGACGGCAAATACTACAACGCTTATTTCCCCGGCCACGCGATCGGCATGCCGCAGCCGCTGAACGACGGGCAGGTGGACTATACCGACGGCTCCCCCAAAACCTTGGCGCAATATTCCAAGGACGTGGCGGCCTTCCTGATGTGGGTATCGGAACCCAAGCTGGACCAGCGCAAGCGAACCGGCTTCAGCGTCATCGTCTTCCTCGTCGTGTTCGCGTCGCTGCTCTATGCCATCAAGCGGCGGATCTGGGCCGGGCTTCACGATGAGAGCGGGACCCCGACGCCGGTCGTCGGCCACGTGGGCTGACCGGCCGGCCCGAGGACGCTTTCGCCTCTAGCGAATTCGCTAAAGGTTTGAAGCCCGAGCAAGGGGGGCCGGCCTGCCGGTCGTATCGTGGTTTGGTTGCGTTTGGCCGCCGCCGTTGCGGGTGGCGCATCGTCCGCAACCGAACCTGACATCAGGCAATCGCATCGCATGTCAGCTCTCCGGCCGGCCGAAACGGGCGCCGGCATCCTCCTCTACTCGGCCGGCATCTTCTTTTTTGCCGCCAACGATGCCCTCGGAAAATGGCTGGTCACCGATTACAGCGTCGGCCAGATCATGTTTTTGCGCGCGGTGGGCGCCGGCATCCCGCTTGCCTTCATGCTCTGGCGCCGCGGGGTCGGGCTGCGGGTCGAAGGCCAGTACGGCCTCCACCTCCTGCGTGTGCTGTGTTCGGCCGCCGACACTTTCGCGTTCTACTTCGCGGCGCGGGCGCTGCCGCTGGCCGACGTCATGACCTTCTATCTCGCGGCGCCGCTGATGATCGTGGGCCTCTCGGGCGCGCTTCTGGGCGAGCGGATGGGCGCCGCGCATTGGATGGCGGTGCTGGCCGGTTTTGCGGGGGTCGTAATCGCGCTGCATCCCTCGGCGGAGTCCGCCGTCTCGGCCTCGTCCTTGATGGCGCTCGCGGGTGCTTTCATGTTCGCCGGCACCATGGTGACGACGCGAAGCCTTCGCGGCACCCACTGGCTGACGCTGGTGGCCTATCAGGTGATCGGTTCGGGCGTGGTCGGGGCTGCGGCCTCCGGCTTTACCTGGGTGGAACCCGGCGCCGGTGACGTCGGTCTGATGTTCGCGGTCGGCATCGTATCGATGGCCTGCTTCATCGCCATCACCAAGGCGCTGGCGCTGGCCCCGGCCTCGCTGCTGGCGCCGTTCCAATATGCCTCGATCGTCTGGGCCGCCATCATGGGCTGGATCGTCTGGGGCGACATTCCGACCGCCAACACGCTTCTTGGCGTCTGCATCATCGTGGCGAGCGGGCTGTTCGTGCTGTATCGGGAGCGGGTTGGCGCCAAGGTTCAGGGGCTGGCGTGACCGCAGAGGCCCGGCGCCAACCGGGCCGTGGGATCAGCGCAGCGAAGCCGTAAAGCGCTGGATTTTCGCGCAGGCCTCCTCGAGCAAGGTGGTCGAAGTCGCATAGGAAATGCGAAAATTCGGCCCCGTGCCGAAGGCCGAACCGTGCACCGCCGCCACGCCCTCGGATTCGAGCAGTTCGGTCACGAAATCCTCATCGTTGTCGATCCGTTTGCCGCTCGGCGCCGCCCGGCCGATCGCGCCCGCGCAGGACGGAAAGACATAGAAGGCGCCCTCGGGTGACGGGCATTCGAGGTATTTCGCCTGCCCCAGCATGGAAACCACGAGGTCGCGGCGCGCCTCGAACGCCTTGCGGCGCTCGGGGATGAAATCCTGCGGCCCGTTCAGCGCCTCGACCGAGGCCCATTGCGAAATCGTGCAGGCCCCGGAGGTCTGCTGGCCCTGCACCATGTCCATGGCCTTGATGAGTTGCTCCGGCCCGGCCGCGTAGCCGATGCGCCAGCCCGTCATGGCATAGGATTTCGACACGCCGTTCATGGTCAGCGTGCGGTGGTAGAGGTTGGGCTCGACCTGGGCCGGGGTGGTGAACACGAAGTCGCCGTAGACCAGATGCTCGTACATGTCGTCGGTCAGCACCCAGACGTCCGGATGGCGCATCAGCACGTCGGTAACGGCCTTGAGCTCGTCGCGCGTATAGGCGGCCCCCGAGGGGTTCGAGGGTGAGTTCAGCAGCACCCATTTGGTGCGCGGCGTGATGGCGCGCTCGAGATCCTCGGCCTGCAGCTTGAAACCATGCGCCATCGTGGTCTGCACGATCACGGGCGTGCCGCCCGTCAGCAGCACCATGTCGGGATAGCTCACCCAGTAAGGCGCCGGGATCACCACCTCGTCGCCGGGATTGAGCGTCGCCAGGAAGGCGTTGAACAAAACCTGCTTGCCGCCCGTGCACACGATGGTCTGGCTGGGCTTGTAGTCGAGCCCGTTCTCGCGCTTGAATTTCTTGGCGATCGCCTCGCGCAGCGGCACAATGCCGGAAACGGGGGGGTATTTGGTCTCGCCCCGCTGGATCGCCGCGATCGCGGCTTGCTTGATGTTGTCGGGCGTGTCGAAGTCCGGCTCTCCCACCGACAGGCTGATGATATCGCGGCCCTGCGCCTTCAGATCGCGGGCTTTCTGCGTCACCGCGATCGTGGCGGAGGGTTTGACGCGGGACAGGGTGTCGGCGATGAAGGCCATGGGATGGTTCCAATGGTGGGCTCGGTGGCGCCGGGACCATAGGTTCGTCACCGCGCTGTCGCAATGAAAAAGCCTGCCGGCGTCCATTGAAAGACGTGATGGCCGCCTTGCATTTTGGTCATGATTGTCGCCGCGGTCCCGTGGTGGCGACGCAGCCTGGGAGAGGATCGTGCGGCTGGTGCTGAAAATCCTTGCCGCCGCGACGGCGCTGCTCGTTCTCATCATGTTGCTCGTGATCGGCGATCTCGTCTTCAATCAGCGGCGAATGTTTTACGCGCTGCTGGGGCGCGATGCCCTGGTGGCGGCCTGCGCGCCGCCCCTGGCCGATAAGCTGAAGCGCGCAGGCTTCGAGCCCACCGACGTCGAATTCGGCGACACGCCCGACATCACGATCTCCACGGCCACGGGCAAAACCTTCGCCGATACCTTCACCTTCCAGGACGGAGCCGCAGGGGTTCGAGTGGATGGAATACTCGCCTGCGTGATCCGCGGCGACGCCGTGTCGGTCGACTTCAAGACCAAGGCGACGCCGCTGCGCGCCACCTGATCACGTCCCGCGGCCTGGCTTGAGCCAGCCTTGCGCAACGGCATCCGCGAACACGGTCTCCACCGCGGCCCAGAGCGTCGGCGAGCCCTCGGCGATGCGCCGGGTCAGCACCCGCGCCCGGTCCTCGTCGACGTCGTAATCCGTCCAGGTGCCGCCCCCCACCACATGGTTCAGCAGGATCGGCTGCAGCCGGTCGAGCGCTTTGGCAAAGCGCGCGTCGAAGCTGGAGGCGGCTTCGAACTCTTCCCACAGGGCGCGCAGGGTGCGGCCTTGATCGGCCGGCAGCAGGCCGAAAATCTTGTCGGCGGCGGCAAGCTCGCGCGCCTGCTGCGAGACGGCTTGAACCGCGTCGTAGAGCGGCGTGTCGCCGGATTCGATCTCGACGAGATCGTGCAGGATCAGCATCTGCACCACCCGCCAGACATCGATGGGCCCCGCCGCATGGTCCTGCAGCACGAGCGCGAACAGCGTCAGATGCCAGGAATGTTCTGCCGTGTTCTCCCGGCGCGACGCATCCGCGATCCGGCTCCGCCGGATCACCGTTTTGAGCCGATCCGCCTCGATCAGGAAGCGGAATTGCTGGGCCAGCCGAACGTCCACGCCGCCGAGCCAAGCCTCCGATTTCATTGCGCGTCTCCGGTGATTCACGCCAAGCTGGCCCTGTGTCAGTTGAGGTTGCAGAAGTTCTATTCTGATTTACCCAGCCCGGCGCGCTTCTCCAACAGCGAAAGCAGCAAGTAGCAACGCCCCGTCACGCCAGAATACTTGGTCTGCAATTTCAACAAGGGGGTTCGAGGGAGTGGGCTCTGCGCACGCCCATCACACTAGTGAAACGCACACGCCTGTGATGGGAAC
>CAXTOT010000078.1:0-24273 GCA_964245915.1 uncultured Lichenihabitans sp. | reverse complement strand
TATGCTCCGCGACGGCACCTTCTACCAAGACCTCGGCGCCGACCACTTCCGCCGCACCTCACCCGAAGTGCAAGCCAGCCGCCTTGCCCGCCAAATCGCCAAGCTCGGCTTCACCTGTATAATCCTGCCCGCGGCCGAAATGGAGGTTTCTGTTTAGTTCGGCGGCTGCTGGTATTCGGTCTCAGTGAGCCACCGGCCATATCTGCCGATGGTTTTGCGAGCAGCCTCGGTATCAGGGTCAAACCCGGGCGGCAGCGCCAGCGACAATGCCAGTTAACGGTCAGACAGCTCGAAGGTTGATGGCGCCGACCGCACCATGTGCTCCCTCATGGCGACCCAGGCTGACCCCGACCACGCCGCCCAAGATGGGCAAGATCCGGGGATGTATTCGGTTAGGTCGACTGCGGCGCCGCCTGCGGCATGGACCGCCCGCCATGACATGAGGATGTGTTCGAACGTCATGGGCTCCCACGGCACCGGGTGTTCCTTGACCAGCACGCGTGTCCTATGCTCGCGCCACAGGTCGTTTCTCACATTGAAAACTCTCTCAACGGCTGAGTCTTCGACGGATAGCGCGGGCCCCATTCCCCCGAAAGCGCGTAGCCATACGAGCCGTCGCAACATCTCCTGGATGGGCGCGTACCGTATCATGCCGTCCTCGTCCTTCAGGTCGCCGAAGGACTGTAAGACGGTCATCTGATAAATTTTCTGCGTATAGACGTCGATACCAGAAAGGTGCGCCTGGTATCCCGGCGTGCTGTTCGTGATGGCGATGTCCAGCACACCTTTGACTTCCAGGAGCAGCCAGGCGGTCAATCGCTCGGACGGTACATCAGGCAGGCTGGAGGGTTCGCCTCAAGCGAACCAACCGCCCCGATTGGCGATCGGATACGGTTCGGCGAATGCTGAATCTGATGTGATGCCAAAGCACCTCAGCCGTGTCCCGAGCACCTCCAGGAACAATCTCAGCTCGTCCGAGTCTGGTTGGTGCCGGTATAGCATGCCGATTTCGTGCAAGCTCCGTCCGATATGCCGCGTGACGTTTGCATTCCAGACGGCATCGACGCTCCGAGCAGCTACCCAGGCATCATAGTGCTTTTGGACAACTTCCCATTCCCCCGTCAGGAGGCTGACTTCATCAGGCGCCGTCCAGAAGTTCAGTTCGGACATGTATGACGCTTTGATTTCGCCCAGCACCGCACTATCGAAATTCTTGAGCACGAAGCACGCCGCTCGGTATTCATCCTGCCAATCCCGCACGGACGCGGCCTTTTTAGGCGGTGAGCCGAAAAAGCGGCCGATGAGGGGTAGCTTTGTGAGCATCGCCATAACGTCAGGGTGCCTTGAGGTTCCCAGCTGGCGTTCTATGTTAAATAATGCGTTAACGGAATAGAGACAGATCCGTAACACGCATCTCTTGCCAGCCTGGGGTGACAAGGCCATGAAACCGGCAGAAAAGCTGGCGTGTCGCGTAACTTAAGATTTGTGAGCGCTTGGCAGACACAGTCGGCGCTCAAGTGGGAACCTACAACGTAACAGTTACTGCAGCGATAGCGCGAGCGTCTCGCTGGGTTGCGACAGCACCGAAGGTAGACGCGGTTCGGCGACCCAGCGGGATATCGGTCGGCCGCTGGTGGCGTCGATCTGCCATACCAGGGTGAGGCGCTGCGGGGCGGTCTCGGTGAGGACCTCGGGGCTGAGAAGCTTGCTCATTTTGGCTCTCCAGGTTCGGCTGCGATGAGCTATCTGGCCACGCGCAGAGCTGGAATGACGTGAACTGTGTCACACCTGACGACGTTTAAGGCTGGTTCTCAGGTCAAGATGTTGTCGTTGTTCATAAGTTAGGATTTCTCCGACAAGAGCGTAAGCTCAACAAATTCAGGCACTTTTGGCGTTGCAGAAATCTGTCGCAGAAGGGCGAAGGTCTGCGACAACTTCTGCGACTTGATCGCGCTGCTTGGATCTGCCCGGATCAGCACCAGTAATCAGGCTTGGCATCTTCTCTTTTTCGAATCGTAAAAGGCTAAATTTGGCAACTAAATTCAACCCAGGGTATGGGTAAGTCCGGCAAAACATCCCTCACATAGGTCTTCCGTTCGCTTGCTGAGACCGTCGCAAGATTGGGGGTGCGACCGCCAGTTGGGTATTTTCGCGTTCGTTCTCTGACCGAGGGTGGATGCGCGGCTTGGATGTTGCGGTTGGTGAAGATCGGGGCTGAGGGCGAGGGGCCGTGCGTGGACGTCATGGAGATCACCCGCCCGATGATCTCGTCGACATCGCCAACTTAGGTCTGACCCTGGCTGAAGCGAAGCGGATGCTGGCGGGCGTTCAACGGGAGATCGTGGCTGTGCAGGCCAGGGAACACGCTGTTCGGCGGCCTGATTGCTCATGCTGTGGTGGCGTTTGCCGTGTGAAGGATTACCGGGACCATGCGGTGTCGACGCTGTTCGGCGAGGTCATGGTGAGGCTTCCCCGTTTTCGCTGTGCCGCGTGTGACGGCATCGAGGCTCGCATGGCGTGGCCCTCGCATTGCCGATCGACCCCGGAGCTGGACCGGCTTCAGGCGCATCTCTCGGCCCTGATGACCTACAGGACGGCCGCGGATGTGTTGGTGCAGATGGTCCCGGTCGACGCGGGGAAGCATCATGCGACCTTGCGCCGCCATACCCTGAAAGTCGGCGAGATGCTTCGGGATCGTATTGCGATCCGGCCCGAAGCGGCGGCGTCGGCGATCGTGGTGACCTTGGATCCGACCTTCATCCGCAGCTGTGAGAACGGCGAGCGACATCTGGAGGTGCGGGTCGGCAATGTCGAAACGGCGTCCGGTGGCCGGCAGGTTTTCGGCGCCGTCGCCAAAGCCGCTACCGACATCCGAGCGGTGATCCGCTGCAGCCTCGACGCTGTCGGACGAACCGAGGACACGGCGGTGACCGCCTTCACCGATGGCTGTCCCGGGCTCCGGGGCAGTCTCGCCGATGCCGGCGTCACCACACGGCCGATGCTCGACTGGTTTCACATCGCCATGCGGCTGCAGCACCTGAAGCATATCGCCGACGGCCTGTCGGCGGATGACCCGGCGCGGGTGGCGGCGAAGGCGGTGATCGTCGAGGAGGTCGAGCGGCTGCACTGGCGCATTTGGAATGGCAAGGCCAAGAGTGCCCAAATCAGCATCGATCGCATCCGAGCGGTCATGCATCACTTTCAGGGCGAGCTAGGTCAGCGAAGGTCTACAGCACCCTCACGGAAGCTGTGGACCGCCTTGCGCGCGCTGGATGGCTATCTGACCGGCCAGAGCGCCTGGCTGGTCAACTACGCCGAGCGCCACCGTGCCGGCTTGCGGGTGGGCACCGCGATCACCGAAGGGACGGCCAACTTCCTGGTGAACCGCCGGATGAACAAGTCAAAGCAGATGCGGTGGTCGCGACGCGGGGCCGATCTGCTGCTGCAGGTTCGGTGCGCCGTCTATAATGGCACGCTCGGTCCCGGCTTCGGACAGCGATTACAGTCCGCAAACGATCTATGTCCGCCAGTGGCGATCGCAGCCTGACCCCCAATTTTGCGACGTTCCCCATCCTGACGATGAGACCCTGCGTCTTCGCCGGTGCGGCGACCACGTCGCGCAGCGTGTCCCATCCCAGGCCGTGGAACGGCATGCCGGCGGTGGTCGCCTGTGGTGGTTCCGAGAACAGGTCCTCGTCCCAAGGATCGCCTCTGCCCATTTCACTCTCCTCCCCGGATGCTCGGAATCACCATGGAAGAATCCATCGGCGTCCCCTCGATTCTATCCGCGAGTGATTCGGTACGACAAGGCCGCGCGTCGCAAACCCTAGATGCCGCGATCCCCCACCCTTGCCGCCAGTATCGCCTTCCGACGTCTGCGTCGGCGTTCGGCGGCGTCGAGGCCGTCCTCGTCCTTCGTCGGCTCCCCGGTTGCGGTCACGTCGGTCGGGATCGACGCCCCCCCGGACTTGCCCGGCATGGCGGTCGCGTCCTTCCTCGCGGCATCCCCGTCCGGGGCGGCCGCCGACGGGTCGGCAATGCGGACGGGTCGGTTCGCGGGTTCGTCGACTGCCGGGTTCCGCCCGGGCGTCCGGACGGTCTGCTTCGTCGGTTCCCCGCCTCGTCGTGCGGCTGGCACGGGCGCCGCGCCATCCAGCGGGTTCCGGTCCCGGGCGTCCATCGATGTCGTGCGGGGTCGGTCGGGCGTCCGTCCGGTGTCCGCGGGTGGTGCGGCCGTCTCCGTCGGAGCGGTGCGTCGCGTCTCGTCCCTCTTTCCGCGGACCTTGGTCAAACGGGCACCGAACACGACCCTGGGTGGTCCCTCAGGCGTGCCGGGAACCGTCGCCGACCGGTCGTTGCTCGCGTCGGTCCGGTTTCGTGTGGTGTCGGTCCGGACGGATGCGTCGGGACGCGACCCGACGGTTCCGTTCGTCGACGATCGTGTCGCGGGCCCCGGGGACCGAGGCGGCACGTCTTCGCCCGCGCTGACGGACGTCCGTCCCCCGTCGCCGGACACCCCGGCCTTCGCGGCCGTTCGATCGCGACCCTGCATCCTCGGTCCCGCGTGCGTCCTCGACGTCGCTCCTGGCGTCGGGGCCACGTCGCGCGCCTTCGACGCCGTCGACATCCGCGCGATCTCCGCTTCGGCCGCGGCCCGGCGGGCCGCGGCCTGTTCGACGATTTTCTGGCGTGCCGTGTCGAATGCCGTTCCGAGGTCGGCACCCGCACCGTCCACGGCTTCGATAAAAGTCTGCATGTAGGCCTTCGCCGTCCGGTTGACCCGGTCGGCCATCGAGCCGGGCGCGAACTTCAGCGAGCCCGGGTGAGGCATGATCCCAGGTCTCCGGACGGCAGGGTTCGATCGCGACGCCCGATCGTCGGGTTCCTCTTCGGGCGTGATCGTCGTGCGTCGTCCCACCAACGGGCCGCCCATCCCGATCGGGCGGTCGGGTGGCCCGGGCGTGCGCTGGGCCATCCCGGGATACGCGCCGTTCCAGGGCGACGGCGTCGGGGGCGGGGCCGGGCGCGGCGTCGGCATGTGGATCACGTCCGGCGGTCCCCTGCGACCGCTCCCCGGGCCGCCCTCCGGCGCCCGCGTCGGCTGCGGTCCGGGGGTGGGTCCCGGAGCGGATCCGCCACCGCCCGACCCGGGGGCCTCGCCACGCCATTTGCGGGCCAGGGCGTCCTCGCGCATCCGCGACTGCGCCATCCGGCCCGGCATGGTCCGACGGTGCTCGGCCATCTCCTGCACCGCCGCCTCGTGCAGTGCGGCGAGGTCGGCCGGGTCGGGCGCGGTGGCCGCGTTGTATGCGCGTGCGGCCTTCCGCCTGCCCTGCGTGGGCGAGGTCGCCTCCGCCACCTGGCGCAGCGCCGACAGCGTCGCCTCGTCCACGAACTTGGTCGCGAGGCGGTCGCGGCGCACGGCCAGGATCTTGTCCATCACCGCCGTCGCCGCCCCGCGGCCCAGGGCGCGGCCCGGCGTCAGCCGCAGGTGCTTCGGCAGCCGGTCGTTCGCCATCGTCGCGGCGTGCGCGTTGCGCGCCGCCTGCTGCATCCTGACCTCGACCTCCTGCAGCTTGACGAATGTGGCGTCCCGCCGCGTCGCCGCCGCCTGGATCTCGGCGTCGATCATCTTGCGGGTCCACTCGGCGTCCATCACCACGAACGTCCGCTTGTCCAGCTTGTCGGCCAGGATGCGGGTGACGTTGCGCATCGGTGCGACGTCCAGCCCCATGTCCTTGTACGAGCGGGGGTCGTAGCGCACCGCGTTGCCCGATGCCGCCATCACCTCGTTCACCACGTCGCTGAACCGCGCACGGCTCAGCTTGACGTAGCCCCGGTCCCGCATTTCCGGGTCGCGGTTCTGCCGGTATGGGAATCGCGTCATCTTGTTCCGCGACGACGACTTGTAGGTCTCGGCTACGGTGAAGTCCCACACCGTCGCTCCCGTTTCGGGGTGTGGCATACGCCGCATCGGCCGGTCGGTGAACACCACGTGCGCGTGGTGGTTGCGCGCGTCGTTCTCCTTCGTCGGCATGTGGATCGACGCCCAGAACGGGATGCCCTTGCGCCGGAACTCGTCGGTGAAGCGCCGCACGATCTCGTGCCGATCCCTGGCGGTGGCCTCGTGCGGCAGCTCCAGCACCAGGCGGCTCTGCGTCCGCCCGCCCTTCGAGCTCTCGTGCTCGTGCACGAGGTCCCAGAACGACATGCGTTCCTCCAGCGTTTCGCCGATCGTGCCGAAGCTCGCCGTCGTCCCCATCAGCCGCGGCACCTTGGCGGGGTCCTCGATGTAGGCCTGCGCCGCCGCCTCGCTCGCCAGCGGCGAGACCCCCTGCCCCTCCGCGACCAGACCCTCCACGAAGTCCCGCGTCGTCTCCGTCGGTCGCCGGCGCCGCCGCGGCCCCAGGTCCGGCTCCTCGCCGTCGATCTCCTCCCCGATCCCGGGATCCGCGCCTTCCCTGCCTTCCGAGCGGTCACGCTCGGCGAGCGCCACCTCCGTGCCGGGTTCCTCCCGCCCGGTGGTCCTCGCGAGGCCCGCCGCTGGATCCGGCCCGACGTCCTGGTCGACCGCGGCCGCTTCCCGTTCCACCGCACCATCCCGTTCGGTGTACACCTGGTGGGCGGCCTCCCTGGTGTTCGCCGTCGGAGCCCCGGACTTCCCTCTGGCCCGGCCCTTCTGTTTCGATGCCTTGGGTGGCGTGCCGGTCTGGCCCGCCCGTCCCCGGGCACTCTCGCCCTTGGTGACCGTCGAGTAACCGAAGTGGTATGGGCGTCCGCCCGTGTCGGGCGCCGTCTGCCGGATCGACGCCCGGTCCTTGGCACTGCGACCGTAGGACGCCATCGCCTTGTTGAGTGCCTTGGTCAGCGGTCCGGTGCGGCCGGACACCCGCGAGCCTCTCGCCTGCTTCTTTGCCGCCTTGTCGGCGTTGCGTTGGGCGCGCTCCAGCACGCGGTGCACCGCGTTGATGTTCGCCTTCCGGAAGAAGTCGATCAACGGCTCGTCGAGTTCGACTTCCTTCGCCATGCGCGTCCGGACGGCCCCTGTCCCGTGGTGATTCGCTGCGCGCGCATCCTACCAGCAGGATGGCGATCCTGCTGGTGGCCGACTACTTCGTTTCGAGTGGCCCGTACTGGACGAGCCGGTTGCTGTACAGGTGCAGCAGGTCGAGGCGCCCGGCCGCCTCGAGGATCGGCCTCATGTGGTCTCGCGGGCTCATCGTCACCGGGATCGTCATGTCGACGAACTCGCCGGCCCTCAGGTCGTGGTACCGGTCCACCCGCTTCGGCTTCTCGACCTTCGGTAGCGGCGGGGGTGGCGTCCACTGGGGCTCGGAGGGCACCGCGTCAGGTGCCCTGGCCATGATCGCGGCGAGCCGCCGTGCCTTCGCCCGTGCCGCGATCCTAAGCCATCCGGCTGCGTTCTCGTCCAAGGACTGTTGGTCCCATCCCCACGATTCCCGGTGCGTCTGGTCCCATTGGTCGACGTCTATGACGATCGGGGTCGGAGCTGGGCCGATCCGGCCTTTCTTGTGCCAGCGATGCTCCTCGGCCCAGTGGTACACGAACGCCAACTGGTCTATCCCCATTGCGAGGTAGTAGCTTCCCATCGTCTGCGCGTTGGTGTGGTCTCCCGGTACGAGGACGCCGTCACGCTTCATCTCTTCGATCATCTTGGTTCGTTCGCGTTCTCCGTTCGTCATGTCGATTGACTCCAAGGCTTCCGATAAGAATGGTTTCTCGAAGAGATATGCGGCTTCGATGAAGTAGCGGTCCTTGACGCGGAACACCTCCTCGGCCGTCTGCATACGGCCGGGTGCGAATTCCAGCAGTTCCTCGTAGAGCGCCGTCCTTGCCCGGGCGGCGTTGTGTTCGATCGCCCGTCGGTCCGGACCGGTCCAGCGTTTGTACAACTCGTTGAGCGGTATCCTGCGGCGTCCGCGGCTTGGTGGCATCGGTGCGTCCTTTTCCGTCCAGCGAATCAGTCGGTTTCGACCGCATTCCTTTAAGGCAATTCGTCGCCGTCCGCACTCGGGACGGTTGATCGGTCAACGGAGCTCCCGGCGGGTCGGTCGTCATGTTCGGTTGGTTTTGGGGTATTTGTGAGGATACCGGAAACGGATCCGTAGGGCCGGATTCGGTCGTTCCTCACAATTGGCATTTTTCGGGTCAGTAGGCCTCGGTCGGAGGCCTTTTTCTGTCCTGGATGCCTATTTGTGAGGAGAGCGGTTCGCACTCGTAGAACTCTCCGGGGTGTGATCCTCACAAATACCGATTTCCTGCATTTCGACGCAGCCCTGGGCCCGGTCACGGGGCCAGGGCGCGACCCGAAGGGGCGCGCGTCGCACATGCCGCCGGAGGGCGGCCCGTAAGGTCCCTCTGGGCCGCGCAGGACAGCCAGCGCAGCGGACGACAGCAGCAAAACTCATATGCGCCCATGGGGTGCATATAGTTTTGCGGTAGCGTGCCTATCCACTCTACCTTCTCTTCCGCCTACCTGGCCCCTTCCTTCCTCCCTGGGGCCGTGTCTTGAACAGCGGAATCTCTGTGTTCTGTCAGGCGGCGTTCTGTTTGGCTGGTCTCGGCTAGGTTCGTCTCCCATCGGGCTTGTCCAGCTGCTTTGCCGGTCGATGCGCCTGGGGCCGTGTCCTGGTTAGAACGCTTGTATTGTGGCCTCCAGCCTCGTTCTAGGTGATCTGTTGTCTTGGTCGACGCCGTGTTGTGGGGTGCTGGTCTCGACCCGGGCGGTTCCGATTCTGGGTTTGGGTTTGGGTCCGGGTCGTGGACGGTTTTCTGCTGCGGTTTCGGAGTCACGTCATCGGGCCTCTATCGCTGATGTCGGGTTGCTGAACACATCCCTGATATACGGCCGCATCAATGTCCTGATGATAGGAGTCATGTGGCTGTTTTTCGTGGCTGGGATTAACAGCGATGTGGTCTGGGTCTCCACATGTATCCATCAACCTTGTATAACAACAAATGTGAGTATGATGGACACATCCGCGACCCTAAGCGCATTCGCACTTGAGATCCGTAGGTCGTTACGGACTCAACTGGTGGTTTCGAACACACGGATGTGGGTCATGGTCGCACAGGGTAGCAGCAACACGTGGTTGGATGTTTCTGGGTGGGCGCATGGTAACGTGTCGCCTCAACGACAGAGGTGATTCCATCGTGCCATCGCGACCCCCCAGCCTGTTCGACGACCAACCGTCCTCCGCCTCTATCCTGTCACGCGTCATGGTGGATGCGGTAGCTCTCGCGCGTGATCGGGCGGCTCGGCTGGAGGTTGGATCTGACCGTTGTCTGGATGTCCGTCTGGAAGTTTTGAAGTGTGACCAGATCGTCGCCGACCTTGTGCGCGTGTGCATCCTGGGCCGCGACGACGTCAGGCGTCTGGCGACGACCGTGTCGGGTGGTTACGATCTCTCCGTCGATGGATTGGCTGCGTTGCGAGAGGTCGTGGTCGGGTGGATGATGGCGCGCGCGTCGCCCTTCGCCACGTCTGGCCATGCGGTCGACTGGCGCGTGATGACGTCCCGCTTGCCGATTGCAGCTGCGTTTGTGGTTGAGGCTGCGGTGCGGGAGGCGGCTACCAGCGTCATGGTCGTCCAGGTGCGGAGTCTGGCGGTTGTTCCGAAGCGCGGTGTCGTCGTCCTCGGCTCGAGTGATTTCCTTGTCGGACGTTCCGCCCGTCGCCGTGAGGTCGAGGATCCCGACGGGGTCACCAGGGAGGCGGAGCAGCTGATCCGCGAGGCGCGCGAATCGGTGCGGAGGATCAAGCGCCGCAAGGCGGACGCTGCGAAGCCCGCGAAGGTCGTTCCGGCGGCGAGGCCTTCGAGGGCGTCGAAGCCGTCCAGGATGGGCCGTGTTGCATGGATTGGTGTGACACAAGCAATGATCCCAGCCGTGCTTGCGTTCAGGCAACGCGGACGGAGTTTGGGCGTCCCAGATCCAGCATGCGGTTCAGGACATGGACGGCGACGTCAACCTCGGTTGCCCGACGCTCATCCGTGCGTGAGCGCAGCCCGTCGCCGATCACCTGCTTGAACCGACCGATGGTCGCTTCAGCCCGGGCGCGGATGGTGTAGCCGGATGCTTTTTGCCAGGCCGTTCGGCCGTGCTTGGCAATGAGCTGAAGATGGCGGTCCCGCTGCGTGGGTTCGGTTCCCGCCGTCTCGCTCGGCACGGCCGTGGACCGTGGTGGCACGATGATCGCCGCTTCGGGATGGCGCTCGGCGACGGCGGCCGATACCCCGTCTTGGTCGTAGGCGCCGTCGGCGATGAACGATGCGACAGTTCCGGCGACCTGGTCGAGCAGTGGACCGACTTCGGCGCCGTCATCGACCCCCTTCGTTGTCAGCGACGCCGCGACGATCTGCCCGGTGTCGGCATCCAGGCCGAGGTGCAGTTTCCTCCAAGACCGCCGTGTTTTCGCGCCGTGCTTCTCAATCAGCCACTCGCCCGCGCCGCAAAGCTTCAACCCCGTGCTGTCCACCAGCAGGTGAACGGGCTCGCTGTCCCTGCGCGATTGTGGGCGTGGCACCGCCAGCGTTTTGGCCCGACGGCTGAGCGTGGAATGGTCCGGCACGGTCAGAGCGAGCCCAAGCAGGCCAATGATGGACCCAATCAGGCCCTCGGTCTGGCGCAGCGCCAAGCGGAATACCGCACGCAAGGTCAGCGCGGTCAGGATCGCCAAAGGTGAATACCAGGGTTGCCCGCCCGGGGTCGTGCGCGCTTCCGCCCGCCAGCCCTCAATAGCTTCGTCCGTGAACCAAACCGTCAAACTCCCACGCTGGCGCAGGCTGGCGTCATAGGTCGCCGAGTTCATTACCTTATGCTTCTGCCTGGGAATATGATGGCGCCGGCCTTGGTTCAGCTTGAAAGGCAAGATGGGTATCCGGGGGTCAAGTCAGGGAGGATCCTCCTACGCCGAGCCGATCTCGGACGCCACTGGGCGGGTCCGTGCAACAGAGTCGCCCGGGGTGCTTGCGCCATGCGATCGCTTCGACCGACCGTCTCAGGAGAGCAACGCGATCGGTCACGGCAGCGGTGCTTTGTTTGCAATCGCCTCGATCGCTCGAGCCGAGGCGAGGATGGCCTCGAACGGTGGGGGCTCGCCGAAGACCATGGCGATGGTGCTGGCGTAGTCACGGCGAAGCGCGTCGATCATGCCCTTGCTGGGCGCGATGACGAAAGTGCCGGGCTTGGCCGAGGCGAGGTCGTAATCTGGGCGGTCGAAGAACATGCGGGCGTGACTCACACAGTCCTGACCCAGACCTTTGTCACCGAGCGCAATCCTGCCCGCCTCGGAGCCAACCAGGCGATGCAGGTCATAATAGTGCCGCGAAACACGCTGCCCCTCCTGGCGCAGCACGCCGCGACGCTCATACCAGCGCCGCAAGCCGTGAGCGATGACGATCTTGTCCCAAAAGGTGCGGCCCGGCTCGATGGTGGTGACGTCGGGGACGGCAAGGTCCAGGTCCACCACCTCGTCGGCGACGTAGGGCTTGATCGTGGCCGCTCCGTGCGGGTCCAGCGCAGATTTGGCCCCGGACTCGATACGCACCGCCGGTCGGACATAAGCATCGTCGCGCGGCTCGACCTCGGGATACCAGACAAGCAGCGTCTGGCCGTCAGGGTCTGCAGCGTCGACCTCGACGCGGGCGGCGCCGTCGGTAACGTCGGCCATCATCTCCGAAAGGGATGCGCGCAACGGGCCCGTGACATAGTCGCGGCAGGCGTCGCGGATCGCGTCCAATTTCGCCCGCCGCTTCGTGCGGGAAAGCGCCTCCAGCTCCTCGACTGTGACAGCCTGGTCGAGGTCGTCGCGGAACACCGTTACATCAATGTCTTCGGAGAAGCGCTGGATCAGCCCGTAAGCCTAGGACAGCGACGTGCCACCCTTGAAGAGGAGCCGGGGGCGATCGGCGGGGAGCCGGTGGTAGAGGGCGTCCAGCGTCCAGCAAACCCAGAAGTCCTTCTCGACATTGCCGACCGGGGTTCCGAGCCGGTTGGCGGTCGCGAGGAACAGGTCGAGGCGATCGCGCGCGGACGCGCGGATCACCGTCGCGAACGCCTCGGCGCTCATGCCGGCTCCGCCTTGTCCAGAATGAGGGGCCGCACGAATTTCTGCATCCAAATTGGAAGCGCAGAGAGACCGTCGCGCAGGTCGGCGCGGATCGCAGGCCCGTGCGCCGGGTCGGCGAGAAGCCGGTGCAGCACCGCCGCGACTCGCGTGCGCTCCTCCTCGTTCGTCAAGACGTCCTGCAGCCAGTGCAACGCCTGGACCACCCGCATCGCGGGCCGACCTGCCCAGTAGAGGCGGCGCGGCGCGGCGTTTTTGAAGTGGATCTGCTGATTGCCGAGCGTGATCGGCTTCAGCCGCGCGTCGATCAGAACCTCGATGCGCGCCGGCACCGCGGTGGTCAGTCCCAGGTCGTTCGCCGCCGTCATACCGTCCACCACGAAGCGCGCCTTATCGCGACGCGCCACCGCCCGGATCACGGCCCGATAGTCAGGCACCCTCGGCCGGCCAGTCAGCCGGTTTGGCGCGGGCACGTCGTAGAGGCCCCGATCAATCCGGCGAAGCTCCTGGGCGGCCGCGAGCCGCTGGAGCACCTTATCGATGGCGTCTCGTCCGCCGAGGTCCGCGAAGTCGTTCGGGGTCCAAACCTCGCCCGGCTGCTCCGCCAGTCTCGCGAGGATTCGGCTGCGCAGGTCCGTGGCAACGTGGGTCAGGGTTACCATGTCCGAAGTATGCCGCATTTTTCGGACACGCGGAAGGCCGTCCGAAGGATGCTACATTTTTCGGACACGACCTGCTAAGACAGCCCAATGTTGCTGCTCCACATCTCGGACATCCACTTCCGCGAGCCTGATTGCGTCAGCCCCGACCTCGACCCGGACAGGCCCTACCGCACCCGCATGATCCAGGATGTGCGGCAGCAAGTCCAGGCGATCGGGCCGGTTGGCGCCATGCTGATAGGCGGCGACGTCGCCTTCAAGGGTCATCCGGCCGAATACGAGGTCGCCAAGGCCTGGATCCACGATCTCGCCGACGCCTGCGGGTGCCACCTCGAACGCATCTTTGTGATCCCCGGCAATCACGACGTCGATCGCGGCGCGATCACGCGTTCCGCCGCCGTTCGCAACGCTCAGGCCGCGATCATGGCCGCGGAGCCCCACCGCCGCGAGCGCGAGTTCCGCACGCAGTTCATGGACCCCGAGACCGGCCGCGCCCTGCTGAAGCCGTTGGAGGCGTACAACGAGTTCGCCAAGTACTTCAGCTGCCAGCTCTACGCGCCGGACCATCTCTACTGGAAGCAGGACCTGCCGCTCGAAGACGGCGTGCACCTGCGCGTCTACGGCCTCACCTCGGTTCTCCTGTCGGGCGCCGGCGGGCGCGACGACACGCGCGAGAGTCTCTACCTGAGCCCGCTGCAGACCGGGCTCGACCCGGTTGACGACGTGGTCAACCTCGTCATGTGCCACCACCCGCCCGACTGGTTCTCCGACCAGGATGAGGTGGACGAGAAGATCGCGAACCGCGCCGCGATCCACCTGTTCGGCCACAAGCACCGCCAGCGCGTGGCCAAGGACGACGGCTATATCCGTTTCAGCGCCGGAGCAGTCAACCCCGACCGCGGCGAGGCCGGATGGCAGCCCGCCTACAACCTCATTGATGTCCGCGTGGCGGGCGAAGGGCCACATCGCGCGCTGGAGGTCGAGGCGCACCTGCTGCAATGGCAGGTCAACCCGGAGCAGTATCGGCCCACCCTGACGGCGCAGGGCGCCGCCGTCTTCCGGCACCGCATCACGTTCCCCGGCCGCGCACGCGCGCCCATCGTCGCGGCGACCGCCCCGGCGAGCGTCGTCGCCGCTCCGCTGGTGCCGGCGCAGATCGACGTGGAGGCTGCGATGAGCGACGAGGGCACCCGCAACTTGGTGTTCCGCTTCTGGAACCTCAGCTCCAGCCAGCGTCGCGATCTTGCGCTCAAGCTCGCTCTCATCGAGCGGGATGAACTGAAGCTGCCCGAGCCCGAACGCTACGGCCGCGCGCTCCTCAAGGCGGGTGAGCGGGGCATACTCGATAAGGTCGCGCATGAAGTGGCGCTAAGGGAGAGGTCGTGATGGCGGACGAGGCGCCGGTGATGCACAGGGATTTTCCGCGCTGGTATGCGGCTGTCACGGTCGGAAACGACACTGAGCTTCGCGACGCGCGCTGGGCCGCGGTGCACGCCCTCACCAAAAATGCTGACGCCTCTACGATCGAAACTTTAGTGCGGCTCGCCTTCGGGACCAAGCAAGCGCCGTCAAGCCAATCCCTGTCCCGTATCCACGAGGTTTATCGCGAGGCGGACGAGACGTTCGACGCGAGCCGCGCTGCCCGCGAAGTCCAGGTCCTCGCGGGCGCTTGTCTCGCAGTGCTGAGCGAGGCGAACGGTGACAACGCGGCAACGGCGGCGCTGAGCGTCGCCACGGCGGGCTTGGCCGGAGGCCGGACCGCCCAACTGCCGATGGATCTTCTGACGCTGGCCGAGGCCGCGATCGAGCGCCTGGCCGATGCCAACCGGGCGCGCCCGTCGCTCGACAGCCTCATCAACGCGGAGCCGCCCAAGTTTGACTTCGAAGCCGCCGCCACAAAAGCGAAGGAAGGGAGCTGGGAGGCGGTCGGTCAAGCGTTCACCTTGGCCGCGAACAGCGCCCGAACGGCCACGCGGGCGCTCGCGACCCGGCAGGCGAACGCGACGCGCGCCATCGACCGCTTTATCCAGGTCCAGGACGAGGAACTGCAGATGCTGTGGTGGCTCATCGGCGGACGAAGCGTCGACCTCGACTGCGCCTTCGACGCCGTACCGGCGGACGCTCAGCCGCTCGTCTTCGCCAGCGAGCTCGCGAACAACACGGCCTCACTGCCCGGTCCGCGGTCAATAAGGCCGCTCCTCACGCGCGCGGGGCTGAAGGAGCGGAAAAAGCTGACAATCGTCGCCGCGCTCAGCGCGGCAGGCGCGCCGTGGCTGGCGACCGTGATTGGCGAAAGTGATCCTTCGCCAGTCACCCAGCCGATCCATTTTGCGATTAAGCGCCACATGGAAGCGGGTGGCGGCGACACTTGGGTCCCGAACTGGGCGGCAGTCGTCGGCGTAGATGCGGCCCGCCAATACCCGGCCTTGTCGCTCGGGACGCTCTTCTATCGCGAGCGGCTGTTGGCGCTCTTCGTGTGAGCGACATGGCTGCCGCCGACGAGATTATCTGCGCCAACCGCGAGTGCCGCGTAGCGGAGACAGGGAGGTGCGTCGAAGGCTTCGAGCTCTCCGCTTGCCCGCATTACGGCCGTGAGCCGGATGTGCTCGACGAGACCGACGACGAGATCGAGACCCAAGACGATGTCCCCGGACTGCGGCTGCCGGGCGCCGATACGCTGACGCTCGAGGGCGCGTCGCGCATCCTTCGCGCGCGCGACGCGCGGGTGATCGCGATTATCGGTCCAAAGGGGGCGGGCAAGACCAGCCTGATCGCAAGCGTCTACGACCTCTTCCAGGAGGGCCCGGTCGGCGGCGCCGGCTATGCGCGCTCCGAAACGCTTCACGCGTTCGAACTGGCCTGTCACGACGCCCGCGCCGCCTCGCGTCGGAACGCGCCCGACATGGAGCGGACGCCCTTGGGCAAAGTGCGCTTCTATCATCTTGACTTGTCAGGCGGCCCGGCGGGCGACGCACTCGCGCTGTTGCTCAGCGACCGCGCCGGCGAGGAATATCGGTCCGCGGCCGATGACGTGACCGATCTGCCCGCGTTCCCGGAGGTGTCCCGGGCGGACACGCTCACCGTCTTGATCGATGGTCAGCGGCTGCTCGATGCGGGAGCGCGCCACAATCTTCGGAGCGAGATCCTGCTGACGCTTCAGGCACTGCTCGACGGCGGCGCGCTGCGCAGCGGGCAGCAGCTCGTCCTGGTGCTGACCAAGCTCGACGCGGTTCAAGCGTCGCCGCACCGGGAGCGAGCCCAGAACGACTTCACCGCCATCGAGGTCCAGGTGCGGCGCGCGTTCAACGGCGCTTTCGGCGAGATCCGCGCCTGCACGGTCGCGGCGTCACCGTCGTCGGTCGCGGTTGCGCGCGGGACCGGCGTCGCAGACGTGCTTGCACTCTGGGCGGCACCGGCCGCGAAGCCCGCTACGATCCCCGAGACAGCGCCGGCCCCTGTTCGGGCCTTCGCGCGGCTGCCTGTCGTAGCCGGAGCGGAGGTCGCCGATGACTGAGCGGTCCGTCGTCATCATCGGCCTGCCGGAGTCAGGCAAGACCACGTTCCTGGGCGCGCTGTGGCACCTCGTCACCGCCCGCGAGATCGAGACTGCGCTGCGCTTCCACAATCTCCGGTCAGGGGACGTCGCCCACCTGAACGCAATCGCCGCCCGGTGGCGCGCGGCCCGCGTGCAGGAACGCACCGCGATCGGCGGCAACAAGCTCGTCAGCATCAACCTGCTCGATCAGAGCGGCCTTGCCGTCCGCGTCACCTTTCCGGACGTCGCCGGAGAAGCCTATCGCCGCATGTGGGAGGAGCGAACATGCGACCAGGAGGTGGCCGACGTGCTCCGGGCGGCAAGTGTGCTGCTCTTCATCCACGCCGACACGATCCGCGCGCCGCGGTGGGTGGTCGACGATGTTGAGCTGTCACGGAAGCTCGGCCTTCCCGTCCCTCAAGGCGAAGAGGTTCCGTGGCACCCGCGCCTCGCGCCGACGCAGATCCAAGTCGTCGCCTTGCTGCAACTGCTCCGCGAGCCGCCGCTCGACGTCGGTCCGCGCCGCCTGGCCATTATGCTCTCGGCCTGGGACACGGTCGCCGAGGAGGGCTTGGATCCAGAAGACTTCCTTACCGAGAGGCTTCCGCTCCTCGGCCAGTACCTTCGCGGGAAGGCCGACGGCTGGGACTGGCGCGTCTACGGCCTCAGCGCGCAAGGGGGCACGTACGACTTGAAAGAGGACGATGCGCCGCCCACCGCCGAGGCCGAGGCGCTCCGCAATCTCGACCAGCCTTCCGCCCGCATCCGCCTCGTCGGCGGCGACATCGAAACCCGCGACCTCACCGAGCCGCTGGCATGGTTGATGGCGTAACCGGCGCCGCGCGCCTCAAGCTGCACCACGCTCTTCATGGCTA
Source organism: uncultured Lichenihabitans sp. (assembly GCA_964245915.1). GTDB lineage: Bacteria > Pseudomonadota > Alphaproteobacteria > Rhizobiales > Beijerinckiaceae > Lichenihabitans. The sequence goes on along the minus strand of CAXTOT010000078.1, from coordinate 7,116 downwards.
CGCCGAAGGGCATCGCGAGCTCGCCAACTCGATCCAACTCAAGCCGCGCGACGCCAAGACCATGCTCTTCCTCAGCGACGTGTCGGGGTCCGGCGTGCGCATCGACGAATCCGGTTACTTGACGGGCTATCCGTTGCCGGATGCGGGCCTCTACGCCTTTGCCCGAACCTGGGCCGCCCCCGAGATGCCGCGTCCGGGCTGTGTCTGGACGCATACCCTCCTTATAGACTTCGCCGATCTCGCAAGGCTCGGTGCGCTCACCGACCTTATCTCCGCCTTTCGGCGTCCGCAGCCGAGCGGCCACGCCGAGTACGCCAAACCCCTGCTGGTCGAATGCGCCGCCGAGCCGCCCAGTCTCCGCGTACCCGACGCGCTTCGGGCGCGGCAAATCATCGGGGCGCTCTACGGCAAGCCGAAAGCGCGGATCATCGCTTTCCGGGAGACGGGGTCGGCCGCCGATAGGCTGGTGACCGTCCTCTGGTCTCAGCAATGGCCAAGGCTGCGGCGCAACTTTCGGTTCTGCACGCTCGCGGCGACCGACCGTTCTACCGATGGCGCAGCGTTCGACCTCCAGCTTCTCCCGTCAGGCAATCAAGCGCTGCGGACCCGCTTCCCGAAAACGGTTGAAGCGGATGGTGTCGCAGCGAGCGGCGAGTGGCTGGAAGAAGCCGTCAACGACCTGATGGAGCCGCAGGCGGACGGGCTGCGCGGCTTCCTCCGTCAGATCGGCGGCGATGTTGGCGGCGGTCGCGCCGCCTTCGCACCCCTATGCCGACTACATCGGCTGATCGATCGCTTCCGGTCTGAGCCTGGCGCGGTATCTGACGCGATCGCCTTGCTGCAGGAGGAACTGGGATCGACGCAGGCGCGGGCGGCGCGCGCGATAGTCGCCGGCGCCGCGATCGCTGAAGCGGAAACGCTCGACGACAGCGGTTTGGAGTATGTTCTCGCGCACCTTGACATGGTCGAGCCCGCCCACTTGGCAGCCGAGGGCGTCAGGCTTGGCCGGGCCGTCCTTCGCCGCCGACCCGACTTGTTTGCTTCGATGATCGGAAAGGAAGACCCGGTCGGGGCACTGGCCGTCCGCACCGTCGCTTTGGCAGCGCCGACAGACCTCATAGCAGCGCTGACGACGGGGTCCGCACTCGCCGCTCCCATCCTCAGCGAACGCCCGGAGCTTGCTGTCGAGCCGGCGCTCTGGGCGCGCAAGCTCGGCATTGACGAGGAAGCTCTCGCCGCGCTTCGAAGCTCGCACGTCAACCGCTCCGAGATCATCACCGCCATCTTCGCCGCGGGACGAACCGACTTGGCGCAGCGCGCCGTCGCTGCGGTCGGCTCGCTGGAGGTGCTCCACGCCCTTGCCGTCTCGGTACGTTCGGGGCGGCTACCCTCGGATTTTGATCACTGGCTTGACGCGGCGGCGCAGCCAGGCGCCGTCGCCGAGCTGTTCGCTCGTCCCGAGCCGCTGCCTCGGCAGATGCTTGCCATGCTCGCCCGGTCCGTGGGCCCGGACCACACACCGAACGACTACGGCGAGGACCCGTGGCTCACGGCCGTGCGACGGGCAGAGGGGGAAACGTCCGGATTGGAGGAAATCTACCTGCGCGCGTTGTTGTTTGCGCGGAGCCTCGGGCGGCGCTCACGCAATCAGGCCGAGCTTGCGCAACTCGGCTTTGAGCCGATCCATCGCGCCGCGGCGCAAGGAACGTTGCCGGAGGAGTCATGGCGGTGGCTCGATCAACGGCTTCCCTGGTCCATCCTCTGGTTCGAGTGGGACAGATGTCAGCGCATCCGCGCGGGAGTAGCGTCCCTGTTCGTAGAGCGCGACCTCTCCCCGGAGATTTTCGGGAGTCTCGTAAACGACGTCGGCCTGTTCGGCGCTGTGGCGGAGCAGGTCGCCCGCTCGTCGAGGGGTCGCAGCTACCTAAAGCGCGTACGCAGAGTGTTGAACGAGTCGTCGAATCCCTCAGCGGCAGCGCGGAAAGCCTTATTAGGGAAGCTGATCAAATAAATTGTGTTTAGTCCCGGCATTTGGTGGAGCGGATCGAGGGTGAGTCGTTTTGGCTCGGCTGTCCAGGTTTTGGAGATGGCTTCGTGGGGTGTGAGGCCTTTGAGGGTCTTCAATCGTCGGCCGAAGTTGTAGGCGTTGACGAAGTCGTCGAGATGTCTGCGGAGCTGGTCATGGGTGTCGTAGTGGAAGCGCTTGACGGTCGCCTCCTTGAGCGTCCGGTTCATGCGTTCGACTTGGCCATTGGTCCAAGGGTGGCGAGGCTTGGTAAGCCGGTGATCGATTTGGTTCTGGGCACAGGCGTATTCGAACGCGTGGGCACGGAACGGCTCTGCGCAGTCCATGGCGCGCCGGATCTCTGAGGCGGCGGAGCAGGTGTTCCCGGGCGAGGTGAAGTGCGTGCCGTTGTCTGTCAGCACGGTATGGATTGTATATGTTGATTTTTGCTGAGAACTGACCCGGCGTTTTCGTCGAGATTTGACCCGTGTGGGCGATATCTCCCGCGTGCTGCGGGCGTGGCTTGGTCGAGGTTGCCGTCAATGGCTGCCGCAACCGCCAGAGTCGCTAAAGCTGCCAGTGTCGACGTGGCTGCTCGAGACCGCGGAATGGCCGCAACCGTCCGAGGACTGGTGGCTTGCCGGGGTTCCGGCACCGTGGCCGGAGATTGCCGACGGAGGAACGGCCATGTTCTCCGATCCGCCCGACGTCATGCTGGATGCAGGTGAGGCACCCGACCGCTTCCCCGTGGCTCGGGTCGCTGCGGCGGTCGGCCTCCGCGGCCCGGACAGGACGTGTGCCATCGCAAGCACGGCGGCGACGATGGCGGCTAAGGCAGCCAGGCCGGCGAGGCTCATGTTCGCGCTCCTTCTTGCATCGTGTTGGACGGATCGTGTCGTCCTGCGGTGCGGTCGTCCGTCGTGTCTCGTGGGTTCATGGTTGCCGGACAACCCGTGGCCGCGCCGGTCAGCGGCCGGTCCCGAGTTGCAGGCGGATGATGACCTCATCCTGGCGCCGTTCGAAGCTGTAGTCGATCGCATACTCGACGTTGTCGGAGGCGAGCATCACGCCGGTGCAGTAGCGCTCCGCAGGCGTGCTGCCAGGTCCCTGCCCCACCTCGGCCTGCCCGCCCAGGCTCACCGCCCTCACCCCGGCCTGCTGCGCCGCGGGCAGGCTGTCGAACACGGCCTTGATGTCGGCGGCCATGTCGCGGCTGGCGCAGTCCGGCAGGCGCCCGGCCGTGGCGATCTGCGTCGCGATCACGGCCAGCACGAGGACCCGGACGATGCCGGCCAGGACGGTGCTGGCTCCCCAGCCCCAGACCGGCGCCTTGGATCGGCCCAGGGCCGCCGCGCGTCGCCAAAGGTAGACCGGCGGGAGGAGGAACCACCAGGCAGAGGGCATTCCGCCGCCTGCCATGCCGGACCGCTGCAGGCGTCGCCTGTCAGCCAGCACGAGGGCTGCGGATGCAACGAGGGCGAGCGCGGAGAGCGCCCGCATGGCGTCGACGGCGTCGGAGAGGGCGAAGACCGCCAGGAGTACGGCCGACGCCAGCGGCACGGCGGCGAGCGCCCATGCCATGCCGTCCATTCCCGCAGGGGACGGGACCGTCGCCGCTGGCAGCGTCGGACTGCTCATCGCGTCGTGTCCGACGCGGCGGAAACGGAGCAGCTTGGTGGCTCGGTCATGACCGTCATACGCCAACCTTTCCGGCTTGGGGCCGACCGACCCCTGGGAAGGATGGGAGTGTGCCTACGAATCGGATGCTCGACAATCCATAACGTAGATAGCGCACACCCGCCTGGCCGGGGACAAGCCTCGGCATGGAAGGACTTGGGAACAGGTTGCGGGCGCGCGCGGCAGAACTCGGCCTGAGTGGTGCGGAGGTCGCCCGGCGCGCCGGGCTCACTGCAACGCGCTACGGACACTACCTGAGCGACTACCGCGAGCCGGACCTCGCGACCTTGGTCCGCATCTGCCGTGTCCTGGGCCTCAGGCCCGATGAGTTGCTGGCCTACGACCAGCACGAGACCGATGCCACCGGCCTCCTCGCCAAGCGTGCGGCGATTGCCGCCTACGTGGACGTGCTGGACGCAGGCAGCCTGGATCTCGCCCTGCCGGTCGTGCAGGCCATCGCCGCCACCACCGGCCTGAGGAGCACGCCTCCGGTGCCAGCGGCGGCCGTGTCACCGGCGAAACGCCCAGGCACCAGGAAGAAAGCTGCGCCGGGTGACGCCCCGCCGCGTCGGTGAGCCCGCGCCGACCGGCGGCCATGGGTGGCTCTGAAGGCACGCTTCTGGACCGGGTGCGGCTTTGCAATGGAACGCCCGGACGGTGCCGATCGGCCGCAAGGACGGCATGCGCCTGACTACCGCCAGCCTCGCCTTGGTTGCGCTCCTCTCAGAGGCCCCTGCCGCGGCAGGCTGCCCCGAACACTTCGCGGGCGGGGCCGAGCCGGCCCTCGCCAACCTGCGCCTGGCCACCCGCGCGCAGGCTGTGCTTTCTCGGCTACGCCGTGCTGCACTCGGGCACGGCCCGCACGCCGCTGTGGTCGGCCGAGCACCTGACGTCCGAACGCGTCGAGGCAGCGCACGAACCTGTTCCACCGCAAGGGCAGCTTCCGCCCGGCGAGCGGTTCGAGCTGTCCGACTACGCGCGCTCCAGCTACGACCGCGGTCAGATAGCGCCATCCGGGGACAGGCCGGATCAAAACAGCCAGGCCGAGGGCTTCTCCCTGGCCAACATGGTGCCATCGCGCAGCGATCCGTCCCGAACGCCGATGCCGAGGGGCGCACCGGCTGAACACGGGGCTGTGGTGCGCAATCGAGGGCGCAGTGCGCGGTTTAGCCCGGCGCGACGGCGAGGTCTAGGTCGTGACCGGCCCTGTGTTCTGGGGCGCCGACCGGCAGGCGCTGCGCGGCCGAAGGGTGGTGCCTACTTCGGTGTTCAAGGCGGTCCATGACCCTAAGCGCGGGACGAAGGAGGCCTACTTGGTGCCGAACACCGACGCTGCGGGCTGGGAGACGGTCTCGATCGCGCGCCTGCGCGATCGAGACCGTTCTGGACTTTTTCCCCTCCTGACCGAAAGCGGTGAAGGCCGCCACACCCCAGCTTCCCAAACCGCACCCCCGCGGGCGGCACCCTTGCCCTATTTACCGCCTGCGGATCGATCCTGATGTGGCGCAGCAGCCCCACCTTCGCCATTCAGCACAGTCCGGCATCGTCAGCCTGGAGCAGATCCCATCCCAGGCGCCGCACCTCTGCAAGCACCTGCTCGTCCACTGTGACCTCGTTCCCGCTGCAGTACCAGTCCATGTAGTCCCCGCCGCCCCGGAGTCCCGCGACGACAGCCCCGGCGCTGCGCCAACCGACGCGACGGTGCCGACCGGTGTCCTCGTGCCGCCATACCGTGCCGCACAGCGCGGCATAGAGCAGTTGCGCGAACAGGTCGCTGTCTCCGACCAGACCGCGCATTCGGGCCGACATGGCCAAGTCGCGCTCCAGGTCGGCCAGAGGCACCTCGCCTGCGGCGAGCCTCGGAGCGTCGGCCCCGATCTCGTCGACGAAGCGAAGGGCTTCGGGCTCGATCCGCAGCCGGCCACGGCGTCGGAGCGCTTTGCCCGGCGTGACGGGCCGGCTCCACACCCAGTCGTCGTCCGCAAGGTGAGCGCGCCTTGTCAAGCACTGAGCGCTGGTCACGGTCCCGTCGGGCAGCAGGCAGCCCGACGCCTCGTACTGGATGCCGTCCAACCGGACGAGTTCGCCGTTGCCGTGCCGTTCCCGGCTGGTCCGCCGCTCCCGTGACGCAGCCAAGGTGTCGAGCAGCTGTCGCACTGTCAGCTCCCGCTTATCCGCATCGTCTTGGTCCTCGCTCATGGCATCGCTTCTTGCTGCCTTATTCCGGTGCCAGCAGGGACAGCACGCCCTCGCCACGGCTTTGCTCGTCCGCCAGGCGCCACTCGCCAGTGATGGGCATCGGCAGCCGCCCGGCCCGCGCCATCGTGTCCGCGAACCGGTCCGCCCGCAGGAGCAAGCCCTTCAGCCTGCGCCCGGCGAACGTCACCTCGACGGCGGCGGAGATCGCCGTCGCCTCGCGCTCGTGCTCATGCTCGGCGTAGCTGCGGTCGCCGCCGGGGCGGATGGCGCAGCGTGCCGCGATCGCTTCCAGCAGCGTCGTCTTGCCCGAGCCGTTCTCCCCGACCAGGACCGTGAGCGGGCTGCGCAGATTGACCTCGACCGGGCCGCCGGACAGGAACGGCAGCCGCAGGACCCCTTCCCCGCCCCGCGCCGGGTCGATCCGGACGCTGCGCAGCAGCACCCCTTGCGTCACGAGACCCGGCTCATCGTTGGCAACTTTTTCATAGTAGGCGCAGGCTACAGATCACGCGGTCAGCGTGACAGGGCTGGCCGGCATGCAACGCTCACTTGGCAATGGACGGCAACACGGCCGGGTTGTCCATGGCCGTGATGGTCAGCACGCCGCCGGCTGGACCCCGGGCCGTGACATGCAGCCGGTCGCCGGGCCGGGTGAGCGCCACCTGCGGGCCGAGGCGGTTCGTGGCGCTGAACACAGCGCCGGGCCGCGTGTTGAAGGTCAGCCAGTAGACCGTGTTGCCGTCCACCACCTCGGTCGCCATCCGGGCCACCACGCTGTCCATCACGACCTGCGGCTCCGACGGCGGTGCGCCGCCGTCCGCGTGCCCGGCCAGGAGCAGGGTGTAGGCCGCCAGGCCGCGCGTGAGGTCGTCGGCGACGACCACCAGGTTGCGGTCGTCGACCGGCATCAAGCCAACACCCTTGGCGTTGCCGGAGCCGTCCTTCAGCACGGCGAGGTAGGTCGCGCGGTCGCCGATGTTGTAGAGGATCGGCAGCGTCGCGGTCCACCCGCGCTTCTCGGCGATCTTGCCGAGGATCGCGTCGCGCGCGCCGGTTTCCGTCGCCCCGGACTGCTCGAAGTAGCTGGCCCGCTTGCTCCGGCTGTCGACCAGCAGGAAACCAGTCGTGCCGTTCGGGTTGCCGGCCGTGGCGAGGCCCATATACCAGCCGGTGTCGCCGTCCGCGGTCGTGGACACGAGCTCGATGCCTGGCGTCAGCAGCTTGACCCCGGCGTG
>CAXTOT010000077.1:0-24563 GCA_964245915.1 uncultured Lichenihabitans sp. | reverse complement strand
TCCAAGAGTCCGCCACGGGGGAGAACTACCTCGTCGGCATAGCGGTCGACATCACGGACGAAAAGCTGCTCGCCGAACGGAGCGCAACCGCGGACGTCCGGCTCGCCGACGCGATCGAGGGAATTTCCGAGGCCTTCGTCCTCTGGGACTCGGAAAACCGCCTGGTCACCTGCAATTCCAAATTCCTCAAGCTGCACAATCTGCTACCCGGCGCCTTTCCGCCGGGTAGCCGCTACGCCGAGGTGATCGCGCACGCGACCCCGACCCTCGTGCAAACCCAGGTGCCGCTCGGCGAACATCCCTCGACGGGCGCCCGCTCCTATGAGGCGCAACTCCAGGACGGGCGCTGGCTGCAGATCAACGAACGGCGCACCAAGGACGGCGGCTATGTCTCGGTGGGTACCGACATTACCACCCTAAAGCTGCACGAAGAGCGCCTAATGGATTCCGAACGCCGCCTGATGGCCACGGTGGCGGATCTGCGGCGATCCCGGCAGGCGCTGGAAGCCCAAGCGCAGGAACTCGCTGACCTTGCGGAGCGCCACATGGAGAAGAAGGCCGAGGCCGAAAGCGCCAACCGCGCCAAGTCGGAATTTTTGGCCAATATGAGCCACGAGCTCCGCACGCCGCTCAACGCCATCATCGGTTTTTCCGAAATCATGTCCACGCAGGCGTTTGGGCCGCTGGGGTCGACCCAATATGTGGATTACGCGACCGGCATCCAGTCGAGTGGCGAAAACCTGCTGGCCCTGATCTCCGACGTGCTCGAGATGTCGAGCCTGGAATCCGGCAAAGTCCGGCTCGATCGCAGTCTCTTCCCGGTCGAGGAATGCGTCGCCACCGTCCTCGGCGCCGTCCAGACCCAAGCGGCCGACAAGGATCTCACGCTGGTGGCCGAAACCTCGCCTGGGTGCCTGGTCCACGCCGACCGGGCCGCCTTGGAGAAGGTGCTGCAGACCCTGCTGGTCAACGCCTGCAAGTTCACCCCCGATCACGGTCGCATCACGGTCCACGCCCGCAACGCCAATGGCGCGCTCAATATTTTTGTCGCCGACACGGGGGCTGGCATCGCGCCGGACGCCCTGTCGCGCCTCGGCAAACCCTTCGAACAGATCGCGCCGACCCTGCGCGACGGCATGAAGGGGTCGGGCCTGGGCCTCGCGATCGCGCGCTCGCTCGTCGAGCTTCATGGCGGAAGCCTACGCATCCGCTCACGTCTCGGCGAGGGCACGGTCGTGCTGGCGCGGCTTCCGGCACCCAAAAGCCCGGACGTCCGCAGCGCCCGCCGCGTGTTCAGGGCGCCGGTTTAACCAGTCCTACGACTCGCTCGAACGCCGCCCGGACCGCAGTCTCGGTTGCCCGCAATTGGCCGTCCAACACCGCGAAATCCGGAACATCGCCCGCAAGGACGATCCGGCGCAGCACCCCCTCGCCCGCCGTGCTCGGATCGAAGCGGCCCTCGACCGTCAGTCGAATGATCTGGGACAGGTTGGTGTAGAGTCGGTGGGCCTCCACCAGAATCGGGCCGGTGGTCTCGTCGAGCAGTCGCAAGCGGGTGGCCTCCACCAAGGCGGAGGCGGTCGAGACGGTAAGCAGTGTGGGGTGCGCGGCCGCAAAGCAAAGCACCAAGCCTTGCGCGATGAATTCGAGGTCGAGCAGCCCGCCCGCCGCGAGTTTCAGGTCCCAGACGTCTGCCTCGCCCTTCTCCTTGGCCACCAAGGCCCGCATGTCGCGTACCTTGGTCCACACGGCCTGGGAATCACGTGGGATGGTGAGGATGGCCGCGATCGCGGCCGTAACGCGGGCCGCCAATCCCTCGTCGCCCGCGATGGCCCGAGCGCGGGTCAGCGCCATATGCTCCCAGGTATCGGCTTCTCCGAACTGGTAGCCGATGAAGCTCTTCAGTTGCGTGGCGAGCGGCCCTTGCCGGCCGGAAGGCCGCAGCCGCATGTCGACGTCATACAACCGCCCCCGCCGGGTCGCCACGGTCAAGGCCGCGATGAGGCGTTGGGTCAGTCGGGTGTAGTAGCTGGATGCGGCGAGAACGCGAGGGCCGGTGCTATCGGGCTGGGCTGGATTGAAGTCATAGATGAGGATGAGGTCGAGATCGGAGTTGGCGGTCATCTCGCGCGAGCCGAGTTTACCCAAGGCCAGCACCGCGCAGGCCCCGCCCGGTACACGGCCGTGCTCGCGCTCGAACACCAGGTTGCAATGCGCCAGGACCGCCCGGACCATCATGGCGGCGAAATCCGAATAGGCCACGGCGGACAGCTGCGGATCGTCGGTTCCGGACAGCAGCCGCACCCCGATCAGGAACAATTCCTCCTGGGCGAGATCGCGCGCCCGGTCCAAAAAATCCTCGGGCGGCAATGCGGGGTCGAGAACGGCCGCCACCCGCGCTTCCAACATGGCGGGATCACCCGCCGATTGCAGCGTCGTGGGATCGATGGCTGCGTCGAGCACGTGCGGTCGCACCGCGACGGTCGCGGCCAAGCGGGGCGCCACACCCAAAATGTCCCCAAAGAGATCGAGCAGCGCCGCGTTGGAGCGCAGCATGGAGAAGAGTTCTACCGCTGCCGGCATGCGGCCGAGGGCCTGGTCGAAAGCCCGGAGGGCCGCATCCGGATGGCCGGATCTGGAAAAAGCCCCGAGCAGACTCGGCACCAGTTCGGTCAGCACCTCGCGGGCGCGCGGGCTCTGGACCGCGGACCTTCGCCCGAAATGCCAGCCGCGCACGGCTTCTGCGGCCTCGGCGGGACGGCGAAAGCCGAGCGCCTTAAGGGTCTCGAGCGTGTCGGGATCGTCCTCCACGCCCGTGAACACGAGGTTGCCGACATCCGTGTCCAGCGCCGGCGCGTGCTCGAACAGCTTGGCATAATGGGCTTCCACGGCCCTGGCGTGACCCAGGAAGACGTCGGAGAATTCGGCAGTGCTCGCGTAACCCGCGAAGGTCGCAAAGCGCTCCAACGCGTCGACGTCGGACGGCAGTCGCTGGGTCTGCTCGTCGTTGATCATCTGCAGCCGATGTTCGATCTCGCGCAGAAATCGATAGGCGGCCGACAGGTCCCCGACCGCATCCGCGCCGACCCATCCGTCGCGGTGAAGCTCGATCAGCATGGGGATGGTCTGCGCGCCGCGCAGCTGCGGGCGCCGACCGCCGAAGATGAGCTGCTGGGTCTGCACGAAAAACTCGATCTCGCGAATGCCGCCGCGCCCGAGCTTCACATCATGTCCGGCGACCGCGATCACGGCATGGCCCCGTACGGCGTGGATTTGCCGCTTCATGGCATGGACGTCGGCGATCGAGGCGTAGTCGAAATATTTGCGCCAGATGAAGGGCGAAAGATCGCGCAGGAAGGCCTCGCCCAGGGCCTTGTCGCCGGCAACCGGCCGCGCCTTGATGAGCGCCGCCCGCTCCCAGTTCTGGCCGTGCGCCTCGTAGTAGGCGAAGGCAGAAGGCAGCCCGATCGCCACGGCGGTCGAGCCTGGGTCCGGCCGCAAACGAAGATCGACCCGAAGCCCATAACCCTCGGCGGTGCGCTCCTGCAGCATGCGCGCGAGATTTTGGATCAGCCGCACAAAGATGGGCGCGGGCGCGGCGGTTTCCGGCAAGCCTGGGCTGGCGGGATCGAAGAAGGCCACGATGTCGATGTCGCTCGAATAGTTCAGCTCGCACGAACCCTGTTTGCCGAGCGCCAGGATCACGATCCCGCAGCCGGTCTCAGGATGATCCAGATCGGGCAGCCGGAGCTTGCCGGCCCGATGCGCCTCGCGCAGCAAGACCCGCAAGGCGGCCGAGACCACGCGATCGGCAAAGCGCGTGAGGCCCATCGTCACCTGCTCGACGGTCCAGACGCCGCCGAGGTCAGCCATGGCGACCAGCAGCGCGATTTCGGTCTTGGCGTTGCGAAGAAGGCGCATCGCGTCCGGCACGGCGAGATCCGGCTTGTCGCAGGCCCCGTCGAGCCCATCGAGAATGGATGCGAGATAGCTGTCCGGGGCGGCGTTCAACATGCCCGCGAGGCGTTCGGCATCGGCGGAAACCAATCGCCAAAGGTAAGGCGAATGGTCGGCGATCGCGCGCAACAGGGCCGCCACGGCCGGCTCTGCCAGCCTGGACTGCAGCGGGGCCGAACGGGTCGCCTTGGAAAGTTCCTGGAAACGCTCTGCGGCGAGGTCCGGACGAGACACAAGCGGCGCGGCCACCAGCAGATCCGCGAGCGCGGCGCCAGGGCTCGCGCCAAGCCGGCTCACGCGGCCGCCTCGGTGGCGCGGGGCGCCGCAAGTAGCGGGGCGGTCGGCTCGAGATCGAGCGCGCGCTGAACCATGGGAAGCGCCAGCACGGCACGCAGCCCGGGCGCATTGTCCTCCAGGCGCAAGTCCCCGTGGTGCAGGCGGGCGACCGCGGCCGCGAGCGACAGGCCCAGGCCGGAGCCCGGCCGCGTGCGCGCATCCTCCAGGCGGACGAATCTGTCGAGCACGCGCCCGCGATCGGCCGAAGCTATTCCGCGGCCGCGATCCGCCACCACGATCTGGATCTCGCCGCCGACCCGCTCGGCACTCACCACGATGGACCGACCGGCTTCGGGCGACCCCGCCTCAAGCCGTGACACCGGGCTGGTGCCGTATTTGAGGGCGTTGTCGATCAGGTTGGCGACCGCCTGTCCGACGAGTTCGCGGTTCGCCTGCACGACGAGACCCGGCTCGACGCGGGCGTGGAGATCGACCCCGGCCTCCTCGGCGGCCGGTTCATAGAGTTCGACGACGTCGCGCACCACGAGACCGAGATCGCATTCCGCCACCGCGCCGAGATTGGAGCCAGCCTCCGCCCGCGCGATCATCAGCAAGGCCGAGAAGATGCTCATCAGGCGGTCGGCCTCCTCGATGATCCTGTCGAGTGCCAGCCGGTATTGCTCCGGCGTCTCGGCGGTGCGCAGCGCCTGTTCGGCGCCATTGCGGAGGCGCGTCAGCGGCGTGCGAAGATCATGCGCGATGTTGTCGGAAACCTCCTTCATGCCGGCCATGAGGTCGCCGATCCGGTCCAGCATGGCGTTGAGGTTGAGGGCGAGGCGATCGAGCTCGTCCCCCGTGCCGGCCATCGGCAGGCGACGCGACAAATCCCCCGTCATGATGGTGGCGGCCGTGTCGGTCATCACGTCGACCCGGCGCAGCACGCGCCGGGCCACCACGATGCCCCCGAGCGTGCCGATGCCGGCGAGCCACAAGAGCGAGGTGACCAGCGCATGAGTGATCACGGCCCGTAGGCTCTCGCGTTCGCCGAGGTCGCGGCCGACCAGCAGCCGGAAGCCGCCCGGCAAAAGGAAGATGCGGGCGAGCGCCGAATAGCTCTGCTTATTGTCGTTGGAGCGCTGGTAGGAGGTTTCCACCAGGCCGGGGCGTTCGATCACACCGGCCGGTAGGGTGGCGACATTGCCGGCGAGGGTTTGGCCGGCGTGATTGGTGACGAGATAGAGCGAGGAACCAGGCTGTGCGCCGCGGCGCTCGATGACATCCACGAGCTGGCGGATGCCGCCGGTCTCGTATTGCTCCGCGAGCCCGGTGATCTCCGCCTCGACGGTCTCGCCGATCTGCTCGTCGAGCAGCATGTTGACGTTCCACGCCACCCCGCCGAGCACGAAAGCCGTGCCGATCGCAAAGATGATCAGGTAGGCCAGCGACAGCTTGAAAACCGTCGTGCGGAACAGTTTTCCGAGCGCCGTCACGGCGGCTTACCGGACGCCGTCGCGGACCATGTAGCCGGCGCCGCGGATGGTGTGCAGCAGCGGCGGCTCCGGTCCCTTGTCGATCTTCGACCGCAGCCGCGAAATGTGGACGTCGATCACGTTGGTCTGCGGGTCGAAGTGATAGTCCCACACGTTTTCGAGCAGCATGGTGCGCGTCACCACCTGCCCGGCGTGTTTCATGAGATATTCGAGCAGACGGAACTCGCGCGGCTGCAGCACGATCTCCTTGCCGGCGCGCATGAGCTTGTGGGACAGCCGGTCCATCTCGAGCGAGCCGACCCGGTAGACCGTGGCGTCCGCGCCGGAGCCGGGCGCCTTGCGCCGGGCCAAGATTTCGACCCGCGCCAGGAGTTCGGCAAAGGCATAGGGCTTCGATAGGTAATCGTCGCCGCCCGCGCGCAGCCCCTTCACTCTGTCGTCGACCTGGCCGAGCGCCGACAGGATGAGAACCGGGGTCTCGATCTTCTGCTCGCGCAAGGCGCCGATCAGGGAAAGCCCATCCATCTTGGGCAGCATGCGATCGACGATCAGCACGTCGTGCACGCCCTCGCGCGCCATGCCATAGCCTTCGAGCCCGTCGGCCGCCACGTCGACCACGTGGCCGACCTCGCCAAAAGCCTTGGCGAGGTAGCCGGCCGCTTCCGCGTCATCCTCGATGATCAGCACCCTCATAGCGGGCATGCTACGCCACTTTCGTTGCTGTTGTCCTTCTCCCGCGTGCGGGAGAAGGTGTCGGCGCGCTGCGACGACGGATGAGGGATTCCCGATCCGATGTTCCCCTCATCCGACCCTCGTTGACGCGAGGGCCACCTTCTCCCGCGGAGCGGGAGAAGGGCATGACTCCGGAGTTTTACCCTGCCGCCTTGGTGGCGAGCGCCACGAAGCGGATGTTGTCGCCGGTCTTGACCCGCAACAGCAGCGCCTTCTGGCCGTCCTTCTTGGCCTGGTTGAAGGCGTTCGTAACCTCGGAGGGCTTCGACACGATCTTGCCGCCCGCCTCCAGGATCACGTCGCCAGCGCTGAGGCCCTTCTGGGCCGCGACGCCGTCGGGATCGACTTCGGCCACCGTCACGCCGTCCTTGCTGCCGTTGCCCGGCACCACGGAAGACGGCACCAGCGTCAGCCCGAGCGAGGCGAGCTGGGCCTTGTCGTCCTGGCTCGGCGTGGCCTCGGCCTTGGCCTCCTTGTCGGCCGGCAGCGCGCCGAGCGTGACCGGGATGGTCTGGACCTTGGCGTCGCGCCAGATGGTCAGATCGACCTTCTTGCCGGGCCCCATGCCGGCGATCTTGCGCGACAGTTCGCGCGGACCGTCAACCGTTTCGCCATTGACCGCCGTCACCACGTCACCGGATTTCACCCCGGCTTGCGCCGCGGGCGAGCTCTTCTGCGGCTCGGCCACCAAGGCCCCCTTGGCGTCCTTCAGGCCAAGACTGTCCGCGATCTCGGAGCTGACGGGCTGGATCTGAATACCGAGCCAGCCGCGCGCCACCGCGCCATTGGTCTTCAGCGAGGAGATCACGTCTTTCGCAACCTCGGCGGGAATCGCGAACCCGATGCCGACGCTGCCGCCGGAGGGCGAGAAGATCGCGGTGTTGACGCCCACCACCTGGCCTTCGGTATTGAAGGTCGGGCCGCCTGAATTGCCGCGGTTCACCGGCGCGTCGATCTGCAGGAAGTCGTCATAGGGGCCGGCTCCGATGTCGCGTCCGCGTGCCGACACGATGCCGGCCGTGACGGTTCCGCCGAGCCCGAACGGGTTGCCGACCGCGATCACCCAATCACCCACGCGCGGGGTGTGGTCCGCGAAGGGCACGTAGGGATAATTGTCGCCGGTCTTGGCCTTGAGCAACGCGAGATCGGTCTTCTTGTCGGTCCCCACCACGGTGGCGGGCACGACCTTGCCGTCCTGCAGGGTGAGCTGCACGTCGGTGGCATTCTCGACCACGTGGTTGTTGGTCACCACATAGCCGTCCTTGGAGATGAAGAAGCCGGAGCCCTGCGCCATGCCGGTGCGCGGATGCGGGTGCGGCATGCCGTTGCCGTTGCTGTCGCCGAACTGTTTGAAGAAGCGGTAGAGCGGGTCGTCCTTGGGGATGTTGGGCATGGAGCGCGGCATGCCGCCGCCATCGCTGTCGGAAGCGTCGGCGGTATCGCTCTCCGTGATCTTCACCTTGACGGAGACGACCGCCGGGCTGACACGGTCCACTACGTCGGCGAAGGATCCCGGCGCGATCTGGGCCGGGGCGGGCTGCGCGTTGATCTCGGCCGCATGGGCGGGATAATTGCCCATCATCGTGGTTTCGGCCGCGATGCCACCCACGGCCACCACGGCGACGGCGCCGAGAAGGGCGGCGCGCAGCTTGGTCCGGGATGGGCGGACGGGAGAGGGTGCGGCTCCCTCGGGAGGGCTATTCCGGTCGGGGTTTGTCATCCTAAAACTCCTTGTTGGCTCGCGCATCGAAGCAGGCGCGTGGCCGCGCCGCTGATGGACACAACATGGGGCGGGCAGGCTTACCTGACCATTTCCCAGGGATGAAATGTTCGTAAGGATGGGTGGGTAGGCCAAAGTCGGTGTTGATTGCGGACGCAAGCTGTCGTTTCCAATTGTCCATCGAATACAAAGGCCACGCTTAAATGCCCGTTGGCGGAGGTCACGAGCATTGTCGGTCGCTGCAACGTCGTCCAACATACTTGCGGTCGCCTTTTGAGGTCCGCACACCAGCAGGCGCAGGTCAGGGAGCCGGGTCCCGAAGCCAAGCGTCACGGAGGGCATTTACGGACATCTAATTATCGAGTCTCGCCCCGCCCCTCTGCGGGCCGGAGGCGGAATAACCGCCGGCCTTGTCGATCATCCGCCTTCTCGAGCCAGGAAGACCGCTTCGAGTTCCGGCAGGAGGACCACGCTTTCCTGTTCATTGGGGTCCGTGCGCGCGATCACGGCGGTGCAGGGTTCCGTTGCGCTGCGATTATAAGGCAGGTGAGGAACGCTGGCCGCGATATAGCAGAACTCGCCGGCGCTCACGATCTGGTGGTGCTCGAGATCTTCGCCGTACCAGCACCCCGAGGAGCCGGTCAGAACGTAAATCGCCGTCTCGTGCGTCTCATGCAAATGCGCCCGGGCTCGCCCTCCGGGCGGGATCGTCAACAGCTGCAGATGGATGGCCTTCGAACCAACCGTTTCAGCGGAAACGCCTGGCGCGTACAGGTGGCCACCCTGCTTGCCCTCGAACGGCTCGCCAGGATGCACCCTTCGAAGCCCGTCCGCTTCCGAACGTTTGTCCGACATGATCATGGTCTCACTCCTGTGACCTCGCGGCGCCGGATGGCACCGCATCCCGGGACCGAGTGGCGCTGGAACCTCCATCCACGACGGATAGCGACCGCACTATCGGCCGCACGGGCAGTGCCACATCGGTCACCGTGACAGGACCCACAATGTTGGCCCTGCTGCCCGTTCCCAACGGCTCAGCCCCCCACCAACTCATCCACCCTGGCTTGCTCCTCCCCGCTCATCGGCGGCACCACCCCCGGCTTCACCCCCCGCCTTCGTGCCAGCCAAACCCCCACTCCGCCGGCGCCCAGCACCAGGACCGGCATGGCCCAGAGCAGGGCCGTCTCCGCGTCGAACGGGGGTTTTAGGAGCACGAAATCGCCGTAGCGGGCCACGAGATAGTCGAGCACCTGTTGGTCGGTGTCGCCGGCGACAAGGCGTTCGCGGACGAGCAAACGTAGGTCGCGGGCCAGTTGCGCGCCGGAATCGTCGATGGATTGGTTCTGGCACACCATGCAGCGCAGTTCGGCCGAGAGGGTGCGGGCGCGGGCCTCGAGCTTGGGGTCGGCCAGAAGCTCGTCGGGCTGCACCGCATGGGCGGGGCCGGGCAGGAGCGCCAGACCGAACAGCAGCGGGGCGAGCCAGCGCCGCATCGTCACTCCGCGGGCTGCGCGGCCGGCGCGGGGGCGCGGGCCGCCCGGCGGGCGAAGCCGATGCGCAGGCGGCGGTCGGACAGCGAAACCGCGCCGCCAAACCCCATCACCAGCGCGCCGAGCCAGATGAAGGTGACGAGCGGCTTCCAGAACATCCGGGCGTCGACCGAGCCGTCGGGATGCTGGTCGCCGAGGCTGACATAGACCTGGCCGAAATCGAGCGTCGCGATGCCGGCCTCGGTGACGCTGGTCTGGCGCACCGGGAAGGCGCGTTTGGAGGGCGTGATGGTGGCCACCGGCACGCCGCCGCGGCGGATTTCGGTGCGGGCCGCGACCTCGCTGTAGTTCGGTCCCTGGCGGCTCGTGAGATCCAGCACCGTGACCGCATAGCGGCCGAGGTCCACGGTCTCGCCGGTCTTGACCGCGACGATGCGCTCGACGCCCCAGCCGGTCGCGGCGAGGCCCATCACGGTGACGCCCAGCCCGGCATGGGCCAGCGCCGTGCCCCACGCCGAGCGCGGCAGGCCCCAGGCGCGGGCCAGTATGACGGAGAGCGGCTGCCCGCGCGAAAAAATGCGCGACACGACTTCCGAGAAGGAGCCGATGATGAGGTAGAGCGCCATGCCGACCCCGATGGCGGGCAGGATCGGGCTGCCGCGCGTCATGGCGGCGAGCACCAGGAACACCGCCAGCCCGAGCAGCGCCGCCACGGTGAGCCGCTGCGCGGCTCCCAAAAGCGCGCCGCGCTTCCAGGCGAGCGATTGGCCGAGCGGCATGAGCAGCAGGATCGGCACCACGATGGGCCCGAAGGTCAGGTTGAAGAAGGGCGCGCCCACCGAGATCTTGTCGCCCGTCAGCGCTTCGAGCGCGAGCGGATAGAGGGTGCCGGTCAACACCGTGGCGCAGCAGGTGGTGAGCAGCAGGTTGTTGACCACCAGGGCGCCCTCGCGGGAGACCGGCGCGAACAGCCCGCCTTGTTTCAGCGCCGGGGCGCGCCAGGCGTAAAGCGCCAGCGAACCCCCGATGAAGACCGTCAGAATGATGAGGATGAAGATGCCGCGCGTGGGATCGTTGGCGAAACTATGCACCGAAGTGAGCACGCCGGAGCGGACCAGAAAGGTGCCGAGCAGCGACAGCGAGAAGGTCAGGATGGCCAGAAACACCGTCCAGATCTTTAAAGCGTCGCGCTTCTCCATCACGGCGGCCGAATGCAGGAGCGCGGTGCCGGCGAGCCAGGGCATCAGCGAGGCGTTCTCCACCGGGTCCCAGAACCAGAAGCCGCCCCAGCCCAGCGTGTAATAGGCCCAGTAGGAGCCCATCGCGATGCCGAGCGTCAGGAAGATCCAGGCCAAAAGCGCCCAGGGGCGCACGAAGCGGGCCCAGCCGGCATCCACCCGTCCGCTGATCAGCGCCGCGGCCGCGAAGGAGAAGACGATCGAAAAGCCGACATAGCCGAGGTAGAGCATCGGCGGATGGATGGCGAGGCCGGGGTCCTGCAGGATGGGGTTGAGGTCGGCGCCCTCGAACGGCGCGGGGAAGCGGCGCGCGAAGGGGTCCGAGGTCAGCAGGATGAAGAGCAGGAAGGCGGCCGAAATCCAGCCCTGCACCGCGAGCGTGTTGGCGCGCAGGTCGTCCGCCATGCCGCGCCCCAGCGCCGCCACGGCGGCGCCGAAGATGGCGAGGATCAGCACCCATAGCAGCATGGAGCCTTCGTGGTTCCCCCACACGCCCGAGATCTTGTAGATCAGCGGCTTGGTGGTAAGCGAGTTTTCCGCCACGTTGACGAGGCTGAAGTCGGACGACACGTGGGCGTAGACCAGCGCCGCGAAGGCATAGGCGATCAGCGCGAATTGCGTGCAGGCGGCCGGGACCGCCACGGCCGCCATGCCGGGATCGTTGCGGCGCGTGCCCCAGATCGGCAGCACCGATTGCACTAGTGCCACGGCCAGCGCCAGCACCAGAGCGTAATGGCCGGTCTCGACGATCACGGTGTTTGACTCGTGCCGGCGGCCGGCGGGGTGCCGGACCCGGAGCTGGCGGACTTCTCCTCGCCGCGCCAGACGCCCTGCTGCTTCAATTTGTCGGCGACGTCCTTGGGCATGTAGGTGGCGTCGTGCTTGGCCAACACGGTGTCGGCGCGGAACATGCCCGGCCCCTCGACGGTGCCTTCGGCCACCACGCCCTGCCCTTCGCGGAAAAGGTCCGGCAGCAGCCCGGTATAGGTCACCTTGACGTCCTTCTTGAGGTCGGTAACCGCGAAGGTGACGGTGGCCTTGTCGAGATGGACGAGGGAGCCCTGCTCGACGAGGCCGCCGAGCCGCAGCCGCGTGCCGGGCGCGGGTGCCTTTTCGGTCATTTCGGCCGGGCCGTAGAAGAACACGATGGTGTCGCGCAACGCGAGCAGCACGAGGCCGGCCGCCACCGCCAGCACGCTGCCCGCCATGCCGATGACGGCAAGTCGCCGGCCCTTCCTGGTCAATGCGTCATCCTTCCAGTCCGAGTTGCTTGGCGAGCTGGTCGATCTGCTGCAAGGCCGCGGCGTCGCCGCCGAGCCCCTTGCGGGCATCGGCCAGGGCCGTCTTGGCCTTATCCTGGTCGCCCAGCACTGTATAGGCTCTGATCAGGCGCAGCCAGCCCTCGGGATCGCGACCATTTTCCGCGAGGCGTGCCGCGAGCCCGTCCACCATGCCGCGGATCGCCGCGATGCGCTGCTCGGGCGGCAAAGCCGCGATGCCGGCTGCGGCCGGTCCGGTCGGCGCCCCCATGGCGGGCGGCGCGGCCAGGGCGGGCGCCGGGGTTCCGGAAAGTTCGGCGAGACGCTGGCGAACGGCGTCGAGCCAGGGGGCGCCCGCGGGTGAATCGGCCTGCAGGGCTTCGAACAGCTGCCTCGCCTTGTCCTTGTTGCCGTCCTGCTCGGCCGCGACCGCCAGGAAAAAGCGCGCATGGGGCAGTTTCGGGTTCTCGGCAAGCGCCTTTTCGAAATTGCCACGGGCCTCGGCCGTGACGACGCCGTCCGCCACCATCATCTGGGCCTGGCCGAGCGCCGCCCTGCCTTCCGGGATCTCGCCGAGCAGGCGCAGGCTGGCCGCATAGGCGCGCGCGGCATCCTCGTAGCGGCCCAGGCGCAGGTAGATGGGCGCGATGAGCTGAAAGCCGCGGCCGTCGGTGGGCACGGCCGCCAGATGCGCCTCGATCTTGGGAATCGCGGAGGCAAGATCGAAGCCGGGCGCGGTGTCGCGCGCCGCGATCGGCATGTCGGGCTGGTCCGGGGCGCCGACATGCAGATAAAGTCCGAGCGCCAGCGCGGGCACGAAAACAACGGCGGCCAGGACCGCCATCAGGCGCCGGGCCTGGAAGCCGCCGGACGACGGCCCGGGCTCGCCGCGATCCATCGAGGCCAGCAAGCGACGGCCGATCTCGGCCCGGGTGGCGTCCGCGTCGTCCGCCGCCACCAAGCCACGATCGATGTCCTGCTGCACCTCGGCGAGCTGGCTGCGGTAGAAGTCGAGATCGGCCGTCTTGCCGGGGCGTGCTCCCGGCCGGCTCGACAGAGGCCAAAGGAGGCAGAGCGCGACCGCCGCGGTCATCAAGGCGAAGGCGACCCAAACCATGTTACGCGCGTCCCAACCCGGGCGAAGTCACGACCCCGCTCAATGCGGCCAGGTCCCGGGGCTATGAGCCGACTGATTGCCGCTTCCGGCCGCCCGGCGCAACGACAATGTCGGCCCGGTGCGGCGGTGCTGCGTCAGCCGACGATCCGGTAGCTTCCATCCGGGTTCTGGCAACCGCTGCCGTGTCCCACTTGCGGCCGCCCGGAAAGGTAGATGGTGCTGGTGAAGGCGCGGCACGTGTCGGCCGGTGCCGGGGGCGAGGCCGGCGCCGAGGCGGGGGACACCGTGGCGGGCGTGGGCGCCGCTTCCACATAGCCGAACACGCCGTGCTCGCCCTTCCAGGTCACCCGTTGGCCCGACGCCAGCGCGTCCTGCTCGGAGGCGAGCGCCTTGTCGCGATCGGCCGGGCTGAGTTTGGACCCCACGGGCCCATTCAGGAAGGCGCCATAGGAGATCGGCGGCGGCAAGGGCGGCGCAGCGGGCGTCGAGGCGAGCGGCCCCATGCTGCCCGCATTGATCGAACAGCCCGCAACCGCGAGCCCAGCCGTCACCGCCAAGGCCGAGGCCCAGTAAACCGTCATGCATTCAGCCCCAGCTGATCACCCTTGATACGGCAGGTGCCTTGGCACGGGATTCAGGCGAAACTCTGTCACAAGCTCGGCAAAAGCAGCACCGCGCGCAGGCCTCCCGCGGGGCTGTCGTGCAGGCTCAACCGGCCGCCATAGGCTGCCGCAAGATCGGTCACGATGGACAGGCCCAGTCCCGATCCGGGCTTGCTTTCGTCGAGACGGCGTCCCCGTCGCGCCGCCAGATCGCGTGCTTCTGCCGGCAGGCCAGGCCCGTCGTCGTCGATCGTGAGCACGATGGCGGCGGCGCCGTCCGGGGCGTCGCGGTCAGCCGCCTCGGCCCGCACCGTCACGGTCGTGGCGGCCCATTTCCCCGCGTTGTCGATGAGATTGCCGACGAGGTCCTGAAAATCCTGCTGCTCTCCGCGAAAGCGCAGACCCGCGGCAAGAGCAACATCGAACCGCAGATGGCGATCGACATAGATCCGCTCGAAGGTGCGGACCAGGGCATCGACCGAGGTCTTCACGTCCGTCGAGGCGCCGAAGACGCTGACCCCGGCCGCGACCCTTGCCCGGTCCAGATAATAGGACAGCTGATCGCGCATGATGACCGTCTGCTCGCGCACCTTGGCGGCGAGCTCCGCGGAGCCGCTGGCCTGCTGCAAATCGGCTTCGTTGACCAGCACGCTGAGCGGCGTCTTCAGCGCGTGGGCGAGATTGCCCACCTGCGTGCGGGCCCGCTCGACGATCTCGCGATTGGAGGCGACGAGCAGGTTCAACTCTCCTGCGAGCGGCGCGAGATCCGGTGGAAAGCGGCCCTCGATCTTCTCGCTCTCACCGCGCCTGATCGCCGCCACCCCGGCCTGAATCCGCCGCAAGGGGCGTAAGCCGAAGCGGAGCTGGAGCGCCGTCGAGCCGACGAGAAACAAGCCCAGCACCGTGAATGTCATACCCAGGGACAGGTTGAAGCCGTCGATGTCGGCCTTGATGTCCTCGGGGGAGACCGCGACCTGCACGAGGTAGCGCCCGTCGTCACCGGCGTCGATATAGCGCTCCACGATCCTGAGCCGGCGGCCATCGGGGCCGATCGCATAGCCCTTCTGCACGCCCCCGGCGGTCACGGGCGGTTTGGTGTCGGGCAGCAGCGGCAAGCGCTCGGCGAACAGCGACTTGGAGGCGCGGATGTCGGGCTTGGCGGCGTCGAGCCGGGTGATCTGCCAATACCAGCCCGACAGTGGCAATTCGAACAAGGGCTCCCCGAGCTGGCCCGAATTGCCCCGCGTGTCGTCGTTGGCGGCGACGTCCGCAATCAGGGCGCGCAGGTAGACCCCGAGGCGCTCGTCGAAATCCTGCTCGGCCGCATTGAAGTTGATCTCGCTCAGGATGACGCCGGCCACCGCCAGGATCACGGCGCTCCAGAAGGCCGAGGACAAGAATAGTCTGGTCGCGATCGACCGGTTGGAGAACCAGGACAGAAGGCGTGATCGGCGCGCCAATCCGGTGTCAGGAACCGTTTTTGGCAGCTGACCCTCGTTGACCACCAGCAAGCTTCGCATTCCCCTCAGCCTCAGCAGATTCAACCAGATAGCCGAGCCCGCGCATGGTTTGGATGAGCTCGACGCCGAGCTTCTTGCGGAGCCGCCCAACGAACACCTCTATGGTGTTCGAATCGCGATCGAAATCCTGATCGTAGAGATGTTCCACCAGTTCCGCGCGGGAGACCACGCGTCCGGCATGGTGCATGAGATAGGACAGCAGGCGGTATTCGTGCGAGGTGAGCTTAACCGGATTGCCGTCGACCAGGACACGGCTGGCGCGGGTGTCCAGCCGCACCAGGCCGCAGGTCAGTTCCGCCGTCGCATGGCCGGCCGAGCGGCGCAGCAGCGCGCGAACGCGAGCCAGCACTTCTTCCACGTGGAACGGCTTGCCCACGTAATCGTCCGCACCTGCATCGAATCCGCGGACCTTGTCGCTCCACCGGTCGCGGGCCGTGAGGATCAGTACCGGAGCCGTGCGTCCCGCCGTCCGCCATGCCTCGAGCACCGCGATGCCATCCTTTTTGGGCAGGCCGATGTCGAGCACGATGGCATCATAGGGCTCGGTCTCTCCCAGGAACTGGCCCTCCTCGCCATCGAAGGCGCGATCGACCGCATAGCCGGCGCCCTCCAAAGCGGAGGACAGCTGCCGGTTGAGATCCTTGTCGTCTTCGACCACAAGCAAGCGCACGGATTCGATCCTTTCGGGTGTAGTCAGGTCCGCTCAGGGCCGGCGGCGGAACAGCGGCATGAATCGCCACAGCGGTGCCCGGAGCATGGGCCGGCGGTCCTCGACGAGCGGTCCGATCGGGGGCAACGTTTCACTCACCACGGGGGCCGGTGGGATAACCGGCGCGGGCTGCAGCAAGGAACCATTGGCGGCATCGACCAGCAAATGAATGACGTGACCATCATGACGGAGCAGCATGACATCATAGACCGTCAAGGCGTTGAAGCGGCATAATTTGATGCCGATCGACTCGCCCGCCCCGCTCCGCGAAGCCTCGGCAAGCGCACGAAACGGCTGGATCAGCTTCTGGGCCTGGATGGTCTCGCGAGTTTCTCCTGGCGACAAACAGACGAGTTGCAACTGTCCAATACGGCTAAGAGCGGGCGAGCTCGAGGCCGCGAGGAACATCGCGATGATCACGGCGCGCGCCCGATCCTTCATGACGGCAGTCTGTGGTTGCAGCGCTGAACGTGTGGTGAACGCCCATGAACAGGATACGCCGGCTCGGCGGCTCTTCTGAGAAAGGGGTGTCGGGCCATGGTCCGACCACATCGCGGGCACGTGATGTGATAGGGTCGAGTTTGCTCCCCCCCGGGTTCAAGCTTGCTGGTCAGCGCCGGATTGACCGGAATGGCCGATCCCATCCCTCCGGCCGTCGCATCCGTGTCGACGGTCCGATCACAGCGTCTTCGATCGGTTCACTTCATGAAAAAGCCATTCTCCTCCTCACGCGCACCGGACCGCGAGAACCGGCCCGCAAGGGGCAGACCTTCGCCTTCCAAGGGGGTCGGACCGCGTCCCCATGGGGCGGATGCCGGTGGCCGCGGCGAGGCTGCACGCCTGCACGCTTCCACGGATCTCGCAGTGCTCTGGGGCTTCCATGCGGTGCTCGAAGCGCTGCGCTCGCCGCGGCGCGTGCCGCTTCGCCTTCTGGTGACGTCGGCCGCGGCCGAACGCCTCGAGCCCGAGATCCGGGCCCGGAACTTGAACCCGACGATCCTCGCGGCCGAGGAGATCAACCGTCGTGTGCCCAAGGACGCCGTGCATCAGGGCGTGGTGCTCGAAGCCCGACCCTTGGAGGCGCCCGACATCTCGGACGTGCCCGACGAGGGAACCATCGTGGTGCTCGACCAGATCACGGACCCTCACAATGTCGGCGCCATTTTGCGGACGGCGGCGGCTTTCGGGGTCGCGGCCCTGGTCACCACCGAGCGGCACGCGCCGGATATGACCGGCGTTTTGGCCAAGAGCGCCTCGGGCGGGCTCGAACATGTGCCGGTCATCAGCGTGGTCAAC
This sequence comes from uncultured Lichenihabitans sp., assembly GCA_964245915.1. Classification (GTDB taxonomy): domain Bacteria; phylum Pseudomonadota; class Alphaproteobacteria; order Rhizobiales; family Beijerinckiaceae; genus Lichenihabitans. The sequence goes on along the minus strand of CAXTOT010000077.1, from coordinate 7,157 downwards.
CTGGCTCGCGCCCTCGATACCCTGAGCAAACGCGGCTACCAGCTGATCGGTCTCGATTCCGAGGGGACGACGCCACTCGAAGACATCGTCCCGGCACCCGCGCGGGCGCTCGTGCTCGGCGCCGAGGGCAAAGGGCTACGACGGTTGACACGCGAGCGGTGCGACGTCGTAGCCCGTCTCGACATGCCGGGCGCCATCAAAAGTTTGAACGTGTCCAATGCCTGCGCGGTGGCGCTCACCGTGTTGCGGCTTCGCGCCGCCACGGTCTAGGTCGACGGGCGGGCACCGGTCGAGACGACCGTTGCCCGCCACTCGTCAGTAGCCCCCGATGGCGCCGAACAGGCCGGAGTTCGACGCGCAGCCGCAGCCGTGGTGCTCGTAGCCGACATTGTACTGGGCCGGGATCGCGATGATCCGTGGCCCCGGTCCGTAGGCGCCGGGGCTGTAGACCCCGAGCCCGCCAGCCGGACCATAGCCGCCGTAACCCCCGGCCTGCTGATACGCGACTGGACCGCAGCCGCCGCAGCCCGGGCTGGCACCGGAGACGAAGCCCTGGCCACCATAGTTCGGCAGGCCGGCGTCGTAGCTCTCGCGCACCGGCAAGGGCGGCTCGCCATATCTCACGTCCAGCGGCACACCGCCTGAGGCATAATCACCGTAACCACCACCATAGCCATAGCCCGATCCGTAACTGGACCCGAATACGACGCCTTCGCGACGGCGCTCGCGATGGAACTCACCATGCCGAACATCGTAGATCGACGGCCCGCTGCGAGCGAATCGCATGGCGTGACCGCCCGGGTAGCCATAGCGGCCTTCGCGTCCGGCGTGCAGGACGCCGGAAATCGGCGGCAACGGCCGATCATAGGCGTGATCGCGTCCCGATTGCGACCAGCCGCCCAGCGGGCGGTAGTGCATTGGTTGGCCGTGTCCGAAGGGGGACCGTTCGGCACCGTAATAGGCCTGGGTGGCGCTTGCGCCCGTGATCCCCGACCCGATTACAGCGCCCACGACCGCGGTGGTGAATAACAACGCGCGCATGTGAACTCCATCAAAGAGGCGGCCTCCTCCCGTCCGTCGATCATAGCGCCAGCCGGTCGCCATGCGGGGCAAAACTTAACAAGTGGTTAACGGGAACGCTCGCTTGCAACCCTTTGCAATTCATGGTCGATTTTGCTCAGATGGACCGTCGGCGGAGAAGCGCACCAGCGCCCGTGAGTGTCGGCACCCGAGGAGGAACGTTGCAATGACTACGCTGACGTCGGCCATATCCCGCCCGCAGCCTCGTGCCATGACGGGCGAGGATCGAAAGGTCATCCTGGCCTCGTCGCTCGGCACGGTGTTCGAGTGGTACGACTTCTATCTCTACGGCTCGCTCGCCACGATCATCGGGGCGCAATTCTTCAGCCAATTCCCCAAGCAGACCGCCGACATCTTCGCGCTGCTGGCTTTTGCGGCCGGCTTCATCGTGCGGCCGTTCGGCGCTCTGGTGTTCGGCCGGGTCGGCGATCTCGTCGGCCGCAAATACACCTTCCTCGTCACCATCGTCATCATGGGCCTATCGACCTTCGTGGTCGGCCTGCTGCCCGGCTACAAGTCGATCGGGGTCGCGGCACCCATCATCCTGATCGCGGCGCGCCTGCTGCAAGGGTTGGCGCTCGGCGGCGAATACGGCGGGGCCGCCACCTACGTGGCAGAACACGCGCCGCATGGCCGGCGGGGCTTCTACACGTCCTGGATCCAGACCACGGCCACGATGGGCCTGTTCCTGTCGCTGATCGTGATCCTTCTGAGCCGGACCGCCTTCGGCGAGGCGGCTTTCGCGGATTGGGGTTGGCGCGTGCCGTTCCTGGTGTCGATCGTGCTTCTCGCCATTTCGCTCTGGATTCGCCTGCAGCTCAACGAATCGCCGGTCTTCGCCAAGATGAAGGCGGAGGGTGCCGGGTCCAAGGCCCCCCTCACCGACGCGTTCGGCAATTGGAAGAACGGCCGGATCGTGTTGCTGGCCCTGTTCGGGCTCACCATGGGTCAGGGCGTCGTGTGGTACGCCGGGCAATTCTACGCGCTGTTCTTCACCCAATCGATCCTCAAGGTCGATGGCTACACGGCCAACCTGCTCATGGCCTGGGCGCTGCTGCTCGGGGCCAGCTTCTTCGTCGTGTTCGGCTGGCTGTCGGACAAGATCGGCAGGAAACCGATCATCATGGCGGGCTGCCTGCTCGCGGTATTGACTTATTTCCCGATCTTCAAGGCGCTCACCCACGCGGCCAATCCGGCGCTCGCGGCGGCCCTCGACAACGTCAAGGTCAGCGTGGTGGCCGACCCCGCCGATTGCGGCACCCTGTTCAACCCGATCGGAACGCGGGTGTTCACCTCCTCCTGCGACATCGCCCGAGACTTCCTGTCGAAGAATTCGGTGCGCTATTCGACCGAGGCTGGCCCCGCGGGTGAGCCCGCCAAGATCCGGGTCAACGACACCAGCGTGACCGGCTATGACGCCACCAAGGTGCCGGACGCCAAGGCCGCGAACGCCGCCCTCGCCAAAGACGCCACGGCTGCCCTGCAGGCCGCCGGCTACCCGAAGGCCGGCGACCCTGGCATCGTCAAGATGGCGAACCCCTTCGACATCGGTCGCCCCCAAGTGGCCGGGGTGATCGGGCTGATGTTCATCCTGGTGCTCTATGTCACCATGGTTTACGGCCCCATCGCGGCCGCGCTGGTCGAGCTTTTCCCAACCCGCATCCGCTACTCCTCGATGTCGCTGCCCTATCACATTGGAAACGGGTGGTTCGGCGGCCTGCTTCCCGCCACGGCTTTCGCCATGGTGGCGGCAACCGGCGACATCTATTTCGGCCTTTGGTATCCGATCATCTTCGCGGCCATCACCCTCGTCGTCGGGGTGCTGCTCCTGCCTGAAACCAAGGACCGCGACGTGCTGGCGCTGGATTGAGCTTCTGGAGCGGTTAGACCGCAACTGCAACACTGGCCCACTTCGTCATGGCCGCGCTTGTCGCGGCCATCCACGCGGTCCGACGTGGGTCACGGCACCGCCCTGGCGCTCGCTGACGTGGATGCGGGACAAACCCGCGCATGACGCTCTTCAACCCGCGGCTCGTCGCGGAACCCGGTGCCCTCGTCGAAGGAACCGCTTTGCCCGATTTTTACACTTGTGTTTTGTTATACATTGCCTATCTCGCAATTTCGATGGGAAATAATATATGTGCTGCTACCGGGGCTTTGCGCACCCTTCTCGCATGTGCGAAGACTGCTCGATCGGAGCCGCGATGCCGGTCGATACAAATGGGTGGACGCGATGGGCCAGGTGATCACGGCGAACCGCTTGAGAGACGGCGTTGTCGTGTTTCTTGGCACTGATTTCAGCTGGGTCGACCAGATTGGCGCAGCACGTGTCTTCGCGACCCCGGAGACCTCGGAGGCTGGGCTGGCAGCGACCAAGAAGGACGAGGACGACAACCTCGTTCTCGATGTCTACGCCATCGAGGTGGCCGAGAAGGATGGCGTGATCACGCCGACAAGGCTCCGGGAGGCGATCCGGGCCACGGGTCCGACGATCCATCCCGAACACGGCAAGGGGTCGGCGTCGGGAAAGCGCGGGTAGAGCCATGTATCGTTACGATGAATTCGATGCGCAGTTCGTCTCCGAGCGGGTCGAGCAGTTCCGCGACCAGGTGGCGCGCCGCCTGTCGGGCGAATTGACCGAAGACCAGTTCAAGCTGCACCGGCTGATGAACGGCGTCTATCTTCAGCTCCATGCCTATATGCTGCGCGTGGCCGTTCCCTATGGCGTGCTGTCCTCCAAGCAATTGCGCAAACTCGCCCATATCGCGCGCCGCTACGACAAGGGCTTTGGCCATTTCACGACCCGGCAGAACATCCAGTTCAATTGGCCGGCGCTTGCCGACTGCCCCGACATCTTGGCCGAACTCGCCACAGTGGAGATGCATGCCATCCAGACCTCCGGCAATTGCATCCGCAACGTGACGGCGGACCAATTCGCGGGGGCTGCGGCGGACGAGATCGTCGACCCGCGCCCCTATGCCGAGATTTTGCGGCAATGGTCCTCGCTGCATCCCGAATATTCGTTCCTGCCCCGCAAATTCAAGCTTGCGCTGACTGGATCGCCGAGCGACCGCGCCGCCATCCAGGTTCATGACATCGGCCTGCAGGTGGTGCGTAACGAGGCCGGCGAGATCGGCTTTGCGGTCTATGTCGGGGGCGGCCAGGGCCGCACGCCTTTCGTGGCCATGAAGATCCGCGACTTTCTGCCCGAGTCGGATTTGCTCGCCTATGTCGATGCCATCGTGCGCGTCTATAATCTCGAGGGACGGCGCGACAACAAATACAAGGCGCGCATCAAAATCCTGGTCCACGAGAAGGGTGCGGAGGCGATGCGCGAGGCCGTCGAGGCCGAATTCGCGAGCCGTCCGGATCGACCGCTCACCCTGCCGCAGGCCGACATCGACGCCATCAAGGCCTATTTCGTCATGCCGCCGCTCGAGCCGCGTCCGGCGAACTCGGTCGCGGTCGCCAAGCGGCGCGCCACGGACCGCCGGTTCGCGGCCTTCGTGGACACCAACGTGACGGCGCATAAGGTGCAAGGCCACGGCATCGTGACGATTTCGCTGAAACCCATCGGCGGCATTCCGGGGGATGCCACGGCCGACCAGATGGATGTCGTGGCGGACCTTGCCGAATGGCACTCCTACAACGAGCTACGGGTCACGCACGAGCAGAACCTCGTGCTGCCACATGTGGCCCTCGACGATCTGCCGTCCATCTACGACGCGCTCGAGGCCGCAGGCCTCGCCACGCCAAACTTAGGGCTCGTGACCGATATCATCGCGTGCCCGGGTCTCGACTATTGCGCGCTCGCGACCGCCCGCTCCATCCCCGTGGCACAGCGGATTTCCGAGCGCTTCGGCGAGGGGGCCCGGGCGGGTGAGATCGGCGAACTGAAGATCAAGATCTCCGGCTGCATCAACGCCTGCGGCCATCATCACGTGGGCCACATCGGGATTCTGGGGCTGGAGCGCAAAGGCGTCGAAACCTACCAACTCACGCTGGGCGGCACCGCGGACGAGACCTGTTCGCTCGGCGCTCTGACGGGACCCGGCTTCTCGTCCGACGACATCGTCGATGCGGTCGAGACCGTGGTCGACACCTATATCGGGCTGCGCCAGGACAAATCGGAGAACTTCTTGTCGGCCTTCCGGCGGGTCGGCATGGCCCCCTTCAAACAGGCGCTCTACGAGAAAGACACGGGCGCGGGAATCTAAGCTCATGGGTGTCCAGGACATCAGTTTGTTCGGCGACTACACGGCCGCCTCGCGCCTCGAACAGCGTTTCGTGGCGCTGGATGCGCGCGCGCTTCTGCGCATGAGCATCCAGGACTTGTTCCCCGGCCGCGTCGCGCTGGTGTCGAGCTTCGGCGCCGATTCCGCCGTGCTGCTGCACATGATTTCGACCATCGACAAGGCGACGCCCGTGATCTTCGTAGATACCGGCCACCTGTTCCCGGAGACCCTGGCCTACCGCGACGAGCTGGTGGCCCTGCTCGGGCTCACCAACGTTCAGGCCGTCGCGCCAAGCGCCGAGGATCTTGCGGAATTCGACCCGGAGAGCTTTCTGTGGTCGAGCGATCCCGACCAGTGCTGCGAGGTCCGCAAGGTTATGCCGCTCGGCCGCGCGGTCGCGGGCTATGACGCCTGGATCACCGGGCGCAAGCGCTTCCAGAGCGAGACGCGTGCGGCGCTGCCCCTGTTCGAGGCCGAGGGCGAGCGCATCAAGATCAATCCGCTGGCGGGCTGGAACGCGACCCGGCTCCTCGACTATCTCGACGCCCACGACCTGCCGCGCCATCGTCTGGTCGCCAAGGGCTATCCCTCGATCGGCTGCATTCCCTGCACTTCGGCCGTCAAGCCCGGTGAGGACGCGCGGGCGGGTCGCTGGCGCGGACGCGGCAAGGTCGAATGCGGCATCCATGCGGGCGTCGTCAGCGGTGGGGCGGGCATCTAGCATGGCGCTGTGGAAGAACGGCGCGTTCGTCGAGGATCCGTGGCGCACGTCGGCCGGGGACGACGCCAATCCGCCGCTGGCGGGCGGCGTCATCCTGAGCCTCGCCGAATGGAAGGCGACCCGCACCAACGCGGGCGCGGCCGGCATCAACACGCTCCTCGGAATCCGCCTTGAGGCGGGCGAGATGATCGACGAGATCCTGCCCGATCTCCACAAATTCGCGATGATCGCCTTGTCGTTCCCCAAAATGGGTGACGGCCGGTCCTTCTCGAAGGCGCGGCTGCTGCGCCTCGACCACGGCTTCACGGGCGAGCTCAGAGCTGTGGGGGACGTGCTGTGGGATCAGATGCAGCTCATGGCGCGCTGCGGCTTCGACGCCTTCGAGATCACCAACGAGCCGACGTTGGCGGCGCTGCGGGCCGGCAAGAAACGCGTGATGACCGATTACTACCAGCCGGGGTTCGGCCCCGAAACGAGGGCCGGCGTACCGCGCGCGTGGGCCAGACGAGCCGTGCCATGACAGACGTGTTGGAACGGACAACCGCGGCGGACGAGGACACCGCGCTCATGCTGCGTGTGGTCGACCATGCCGGCATCGAGCACGAGGTCGAGGCGCTCGAAGGTTTTCGCGTCATGGAAGTCATCCGCGACTGGGATCTCGGCATCAAGGCAGAGTGCGGCGGTGCCTGCGCCTGCGCGACCTGTCACGTCTATGTCGACCCTGCGTGGGCAACCGTTCTGGTGCCGCCCACCGATGAGGAAATGGACAAGCTCGACGAAGCCTCGCGCGTGGAGGCCAATTCGCGCCTGTCCTGCCAAATCCTGATGCGGCCGGAGTTCAACGGCCTCAAGGTGACGCTGGCACCGGGGTCGGAGCCGGGGTGAGTTTTCGCCGACTCGCTCCAATAATGGGCGGGTCAGACGTGTTGGCTCGCAAGTTGCGGCGCTCCGCCGCACTGACAAGGGCCCAGCTTGGTCCAATGTCGTTCTGTCGTCGCTTGGGGCTGCCAGCTTCGGCGGCTTAGATCGAGGGTCAACCCATGAACGGCATTTCCAACGAGCGTGGTCTATCCGGCGACACCCGACGCGCCTTCCTGAAATCGTCGCTCGCGGTGGGCTTT
>CAXTOT010000076.1:0-24704 GCA_964245915.1 uncultured Lichenihabitans sp. | reverse complement strand
GCGGACCTTCTCCCCGCAAGCGGGGCGAAGGGCATCACGCCGAAGAGCGAGCAACGAGTCCCTCTTACTGCAACTTTGTGTAAGCCGCGCACCATTTTCACGCTGGCGCTTGTTGCGGATCAGCGGTCTCCGGCGTAGCGGCGGGCGCAACACGCTCGTCGCGAGCCGATCATTACACCGGTAACCCCGCCCGGGTCTGCTGACATGATGCGGTAGCGGGGTTCGAACAGGCTTCTCGCGCGAACGAGGAGAAGCGACATGCAGGCAAGTTCAAGGACTTCCGAACGTCCGGCTGGTTCCGGGCCGGGCTACTTCCTGGGACATTCCGAAATCGAACTGAACCGCCTCATGGCCCAGGCGATAGCCCTGCGCCCCATTACCGAGCGGCTGTTGCGGAGCGCTGGACTACAGCCCGGCATGCGCGTGCTCGACATCGGCTGCGGGGCCGGCGACGTCTCGATGTTGGCGGCCGAGCTCGTGGGCCCGCGCGGTGCCGTGGTGGGCATCGACCCCGCGGCGCCGGCGCTGGCCTTGGCGCGCGCCAGGATGTTGCGCCAGGGTCTTCAGACGATCGAATTCCGACAAACCTCGGCGGCGGATTTGGTCGATCCGCTCCCGTTCGATTTCGTCGTGGGTCGATATGTGCTGCTGCATCAGCCCGATCCGGCGGCGATGATCCGGGATGCGGCCGCGCGGCTGCCGCAAGGCGGCATCGTCGCGTTTCACGAAATCGACATGCGAACATCCTTCCATTCGCTGCCCGCGGCCCCGCGGTTCGACGCCCTGGCGGAGGAAGTCATGGCAGCGATCCGTGCCGACGTGCCGCACCCGGACGCGGCGGCGCGACTGGTGTCCCTATTCATCGACGCCGGCCTGTCCCCGCCAACGTTGTTTTGCGAAAGACCGGCCGGTGCGGGCGCGAGATCAACGATAAACCGCTGGCTTGCCACCTCCGTGGCGAGCATCCGCGAACTCAACAGGCCGACCGAACCGGCAATCGACGCCGAAATCCTCGCGGGAGAGTTGGAGGCCGAACTGGTTGCCCTGAAAAGCCAAGTCCTGGGCGCCGATCAATGTTGCGCCTGGTCGGTTAAACCGGCTCATTAAGGCGGGCCTGCCTGTTTGCGGCCAAACGCGAGATGCGGAAACGGGCCGAACCTGTCGAGCAGTGCGGTGCGAACGCCTACCAGATCGAACACAAACGCCAGGACGCTGTAGACGGCCGACCCGGCGCTCGCCTGAACCATCAGGGTCGACAGGGCCGGCGCCATCCCCCGCAAGGGCGCCAGCACCACCACCATGGCGAGCGTGGCCGCGGTCGCGCCAAAAAGATCGCGGGCCCGTGGCCAGGTCGGCTGAAGGCGCAGCGCGAAGATCAGAAGCGCGGCAAGACCGACCGCCAGTGCGCAGGACTGGGCGATGGCGTAGTCGGAAGCGTCACCCACGGCCGGCATGAAGAGCAGCAGAATGCCGTTGGCGAGGCTGGCGATCATGGCGGCCGCGATCAACGGCCCGGTGCGCTTGCGGATCTGGAACACCGGATTCACGGCCCAGTGGATCATCGCGTAACAGAACAGGCCGGGCAGCAAGAGCGTGAAGTAGTGGCTGAAGGCGCCCTGGAATTCAGCTGGTACAACGAGATGCTCGAAACTCGGCAGCACGATCCAGCAGCCCGCGCAGGCCGGGGCGAGAACCGCGAACACGATCCCCATGTTGCGGGCGATGGCTTCGGTGGCGCGCTCGACCCCGTGACGTTCGTCGAGCCGCACCGCGATCTGGAACAGGAAGACGTCGAGCGTCGAGCCGATCGCCGAGGCGATGCGAAAGCCGATGTCGTAGGCGAGCGAGAACTGTCCCGATACCGCAAAGCCATGCTGGCTCGCCGCCATCGCCCGGTCGGTGAGCGGGATCACTTGATAGAGCATGTTGGCCACCACCACGGGGAACGCGTAGGTCAGCAAAGTGCGGGCAAGGCCGAGATCGACCAGGCCTGGGCTGGCCTCGGTATCGGACAACGAGCGGCGCCCGGAAAGCACCGAACCCGCCATGCTGAGGCACAGGCCTGCGAGCGCCATCTCGGCGGAGCCGAACACGAAAGCGCCCCCGATGGTGAGCCCGAAGGAGAGAAGGTTCTTGACGATGATGAGCCGCGCATAGGCGCCATCGAGGAAACGTGCCCGCACCAGGGCCGTATGGTAGTCGAACAGGCCGTTGGCGACCGATGCGGTGACGGCAAGACCGACCAATCCCTTGGAAAGGCGCAGATCCAGCCCGGACAACAAGGCCAGAACGGCAAGCAGGCTGAGGGCCGCGATGACGATGGCAAAGCTCGTATCAAGCGTCGCGCGGACGTGCGGTTCGTCGGCCCGCGTGCGCTCGGAGTAGAATCGGATGGCGGCGAGCCGCAGCCAGTCGAAGCAGAGCGTCTGCATCACCATGGCGACCGCGACCGTAAGCGCGAACCGGCCATATTCCGCCGGGCCGAGAAATCGCGCCAACAACAAGCCGATGACGAAGTTCATCAGCGTGTTGCACAAGAACGGGACGATCACCCGCACGGCAAGGCTTTCCCGCGTGCCGCCAACTGGCCGACCGGCAACCTTCGCCAAAACGGATGCCGCGAGCGACTGATCATCCCGGCACGATAGATCAATTCCGTTTAAGACTCCGTCACGCGCGCCCTTGAGCCACGTCTTGACGGCAGAGCCGCCTAGCGGACAGCGACGCTCACCAGGGCCCGTTTGAGCCCGTTCTCGTCATAGGGCTTGGCCAGCACGGTCACCTCGCCGAACCGCTCGGGAATCGAGACCGTCTCGCCGTAGCCGGTGGCGAAGACCAAAGGCACGCCTGCGGCCACCAGGGCATCGGCCACCGGAAAGCTCGTTTCGCCCGACAGGTTGACGTCCAGCACCGCGAGGTCGAACCGGGTGACCGCGAGGGCGCGTACCGCGTCGGCAACGTTGCCGGCGATCTCCACCTCGAGGCCGGCCGAGACCAGCATCATCTGCGCATCCAGCGCGATCATCATGCTGTCCTCGACCAGGAGGAGCCGTTTGCCGCCAAGGTTGATGCTTTCTGCCACATCCGCGGTGGTGGCCGCTATTTCGCCGGCCATTTGGGGATCGCTCTCGACCAATTGGCAGGCGGGGATGCGGAACCAGCCCTGCACCCCTTCCGGCCGGTAGTCCACGCGGCTTTCGCCCTGCAGTTCGAACGGAATGGTCTGCTCCACGATGATGGAACCGAAGCCGCGACGTTCCGGTACCCCGACCGGCGGCCCTCCCTGTTCGCTCCAGGTAAGGATGAGGTCGCCCACCACGTCGAAGGTCCAGGTGACCTGCAGCAGTCCGGCCGAGCCACTCAGCGCGCCGTATTTCGCGGCATTCGTCATCATTTCGTGCAGCACGAGCGCCAACGCCTGATAGGCACGGGACCCCAGAGTGACGGGGGGACCAGCCAGTTCCACCCGTTCGCCCGCCCGACCCGCCCAAGCCTGCACTTCAGCTTCGAGCAGACGCCGCAACGGCGCGCCCCTCCAGCCGACATGCATCAGTTGGTCATGCGCGAAGGCCAGGGCGCGAATGCGGTGTTCGAGGTCGACCGTGAAGGTTTCGAGCGACTGGGCGCCGTGGCGCGTCTGCCGGACCAGCGAACGGATCAGCGCCAGGACGTTCTTGACGCGATGGTTGAGCTCGGCAATCAGCAGCGACTGCCCTTCCTGCGCGGCCTTTCGTTCCCGGTTCAAAAGGTCAGCGCGTTGCAGGATGACGTGCAACAGCGACACGCGAAGGCTTTCGGCGATCTGGATATCGGCGGGCTGCCAGGGGGCCGCCTCGCCCTGGACGGTCTCGCGCCATGCCTCGAAGCTCTTGCGGGGACCGATGTGAATCCCGTCCGGCCTTCGTTCCACGGCCTTGTGCGGGTTACCGCCCCAGGTGATGGTCTGGATCACTTCGCGACGAAAGAACATCAGGTAGTCGCGCGTTTGGCGTCGGAACGGGATTGCCAGCACCCCGCTCACCTGATCCGCGAATGTCGCCGCGAGCGGCATTTCGCGGCTGAGCATGCTGCTCGCGAAGGATTCGTGCGCATCGCCGCCGTCAAGAAGGTCGATCAGCACCGGCATCGCGTCTTCGGGTGGCAAGATACCGACCCCGGTGAAGCGGCCCTCCACCCAGGTCCCGAGGCCATCGCAAGGGATGAGGTCTCGCAACAGGCGCTCATAGCGGGGGAGATCGTCGAACAGGTTTTCATCCGCCGGCATGCTGGCGATGAGCCGATCATGCGCAGCGCGGGAGCGCGCCAGATGGACCTGGCCTTCGACGTGCTCCTTCGCTTCGATCTGCAACGAGAAGATCTGGCCGAACATTTCGGCCGCCGCGCAGGTCGAGGCCGCGATGCGACGCGGGACCTCATGGTGACAGGCGATCAAGCCCCACAGGCGATCACCGGACATCAGCGACACCGTCAGGGTTGCGGCAGACCCCATGTTGCGCAGATATTCGAGGTGGATCGGCGACACGCTCCGCAGCGATGCCAGGCTGAGATCCACGGCATCGGCTGCCTCGTCCGCGAAGCCGAGGAGCGGGACGGGCGTGTAGCCGACATCAACGATCATCCGCAGCCATTGCCGTTTATAGAGCTCGCGCGCCTGGGACGGGATGTCGGATGCCGGGTAATGCAGGCCCATGAAGGGCTCGAGCCCCGACCGGAGCGCCTCGGCCACCACCTCCCCACTGTTGTCCGGAAGAAAACGATAGATCATGACGCGGTCGTAGCCCGTCACGGCCCGCAGATGGCTCGCCGCGGTTTGCAGGAAACGCGCGAGCGTCGGGGCCCGCTTCAGGCGGCTCACCATGCTTTTGACCAGCACGATCGGGTCGGTGGTGGTCGTATCGGCGCCGGTGTGCCGGGTGAATTCGAGGACCGCGCTGGTTCGACCGGCGTGGACCGTGACGTCGAGACGCGCGCCGCCCTCCACGGCCACAACATCGACCTTCCGCTCCGCAGACCCCGAGATCATCGATCCCTGGAGCGTGTTGCGCAAATCATGCAGCACCTGCCACTCGATGATCTCCTCGACGGGCCGGCCCAACAACGGCCTATCCGGCTCAAGGCCGAGAAATTCCGCGGCATTGGCCGACATGTGCGTGAGGGTCCAGTCATTCAGCCCGCAAACCAGCAAACATCCATGGGGCTGGATGGCACCCGACAGGTGGATGGGTTCTCGGGCGCATTCCGCGATGTCCAATGCGGGCGGCATCAGGGGGTCCGAGATCGTGGCGATGGCGCGCACCTAGTCTAGAGCTTGCCCTTTCGACCCGCACCTCCTGAGCCGGGATGTCAACAGGCGAATGTCCGCTTCGATCGAAGTTGGACTACAACGCCGAAACGAACACCGCACCGATTCTGCGCGAAGGAGCATCCCAGTAGGCATGCTTCATGCTCGGCCTCGACCACCGCGGCACGAAGGCCCAACGCCAAAGACCGTCGGCTAGACAGCGTTGGAGAACGCGCCTTGAATGAAAATCCAGGTCCGGGAGAAGCGGCTCGCGCGGCCGCGGCGGCCCTGGAGGATGTCGAACGGTTCATCGAGCGCGGCACGCGCGAGTTCCGCCTGACCAACGTGGCCCTGTTCGCGGCGGGCTTCACCACCTTCGCGCTCCTCTACTGCGTGCAGCCCATCATGCCGGTGTTTTCTCAGGAGTTCGGCATCGGGCCGGCGGCCGCGAGCTTATCCCTGTCGATCACCACCCAATGCCTTGCCGTCTCCATGCTGGTCGCAAGTTCCCTCTCCGAAGTGTTTGGCCGCAAGCCCGTCATGGTGACCTCGCTCGTGGCCTCGTCGGTGCTGATGATCGTGTCGTCCTTCGCGCCCACCTGGGGGGTGTTTCTGATCCTACGCGCCCTTGCGGGTCTGACGTTCAGCGGACTGCCCGCCACCGCCATGGCCTATGTGGGCGAGGAAATGCATATCCGCTCCCTGGGCCTTGCGATGGGGCTGTACATCGGTGGTACGGGGCTAGGAGCGCTCGGCGGCCGCTTCATCGTGGGGGTGATGACGGACCTGGTCTCCTGGCGGGCCGGAATGTTCGCCATTGGATGCCTGGCGCTCGCCTCGAGCCTGGTGTTCACGGCCTATCTGCCCCGTTCACGCCATTTCACGCCGAAGACGCTTCACATCGCGGCGCTGGGGCGGTCCTTCGCGGCGCACCTGCGGGACCCCGTCCTGCTCCTGGTGTTCTTCGAGGGTTTCCTGCTCCTCGGCGTGTTCGTGGCGGCCTACAATTATGTCGGCTACCGGCTCATGGCCCCGCCCTACGGCTTCAGCCAAACCACGGTCGGCCTGATTTTCGGCATAACCTTGGTCGGGATCGTGAGTTCGGCCTGGGTGGGCGATCTTGCGGGGCGGCTCGGGCGCGCTCGAACCTTTCCGGCTTTTGTCGCCCTGATGTTGACCGGCGTGTTGCTAACCGTGGCGGAAAGGCTTGTGCCCATCCTGGCTGGACTGGCTCTCATGACCTTCGCGTTCTACGGCGCGCATTCCATCGCCTCGAGTTGGGTGGGGCTTCAGGCCCGCGACGCCAAGGCGCAGGCCTCCTCGCTCTACCTGTTCAGCTACTATACCGGGTCCAGCGTAGTCGGCTCGCTGAGCGGCCTTGCATGGCAGGCCCACCACTGGAACGGGGTCGTAGCATTGACAAGCGCCGTGCTGGTGGTAGCTCTCGCGGCCGCATTCGCGTTGGCGTGGATGAAGCCGCGAGGCGGGCGTGCCTGAACAACGACAATTCCGCTCAACCGGCACGACAGCCCTGCTCCCGCACTTCTCGACCCCTATATCAATCGTATAAACAGACACCCGCGCGACGAGGCTCAGAGTACCCGATCGATGCCCTATGATACCGTGCAGGATCTTCCCGCCGACGATGCCGCGCGGCCGACGATCGACGAAGCCGGTCATGGCAAGACGGGCTTTTTCGGCATGGCGCTTGGTTCCATCGGGGTCGTCTACGGCGACATCGGAACGAGCCCTCTCTACGCGCTGAAAAGCGCGCTGGCCCACGTCAAGGGCACCGGAGCCAGCCAGGAGGAGGTCGTGGGGATCGTGTCCCTGCTGATCTATGCGCTGTTCTTCATCGTCACCATCAAATACGTACTGTTTCTCATGCGGGCCGACAACAAGGGCGAGGGCGGCACGCTGTCCCTGATGGCGCTGGCCCAAAAAGCGCTGGGCCATAGAGCCAGGACGGTCTTCATTCTCGGCGTTGCAGGGGCGGCGTTGTTCTCGGGCGACGCCATCATCACGCCGGCCATCTCGGTTCTCTCGGCCGTCGAAGGCCTGGGCGTCGCCGAACAGGGGCTCATCCCCTACGTGCTTCCCATCACGGTGCTGATCCTGATCACATTGTTCACCGTGCAAAGCTTTGGTACCGCGCGCGTGGCGACCTTTTTTGGTCCCATCATGGTGATGTTCTTCGGCGTGATCGGCCTGCTTGGGCTGTTTCACATCTTCGACGCGCCGGTCATCCTGACCGCGTTCAATCCGCTCAATGGGCTGGGCTTCCTGTTCGGCCATGGCGCCACCGGGTTCGTGACGCTTGGTCTCGTCTTCCTGGCCGTTACGGGTGCCGAGGCCCTCTATGCCGATATGGGGCATTTCGGCCGCATGCCGATCCAGATGGCCTGGCTGTTCTTCGTGCTCCCGGCTCTCCTGCTCAACTATCTCGGCCAAGGTGCGATGGTTTTGGCCCAGCCTGACACCATCAGGGACCCGTTCTACCTCATGGTGCCGAATTGGGCCCTGATCCCGTTCGTGATCCTATCGACCGCCGCGACCGTGATCGCCAGCCAAGCCGTGATCACGGGCGCCTTTTCGTTGATCCGGCAAGCCGTTCAGCTCGGCCTGCTCCCCCGCATGGAAATCCAGCACAAGTCGGAGACCACCGAGGGACAGATCTACGTGCCGCGCGCCAATCGGCTCATGTTGATCGGGGTGCTGGTGCTGGTCTTCCTGTTCAAGAGTTCCGATTCGCTGGCCAACGCCTACGGCATCGCGGTGACGGGAACCATGGTGGTGACCACGTCGCTGTCCTTCTTCGTGGTCTGGAAGCTGTGGCGCTGGCCGCTGCTTGGCGCCATCGCGTTCGTATCCTTCTTCCTGATCATCGATCTGGCCTTCCTGTTCGCCAATATGGTGAAGGTGCTGGATGGCGGCTGGGTGCCATTGCTCCTCGCCTTCCTGTCCATGATCTTGATGTGGACCTGGGTACGCGGCACGGCTTTCCTGTCGGCCAAGACCCATCGGGACTCGATTTCGACCCGGGACCTCATCCGCATGCTGCAGAAAAGCAAGCCGACCCGCGTACCGGGCACCGCCATCTTCCTGACCAGCGACCCGGAAGTGGCGCCCTCGGCCCTGATGCATAATCTCAAGCACAACAAGGTCATCCACGAGCGGGTCATCATCCTGTCAGTGAAAACGGCCGATACCCCGCGCGTGCCGCAGTCCAAGCGCTACCAGCTCGAAAAACTGTCGGACGATTTCACCAAGATCATCCTGCACTACGGCTACATGGAACATCCGCGCATGCCGGCCGCGCTGGCGAGCCTCCGCAAGGCGGGCTTGCGGTTCGATATCATGACGACGTCATTCTTCCTCGGCCGGCGCTCGCTGAAGGCCTCACCCAATTCGGGCATGCCCGTGTGGCAGGACAAACTTTATATCGCCCTGACAAAGCAGGCCGCGACCGCGACGGACTTCTTCTCGATCCCCTCCGATCGCGTGGTGGAACTCGGCGCCCAAGTCACGATTTAGAGCTTCAGTCGGCGCTCGTAGGGCGGGTTGATTGAGCTGACCGCAACCTTCGTCTTCCGGCGGGATGTTTTATTCAACGTCGAAGATCCCGCGAGGAGCGTGCAGTGAACAGCTATCAGTGTCTGATCACCCTCGAGCCTGGAAAGCGGGGCGGACGGCCTTGTATCCGAGGGCTTCGCATTGCGGTCGCCGACGTGCTGGGCTGGCTGGCGGTCGGGTTGTCACATGAGGCGATCCTTTCCGATCATGCCGAACTGACCGAGGACGACATCCGCGCGTGCCTCGCCTACGCGGCGGATCGCGAGCGGCGCCTCTCGACCGCGGCCGAATGAAACTTTTGTTCGACCAGAATTTCAGCTTGAAGCTGTGCCGTCTGGTGGCCTACCTTTTCCCTGGATCGACGCAGACCGGCGCGATCGGCTTGGCCGAAGCCGATGACCGCCTCGTGGGAGGCTGCGCGAACCGGCGGGTTCGTCCTAGTGTCGCTGGATGCGGACTTCGCCGAAATGCCCGCGCTTTACCGCCCACCGCCGAAGGTGTTGTGGCTCCGGTGCGGCAACCAACCCACGGCGGCCGTTGCTACTTTGCTTCATCGACACGCCGGTGCCATCGCGACGTTTCAAGCGGACGATCGTGCAGCCTGCATGGAGGTGTATTGATCCAGGTTCCACTGCAGAGGCGTGGGCGCCCGAGGAAGTCTGCGCCCCTCGTTGTCGCTAAGAAGCGGGTTGGATCTGCGGGAACATGAAGCGGCGGGCTTCATCGTCCATCTCGGCCTTGAACGTGTGCTTGGTCCGGAGGACGTCGACTCGCTGGGCCGCCGGCCGTGCGCCGATCTCGTCCATCAGCCGCTTCAAGTTGGGCAATTCGGACCAGGCCTCCTCACCCATCATGTAGGACACCATGCGGGCCCAACCCCAAACCGCCATGTCGACGATCGTGTAAGTGTCGCCCAGCATGTAGCGCCCCGCGCCAAGCCTGGCATCGACGATGCCCCAATGCCGATGCGCCTCGTAGTCGTAGCGTGTCGCCGCATAGTCCTGGGTTTTGGGAGCGAAATGCCGGAAATGCACGGCCTGGCCCGAATACGGGCCAACGCCCGAAGCCACGAACATCAGCCAGGATAGGAACTCGCCCTGAGCCTTGTCGGTCTTGGCGGGAAGAAACATGCCGGCCTTCTGCGCGAGATAGAGCAGGATGGCATTGCTGTCGAACACCGTTGCGTCGCCGTCCACGATCGCGGGCAGCTTGCAGTTCGGGTTGATGGCCTTGAAGGACGGCGCGAACTGCTCACCCTTGCGGGAATCGACCGGCACGGCCTGGTAGGGCAGCCCCAGCTCTTCGAGCAAGAGAGCGACCTTCATCGGGTTCGGGGCGGCGTTGTAGTAGAACGTGATCATGATGCATTCCTGAAGATTGCGGCGCGGCCCGCATCGGGCACGGGCCAGATGGCTCTGGAGAGATGACGGGGTCAGACCCCGGTCTCACCCCCCGATGTTGAAGGCGGCCAGCGTCGCCATGTTGACGATGTCGGTGTCCTTGGCGCCGAGCGGCACGATCTGAACCGGGCGATCCAGCCCCACGATCAGGGGACCGATGAGGGTCGCGCCCCCGAGCTCCTGAAGCATGTGGGTCGAGATCGAGGCCGAATGGAAGGCCGGCATGATCAGCACGTTGGCGGTGTCGGTGAGGCGGCAAAACGGATAGGCGGCCATGCGCTCCTTGTTGAGCGCCACGTCGGCCGCCATCTCGCCGTCATATTCGAAATCGACATGGTGAGCGTCGAGGATGCGGACCGCTTCCTGCACCTTCAGGCTGCGCTCGCCGGGCGGGTGCCCAAAGCTCGAGAAAGCCAGCATGGCGACGCGCGGCTCGTAGCCAAGCCGGCGCGAGACGGCGGCGGCCTCGATCGCGATCATCGCAAGATCGTTGGCGTCGGGCATTTCCGTGATGGCGGTGTCGGCGACCAGCACCGTCCGGCCCCGGGTCAGGACCAGCGAGACGCCCATCACGCGATGGCCGGGTTTCGGGTCGACCACGCGCCGGATTTCCTGCAGCGCGACCGAAAAATTCCGGGTGACGCCCGTCACCATGGCATCCGCATCGCCGTTGGCGATCATCGCGGCCGCGAAATGGTTGCGGTCCTGGTTGACGAGGCGCTGGCAGTCGCGCAGCAGATAGCCCTGCCGCTGTAGCCGCTCGTAGAGGAATTGCGCGTAAACGGCATTACGCTTCGACAGCCTGGCATTGTGGATTTCGATATTCTTGTCGAGGAGGTCGACGCCGGCCGCTTCCGCGGAGGCCGCGATCCGCTCCTCCCGCCCCACAAGGATTGCGGTGCCAAGCCCCTGATTGACGAAGGAGAGCGCGGCGCGGATGACCTGCTCCTCCTCGCCTTCGGCAAAGACCACGCGCTTGGGAAAGCGGCGCACGCCTTCCACCACCCGTTGCAAGGCCCCCGCCACGGGATCGCGCCGCGCCGAGAGCTGGGCCTGGTAGGTCGCCATGTCGGTGATCGGGCGCTGCGCCACGCCGGTCTCCATGGCGGCGCGCGCCACGGCGGCCGGAACGGTGCGGATGAGGCGCGGATCGAACGGCGCCGGGATCAGATACTCGCGTCCGAAGCGCGGCCGGGCGCCCTCATAGGCGGCCGCGACCTCGTCGGGCACGTCCTCCCGGGCGAGATCCGCCAGGGCATGCGCGGCCGCAAGCTTCATCTCCATGTTGATGGTCTTGGCCCGCACGTCGAGCGCGCCCCGAAAAATATAAGGAAACCCCAGGACGTTGTTGATCTGATTGGGGTAATCGGACCGGCCGGTCGCCACGATCGCGTCGTCGCGGATCGCGTGGGCCTCCTCGGGGGTGATCTCCGGATCGGGATTGGCCATGGCGAAGATGATCGGGTTGGCGGCCATGGAGGCCACCATGTCGGCCGTGAGCGCCCCCTTGGCGGACAACCCGAAGAAGATGTCGGCCCCCGCCATGGCGTCCGCCAGCGTGCGCTTGTCGGTCTCGGCCGCGTGGGCCGCCTTCCACTGGTTCATGCCCTCTGTGCGGCCGCGGTAAACCACCCCCTTGGTGTCGCAGAGCAGCACGTTTTCCGGTGAAAACCCCATCGCCTTGATGAGGTCGAGACAGGCGATGCCGGCCGCGCCCGCCCCGTTGCACACGAGCTTGGTCTCGCGGATGTCCCGCCCCGTGAGGCGCATGGCATTCAGCATGCCGGCCGCCGTGATGATGGCGGTACCATGCTGGTCGTCATGGAACACCGGGATGTCCATCAATTCGCGCAAACGCTCCTCGATGATGAAGCATTCCGGCGCCTTGATGTCCTCGAGGTTGATGCCTCCGAACGACGGTCCGAGGTAGCGCACCGCGTTGATGAACTGATCCGGGTCTTCGGTATCGACCTCGAGATCGATGGCATCGATGTCGGCGAAGCGCTTGAAGAGGACCGCCTTGCCTTCCATGACGGGTTTGGACGCGAGCGCACCGAGGTTGCCGAGGCCGAGGATCGCGGTGCCGTTCGAGATTACGCCCACCATATTGCCGCGTCCGGTGTAGTCGAACGCCGCCGCCGGATTCTCGTGGATGGCCCGGACCGGAACCGCAACGCCAGGCGAATAGGCCAGCGACAGATCGCGCTGGGTCGTCATTGGTTTGCTGGCGATGATCTCGATCTTACCCGGCCGGCCTCGCGAATGAAACTGGAGCGCTTCCTGATCCGTGATGGTGGGGCGCTTCGGACGGCGGACAGTCTGATCGGGCATGAACGTTCCTCGGCTGCGGCTCTTGCGGCCGCGCCCGCTCATAAAACATGAGCCCAAGGGCTAAACAAGGGATCGCTCATTTGTGGCACCAGGGACCGCGCCCGCGCAGGGTCCCGACCCAGTGCAACCCTTAGTAGGCGGCGTCGATCCGCGACGCGATATCCATGAGGTGGAGTTCTTTGCTGATCTCCGGTCGCATCTGCCTGGCCGAGGCGAGCGCCACGAAGTCCTGATCGGTATAGGGCCAGGATCTGGAACCGTTGAAGACCCGCATTCCTCGCGTGGTCATCACCACGTCGCCACGCTCCAGCGTCTTGTCGGTATAAATTGTGATGCCCTTGAGATCGGCGACCGTATCTTTGGGCGACCGCGCCGCGATCGTGACGCGATGGCGCCGTGGATGAATCCGCACCGTCAGCGGAGGGCTGGAGGGTTCCGCATAGTCGGGCTGCGGCAGCGCCTGATAGGTACCGCCATTGCCGCCGCCGAAGGCCTGCTGGAAGAACGAGAAGACGCCGCCATTGTCGTTGGCGTGAGCCATGCTGGTCGAACCAAGCAGACCCGCCATCAGGAGCGCCGTTATCCGCGGTGCCTTGCGCGCGCGCGCAGCTTCCAACATCCCGATCATCGTCGTCCCCGAAGCAGCAC
Organism: uncultured Lichenihabitans sp.; assembly: GCA_964245915.1. Lineage (GTDB taxonomy): Bacteria > Pseudomonadota > Alphaproteobacteria > Rhizobiales > Beijerinckiaceae > Lichenihabitans. Next base: position 11,471 of record CAXTOT010000076.1, on the reverse strand, counting down.
TTTCGACCGTGGCTTAAAAGTTCAACCAAACGGGCGTGTGACAGACCGCTCCTCACGGCGGCGCGTCCTCACAACGTCGCAACAGGGGTCTTGGTTGCGCTCTAGACGCGGGCCGAGATGCGGAGGCAGCTCGCCCTTTTGGCCTTAACGTCAGCGGTGGATTGGCCGACTTGCGCTGATGCGCGCGAAGCGCGTCCTTGCTAATCTTGGGCATGCGTGAACCCGCCCGTTCCAAGACCGTCGAGGATCTCCCTCGCCCGGATGATGCCGCGGAGCCCGCTGCCGCGTCGACGTCAGAGGAGGTTCGGGCGACCCCGATGATGGCGCAATATCTCGCCATCAAGGCCGCGCACCCGGATTCGCTGCTGTTCTACCGCATGGGCGACTTCTACGAATTGTTCCTGGCGGACGCGGAAGTCGCGGCGCGCGCCTTGAACATCGTGCTGACCAAGAGAGGCAAGCATCAGGGCGAGGATATCGCCATGTGCGGCGTGCCGGTGGACCGCAGCGACGATTACCTCCATCGCCTGATTGCCCTCGGTCATCGCGTCGCGGTCTGCGAACAGGTGGAAGATCCGGCGGAGGCCAAGAAGCGGGGCGCCAAGTCGGTCGTCAAGCGGGCGGTGGTTCGCCTGGTGACCCCGGGCACGTTGACTGAGGAACGCCTGCTCGAACCCGCGCGCGCCAATATCCTGATGGCGCTTGCGCGGCTGCGGCAGGGGGAAGCCGATTGGGTGTTCGGCTTTGCGGCCGTGGATATCTCGACGGGCGCCTTCACGGTGGGGGACGTTACGGAAGCGGGTCTGCCGGCGCTGCTGGCCCGCCACGAACCGCGCGAAATCGTGGTGCCGGATGCCATGCAGGACGAGGCCGCCCTCGCGCTGGTGCTGGCCCAATCGGGCGCCGCCGTGACCCCCGTGGCGCGCGAATTCGCCGACAGCACCATGGCGGACCGCCGTCTGCGCGAATGGTACGGCGTCGACACGCTCGACGGGTTCGGGGCTTTTTCGCGCGCCGAGATCGCGGCGGCCGCTTGTGCCGTGACCTATGTGACGCGCACCCAGGTCGGCAGCCGGCCCCAGTTGCGACCGCCGGTCCGCCAGGACCGCGCGCACGCGATGGAGATCGACGCCGCCACCAGAGCCAATCTCGAGCTGACGCGCACGCTCGCGGGCGAGCGCTCGGGTTCGCTCCTGGCGGCAATCGACATGACCATAACGTCCGCAGGCGGACGGCTGCTGGCCGAACGGCTGGCCGGACCGCTGACCGACCCGGAAGCGGTCCGCGGTCGCCATGACGGCGTGGCGGCCATCCTGGCCGACGGCCGGCTTCGCGCCGAACTCCGGGCGCTGCTGAAAGCGACGCCGGACCTTGCCCGGGCGCTCTCGCGCCTCGCACTCGATCGGGGCGGCCCGCGCGATCTTGCGGCCGTGCGGGAGGGGCTCGCGGCCGCAACCTCCATCGGGGCGCTCTTGTCCCGCGCCGCGGACCTGCCGGCCGAACTCTGCGCCGCAGCGGCGGTCATGATCGCGATCGATGCCGCGCTTGCGCCGCTGCTCTCTGCGGCGCTCGCCGACGATCTGCCGCTCGCCAAGCGAGACGGCGGCTTTACGAGGCCCGGATTCGAGCCGGCGCTCGACGCGACGCGGGGTTTGCGCGACGACACGCGCCAGGTGATCGCCGGGCTGCAAAGCCGCTACGCCGAGACGGCCGGCACCAAACAGCTCCGCATCAAACACAACAATTTCCTCGGCTTCTTCATCGAGGTTGCCCAGGCGGTCGGCGAGCAATGGCTCCGGCCGCCCCACAATGCGCTCTTCATCCATCGCCAGACCATGACGGGTGCGATGCGCTTCTCGACCACGGAACTTGCCGAGCTCGACGCCAAAATCGCCTCGGCGGGCGACCGGGCGCTGCAGCTCGAACTCGACGTGTTCGGGCGGCTCGCCGCGGCGGTGCTGGCGGCCGCGCCCGCCATCCGGGTCGCAGCCGATGCGCTGGCCGTCGTCGACGTCACTTGCGGATTGGCCGACCTTGCGGCGACCCGCAATTGGGTGCGTCCGCTGGTCGATCCTTCGCTCGCGTTTGCCATAGAGGGCGGCCGGCATCCCGTGGTCGAGGCGGCCCTCAAAACGCGTGGGCAAAGCTTCGTGGCCAACGATTGCGAGCTGTCACCGCCTGCACGGAAGGGAAAAGTCTCCGAGGGCGGCCGCATCGCGGTGGTGACCGGCCCCAACATGGCGGGCAAATCCACGTTCCTGCGGCAGAACGCGCTGATCGCCATCCTGGCCCAGATGGGCAGCTACGTGCCCGCGACCTCGGCCCATATCGGAATCGTGGATCGGTTGTTCAGCCGTGTCGGAGCCGCCGACGATCTCGCGCGCGGCCGCTCGACCTTCATGGTCGAGATGGTGGAAGCCGCCGCCATCCTCAATCAGGCCGGCCCACGCTCTCTGGTGATCCTGGATGAACTCGGGCGCGGCACCGCTACCTTCGATGGGCTCTCGATCGCCTGGGCCGCGATCGAGCACCTGCACGACGTGAACCGCACGCGCGGCCTGTTCGCGACCCATTTCCACGAATTGACCCAGCTGACCAAAAAACTGGACCGGCTCACCACGCTCACCATGCGCGTGACCGACTGGAACGGCGAGGTCATCTTCCTGCATGAAGTGGTGGCGGGCGCGGCGGACCGCTCCTATGGTATCCAAGTCGCCAAACTCGCGGGACTGCCCTCTGCCGCCGTGGAGCGCGCGCGGGTGCTGCTGGCCGAATTGGAGGCCTCGGCGCGCGCCGCCCCGGTGGCCCGCCTCGACGACCTGCCCTTGTTCGCGGCGCGGCCCCCTGCCCCGGCTGCCAGACCGGACCCCGTCCGCGCCGCACTCGACGCCCTCAACCCGGACGAGATGTCGCCGCGCGCCGCCTTGGAGGCGCTTTATGCGTTGAAACGGGCGCGCGGCGACGGGTAGCGGTTCTCAGCCTCGCGGTGCGCGTCCCAGACTTGTTCCGAGGATGCCCCCCTGCGTATCAGCGCGTCGCGCGCTTCACCGCTCGCAATCGGACCCCGTGAATGACTGGAACACCTCCGGTCATGACGAGCTGAAGGCGTCGATCGCGCTCGCCAACGCCCTTTAGGGCTGCGCGTGCTGCGCCGCGTCCTCGATGAGTGCCGCGACCTCCTTCGGATGAGATTCATAGACCGAGTGGCTCGCGCCTTCGATTTCGACGGTATGGCTGTGCGCCCGCGCCGCATACATGCGTTCCAGATCGGGGCTGATGATGCGGTCCGATTTGGCCACCATGTACCAGCTCGGCTTGCTCTTCCACGCCGGGTTGGTGATCGGGGTCGAAAACACCTTGGCGGCCGTGAACATCTGCGCATGCGCCTGGTAGGCGGCCTCGGCTTTGGGCAGATCCCCGGCAAAATCCGCCTGGAAGCGAGCGGGGTCGATATAGGTGTAGCCGTCCGCCGTCTTCTGGATCGCGTCCCGTCCGGCCGCGGGATAGCGTTTGCCGTTCTCCGTCTCGGTCTCGCCTGCTTCGGGCGCGTGCGCCGCGACGTAGACCAAAGCCGCGACATGCGGGTCTGTCCCGGCCTCGGTAATGATGGCACCGCCATAGCTGTGCCCGACCAGGATGCACGGGCCATCCTCAAGCTGCAGGATCCGCTTGGTGGCCGTGACATCGTCGTCCAAACCCGTCAAAGGCTGCTGGACCACGCTCACCTTATAGCCATCCCCAACGAGGATATCGTAGACGGGCCGCCATCCGGAGCCGTCCAAGAAGGCGCCGTGGACCAGCACGATGTTTTTCACGGGTGCGGCATCGGCCGGGGCGGCCGCGAGGCCAAGGATGAGAAAGGCGGCCGATCGAGCGAGATGGCCTGTCAAACTGTGGAGGGTCATTGGTGTCCTTGAGCCGGTCGATGATGGGGTGCGACTGACTATCGGACGCTCGGGTCGGCCGTTTTATTCCGCAGCCGTTCCGGCATTCGCGCAGGCCGCCGCGTCTCGCCCGACCTCGGCCGCGATCGTGGTGCCCGCTTTCGCCAAGCGCTCCGTAAGCCCAAGCTTGATCTTCCCGATGAGGGTGGGGCCTTTGAACACAAGCGCGGTGTAGAGCTGCACCAGACTGGCCCCTGCCCTTACTTTGGCGAGCGCCATTTCCGCGTCCTCGATGCCGCCCACCCCGACCAGCGGAAACTGCCGTTCAACCCGTAAGAACGCCTGCGCCAGCACCCGGGTCGAGGGGGCGAACAAAGGCCGGCCCGACAGGCCACCGGTTTCCCGCCGGGCGCTCCCGCGCAGGTCGGCGGGACGCGCCAGGGTGGTGTTGGACACGATCATGCCGTCGAGGGAGCGCGCGCGCGCCACCCGCACGATATCGTCGAGCGAGCCCTCATCGAGATCGGGCGCGATCTTCAGTAGCAGGGGAACGCGGCCGTGCCGTTCGGCCGCGCGGTCGCGGGCTTCGACCACGCGGGCCAGAAGGTCGTCGAGCGCCGCGCTGGCCTGGAGGTCGCGCAGGCCGGGCGTGTTGGGCGATGATACGTTGATGGCAAAATAGTCTGCCACGTCGGCAAAAGCCGTGACGCCGCTCACGTAATCGGCGGCACGATCCGACGCATCCTTGTTGGCCCCGATGTTCACCCCGACGATGCCCGCTTCGCGCCGCCGCTGCGCGAGGCGGGCGTGCGCGGGCCCATGACCCTCGTTGTTGAAGCCGTAGCGGTTGACCAGGGCGTCATCTTCCGGCAGCCGGAACACGCGGGGTCGAGGATTGCCGGGCTGAGCCTTGGGGGTGAGTGTCCCCACCTCGGCAAAGCCGCAGCCGAGCCCGAGCAGTGCTCCAGGCACTTCGGCATCCTTGTCAAAACCGGCCGCCACACCAAGCGGATTGGGAAAGCGCAGCCCGAAGGCCTCGACCGCCAGACGCGGATCGTCGGGGGCAGGTTGTCGGGCCGGCATGAAGCGCAGGCCTTTGATGGTCAGCCCATGCGCGGTCTCGGGGTCGAGCCGCAACAGGGCCGGGTGCAGCAATGCTCCCAGCGCACCGATCACCGCACGTCATCCGGAAACAGGTGGGCGCCATCCGGGCCGAGCCGCAGCGGCGCGACCGAGCGCACGGCGCTCATCGGCAGCGGGCCATAGAGATGCGGGAACAGGGCGCCGCCGCGCGAGCGCTCCCATCGCAATGCCGCGCCGAGCGCCTCGGCCTCGACCGCCACCAGCAGCAAATCCCGCTGGCCGGCAAAATGCCTGGCGGCGGTTTCGCGAGCTTGCCCCGCGGTCGAGAAATGGATGAAACCGTCCGCCAGGTCGACCGGCGCGCCCAGGAATACGCGGGCATTCTCGGCGTCGCGCCAGGGCGCTTCGGGCGTGATCTTGTAGATGAGGTCCGTCATGCGGCCCTTGTGCGCAAGCGCGGCCCAAGGGTCCAGCGGATTTTCGCCATCATCGAGGTCCCCCTCCTTGCCCTTCCAGGGGGGTGGCGTTCCGAAGCAACGACGGATGGGGCCGCGGCCTCACCGCAGCAGCCCCTTCAATTTAACCTTCGGCTTTGCCAGCGCCGTGGGATCCGGCACGGCGCGGCGGGCGATCATCATCTCGGCGATGCGGACGTCTTTGGCGATGACGGCGTTCGGGCCGACGCCGCTCACCCCGACCAGCCGGCCGGTGCCGTCGAGATGGAAATACAGACGGCCCGCGCCGAGGTCGCGCTCGACCATTGCGGTGCCCTCGTCCGCGAGCCCCGCGACCTGCAAGGTTTCGTCATATTGGTCGGACCAGAACCAGGGCACGGCGTCGAACACGACGCCATGGCCAAGCATGTTGCGCGCCGCCACCGTGCCCTGGTCCTGGGCGCTGCGCCATGCCTCCAGCCGGAGCCGTCGGCCTCCGAACAGCGGATGGGGAAAGGAGCAGCAGTCGCCGGCGGCAAAGATGTCGGGGTCGTCGGTGCGCAGATGTTCGTCCACCCGCACGCCGTTCTCGGTCCTGAGGCCGCTCGCCTCGGCGAGCGCCGTCTCCGGAATGGCCCCGATCCCGGCCACGATGACGTCGCAGCCGACGCTCGTCTCGTCGGCCAGAACGACACTCAGGCGCTCGCCATGCCGCTCGATGCGGTCGAGCCCGGAACCGAGGTGGAAGCTCACGCCCGCTCGCGCATGCCGGGCCATGACCCTGTCCGCAACCTCGCGCGGCACGCCGCGCATGAGGATGCGGGGCGCGGCCTCGATCAGCACCACCGAACAACCGCGCTGGATGGCGCTGGCCGCGATCTCGAGGCCGATGAAGCCGCCGCCGATCACCACGAGCCGTGCGCCCGGCCGCAGGGTCTCGCGCATCACCAGCGCGTCGGCGAAGGTCCGCAAGTAGAGCACGTTGCCGGTGTTGGCGCCGGGTACCGGCAGCCGGCGCGGCCCGGCGCCCGTGGCGATCAGCAGTTTGGCGTAGGGCAGTTTCCTCCCATCGTCGAGCACGACGCGTCGTCCCGCCCGGTCGATCCGGGTCGCGCGAACGCCCGCGAGGTGCAGGATGGATTGCGCCGCGAGCCGCGCCTCGTCCAAAATGGTGGGCGGCGAGGAGCCATCCGCCGTCATCACGGCTTTCGACAAGGGCGGGCGTTCGTAAGGGCCGTGCGGCTCGTCGCCCACCAGGGTGACGGGCCCCGCGAACCCATGTTCGCGCAAGGCGCTGGCGGTGCGTGCGCCCGCCTCCCCCGCCCCCACGATCACCATGCCGACATCGTCCATGGCGCGCCTCAGGCGATGTCAATGAGGAGTTTTTCGCCCTCGATCCGCACCGGATAGGTCTTCAGGTTGACGCAGACCGGGGCACCCTTGGCCTGGCCCGTCCTATAGTCGAAGCGCCCATTGTGCTTGGGGCATTCAATGATGTTGTCCATCACGAGGCCGTCCGCGAGATGGACGGATTCGTGGGTGCAGAGCCCGTCGGTGGCGAAAAACTTTCCCTCCGGGCTGTGGTAGATCGCAAAGGTACGCGGGCCGTGATCGACGCGGATCACGTCCTCTTCCTCGATGTCGCCCGGCGCGCAGGCCTCTACCCATTCAGCCATCCTATCCTCCCTCGGTGCCGATTGTTCTGGCTGCGTGGTGCTATTCTGCCGCCACCAGGCCCCTGTCGAGCGGCCGCGCGGAGCCTGGAAGCTCGCGTTTGACGAAATATTTCGGGTCCCGAAATTGCCGGAGCACGGCCGGGATGATCTCCCGATAGGCCGCAAGCAGGCTCGGGTATGGGGTCGGGCAATCGGCCTTGAGGGCCTCGTGCAGACGCGGCAGCGCGTGATAGGGCACCATGGGGAACATGTGATGCTCCACGTGGTAATTCATGTTCCAGTAGAGGAAGCGGAACACCGGATTCATCATCACGGTCCGGCTGTTGAGGCGGTGATCGAGCACGTCTTCGTCGAGCCCCGCATGCTGGGTTATGCCGAACATGAGCTGCAGCCAAGAGCCGTACAGGGTCGGCAGCCCGACCAGCATGGCGGGCAGGATATTTTGGGCCAGGAGACAGGCCAGGGCCACGAGCGCGAAGACCGCGAGATAGATCCGGGCTGTGCGATAGACCTTGGCGCGCTCCATGTCGGGAATGAAGGTGGCTTCCTCCGGATCGAGGCGGCCGGTGGCATGCAGCACGAGGTGGCGGAAGGTGCGCAGCGTACTTTTGAGCGCGAAGACGTTGAGGGCGAGCGCCAGGACGTCGGCCGGACGCATCACGGCGATCTCCGGGTCGCGCCCCACGATGATGGTGTCGGTATGGTGCCTCGTGTGGCTCCAGCGCCAGACCGTGGGTTCGCGCAGGATCATGAAGCTGGCGACGTTGTAGACGGCGTCATTCATCCAGCGCGTCTTGAAGGCCGTGCCGTGGCCGCATTCATGCCAACGGGAGTCCGAGGCGGACCCGTAGAGCACGCCGTAGACCGCGAAGAACGGGACGCACAGCCAACTGCCCCAAAAATACACGCCGGCCGCTCCCGTGAGCAACAGCGCCCCGAGCCAGATCGCGGTGTCGCGAAGCGCCGGGCCGTCACTCCGCTTCATCAGCTCTTTGAGCTCCTTGCGGCCGATCGGACTGCTATACCATTTGGCTGCGGACAAGCCGTTGGCCACAGCCGCCTTGGCGTCGAGACCCAAAAGCCCGTAATCCCGTCGGGAGCCCACCACGGCCATCGGCTGTCCTCCGCGTTGTTCGGTGTCGCGCGCCATCTGTCGCAACGCTAGCTCAGCGCCCCTTGCGGCTCAACGCCGGCATGATAGTTTCTATCAGGTTCACTCAGCAACGCCGAAGAGAGCGATGATAATCTATCATGATCAAACCACCGAGGCCGACCGTCTCGGATGTCGCACGCGCGGCCGGCGTTGGCGTTGCGACCGTCGATCGCGTCCTCAACCGCCGGGCTCCGGTCCGGGAGGACACGGCCCGGCGCGTGCTGGAGGCCGCCCAGGCGATCGGTTTTCATGGAACGCCGCTGCTGCGGCGACGGCTCGAGGAAGGTGGCGAGGCGCGGACTTTTGGCTTCCTGCTGCAGAAAGGCTCGCAAAGCTTCTACCAGGGGCTCGGGGCTGCGCTGGGCTCCGCCACCCGCGCCTGCACGGCGGTTCGCGGCAAGCCGGTCGTGCAATATCTGGAAGACCTCAGCCCGGCTCATGTGGCGAGCCGCCTGCGCGACCTTGGGGCCAAGGCCGACGCCGTGTCGCTGGTCGCGGCCGATCATCCAAAAGTGTCGCAAGCCGTGGAGGCCCTGAAGGCGGACGGCGTGCCGGTGTTCACGCTGCTGTCGGACCTCAGCACACCGGCCCGCGCGGCATTCTTCGGCATCGACCATCGCAAGGCCGGGCGCACCGCCGCCTGGAGCGTGTCACGGCTGGGCCACCGCCCCGGCAAGGTCGGCATCTTCGTGGGCAGCCATCGCTACCTCGGCCAGGATCTCTGCGAAATCAGCTTTCGCTCGTATCTGCGTGAACACGCACCCGAATTCACCGTGCTCGACGCCGTCACCAGCCTGGAGGACACCCACTTCGCCCATGAGGCGGCGCTCGACCTTCTCCAGCGCAACCGCGACCTCGTCGGCCTTTATGTGGCGGGCGGCGGGGTCGAAGGCATCATCGAAGCCTTGCGCGAGCACGGCGCTTCGAACCGCATCGTGGTGTGCAACGAGCTGATCCCGGAGACCCGGGCGGCCCTGATCGATGGGGTGGTGGACGTGGTGATCGGCACGCCGCTGCGACTGCTGGCCGAGCGCGCCGTGGCGGGCATGGCGCGCAGTTTTCGGGGCGGACCGAACGAGGCCGAAGGCTATCTGCCGTTCGAACTGCATATTTCGGAGAATTTGTAGGCCCGCGCAGCTCGGGCCCGGGCCGTCCCTAGTCATGGATTCACGCCCGCGGATGCGCGTCGCGGTAGGCCTGCATGAGACGCGTTCCATCCACAGCCGTGTAGAGCTGGGTGGTCGAGAGCGAGGCGTGGCCGAGAAGCTCCTGGATGGTCCGCAGATCACCACCCCGGCTGAGCAGATGCGTCGCGAAGGAGTGGCGCAGCGCATGCGGAGTGGCGCTGTCGGGCAGATCGAGAGCGCCCCGCAACCGCTCGACGGCAAGCTGCACGACGCGGGGCGAGAGCGGTCCGCCCTTTTCGCCCAGGAAAAGCGGACCATCCTTGGGCAGCGGCAGCGGACAGAGGTCGATATAACGTCCAATCGCCGCGGAAATCGCGGGAAGCACCGGCACCATGCGGGTCTTGTTGCCTTTGCCGGTCACGCGCAGGCTTTCGATGCCGCCGACCGGAGCGGCGCTCCGCCGCAGCCCGAGCGCCTCAGAGATGCGCAAGCCCGCCCCATACAGCAAGGCCAGCACGGCGGCGTCACGGGCCAGCACCCAAGGCGCTTTCCCGTCGCCTTCGCGGGCCTCGACCCGGGTTACCGCGAGGGCTGCTTCGATTCCCAGGGGCTTGGGCAGCGAGCGCGCGAGTTTTGGACCACGCATGGCCGCGAACACGGCCGCCTTGCCCTTGCCTTCCTGTTCCAGGTGACGCGCGAAGGAGCGCAATGCCGCGAGCGCCCGCATCAAGGACCGGCCTTCCACGCCCGCGCCACGGCGCCGGGCCATGAAGGCGCGCAGGTCGGCAGCCTTCAGCGCCGCAAAGCGCGCGATCGACACCGGCGCGCCGAGATGGTCGCAAACAAAGGCGAGAAACTGGCGCAGGTCGCGCCGATAGGCTTCGCTGGTCCGCGGCGAGAGGCGCCGCTCGTCGGCCAACCGTTGCAGCCAGAGCTCCGCCTCGATCACGAGGTCGTCCGCGGCACCGGGAAAGAGGAGACTCACGTGCGCTGATCCTGGCCATATCCGAAGCTGATACACTCTGGCGCAGAAGCGTTAAATCGTCCCTTCCAGGGCCGCGGCGCCAAAAGCCTTGACGCGCCGCTAACGGCTGCCGATGGTCGCGCCGCATGGACGATCCAGCCCCCAACGCGCCCCGGCAAAAAACCTATGACGTCGCGGTGGCGGGTGCCGGGATCGTGGGCCTCGCGCTGGCGCTTGGTGTCAGACGTGCCGGCGCCCCCCATGCCAGCGTCGTGGTCTGCGATCCGGCGCAGGACCGGGCCATTCCGGTCCCGCGAAGCCGCCGCGCGGTCGCGATCACGGCCGCGTCCCGTCGGCTCCTGGAACATCTCGGGATCTGGAGCGCCGTCGAGTCTCACGCCGCCCGGATGTCCGCCATGGAACTGACCGATGCGCCGCCGGGCGCCACGCCGCCTCCGGTGTTTCTGGATTTTGCCGGCGAGGTCGAACCGGGCGAACCCTTCGCGCACGTGCTGTTCGACAACGATTTGCACGCAGCCCTTGTGGCGGCCTGCCGGGAGACCGGGGTGGACTTCTGGCCGCACCGGATCACGTCGTTCAGTGTCGCGGCCGATGCAGTCACGCTGCACGGCCCGGACGAAGCCGTCGTGACGGCGCGCCTGCTGGCCGCAGCCGATGGGAGCCGCTCGCGCCTGCGCGAGCAGGCCGGCATCATGTCGATGGCTTGGGACTATGGTCAATCCTCCATCGTGGCGACCCTTGCGCATGAGTACGACCACGAAGGACGCGCGGTTCAGCATTTCCTGCCCGGAGGCCCCCTCGCCATCCTGCCGATGCGGGCCGACGACGGCTCGGGGCGGCGATCCTCGATCGTGTGGACCGAACATCAGACCGAGGCCGATCGGCTCGTCAAGCTCGACGATGCCGCTTTCCTGGCCGAGTTGCGGACCCGGATTGGTCATCGCCTGGGCGCGCTTCGCCTCGAGGATCGGCCGAGCGCGCATCCCTTGCGCATGAGCATTGCGCGGCAGCTCATGGCGCCCCGCCTGGCGCTCGTGGGCGATGCCGCCCATACCATCCATCCGCTAGCGGGCCAGGGGCTGAACCTCGGCCTCAAGGATGCGGCGGCCCTGACCGAGCGGGTCGGCGC
>CAXTOT010000075.1:0-25339 GCA_964245915.1 uncultured Lichenihabitans sp. | reverse complement strand
CGCCGACATTGTCCGCGATCGTGGCGGGGTTGCGGGGGTCGTCCTCCGGAATACCCGCCTCGACCTTGCCGACGAGATCGGCACCGACATCCGCGCCCTTGGTAAAGATGCCGCCGCCAAGACGGGCGAAGATGGAGATCAGCGAGGCGCCGAAGCCGAGTGCCACCAGTGAATCGATGACCTCGCGACTATCCAGCGCCAGGTGCATGGGCCCCGTCAGCACCATGAAATAACCCGCGACCCCGAGCAAAGCCAGACCCGCCACCAGCATGCCGGTCACGGCGCCGGATTTGAACGCGATGCTGAGGCCCCCGGCGAGGGATTGCGTCGCCGCCTGTGCGGTCCGCACATTGGCTCTTACCGAGACGTTCATGCCGATGAAGCCCGCGGCGCCCGAAAGGACGGCCCCGATCAGGAAGCCGACCGCTACCGGCCACGAGAGCAACAGCCCCAATCCGATGAAGATCACGACCCCGACCGCGCCGATGGTGGCATATTGCCGGCGCAGATAGGCCTGCGCGCCCTCGGCGATCGCTCCGGCGATCTCTTGCATGCGAAGGCTGCCGACGTCGGCGGCCAGGACCTCGCGGACCGTGACCACGCCGTAGACCACCGCAAGCAGTCCGGCCAGAATGATGAGCCAAATGGGATTCATTGATCGCGCGCCCTTTTTCCTTGGTTTTCGTCCTCGCAACAGGCCGGTTCTAGCCGCCGATCCTTGTCGCTTGTACATCGCCCTTGTGACAGAAAGGCCCTCCGTCCGCAACGCGACCGGACGGCCGCGGCCTGACCCAAAACACAGAGATCACAATGCGAACAGGCCGTCTGGGCACGCCCGAACGGCCCATCAGCCGTGGCTATAGGAGGGGCGCGCAAAATGCACAGACCCTCCCCCAGCATCGACGAACGAGGGCTGATCGCGACCGGCCAGAACCTCCCCGATGCAGGTCACGGGAACACCAGCGCGCGCGGCCTCGGTCTCGAATGACCCTGCCTGGTCGGCCGGGACGGTCGCCAAGATCTCGTAGTCGTCGCCGCCCGTGACCGCCATCTCCAGGACCGTCGTATCTTGTTGCAGAGCCGAGGTCCCGGCCCCCGAAAGGGGCACCGATGCAAGTTCGACCCGCGCCGTGACGCCCGACACCCGCAGCATTTTGGCTAGGTCGCCGATCAGGCCGTCGGAGACATCCATGCCGGCGTGAGCGTGGCCGAGTGCGGCCCGAAGGGCGAGCCGAGGCTGGGGGTGGAGGTAGCGGTCTAGAAGATAAGCGCGATCCGCATCGGGCAGCGCCGCTCCCCACGCGGGTGAGTGCGGGAGCCGCAGCTGGAGCCCGAGCGCCGCATCGCCAATGGTGCCCGAAACATAGATGAGGTCGCCCGGCCGCGCGCGGGTCCGCCGCAGCATGGCGCCAGTCTCGACTTCGCCTAACATCGTCACCGACAAGGTGAGCGGCCCCGGAGTCGAAACCGTGTCGCCGCCGATCAGCGGGCAGGCGAACAGACCGGCATCCTCGCCGAGGCCTTGCGCAAAAGCCTCGATCCAGTCCGTGGTGCAATCCGGTGGCAGGACGAGCGCGAGCAGGAATCCCAAGGGCCGGCTCGCCTTGGCGGCGAGGTCGGACAGGTTGACCCGAAGCGCCTTTCTGGCGATCGAGGCGGGCGGATCATCGGCGAAGAAATGAACCCCCGCCACCAGGGCGTCCGTGGTGACCACGAGTTCGCGTCCCGGCGCCATGGCGAGAAGCCCCGCATCGTCGTGCAATCCCAAGGCCGCTGGCCCGGCGAGCGGCCCGAAGTAGCGGGCGATCAGGTCGTCTTCCGACGGCCTGGTCATACGGCTTCGACCGCCACCACGCCCGGGACGGCCTTCAGGGCACCCGCCACCTGCGGGGACAGGCCGAACCGGCCGGCAAGCTTCACCTCGACCTCCCGTTTGCCGCCGTCGAGCATCACCACGATCGACACTTCGCCGTCACCCTGCCTATCAAGCCGGCTCGCGATGGACTGAAGGGGCGCGGGATCGCGCAGGTGGATCCGCAGCCCCTTCTGCATCCGGTGCGCGGCCTGATCGAGCGCCTCGGCGGCGACGATCCGCACGCGGACGTCATCGCCCTCGGCACTTGCGTGAACGGTGATCAGGACCACCGACCCTTTCTCGAACAGATCGCGGTGCTCGTTCAGGGTCTCCTGAAACATGATGGCCTCGAACTGGCCCGATGGATCGGAGAGGTTCACGATGCCGATCTTGTTGCCAGACTTGGTCCTCCGCTCCATGCGATCGAGCACGGTCGCGGCCAGCCGGGCGCTCGACTCGCCATCCTTGACGGCGCGCGCGAATTCGGCCCAGCGGCGGACGTGCAGACGTTTGAGGATGGCCTCGTAATCGTCGAGCGGATGGCCCGACAGGAAAAAACCGACCGCCTCGAATTCGCGCCGGAGCATTTCGGCGGCGGGCCAGCTGTTGACGAGGGGAAGTTTGAAGGCGTTCTGCACGTCGGCGGCGCCGAACAGCGCGCTCTGCCCTGCCCTGCGGTCGTCGCCCGCCCGCACAGACAGGCCGAGCATCGACTCGATGCCCGCGAAAACGCGGGCCCGATCGGGTTCGAACGCGTCGAAAGCGCCGGCAGCCGCCAAACTTTCCAAGACCTTTTTATTGACGTCGCGGGCCGTGACCCGCAGGGCAAAATCGGCCAACGAGTGGAACGGCTGCCCGCCCCGCGCCGACACGATGGCGGCAATCTGCCCCTCGCCCGCCCCCTTGATGGCCGACATGGCATAGACGATGGCGGGCGGGTCGGCCCGGGTGACCGCGAAATCGACGCCCGAGCGGTTGATCGAGGGCGGTTCGACCTTGATGCCGAGTCGCCTCGCCTCGTTGCGGAATTCGGACAGCTTGTCGGTGTTGGACTTGTCGAGCGTCATCGAGGCCGCCAGGAATTCGACCGGAAAGTTCGCCTTGAGGTAGGCGGTCTGGTAGGCGATCAGCGCATAAGCGGCGGCATGGCTCTTGTTGAAGCCGTAATCGGCGAATTTGGCGAGCAGATCGAAAATGGTGTTGGCGGCTTCCGGAGTGAGCCCGCGTTCGATGGCGCCGTTCACGAAGCGGTCACGCTGGGCGTCCATCTCGGCCTTGATCTTCTTGCCCATGGCTCTGCGGAGCAGGTCGGCCTCGCCGAGCGAATAGCCGGAGAGAAGCTGGGCGATCTGCATCACCTGCTCCTGATAGATGATGACGCCGTGGGTCTCCTTCAGCACCGCTTCGAGCTTGGGATGGATGTAGTCCGCTTTCTCCTCGCCGAGTTTGCGGGCGCAATAGACCGGAATATTGGCCATCGGACCGGGCCGGTAGAGCGCCACGAGCGCAATCAGATCCTCGAAGCGATCGGCCCGCATGTCGACCAGCGCCTTGCGCATGCCGGCGCTTTCCAATTGGAACACCCCGACCGTTTCGCCACGCCCCAGCATGGCATAGGTCTTGGCGTCGTCGAGCGGCATGGCGGCCAGATCGACCGCAATCTCGCGCTGCGCAATGAGGGCCACGGCGGCTTGCAAAACCGTCAGGGTCTTCAGACCCAGGAAGTCGAATTTCACGAGTCCGGCCGGTTCGACCCATTTCATATTGAACTGGGTCGCGGGCATGTCGGACTTTGGATCGCGATAGAGCGGCACGAGCTCGTCGAGCCGTCGGTCGCCGATCACGATCCCGGCCGCATGAGTCGAGGCATTCGAATAGAGCCCCTCGAGGGTGCGGGAAATGGTCAGCAGCCGCTGGACACGCGGATCGCTCGCGGCCGCCTCCTGCAGGCGCGGCTCGCTGTCGATGGCCTGCGCGAGCGTGACCGGATTGGCGGGATTTTGCGGGATCAGCTTGGCCAGTTTGTCGACCTGGCCCAAGGGCATTTCCAGCACGCGGCCGACATTGCGCAGCACACCCCGGGCCAGGAAAGACCCAAAGGTGATGATCTGGGCGACCCGGTCGCTGCCATAACGCTGCCGCACATAGGCGATCACCTCGTCGCGACGGTTCTGGCAGAAGTCGATGTCGAAATCCGGCATGGACACGCGTTCGGGGTTCAAGAACCGCTCGAACAGCAGGCCGAACCGGATGGGATCGAGGTCCGTCACGGTCAGCGCGTAAGCCACTAGCGAGCCGGCGCCCGAACCGCGCCCCGGGCCGACCGGAATGCCGTGGGCCTTCGCCCATTTGATGAAGTCCGCCACGATCAGGAAGTAGCCGGGGAATTTCATGTTGATGATAACGTCGAGTTCGAAGGCCAGCCGCTTGCGATAGACCTCCGGCTCGACCCCGGGCGCGGTTCCCGCGCCCGCAAGGCGGGCTTCGAGGCCCTCCTCGGCCTGGCTCCGCAAAGCCGCGATCTCGTCGAGCGGGGTTCCATCGAGCGAGGTAAAGCTGGGCAGGATCGGTTTGCGGGTGCGGGGCCGATAGGCACAGCGCCGCGCGATCTCTACCGTATGCTGGGCGGCTTCGGGAAGGTCCGCGAACAGCGCCATCATCTCGGCCCGGGTCTTGAACCGGTGGGCGGGTGACAGCTGCCGCCGTTCGGGGGTGCCGAGAACCGCGCCCTCGGCGATGCAGATCAGGGCATCATGGGCTTCGTGGTCGGCCTGGCTCGCGAAATAGGGCTCGTTGGTGGCCACGAGGCGGAGGTCGCGACGATAGGCGAGGTCGATGAGCTCCGGCTCCACCTTGCGTTCGTGGTCGAGATCGTGGCGCTGGATTTCCACATAGAGCCGTTCGTCCCCGAAAATGTCGGTCAGACGCGCCAGACGATGGGCGGCGGCCTCGGGGCGATCGAACGCCAGCAAGCGATCGATCGGGCCAGCTGATCCGCCGGTCAGCGCGATCAGGCCAGCGTGGTGCTCGGCCAGGTGCTCGAGCATCACATGCGGAGCCTCACCGGCTGCCGGGCCGAGATAGGCGCGTGACGCGATCCGCATCAGGTTGGCATAGCCGACCTCCGTGGCGCCAAGAAGCACCAGCGCGCCGCGTCCCACTTTTGCGGTGTCGAACCGCCCCCCAAGCTCCGCCCCGTCAGCGAAATCGACGGTCAGCTGCAGGCCCACGATGGGCTGGACGCCTTCCTTGGAAAGTTTTTCGGAAAATTCGAGGGCGCCGAACAGATTGTTGGTGTCGGTGATGGCCAGGGCCGGCATCCGATCCGCCACGGCCAGCTTGGCCAGCTTGGCGATCGTCAAGGCGCCTTCCCGCAGCGAAAACGACGAATGCACGTGAAGGTGCACGAAGCCCGGGCCGTCGATCGTCGCCACCATGCGCCTCCGCTCAGCCGTCTATTGCAGCGATGGGCCGCAAGCCGTCGAGTCCCGGGCTGCGTCGTCCACAGAAAACGTCACGTCAGCCAGGATGCCGCCCCATGATGCGCCAAGGCCGCCACACCTGACAGAAAAGCCGCGAGACAAACTAGTTCGATGAGATCTTCGACCAAAGCACGGACCATGATGGCCTCCTCGTCAACGTTCCTCATTATGTTCATGTTTTGTTCTGAGTCAACGGCGGCAGACAAACGCGATGCTGCGACCGTGAAATCGCCTGCGAGCGTGGCCTGGAAGGCGCAGGTGGCGCCCTTTGAGGGGGTGAGAGACGGTCGGATCATGGCGGCGAGACTGGACTTGACGGGTGGTTTCGGGCAGGCATTTACCGCAAGGGGGGTTGCCGCTGCGCGGTTCAACTCGGAAAATGGAACGAGCCATGACTGTAGCGCAATGTGCGGCGGGCTATTGCCTGATCATGACAAGTGTTCAGATCGCCAGCACGGCCCTTGCGCGGATCCGATGTCCCGAACGCAAGACGCCGCTTCCGGCCCCATCGGACGCACCGGCCGTCAGTCTCGTCCGCCCTGTCTGCGGCTTGGACAATTACGCCGAGGAGACCTTGGGATCGAGCTTTTCGCTCGATTATCCGCGCTATGAAGTGTTGTTTTGCGCCGCGAGGGCCGACGACGCGGTTCTGCCCCTCGTGCGCCGCTTGATGGCCGCCAACCCGCATGTGCCCAGTCGCATCCTGATCGGAGACGACTGGATCAACGCCAATCCAAAGCTCAACAACGTGGCCAAGGGTTGGGACGCTGCCGCGCACGAGTGGATCGTCATGGCCGATTCGAACGTGCTGATGCCGCCCGATTACCTGCAGCGCCTGTTGGCCGGTTGGCGCAGCGACACGGGTCTGGTTTGTTCGACCCCGATCGGCTCCCGCCCGGAGGGGTTTTGGGCGGAGGTCGAGTGCGGCTTCCTCAACACCCTGCAGGCGCGTTGGCAATATGCCGCCGAAGCGATCGGACTTGGCTTCGCGCAAGGCAAGACCATGCTGTGGCGCCGCGAGATCCTCGAACGGGCCGGCGGCATCCGGGCGCTCGGCGCCGAGATCGCGGAGGACGCGGCCGCCACCAAACTGGTGCGGCGAAGCGGGCTGCGCGTACGCCTGGTGGACAGCCCCTTCGAACAGCCGCTCGGCCACAGGCGCATGCAGGAAATCTGGTCACGCCAGATCCGTTGGGCCCGCTTGAGGCGCGTCACCTTTCCGATGTTTTTCCTGCCGGAGATTTTGACCGGCTCGCTGTTCAGCATTCTTGCCGGCGCCTACGCGGCCTGGGCCAACGGATATAGTCCCGTTCTGGCGGCCGTGCTGCTCCTGCTGATCTGGTTCGCGGCCGAAGTGCAGCTGGCGCTCGGGGCGGGATGGCGGTTCAGCCTCGTCTCACCCCTCGCCTGGTTGGTGCGCGACTTCATGTTGCCGCTGATGTACGTGACGGCCTGGCTGTCCAACGATTTCGTCTGGCGCGGCAACGAGATGGACGTGACCGAGAGCAAACAGACCTAAAGCAGGTCAGCGGCAGCGGCTCCGCTTCCGGATCTCAAAGCCGACCGGCTCATTAGCTTGGACGGAGCTTGGCTTCCGTCTCAACTCATTTGGGCCCATCACTCGGCCGCATCGGCCGTGGCGGTGCGTTGCGCGCCCTCTCGCTCGAGCTTCAGCAATTCCGCGACCAGAAACGCCACCTCAATGGCTTGATCGGCATTGAGTCGCGGATCGCAATAGGTGTGATAGCGATCGCGTAGGTCCGCTTCGGAGATGGCACGCGCGCCACCGGTGCATTCGGTGACATTCTTGCCGGTCATCTCCAGATGGATGCCCCCCGCATAGGACCCTTCGGCCTGATGCACGCTGAAGAAGCCCCTGATCTCGTTCATGATGCGCTCGAAGGGCCGGGTCTTGTAGCCGGTCCCGGTCTTGACCGTATTGCCGTGCATCGGATCGCACGACCACACGACCGTGCGCCCCTCCCGCTGCACGGCGCGAATCAGGCCGGGCAGATGCTCAGCCACCTTGTCGGCGCCGAACCGGCAGATCAGGCTCAGGCGGCCTGGCTCATCGGCCGGGTTGAGGACGTCGATGAGCCGCAACAAATCGTCCGGCTTCAGCGACGGACCGCATTTCAACCCAATCGGGTTTTTGACGCCGCGGCAATATTCGACATGCGCATGATCCAATTGCCGCGTGCGGTCGCCGATCCAGATCATGTGGCCCGAGGTCGCGTAATAGTCGCCGCTGGTGGAATCGACACGCGTAAAAGCCTGCTCGAATCCCAGCAGCAAGGCCTCGTGGGAGGTGTAGAAGTCGGTCTGGCGGAGTTCCTGGTGGGCTTCCGCATCGAGGCCGATCGCTTTCATGAAGCCGAGCGTCTCGGTGATGCGGTTGGCGAGTTCCTCGTAACGGCTCGCCTGCGGGCTGTCCTTGACGAAACCTAGCATCCAGCGATGCACGTTTTCCAGATTGGCGTAGCCGCCCGTCGCGAAGGCACGCAACAGGTTGAGCGTCGCGGCCGACTGCCGATAGGCGTCGAGCTGGCGAAGCGGATCCGGGGTGCGGGACGCCGTGTCGAACTCGATGCCGTTGACGATGTCGCCGCGATAGCTCGGCAGTTCGACCCCGCCGATGGTTTCGTTGGGAGTCGAACGCGGCTTGGCGAACTGGCCCGCGATGCGGCCCACTTTCACGACCGGCAAGGCGGCCGCGAAGGTCATCACCACCGCCATCTGTAGGAAGACGCGGAAGAAGTCGCGGATGTTGTCGGCCGCATGCTCCGCGAAAGCTTCCGCGCAATCGCCGCCCTGCAGCAGAAAAGCCCTGCCCTGGGCGACCTCGCCAAGCGCGCGCTTGAGCTTGCGCGCCTCACCGGCGAACACGAGCGGCGGGAATTTGGCGAGCTGAGCCTCCACGCCGGAGAGTGCTGCGGCGTCCGGATAGGACGGCATCTGCTCGACGGGTTTCGAACGCCAAGTGTCGGGCGACCACGCAGCTTGAGGTCCGCGGATCGAAGCGGGGCGCTGCTCGGGCATAAGAACTGATCCTCCTCGCGCGTGAAAGACCGTGGCTCGTGTACGGCCGCGCGTTTTCGACAATGCCGGGGCTTATACACCTTCGCGACCTTGGGTCCATGCCGGAGATGGTCGCAAAGCCGCGATCGGTCGGCCGGAGGCCCGGCGAGGGTCGCTGCCTCAGCGCAAGCCTTCGCGCAAATGCCGCGCCGTGCGGGTTCGCATGGTCACCAGCTCCTCGGCGGCGGTGGGATGCACCGCCATGGTGGCGTCGAAGTCGGATTTTGTGGCCCCCATCTTGACCGCGATGCCAAGCAGTTGAGCCATTTCGCCGGCATCGGTGCCGAGCACATGCACGCCGAGCACGCGGTCGCTGGCCCCGTCGACGACGATCTTCATCACGGTCCGGCCTGGATGGCCGGAGATCGTCGCCCTCATGGGGCGGAACGAGGTCTTGTAGATATCGACGACGTCGCAGCAGCCCCGCGCCTCCTCCTCGGTCATCCCCACGGTGCCGATCTCGGGCGTGGTGAAGACGGCTGTCGCGATGGCGTGGTGGGTGACCGGAGTCGGCCTGCCGCCGAACAGCGTGTCGGCCAAGGCGTGCCCCTCGCGGATCGCCACCGGTGTGAGATTGACCCGATTGGTGACGTCGCCGATCGCGAAGATGGACGGGACGCTGCTGCGTGAGAAGCCGTCGACCTTCACCGAACCGTCCTCTTCGAGCTCGACCCCGACCTTTTCCAAGCCGAGCTCCCGCGTGGCGGGTCGGCGGCCGGTCGCGAGCAGCACCTGATCGACGATCTGGGTGGTTCCATCGCTGAGATGCGCCGCCAAGCTGTCGTCGGCTCGTTCGAGGCCGAGCAGCGAAATGCCCGGACGAAATTTGACGCCGGCGGCCGTTAGTTCATGGGTGAGCCCGTCCTGCATGTCGTGATCGAAGCCGCGCAAAATCTTCTGGCCACGGAACGCCAGGGTCACGGCGGAGCCGAGCCGCACGAAGATCGACGCGAATTCGAGCGCCACATAGCCGGCCCCGATCATGAGCAGGCGTTTGGGAAATACCGGCAGGTCGAAGATGTCATTCGAATTGATGGCCAGTTCGCATCCCGGCACGATCGGCCGGTGTTCGGGCGAGCCGCCGGTCGCCACCACGATATATTTGGCCGCGAACCGCCTGCCGTTGTCGAGAACCACATGGTTGGGTCCCTCGATCCTGGCCCGGCTCTGATGGATTGTGGCGCCGGCCTTCTCGAGGTTGGACCCGTAGAGCCCGGACAGGCGGGTGATTTCGCGCTCCTTGGCGGCCACGAGGCGCGGCCAATCGAACTCGGCCTGAGGGCGGGTCCAGCCGAACGCCTCGGCATCGGCGAAGTCATCCGCGAACCGGCTCGCATGGACGTAGATCTTTTTCGGGACGCAACCCCGAATCACGCAGGTGCCGCCGATGCGGAAATCTTCCGCAACCGCTACTTTGGCGCCGTAGCCCGCCGCAATGCGGGCCGCACGCGTGCCCCCCGAGCCCGCCCCGATCACGAACAGATCGACGTCTTCGTCGCCGCTCAACGCCGTGCTTTCCATACGTGAGACCAGGCTCCGATCAGAATTCGGGGTGGCCCTTCTTGATCATCTCATCGCGCACCCGTCGCATCATCGTATTGGACAGCTTTTGCGTCCAAGACTGCATTTCGACGACCAACTGATCCAACATCAAGGGTTGCACCCGCACATATTGCTTCCCGGCCGGGCTGTTGAAGAAGGCTGCCGACTGCTTGAGATCCTCCTCGCTCATCTGCTGAGCGTAGATATGCGCCGCGATGTCGGTCATCTCTTCCGCGTCCTTTGCGAACTCCGGATGCAGCTGCTTCAACACCGCAGTGAGGTCCGGGATGAGTTCGGGACGGGTCCGCGTCATCAGCGGCACGATCTGCCCCTCGAGCTCCGGCTCCATCGGGTCGAACGAGCGCGACATCCCGGACGAGATGACGACCTCGCGGGCCGCCGCGAGTTTGGAGGCCGGCGGCTCGGGCTGGGCGACATTCGGGACTGGCGCGATTTGGGCCGGCGCAACCTGGGTCGGATCGGCTTGAGCCGGAGCCGGTTCGGCCGCGGTTTGAGCAAAGCTGTGAGGCGCTGCCAGCAAAGAAACTGCCAATGCGGCAATCCCGGCAGAGGTCCGCACCGATCGATTAAAAGTCGTTGACATGAAACGTGGTCCTATCGAGAGACGATTGATGCGGGTGGAGATCCGATCACGCGGGCCGTGCCGTCGGCATTGGTCACGACCGCGTGTGCAAATCCAATGAACAATCCATGTTCGACCACACCGGGGATCGCGACCAGGCGGTCGGCAAGCGCCTCCGGACGATCGATCGCGCCGAAATGGCAATCCAGAATGAGGTGGCCGCCATCGGTCACGAATGGACCACCGTCGCGTCCGGCCCGAAGCAAGATCTCGCCGCCAAGGCCAAGGCCCTCGGCGGCCCGCCGGATCAGGCGGGTGGTGGCGGCCAGACCGAACCGGTTGACCTCGACGGGGAGAGGGAACTTGCCGAGCCGCTCGACCGCCTTGCTGGCATCCGCGATAACCACCATGGCGCGCGACGCCGCGGCGACGATTTTCTCGCGAAGCAATGCCCCTCCGCCCCCCTTGATGAGGCGGAGCTGGGGGTCGAATTCATCGGCGCCATCGATCGTGAGGTCGAGTTCGGGCAGGTCATCCAAGGTCGTGACGGAAAGGCCGAGCGCCTCGGCCTGCATCCGGGTGACTTCCGACGTGGGCACGCAGCGCAGCCGCAGCCCGGCCTTTACCCGACCGGCCAAAAGATCGACGAAGATCTTGGCGGTCGTGCCGGTGCCAAGCCCCAGCCGCATTCCGTCCGCCACGTAGTCGAGCGCCCGCCCCGCAACCTGTTGCTTCAACATGTCCGGATCGGGCTGAGCCATGAAAGCTTTCGAGTAAGCGGCCTGGAGTGCCGAGGTTGCCTCCCGGGCGAGGTTGAGGTAGCGGCTTCGAAAACAAAAGGCAATTACGGCTCCGGCGAGCGCGTTTCACGCACGCTGCACGGTCAACATCAACTATAACGCTCTTCACTTGGCGTTCAGATCCTGGTCGCTATTTTTGCCGCGATCACGTGATCGTTTCGTGGATCCCTGAGGGTCTTCGACCCGGGACGGAGGAGAACAACTATGACGATGGTTAAGAAGACTCTGACGGCCGGCATCGCGGCTCTGACGCTCGTGACGGGTGTCGCGGCCTCCACGGCTCCCGCGGCGGCGTGGTATCGCGGCGGCGGCTGGGGTGGGCCGTTCGCGGGTGGCCTGATCGGTGGCTTGGCGGCAGGCGCCATCATCGGCGGCGCCGCGCGCCCTGCCTACGGCTACGGATATGGCTATGCGCCTGAATATTACGCGCCGCAGCCCGTCTACGATCCGTGCTATCGCGAGCGCCGCCCGGTCTATGACCCCTACGGTAATTTTGCGGGATACCGCTCGGTTCGCGTCTGCAACTAACCCGTCGAGCCTCAAAGGAGTCCATGGAGAATGGCTGGGCGCCGGGCGCCTGGCCATTCCTTATTTCGCCGGCGGCGTGCACACGACGGTCTCGTTCAACACGTAGCAGATCGACATTGTGCCGGCTCGAACGTCGACCCGGAAGACCCCGCCTTCGCGGACATGATGCGAGGCGATGAGGGCATATTCGCTTTGAGCTTGCGCGCCGCCGCCCTCGCCAGGCGGGTAGCAGAGCGTGGCTCCCACCGTGCCTTCCGCAAGTCCATACTGACAGGCGCCCATCTCGCCGGTGGCCTTGTCGAGGCGGTAGACGCGATTGAGATCGGTCTCCGGGGCGGCGAGAAACTCGTAGCTTGCCGCGCCGGCGGTCGTTGCGCCCGCTGCCAAAATGAGGGCGGCCATTCCGATCTGTTGCAACCAAAACCGCATGCTTCGTTTCCCCTCGATGCCGAAATCGTCGTCGATCATCGGCCAAACGGAGCGCTGAAACAATTTCAAGCTGCCGTTTTCGCCGCAACATGGCATGGTGCCGCCGATTTGCATCAACATGTCGCGGGAGCATGATGGCACAGAGCCCCCTCGTGGTGTTCGATCTGGACGGGACCCTGGCGGAAACGGCCGGCGATCTCATGGCGACCTTGAACGTGATCCTCGCCCGCGACGATATCGCCCCGCTTGCGATCGATCAGGCGCGCGTTCTGCTGGGCGCAGGCGCCCGAGCCCTCATCGAACGGGGCTATGCCTCGGCGGGACGCAGCCTCGAAAAGCCGCGGCTCGAACTGCTGTTTCGCGACTTCCTGGCCTATTATGAGGCGCATCTCTGCGACCACAGTCACCTGTTTCCCGGAGTCGTGGAGGCGCTCGATCGGCTACAGGAGGCCGGTTACGATCTGGCGGTCTGCACCAACAAGATCGAGGCCACCTCGGTCCGGTTGCTGCGGGCGCTCGGAATAGCCGAACGGTTCAAGGCCATCTGCGGCCAGGACACCTTCGCGATGTACAAGCCGGACCCGCGCGCGTTGTTGCTGACGATCGAAAGGGCGGGCGGTTCGCCGGAATGGAGCGTCATGGTGGGCGATTCCGTCACCGACATCGCCACCGCCAAGGCGGCCGAAGTCCCAGTGGTGGCGGTGGATTTCGGCTACACCGACCGGCCGGTCGCGGAGCTGGGTCCCGACCGCGTGATCGCGCATTTCGATGAACTGTTCGAGGCGGTGCAATCCTTGATCGATCGGCGCCAGGGCGCACGTCGTCTGGCTTGATCATTGCTTGGGGTCGGCACGCCATCGCTTCTTAGGGGCTCGCCTCTCGCATGAACGCTGCCCCGACCGCCATCGCCGTTCCTGCGGCCCCCTATCCGTTTTCGTTGCCTCCCGGCCATACGGCGCTCGTCGTCATCGACATGCAGCGCGATTTCATCGAGCCGGGCGGGTTCGGGGCCGCACTCGACAACGACGTGTCACGACTGGAAGCCATCGTGCCCACCGTGGCGGACCTTCTCGCCCTGTTTCGCCGCAAAGGGTGGCCCGTCGTTCACACGCGGGAGAGCCACAAACCTGACCTGTCCGATTGCCCGCCCGCCAAACGCCGGCGCGGAAATGCGGCGATGCGCATCGGCGACACGGGTCCGATGGGGCGGGTCCTGGTGCGCGGCGAACCGGGCAACGGCATCGTGACGGCCTGCGCGCCCGCGCCCGGGGAAATCGTGATCGACAAGCCCGGCAAGGGCATGTTCTGGAACACCGACATCCATGGCCGGCTCGAGGGCCTGGGCATCACCCACCTCGTGTTCGCTGGGGTGACGACGGAAGTCTGCGTTCAGACCTCCATGCGGGAGGCCAACGATCGCGGCTTCGAGTGCCTGCTCATCACCGACGCGACCGAGAGCTATTTCGCGGAGTTCAAGGAGGCCGCGATCCGCATGATCACGGCGCAAGGCGCCATCGCGGGTTGGGCAGCGTCCTTCGGCCAGTTGCGGGACGCCGTAGAATGACACGTGACAAGCGCTAACGAATGGAGGCCGAAGTTGACCGACCAGCCGTTTGACCCGGAGGCCGTGATCGACGCCGTGGCGCCGATGCTCGGGCTCACCATCGAACCTGTCTATCGCGCGGGGATCGTCACCAACCTCGCGATCACGGCGCGGTTCGCGGCCCTCGTGCTCGATTTTCCACTCGGCGACGATGCCGAGCCCGCGCCCGTGTTCCGGCCCGCGGAAGCCAAGCCATGACGGCGCCCTTCGAACAGACAGTCGCGGCCATCGCGCGCGATGTCGCGGCCGGCTTGGTTTCGGCCCGCGCGATCATCGAGGCCAGCCTGGCGCGAATCGAAGCCTTGGACGACCGTGTCGGCGCCTTCACCACCGTGACGGCCGATCGTGCCCGGGCGCGCGCGGCTGCAATCGATGCCACGCGACAGGCTGGTACTCGGCTGGGACCCCTCGCGGGCGTGCCCTTCGCGGTCAAGAACCTGTTCGACCTCAAGGACGTGACGACCCGCGCCGGATCGAAGATCAATCGCGGCGATCCGCCGGCCGGGCGGGATGCCATCCTGGTGGAGCGGCTCGAGGCCGCCGGGGCCATATGCGTCGGCGCGCTCAACATGGGCGAATATGCCTACGACTTCACCGGCGAGAACATCCACGACGGTCCCTCGCGCAACCCGCACGACTTGAGCCGTATGACGGGCGGCTCGTCCGGCGGGACCGCGGCGGCGGTCGCTGCGGGTTTCGTGCCGATGGCCCTGGGCTCCGACACCAACGGCTCGATCCGCGTGCCCGCCTCCCTCTGCGGTTTGTTCGGGCTGAAGCCGACCTATGGCCGCCTCAGTCGCGCCCGCACCTTTCCATTCGTGGCGAGCCTCGATCATCTCGGTCCGCTCGCGCGTTCGGTCGAGGATCTCGCGCTCGCTTACGACGCCATGCAGGGGCCTGACGTCGACGATCCCGCTTGCGCGCAACGGTCGGCCGAGCCCGTCGCTTTGGACCTTGCGCGAGATACGAGGGCCCTACGGATCGCGGTCGCGGGCGGCTATTTTGCGGAGCACGGCGAGCCAGAGGCTTTCGAGGTCGTGCGCCGCTGCGCCGAGGCGCTCGGGACGACCCGGATTGTGGAATTCCCCGAAGCCCATCGGGCGCGCGCCGCCGCCTATCTGATCACCACAACCGAGGGTGCGGCCCTCCACTTGGACCGGCTGAGAACAAGGGCCGGGGATTTCGACCCAGCCACCCGCGATCGGCTCATCGCAGGCGCGATGGTGCCGGCCCCCTGGGTCGGCAAGGCGCAAAAACTGCGCCGCTGGTTCCAGGACGAGGTGGCGCGATTGTTCGAGACCGTGGACGTCGTGCTTGCGCCGGCGACCCCCTGCCGGGCTCCAATGCTCGGCCAGTCCACCATGACGATCGGGGGTGAGACCATGGGGGTTCGGGCCAATCTGGGCCTCTACACCCAACCCATCTCCTTCATCGGCCTGCCGGTCGTGGCCGTTCCGGTGTGGATGCCTCCTGCCACCCTGCCCATCGGCGTGCAGGTCATCGGACCGCCATGGCGCGAGGATCTGGTGCTGCGGGTGGCGCGGGCGCTTGAGATGAGTGGTGTCGCTACGGCGCCGGTAGCGCGGCTTTAGGGCTGCGCCTTGGACCCGTGGTCAGAGGTCTTCGACTGACAATTTCGGCAGTTTCTCGGACATGCCGAGAATGGCTTCGCGCCGGTCCATCTCGGCCCAGATATCGGCCAGCGGAACCTGCCGTTCCGACAAGAGCGCGATGAGGTTGTAGAACAGGTCCACACTTTCGTTGATCAAGCTGAACCGATCGCCACGAATGGCTTCGATGGCGACCTCGGCCGCCTCCTCGATGACCTTCTGCGCCATTTTCGGGACGCCCGACGCGAGCAGTTTCTGAGTTCTCACGCTGATGCGTCTTCCAGCTCGGACCTCGCCAATGGCCTCGGCCAGGCGCTCTAGAGGGTCAGGTTCAACGCGCGGTTCCGTGCGCTTCGTCTCGCCCCGGGGCACTGCGTTTGGCTTGGGCATTGCCTTTCGCTTGGGCGCTGCCTTCGTCTTTGCGGGCACCTTCAGGTTCGGAGGCGGCTTCGTCTTTTGCTTGGTCATCGGATCACAATTTGAGATGGCTGCGACGAATAAGGGTTACGCGCCGACGCCTGCGCTCGCACCATCAATTTCCGTCCGTGAACCTCGGCTCAAGGCCGATTTCAACAAGAAAATTTCTGGCCTTAAAAACATTGAGGTAAATCGTATTAGCCGCGATTTCATATTGTTATAAACACTTGACAACGTACTGCGTAAGGATGGTATCGCGGCGCTTAGCCTCGTCCACCGTTCGCAGCCGAGACGGTCATCCACAGCTTATCCCTGGTCGGCATCCTTTTTCTTGGCTGCCTCACCCGGATCGCCACTTCCCTGGCTGCCACCTGCCTGGGTGCCGCCATTCTGATTATTCTTGTCGTCGGCCTTGGTGGCCTTGACCTTAGCGCCATCCTGCAAGGTCGCGGGCGGGCTGAGCACAACCTGCTCGCCCCCGTCTAGCCCCTCGCTTATTTCCACCTTGGTCCCGTAGTCGCGATAGATCTTGATCTGATGCATCTTCACCGCGTCGCGGTCCACGACCGCGACTTGCAAGCCATTCTGGTTGAAAATGAGCGCTTCGGCCGGCACCACGATGCTGGCTTGTTGGCGTGGGACCTCGATCGTCAGGTAGACATAAAGCCCAGGACGCAGGCGTCCATCCGGATTGGGAATATCGACCTCGGTGCTCAATGTCCGGGCCGACGAGATGAGGGCGACCGAACTCCGCGCGACCTTGCCGGTAAACACCTGCCCCGGCATTTGCGGCACTTCGATCTTGGCTTCCAGCCCGTCCCGCACCCCGATGGCCGAACTCTGCGGAACCTGCACGCGCACGCGAACGACATCGTCGCGCGCCATCGCAAATATTGGCGATGTCGAGGCCGAATCGGCGTTGACCAGATCGCCCAGGTCGACATTGCGCGTGGTGATCACGCCATCGAAGGGTGCCGTAACGTCTTCGAAGGCCGTCAAGGCCTTCAGACGATCGACCGTGGCCTGCTGGGCCTTGATGTTGGCTTGCGCCACCTTGACGCCGGCCTCGGCGGTATCCACGGCGGCCTGCTGCGAGGCCTGGTTGGCGGTTTGGTTGTCGCGATTCTGCAGCGTCTCATAGCCCTGCTGGGTGAGCGAATTGGTGCGCGCCAGAGTGACCTTGGCGAGGTTGAGGTTGGCCTGCGCCTGGCTCACCTGAGCCTGCGCCTGCTGTTCCGCGGCCAGGACCTGACCGACCTGCGCGACCGCCTGCGCAAGCTGCTGATCGAGATCGGGGGCCGCGATATGCAGCAACAGGTCGCCTTTCTTGACGCGCGAGCCGATGTCCACCTTGCGGACCGTGATGTAGCCGGTGGCCCTGGGGAAAATGTTGGCGGTGTCGATGGCCTCGGTTTGACCAGGGAGGGTCAGATCGATCGGCGCGTCTTGCTGCTTTGCCGCCGTGGTGCGGACCTCCGGCACCATGTTCAGGGTCTTGTTCTGCGTGTCCTCGGCATTGCCGTTGAGACGCCAATGGTTATAGGCGCCCCACCCGAGCAGGCCGACCAGCACGAGGCCAACGATCGCAAACACCCATCTGGAAGGTGGTGGCGGGGGCGGCTCACTTTCCTCCGGCCGTTCGTCCTTCTTACCGGAATGTTTTTCCTCATGCTTGGAGTCGCGATCGGGGCGCTGGCTGTCCTTCCGATCTGGGTTCGGTTGCGGAGCCGGACGTGAATCGGTGCGCGGCTCGCTCGAGGGATGATCCAGCTGCTGATCAGGTCCGGCTTCGCGGCTCGGTTGGAGCGGCCGCTCGACCCGCGTGCCATAGGTCCAGTCGCTGTCGGCTTCCTGGTCGGCGGCGAACTGATCGGGAGAGGCAACCTTGTTCATCGGTAATCTCGCACGGGCTTGAAGGAGCCGCCACGCAGCAGCGCATAAAGGAAAGGCACGAAGACGAGCGTGGAGCATGTGCCGAACGCCACGCCCCCGAGCACCGCGCGCGCCAGGGCCGCGTTCTGCTCCGATCCCTCGCCGATGCCGATCGCCATCGGGATCAGGCCGACGAACATCGCGCCCGCCGTCATCAGCACGGGCCGTAGCCGGGTCTCGCCCGCCGCGATCGCGGCCTCGGCGGCGCTGCAGCCCGTCGCCTCGCGATGCTCGCGCGCGAAGGTCACGAGCAGGATGGAATTCGCGCTCGCAACGCCCACGCTCATGATGGCGCCGAACAGCGAGGGGATCGACAGCGTGGTCTGCGTCACGAACAGGCTGGTCAGGATGCCGCAGAACGCGATCGGCAGGGCCGCGATGATCACGAAGGGATCGCCCCAGCTTTGGAAATTGACCGCCATCAGCAGGTAGACCACCACCATGGCGATCCCGAGCCCCAGGCTGATGCTGCTGAACGAGGAATCCATGCTCTCGATCTGACCGCGAACCGTGATCTTGTCGGGCGCCGGCAGCTTCTTTTGTTCCTCGTCGACGATCTTGAGGATATCGGCTTTGATGCCGCCGAGATCACGATCCTGTGCGCTGGCCATGATGTCGTAGGTCGGCTGCGTGTTGACGTGGTTGATCACCGTCTGCTCGGACTGGCGCCGGAAGCTCGCCACGCTCGACAACAGAGACAGCACGCCGGGCAGGTCCGGTATGCCATTCGCCGCCTGGCTCGCGCTGCTCGCAGCGGGTGTGCCGGAACTCGTAGTCGAGGCCGAGACCAGCAATGGGGTGTTCATGAGGTCGGTCAGCGAGGCATTGCGGTACTCGGGGGTCTGTACCCAGAGCTGGTAGGGGATGCCGGTCTTCGGATCGGCCCAGAAATTCGGCTGCACTTGGTAGCTGCCCGACAGCGAGATGTTCATGGAATTCGCGATCTGCTGCTCGGTGAGGCCGATCTCGGCAGCGAGGCGGCGGTCGATATCGACGAAGAATTCCGGCACGTCCGTGATCTGTTGGATGTGCACGTCGACCGCGCCTCGGATGCCGCGCATCCTGGCCTGGATCTCCTTCGCGACTTCCAGATCTTTCGTCTGGTTTCTTCCGTTCACCTGCACGTCGATCGGCGTGATCGTGCCGAAATCGAGGATTTGGGTGATCATGTCGGCGGGCTGGAAGTAAAAGGTCGTGTCAGGGAACCGTCGCGGCAACACGTCCCGCAGCTGTTTCATGTAGGTGGCCGTGGCGGCATGCCCTTCGTTGAGGGTGATGATCATCTGACCGTCGTTGTAGGCCACGAACGAGCCGTCCCCGAAGGCGAAGTTATAGTTGCTCGCCGGCAGCCCGATATTGTCGAGGATCAGTCCGAGGTCCTTGGGCGGAACCACCTGTTTCACGACATTTTCGACCTCCGCGAAGGTCTGCTCGGCCGTCTCGACCCGCATGCCGGACCTGGTGCGGATGTGCAGCGTCATCGCGCCCGCGTCGATTTGGGGAAAATAGTCCTGGCCGACGAATTCGAACAGCACGCCACCCGCGACCAGAACAAGCGCCACGACCGCGATCGTGACGAAACGGTGCGCCAGGGAGGCGTGGAGCAGGCCGATGTAGCCGCGATGGAAGCGCGCAAATCCGCGTTCGAAGCTCCGATGAAAGCGGCCGAGCTGATAACCAATCCATCGTCCAGTCGGGGCGAGAAGGCGGCCGAGCCATCTGAACGGCGCCGCGAACACGCGAAGCGCTCCGTGCCAGAAGCGGCCGAACAGGCTCCTGCGCCCGTCGTCGATCTCGCTTTGCGATGAAGCTTCCTTGGAGGGGTCCCTCTCGCCGTCCGTGGCGTATATCCGGTCGTATTCCCGTTTGACCAGCACATCGATCATGATCGGAACGAGCGTCCGCGACATGAAATACGAGGCCAGCATGGCGAAGACGACCGCCAGCGCCTGCGGCGTGAACAGGAATTTCGGTGCGCCGGTCAGGAACAGCACCGAAACGAAGGCCGCGCAGATGGACAGCGTGGAGATGAGCGCCGGCTTGGCGATGCCGGACGCGCCTTCGACGACCGAATCGCGAAAGCCCCTGCCTTCCTCCATGAGTCGGTAAGTGTTCTCGATCGCCACGGTGGCGTCGTCGACCAGGATGCCGACCGCCAGCGCGAGTCCTCCCAGCGTCATGATGTTGATGCTCTCGTGCAGCAGCGCAAGCACCGACAGCGAGGTCAGGATCGCGAGCGGGATCGACACCAGCACCACCAACGTGGAACGCCAGGATCCCAGAAAGAGGAGGATCATGCCGCCCGTGAGCGCTGCCGCGATCAGGGCCTCCCGAACGACGTCGGCGATGGCGCCCGATACGAACACCGACTGGTCGGCCAGCGGGGTGATTTGCATCCCTTTGGGAGCCGCGGCCCGGATCTGCGGCAGGTAGGCCTTGACGGTGTTGACCACCGACAGGGTCGAGGCCTCGCCGTTCTTCAGAACGGTGGTCAGGATCGCTCGGCTTCCGTTGGTGCGCACGATGTTGAGCTGCGGCGGCGAGCCGTCGCGCACGTAGGCCACATCACGCACCAGCACGGGCGAGTTGTTGACGACCTTGATCGGGATGAGATTGAGGTCGTTGATGACCTCGGGCGAGGCATTCAGCCGGATCGGATACTGGTTCTCGCCGATCTTCGCGAGGCCGGACGGCACGACGATGTTCTGCGACGTGATCGCGGAGGTAACGTCCTGTGGTGTCAGGCCATAGGCATGCAGGGCATGCAGGTCGAGGTCGACCATGACCTGGCGCGGCGCCCCGCCATAGGGCGAAGGCAGTGTCGACCCAGGCACCGTAGTGAGGGTTTGCCGGATGCGGTATTGCCCATAGTCGTAAAGCTGCGCCTGACTGAGAACGGCCGACGACAGCGCGAGCTGGATGACCGGCACCGAAGAGGCCGAGAAGCGCAGGACGGTCGGCGGCTGAACCCCGGGCGGCATCGCGGCACGGATCGAGTTCATGGCAGAGACGACCTGCGCGATCGCGAGGTCGACGCTGACGCTTTGGTCGAAATACACCCGTTCGATCGCGGTGCCGGGCAGCGTCGTGCTCTCCATCCGCTGGATGTTGTTGACGTTGTTGGACAGCGAGAACTCGCTGTAGGTGGTGATGCGGGACGCCATATCGGTGGCATCCAAGCCGTTGTAGGTCCACACGATCACGACGACCGGGATGTCGACGGTGGGCAGCACGTCCTTGGGCGCCACAATGCAAGCCCCGATGCCGCCCAGCGTAACGAGAATCGCGAGCACATAGAGGGAGACGCGATATTTGAGCGCGTAGAGAACCAGACCCATTCGCGGAGCTCCGCGGCATAGAATGGGCGAGGCCCGACTATCCCGAGTTGGCAGAACCGAGAGGCTGGTTCACAGGCTACGCGCCCAAATCGACCAACGTCGCTCAAGCGCTCCAACGCGGAAACGGATGCCGCGTTGCAGCAGGGCTGCCATGTCGGGGCGTCTGCGACAGTATGCGCAGAGCGCTACGCGGCGCGCCCGACCTCACGAGCCTGAGCGCGACCGACGTGGCGCAGAGCCCCTTCGACCACGGCAAGGCCGGCGCCCGGCCGGGGCGCTTCGGTCGCCAGATGCCGCCGCCACGCCCGGGCACCTGGCAATCCGGCAAAGAGTCCAAGCAGATGCCGCGTCATATCGTGGAGGCGAACGCCTTGCTCGAGCTGTGCGGCCATATAGGGCATGAAGCGCTCGACCGCCTGGAACGCATCGTCGACGGGCGGCGCCTGCCCGAACAGCTCGGCATCGACCCGCAGCAGGATATCGGGGCTGTGGTAGGCGACGCGGCCCAGCATGACGCCGTCCACATGCAACAATTCGGCGTGCCCCTGCTCGATGCTCTGCACCCCTCCGTTGAGGCTGATGGGCCAGTCGGGATGATCGCGCTTCAAGGCATGGACGAGAACGTAGTCGAGCGGCGGCACGTCCCTGTTCTGCTTGGGCGAAAGACCCTGCAGCCAAGCCTTGCGCGCATGAACGATCAGCGCGTCGGCACCCGCGGCTTTGACGGCCTCCGCCATGCCGAAGAGCGCCTCACGCGGCTCCTGATCGTCGACGCCGATCCTGCATTTCACCGTGACGGGCAGCGCCACCACGGCTTTCATGGCGGCCACGCAGTCGCCGACGAGCGCGGGCTCGCGCATCAGGCAGGCGCCGAAACGACCGTTCTGCACCCGATCGGAAGGGCAGCCGACATTCAGGTTGATCTCGTCATAGCCGTAGTCGGCGCCGATGCGGGCAGAGGCCGCAAGATCGGCAGGATCGGAGCCGCCCAGTTGCAACGCCACCGGATGCTCGGCCGCATCGAAGGCCAGCAGCCGATCGCGTGGCCCGAACAGAATGGCGCCCGTGGTCACCATCTCGGTGTAGAGCCGCGCCCGGCGCGTCATGATCCTGTGGAAGAAGCGGCAATGCCGGTCCGTCCAGTCCATCATGGGGGCAACGCTGAAACGGTGCGGCGACACTGAAAACCTCGTAAAAACGCTCTGGATGTGAAATAGGGCGCGACGGGTCGGCCGCGCAAGCTCAAGCGAGCCAGCGCCTCAGTTCGACGGCTCGCCCCCTTGTTCCCGCTCGGCCCGCAGCTTCGCCCACCACTCGAGGCGCTTCTTCAGCTCCCGTTCGAAGCCACGCTCCACGGGCTCATAGAGGGTCTGGCGGCCGATCGCCTCGGGCCAATAGTTCTGGCCCGAGAAAGCGTCCGGCTCGTCGTGGTCATAGGTGTAGCCCTCCCCATAGCCCTCGGACTTCATCATCTTGGTCGACCCATTCAAGATGACCTTGGGCGGGGTGAGCGACCCTCGCTGTTTGGCGAGCGCCATCGCGGCCTTGAAGGCGAGATAGGCGGCGTTCGATTTGGGCGCGGTGGCGACATAGATGACGGCCTGGGCGAGGGCGAGTTCGCCCTCGGGACTGCCGAGAAAGTCAAAGGCGTCCTTGGCGGCATTGGCCACGACGAGGGCTTGCGGGTCGGCCAGCCCGATATCCTCGACCGCCATACGCACGACCCGGCGCGCGATGAATAGCCGATCCTCCCCGGCATCCAGCATGCGGGCAAGATAATAGAGCGCGGCATCGGGATCCGACCCGCGCACCGCCTTGTGCAAGGCCGAGATCAGATTGTAGTGGCCGTCCTGACCCTTGTCGTAGAGCGGAGCCCGACGCTGCACCACCTCCAGCAGAGCAGGGCCGTCGAACACCTCACCCGGCCGAGCCGCGCGCCAGACTTCCTCGACGAGCGTCAGCAACGCGCGACCGTCGCCATCGGCCAGCCGCACCAGGGCGGCGCGCCCGGCTTCATCGATCGGAAGCGCCCTGCCCTCGATGGCTTCGGCGCGGTCGAGCAATCTGGTCAGCGCCTCGCTATCGAGCGCCCGGAACACCAGCAGACGGGCGCGCGACAGCAGAGCCGCGTTCAATTCGAAGGATGGGTTCTCGGTGGTGGCGCCGATCAGCGTGATGGTGCCGTCCTCCATCACGGGCAAAAAACTGTCCTGCTGGGCACGGTTGAACCTGTGGATCTCGTCCACGAACAGCAACGTGCCCTGCCCGATGCGGCGGCGTCCGCGCGCCTCTTCGAACATCTTCTTGAGATCGGCGACGCCCGAAAAGATGGCCGAGACCTGCACGAAGGTGAGCTTGGTCTCGTGGGCCAACAACCGCCCGACGGTGGTCTTGCCGGTCCCTGGCGGCCCCCAGAAAATGAGTGAACCGAGCGAACCCGAGCCGATCAATCGCGTCAGCGCGCCGTCAGGCCCGAGCAGGTGGTCCTGGCCCGCGACCTCGGCGAGGGTCGCCGGACGCAGCCGATCCGCGAGCGGACGCGGCGCCTCCTCATGCAAGCCGGCCGCCGAAAACAGATCGCTCATGGCGTGACCCCATCAGGGTTGGAGATCAGCCCCCGATCTCGGTCTGCACCACCTGTCCGCCGCGCGCCAGGGTCAGGCGGAAATAGGTGTGGTTGCCGCTCGTGGCCTTCTCGAATTGTTTGGTGCTGGTGATCCGGCCGCCATCGAGGCTCATGATGACGTCGCCCTTCTCGAGGCCGATCTCGGCAGCATTGGACCGAGGATCGACATCGGTGACCACCACGCCTTCCTTGACGCTGCCGATCGACATCTCCTCGGCCACCGCGGGAGAAAGATTGACGACCGTAGCGCCATCGAAAAACGAGCGGTTCTTGACCTTGATGGGCTCGCGTGCCGGCACCTCGGGGGCGCTCACCAGCCTGACCGGGACCACGATCGTCTTGCCACCACGCTCGACCGTGAGCGAGGCGAGCGTGCCGGTCGGCTTGGTGGCGAAGCGGTAGCCGAATCCATCCGGATCATCGACGGGCTGTCCATCGACGGCCGCGATCACGTCGCCGCTCTGCAGGCCGGCCTCGTGGGCCGGACCTTGATCCAGCACATTGGCGACCAGCGCGCCCGTGGGCCGGTCGAGGCCCATGGTCGAGGCGATGTCGCCGGACATCACCTGGAGGGTGGCGCCGAGCCAGGGGCGGCGGACGTCGTGACGGCCCGCCTTGGCGGCCTCGATCACGGTCTTCACCAGATTGACCGGGATCGCGAAGCCGATGCCGATATTGCCGCCCGACTGGGAGTAGATCTCCGAATTGATGCCGATCAGCCGCGCATGCATGTCCACGAGGGCGCCGCCCGAATTGCCCGGATTGATCGCGGCATCGGTCTGGATGAAAAACTGGTAGTCGCTGTTGCCGCCCACCTGGGTCCGCGCCAGCCCCGACACGATACCCTGCGTGACGGTCTGGCCGACCCCGAAGGGGTCGCCGATGGCGAGCACCAGGTCGCCGACTTCGATGGCGTCGGAATCGCCAAGGTCCATGACCTGGAAAGGCCCGGCGCTTTTGAGCTTGAGGACCGCGAGATCGGTCCGCTTGTCACGCAGCACGATGTCGGCCTCGACCTCGCGCTTGTCGGAGAGCGCGACCTTGACGTCCGTCATCTGGTCGATGACGTGATAATTGGTGACCACGAGCCCGGACGGGTCGACGATGACGCCCGAGCCGAGCGATTGCGCGGTCGGCCCACCGGCACGAGGCGCGTTCCGCTTGCCGAAGAATTGCTGGAAGATTGGATCGTCGAATAGCGGATTGCGCGGCTGTTTGTCGGTTCGCGACGCATAGACGTTGACGACCGCTGGCTCGGCCTTCTTGACCACCGGCGAGAAGGACAGGACGACATCGGAGCGCGCGTGCGGGACCTGACGCGTCTCCTCCGCCCCTGCCCCGGTCAGCATCGCACCGAGGGCGACCGCAAAGCCGAGCTCTGACAAAATCTTGCTCGAATGGATCCGCATCCCGATGGCCTCCTCTGCAGTCCGTCACTGCTCTTGTCCGAGCGACCGACGATCCAAAACCTGGTTACATCAACGGCGACCCGTCTCGGCGTGATGCCCTTCGCCCC
>CAXTOT010000074.1:0-25415 GCA_964245915.1 uncultured Lichenihabitans sp. | reverse complement strand
CACCAAAAAGCCAACGGCCGCTCCCTTCCAAGCGCAGTATGGCACCGAGCCGTTTATACGCCCACAGGCGGAATCGATCCGCGATGGTTTTTTAGGACGTCGCGCTCCATGCGCGTGCGATCGAGATCCCGCTTCAGCCGCGCAATCTCGGCAGCCTGGTCGGCCGGGGAAGGCAGCGGCGGTACCCCGGCCGCGACCGCTCGCGAACGGGCAGCGCCGGTGTGGATGGACGCTCGCCAGTTCCGCAGCATCGACGGCGAGATGCCGACCTCGGTGGCAACCTGCATCAACGGCCGACCGCTACTTTCGAGCAGCGCAACAGCCTCCCGTTTGAACTCGGGAGCGAACTCCCGCCTCGTTTTGGTCATCAAACACCTTTCCCGCTCTTCCAAGCGTATCAAAGGTGTCCACCAATGCGAGGGACCATCACCCGGACGCTCGACCTGCACCGCGCTCGGCAAGACCGCCATTCACGTCAAGCGCGACGTCCCCGGCTTCATCGGCAACCGGATGCAGGCGGCGCTCTGGCGGGAGGCCATCTCGCTGGTCGAGAATGGCGTCTGCGACGCCGAGGACGTCGATGCCGTGGTGAAGGCGAGCTTCGGCCGCCGGCTGGCCGTGCTCGGGCCGTTGGAGAACGCCGACCTGATCGGCACCGACCTGACCCTCGCGATCCACGAGATCATCATGGGGCACATCGAGGACAGGCCCGGCGCCTCGCCCTACCTCCGGCAATTGGTGGAGGAGGGGCGACTTGGCGTGAAGACCGGCGAAGGCTTCATGCGCTGGACCCCTGAGAGGGCGGCCGACCTCCGCCGCACCCTCAACCGCCACCTTCGCGCCGCGCTCGGACCGGATTGAGACCGTGCCGCCGCCGGGCCCGTAACAGGCGATCCCCACAATGGAGGCAAGAGGTGCGGGGCATCACACTGGCTGCGGTCGCGTGAACGCAGCGTTTGAATGCCGGCATCGCGGTGGCCGTGCTCTCCAGCGCGATAGGGTCGGCGGCGCCCGCATTCCGGACGATCAGTCGCCCAAGGAAATCAGACCCGCCGCCAGCTTCTGCTGAGGCGAACACTGTTCGCTCAACAAGGTCTGAAGAGATCGCCGTACGACTGCGACGATGTTTTCGGAGAGGGCCGGGAACTCTCCGCGACGCCAGACCAAGTAGATCGAGCGGCGGGGATTGCCCTCGGCGATGCCGATCACATCCAGGCTGTCGGGGAAGCGGTCGCCGGTTTGCATCAGGCATGTGGGTGTGCTGATGGCCCAGCCCAAACCTTGCGACACCAAAAGCGTCATGGTGTCGGCATGATCCACTTCGAGTTTGCGGGGCAGATCGAGTTGTTGATATCGCAGAATTCGCTCGATGCGGATGGCGAGGGCTGACAGTCGGCTGAATCGGATCAGGGGCATGGCCGCGGCAAAGGACGCCAGACTGGGCGCCTGCCGATGGGCGGCGCGCCGTTTGGGCGCCATGGCGATAAAGCCTTCCCGATAGAGCAGGCGATGCTCGAACGCCGTGTTGTCGATGAACGAGCTGGTGGTGACCACCATGTCGACATCCCGGCGGAGGAGCGCCTGCTCCTGCGCGACCGCCATGCCGATGTGAACCGACAAGCCGCTCGTATGCTTGTACAGCCGCTTGATCACGCTTGGCCCGATCGTTTTCGCGAAGGAGTCGATCATTCCCATGCGTAGATAGACATTCCCCGTCTGGCATATTTCGTTCGCCTGGGATTTCAATCGCCTTGCCTGTGCGATGACCGGCTCGCCGTTCTGCGCGATGAAGAGGCCCGAAGCGGTGAGCGCAAGGGGCCGCCGCGCGCGATCGATCAAAGTCAATCCAAGCGACTGTTCAAGCTGCACGATCGCCTGCGAGACGGCGGATTGACTGACCCCCAGCGTCTTCGCTGCCGCCGACATGGTTCCGACCGAGCATACCGTCAGGAATACGTCGAGCTGGCTCAGGTCAACCGGGCCATCCTTCTGCTTGGCCATGGTCTGCGTCTCCAAGGATGCCGCGATCGCGGGGCGGGTGAACGCGGCCTCGAACTCAGTTTTGCGGAGCCTTCATAAGAGTTACTTATATCACTCATTTTCCCTGCCATGTCGTGCGGGCATCTCATAATCACATCGGACTTGAGGATCGTTGCGACCAGCACGGCGCCAGCGCGACGACCAACATCCGGTCAGGTCCAACGATGCAAGCCCAGAGAACTGAGGTCGACAGTCTCGGCGAACGGACGCTGTCAGCCGATGCCTTGTTCGGCATTCACTCGCTTCGGGGGAGCGAGAACTTTCGCTACAGCGGCGAAACGCTCGCCCATTATCCTCGCCTGGTGGCCTGGCTGGCCCGGACCAAGATGGTGATTGCAAAGGTCAATGCGGAGCATGGTCATCTCTCGGCAGAGCAGTGCAACGCCGTTGCGAGGGCATGCGAAGAACTGGCCGCGGGCGGGCACCACCAAGCCTTCATCGTCGATGTTCTGGAGGGAGCCGGCGGAACCTCGCTGAACATGAACATGAACGAGGTCGTCGCAAACCTCGCGCTGCAATTCATGGGACATCGCGCGGGACAATACGAATATCTGGATCCGCTCGATCATGTCGCCTTCGCTCAATCGACGAGCGATGTCCTGCTCACCGCGACAAAGCTCGCGTTGATCGAGGAGGTGACCGACCTCTCCGAGGCGATAGGACGACTCGCCGTTTCGCTGCGTGAGAAAGAAGCGCGCTATGCGGATATCCTCAGAGTCGCGAGAACCTGCATGCAGGACTGCATGCCCATGCGCCTTGGCCAAGCGTTCGGAGGCTACGCGGGGCTTGCCGAACGGCTGGCGCTGGGATTGCGCAAGCACCTGCCGGCGCTTTCGATGGTGCCGATCGGCGCCACAGGGGTTGGAACGGGGCTTGGCACCTACCCTGGCTATCGCAAGGCCGTGGTCGCGGGCCTGTCCGA
This sequence comes from uncultured Lichenihabitans sp., assembly GCA_964245915.1. GTDB lineage: Bacteria > Pseudomonadota > Alphaproteobacteria > Rhizobiales > Beijerinckiaceae > Lichenihabitans. Next base: position 22,453 of record CAXTOT010000074.1, on the reverse strand, counting down.
ACTTGCGGGGCGCGAGCTTCAGCCCAGCGCAAACCTTTTCGATGCCGTCCAAAACATGGACGAGTTCGCCGCAGTTTCCGCCGCCGTCAAGACGGCCGCTATGTCGCTTGGGAAAGTCGCGAACGACCTCGTTCTTTTGAGTTCAGGCCCGCGCGCCGGCCTGAATGAATTGCGGATGGCGCCCGCGCAGGCGGGCTCTTCGATGATGCCGGGGAAGATCAACCCCGTCCATGCCATGGGCATGGTGCAAACCTCCTACTTGGTGGCGGGCCTCGACCAGGGTGTCATGTTGGCGGCATCAAGCGGCCGCCTGGAGACGAATGATTACATGCCCTTGATCGCCATGTCCTTGTTCAAGAGCATCCGGACGTTGCGCGCGGCGATCTCGTCGTTCGACCAGCATTGCGTCCGAACCCTGCTGGCGAACGAAGAGGTCAGCCTGAAGCACCTGATCGATTCGGCCGCGATCGCACCGGCACTGAAGCAGCAAATGGGATACACGCGCACGGCCCAGCTCGTTGAAAAGGGCCGCGCCTCCGATCGCACGCTGATTGAAGTGGCGGTCGAGGAGGGCGTGATGGATCGCGGTGAGCTCCTCAAACGTCTGCATCAGAGTACAGTTCAGCCGGACTCTGTATAGATCCCGCATTTTGGCAACACGCTTCTGTTATAGTTAGATATATCCCCTAAGCAGCAAGATTTATCCTTGGCGACTCTGCGCAAGTGAGAAGCTTTATTCGGTCGAACCCCGGAGCGAGAGTGTGACCAGGACCATAGAAGGCTTGAGCGGACGGACCGTCATCGTCACCGGCGCGGGACAAAACGTAGGACGCGCCGTGGTCCTGGCCTTCGCCCAAGCTGGAGCAAACGTGGTCGTCAACGGCCTTAGCCACTTGGCCAAGGTGGAAGAGGTCGCGCACGAAGCGGAAAAGTTCGGCGTCCGAGCCCTGCCCCTTCTAGCGGATTGTGCCAACTGGGACGCGGTCGAGAACATGGTCGGTGTCGCGGCCGACCGGTTCGGAACGATCGACGTCGCGGTCGCCGGAGTCGGGATCAGGCCGCACCAGGCATTTCACGATATTTCGATCGACGATTGGAAACGTGTCATCGCGACCAATCTCGATTCGGCCTTCCATCTGGATCGCGCGGTGCTGCCCCACATGCGCAGACGGCAGTTCGGCCGGATCATTCATATGGCTGGATCGGATGCGCTGTTTCCCTTGGAAAATCGCGCTCACGTCGTGGCGTCGAAACACGCGCTCCACGGTTTGGCCAAGGCGATCGCGCTGGAATACGGCCCGGACGGCATTACCGCGAACAGCGTGGCTCCGGGCTGGGTGCAGACCGACCGGAACCCCGAATGGTTTCCCACCCTGGAACAGACGCTGGCCCATCTCAGGCAAACGCTGCCGCTGCGCCATTTGGGCGACGTGGACGATATCGCGAACGCCTGCATCTATCTGGGGTCCGACATGGGCAAGTTCATGACCGGTCAGATGATCCACCTGAACGGCGGCGAGTTCATGTTCTAAAGGTCTGACCGAAGAAGCTTTTCAAGTATTCTATGGGACAAAGAGGACATCATCATGCTGAACGTCTTACGAACGGTGCTGGCGATCTGTTTGCTGACCGTGGCATCATCCGGCCATGCCGCCGCGCCCAAGATTGTGGTGGGGGGCAAGAACTTCACGGAACAGCGGCTGCTGGCCGAACTCACCGGCCAGTATCTGAAGGCAAACGGTTTCGACGTCGATCTCCGCACCGACATGGGCAGCGCGCTTGTGCGCGCCGCGCAGGAAAACGGTCAGATTGATCTCTACTGGGAATACACCGGCACCTCACTGATCTCCTACAACAAGGTCACCGAACAGTTGAGCCGCGACGACACCTATCGACGCGTGAAAGACCTCGATGCTAAAAAGGGCATCGTCTGGCTTGATGCGTCGGCCGCGAACAACACCTGGACCTTTGCGATCCGTCAGAAAGATCAGGAGCGCCTGCCCTTCCGCACAATCAGCGAGCTGCAGGCGGCGCTGCAAGGCGGCCAGCAGCTCACCCTGGCCGCGGGCGTGCAGTTCGTCAGCCGCCCCGACGCCTTGGTCGGGCTGGAGAAGGCCTATGGCTTCAAGTATCCCAAATCACTGATCAAGCAGATGGACCCGGGCTTGACGTATCAGGCCTTGCAGGCCGGACAAGTCGATCTCGCGGCGGTCTATACAACGGACGGACGGATCGAGGCCTTCAATCTCCTGCTGCTGAAGGACGACAAGAATTTCTTCCCGCCCTACGCGTTGGTTCCGGTCGTGCGCAAGGATACCCTTGAAAAATATCCCCAGCTCATGCCGCTGATGAATGCCGTGGCCGCCAAACTCGACGACGCGACGATGCGGAAACTCAACGCGTCCGTGGATGTCGACAAGAAGTCCATCGAACTCGCGGCCCACGACTTCCTGGCGCAGCAATCCCTCGTCGAGACCGCGAAGTAGAGATCGGCGCGTCGAGCGCCGTGAGGGGCTCGGGAATAGGTCACGGGCACGCGGCGTGCTTTGTTGGCAAAGCGGCACGCCTTCGAGGCTGGAGACGACAGTGGAGATATTGGCCTTCGTCTGGAACAACTTGGCCGCGATCGGGGCGTTGACCATCCAGCATCTGCAGCTTGTCGGCGTCGGCGTCGCCGCGGCCATCATGACAGGCGTGCCGCTCGGCATGCTCATCAGCACGAACGAAGCGCTTGCGAAGATCGTGCTGTATCTGGCTTCGGTGATCATGACCGTGCCGTCGGTCGCATTGTTCGGCATCATGATCCCGATTCTATCCACCATCGGAGAGGGGATCGGTTTTCTGCCGGCTGTCATCGCGCTCTTTCTCTATGCGCAACTTCCAATCATCCGGAACACCTACACGGCGATCTCCAATATCGATCCCGTGCTGCGCGAGGCCGCCAAGGGTATGGGAATGACGACGCGGCAGCGTCTACGAACAGTCGAAATCCCCATCGCGCTGCCGATCATCATGGCCGGCGTGCGCATGGCGGTCGTCATCAACGTCGGCATCGCCACGATCGCCGCCTACATCGGAGCAGGCGGCCTCGGTCAATTGATCAGTCGCGGGATATCACAGTCGGATACGCGGCAAATCATGGCTGGCGCCATTCTCGTCAGCGTGCTTGCGGTTCTCGCGGACTACGGTCTTGGCGGGGTCCAGAGGCTGCTGACAGCGAAGGGGCTGCGGCCTCCTCCGTCGAAAACCTTCTTGATCGCCCACCGTCTGCTCCGAAGAACGGCGGCTTCCCGCAGTCCTCGTCCATTGGGGCAAAGCCAGTCATGATCCGGTTGTCGAATGTCACCAAGCGCTATGAAGGCACCGCGACTTCGGTCGTGGACGGGATCGATCTGGAAGTCGGAGCCGGAGAGATATGCGTGCTGCTCGGGCCCTCGGGCTGCGGCAAGACCACGACATTGAAGATGATCAACCGGCTGGTGCAGCCCAGTTCGGGGACGATCTTCATCGGCGGGAAAGACACGAACGATTTCGATGTGGTCGAGCTGCGTCGGAACATTGGCTATGTCATTCAGCAAATCGGTCTTTTTCCCAACATGACCGTCGAGCAAAACCTGTGCGTCGTGCCGAGCCTGCTCGGCTGGGACAAAAATCGGGCGCGGCGCCGCGCCGCCGAACTGCTTGAAATCGTCGCGCTCGACCCGTCGATGTTCCTGAAGCGCTATCCCAAGGATCTGTCAGGCGGCCAGCAGCAGCGTGTCGGCGTGGCTCGGGCCTTGGCGACGGATCCGCCCGTGATGCTCATGGACGAACCGTTTGGCGCGATCGATCCGATCAACCGTTCGCTCATCCAGGACGAATTCCTGCGCATCCAGCAGCAGGTGAAAAAGACCATCGTGTTCGTCAGCCACGACATCGATGAAGCCGTCAAGATGGCCGACAGAATAGCCATCTTCCGCGCTGGGAAAATCGAACAAGTGGACAGTCCGGACAATATCCTGGCCCGCCCCGCAAATGAGTTCGTCGCGAATTTCGTCGGATCGGACCGTGCGCTGAAGCGCCTCCGCTTGTTACGCGCCGAGCGTGTGCTGTCGGCTCCCGGGTGCTCGGTCCGGATAGGGGACAAGGCCGAGAACGCGCAGGCGATCATGACCCGGCACGGTCTCGACCGAATCGTCCTCCTCGATTCGGACGCGAGGCCACAGGGCTATTTCACTTCGGAGCAGCTTGCCGATGCCGCCGAGACGCTGACGGCGGCGCGGGCCTTGTCGTTGCATGACATGATCGGCCCTCGCGATGATCTACGCACCGTCGTGTCGTCTATGTTCGCGAACGGCACGTCATGGTTGCCGACGATCGACGACGATGGCCGCTTCATGGGCTACGCCGACCAGGTCGATATCGTCGCGCTGCTCCGGGTCCCGGTCGAGGAGCGGCCATGAAACATCGAGCATGGGTGGGCCGCTCGAGCCTTGCGGCACTGTTCGTGGCCCTGGCGACGTCGGTCGCGTGGACGGTCGCTCGAACCGCTTCATGGTGGCCCGATACCGAACCCTATCGTGACAACATCCTGTCGCTGGCCCTCGAACAGGTGAAAATGGTCTCAGCGGCGGCAATTCTCGCGATCGTCGTGGCGCTTCCCATCGGGATTTTTCTGAGCCGGCCGTCGCAGCGACAGCGCGCGAATGCCATCATACAGCTTCTGAACGTCGGCCAGGCGGTTCCGAAGCTTGCCTTGCTGGCTCTGGCGATGAGCGTCATGGGGATCGGCATCGCTCCGGCGATCTTCGGCCTCTGGGTCGCGACCTTGCTTCCGATCGCGCTGAATACGTTGGAGGGCTTGCGAGCCGTACCGCCGGCGCTGATCGAGGCCGCGACCGGAATGGGAATGACGCCCCGCCAGATCTTGTTGCGGGTCGAACTGCCGAGCGCTCTATACGTCATCTTCGCCGGCATCCGGACGGCCCTGGCAATCACGGTCGGAACCGCGCCGCTGGCCTTCCTGGTCGGTGGCGGGGGCTTGGGTGAGTTGATTTTCACCGGGATCGAGCTGAACGACTTTCCCATGTTATTAGCCGGCGCCATCCCCACGGCGCTGCTCGCGATCCTGTCCGATGCTTTGGTCGGGCTCCTCCAGCAGCTTCTGGTTTCCGATGGCGTCAAGCCCGGGACGCCCGGGCGCGCTCTCCGATTTGCGCAGCCTTTGAAACCGATAGTCCGGACAGGTCGGTAAAGCTCCGCGTGTGCTTTCCACCGCCACCCGCACGGCGTACGGGCCCCTGGCTGTCGCTCGGCGGTCGCTTCGTTCGCAGGGGCGCCGATCCGCACGACGCGCCGTGTCATACCAACCTGCACTGATCAAAACCCGTGCGCCCAATCCCGCCGTCCGAGGCTCATGATGCGCCAGGGTTGTTCGGTGAGCTTGTTCCAGGCGTCGCAGCAGTGGCCGACGATGTCGTCGTAGGAAGCGAACACCCGGTTCGACAGCCAGTTGTCGCGCATGAACTGCCAAACGTTCTCGACCGGATTCAACTCGGGAGACCGCGGCGGCAGTGGCAGAAGAGTGATGTTGGCGGGCACGATGAGCCCAGCCGAGCCGTGCCAGCCGGCCTGATCGAGCATGATAACGGCATGGGCGCCTGGATCGACCGTCGCGCTGATCTCCTTGAGGTGCTCGGTCATGGCCTGGGTATCGCACCAAGGCATCACGAGGCCGGCCCCCTTGCCCTTGGCCGGGCAGACCGCCCCGAAGATGTAGGTCCATTTCGTGCGTTGATCTTGCGGTGCTCGTGGGCGGGTTCCGCGTCGGGCCCAACGGCGCGTGACGGTGTTCTTCTGCCCGACCCTGGCCTCGTCTTGCCACCACAGCTCTATGGCGGTCCCAGCCGGGAGCTTGGCTTTGATCGCCGCCAGTTTGGCCGGGAGAGTTTTTTAAAATCCGCGATGGCGCGTTCGCTCTGGGCATAGTGCTGCGGGCGGGCCGTCAGCTTGCGGAAGCCGAGCTTGCGCACCTCGCGACTGACCGTCGTCTCGTCCAAGCTGATCCGGAACTCATCGAACACCCACCAGGCGAGATCCCGCAACCGCCAGCGCACCACGCCATGGATCGCCGGGATCGGCCCACTCTCGATGATCCGCGCCAGCGCTTGTCGCTGCGCGTCGTTCAGCTTGGACGGATTGCCGGGGGCCTTGCCGTCGATCAGCCCCGCCGGGCCATCGGCGTTGAAGGCCAGCACCCAGTCCCGGACAGTCTGCAGCCCAACCCCGCCCATCCGGGCCGCGTCGGTGCGCGTGCCGCCGTCATAGATCTCCGCCAGGGTCAGCAGTCGACGCCCTTGCGCTGCGTTCTTGGTCGCCTTCGCGATACGCCGCACAGCGGCACCGACGAAATCAGTGCGCAGCGTGATCGGGATGCTCATGGCGGACACTCCTGTCCGCCACATTGATTCAGCCTTCAGCCGATTCGCATAGCCCACGAGTCTCGGTCGGCGCTCGTTGGTATCAGCCACAACAACAATTTCTCGATAGACAAAAATTTTTAGTGGGCCGAAACTCGATTGCAGCGTGGAGACGATCGTGACGTCTTCAAGTGGATGAAACGGGGAGCTTGGTATGAGCGTGATGTCGTGGCGTCGATCTCCGTTGGCGAGCCGGCACCGGGCATTGGGATCGACGCTCGAAGACTGGAACGGCATGGAAACCGCCTGGACCTACACGGCCAGCACCTTGCCGGACGAGCACGAAGCCATTCGCACGAAGGCCGCCATCATGGACGTGTCCGGGTTGCGCAAGGTCCATCTGGTGGGACCCCATTCGCATCACGTCCTGCAGCGTGCCACCACGCGCGATGTCCGCAAGATTTATCCCGGACGGTCGGTCTATGCCAGCATGCTCAACGACGGCGGCAAGTTCACGGACGATTGCATCCTGTACAGGACCGGGCCGAATGCCTGGATGGTGGTTCTCGGCTCTGGCACCGGATACGAAGAACTGACCAAGGACGTCGTCGGCAAGAACGCCGCCATCCTCTTCGACGACGACCTTCAGGATCTGTCCCTGCAAGGCCCCCTGGCCGTGGAATACCTCAGCCGGCACGTGCCGGGCATTCGCGATCTCAAGTATTTCCATCACCTGCAGACGACCCTGTTCGGCTGCCACGTGATGATCTCCCGCACCGGCTATACGGGCGAGCGGGGCTACGAGATCTTCTGCAAGGCCGACGATGCTCCGGCGATCTGGGACAAAATCGTCTCCGACGGCAAGGAGATGGGCATCGTTCCGGCGTCCTTCACCGCGCTCGACTGGCTCCGCGTCGAAAGCTACCTGCTCTTCTATCCCTATGACAACTCGCAGATGTATCCCTTCGAGAACGAGCCCCCGGGGGACACGCTGTGGGAACTCGGGCTCGATTTCACGGTCTCTCCGGAAAAGGCCGGCTTCCGCGGCGCCGAGGAACATTATCGGCTCAAGGGAAAGGAGCGCTTCAAGATCTTCGGTGTGATTGCCGAGAGCGACCAGGTGCTCGATGCCGGCGACGCCCTCCATGCGGACGGTCGACAGGTCGGCGTCGTGACGTGCGGCATGTACTCGCGCCTGACCGGCCGTTCCCTTGCCATCGCGCGGATGGACGTTGCCGCGGCAAAGGAAGGCACACCTCTCGAGGTGAAAGGTAAGTCCGTCCAGTGCGGCGCGGTCGCGCATCCGATCAATTTCGACGATCCGCAGAAGAAGAAGCGGACCGCGGCCTAGAGCAGGGTCATGCGCGACGCCGGCTGCACCGCTGAGAGGGGGTGACCTCATGTCGACCAGCACATTCAAGAGTCGGCCGACCTACCGGCCGCTGACGCCGCGTCCCGGCACGCTGCACCTCATGGTGGCCGATGGCGAAGGCGGCGCGGCGATCCTGGATCTCGCTCGCGTCGCTCCAGCCGGCTTCCTCGACCATGCCCACATTATCTACATCGAGGCCAATGCAACCAACGCTGGATACGGTGACGCGTTGAGGCGGCTCGGGGCCGATATGTTCTACCAGGGGCCGAGCATCGCGGCGGCCCTGCCTCGCCTGCAGGCCGTGCTGGCGACGGCCCGGATGGGCACCCGCCTCTACCTCGCCGGCACCGAGGGATTGGTCGGCCAAGCCATGCGGCTGGCCACCGACGCAGGCATGCACCACGCCTCCATCGAGGCGGAACAGCGGGGATCGTTGGCGCGTCGCGTTCAATGCGTCCATTGCAAGGGCATCACGGAAAACGTCACGACGCAGCCGGCCGTGTGCAGCCATTGCGGTCTAACTCTGCTGGTCCGCGACCATTATTCCCGACGCATCGCCGCATTCCAGGGGGTCTGTATCGATGCCGAGGAGCCTGGGAGCGCCCCCCCGGCCGAGGAGGCCTTCGCGTGAGCCGGGACTCCTTGCGCATTGCCGTACGGGTGACCGACGTCGTCGCCGTCACGCCGCTGGTGAAACGGTTCCACTTCGAATCGTTGGATGGCGCCCCGCTGCCAAACTTCTCGGGCGGCGCTCACATCATCGTCGAGATGCGGGAGGGTGAGAGCATCCGACGCAACGCCTATTCGCTCATGAGCCCGCCGTCGCGCACCGACAGCTACACCATAAGCGTGAGGCGCGACGAGGCCGGGCGGGGCGGCTCGCGATACCTGCACGATCACGTCGGCCGAGGAGCCGTCCTCCACATCAGCCATCCGGCAAACCTGTTCCCGCTCGAACGGACCGCCCGAAAGAACCTCTTCGTGGCCGGCGGGATCGGCATCACGCCGTTCCTGGCGATGACGGAGCAACTCTTCCACGACGGCATCCCGTTCGAACTGTTCTACGCCATCCGGTCGCGCGACCATGCAGCCTATGCGGACGAGCTCTCCGCCCGGTACGGGGGGCGGGTCCATGTCTATCATTCGGATCGAGGCGAACGCATTCCGCTCGATGACATGCTCAGGCATCAACCGCTCGGCACCCACCTCTACATATGCGGGCCCGAACGGTTGATCGAGCACACCGTGGCCTTGGCGCGAGACCAGGGTTGGCCGGACCAATGCGTGCATCACGAGCGCTTCCTCGCGCCCGCGACCGGCAGTCCCTACCAGGTCAAGCTGGCGCGCTCGGCCCTGACGATCGAGGTCGGTTCGCATGAGAGCATGCTGGAGGCCATCGAGGCGGCGGGTGTCGATGCTCCGTACCTCTGCCGAGGCGGCGCATGCGGCCAGTGCCAGACCTCCGTGCTGGAATGCGACGGGAGCCTGGTGCATCACGACCACTTCCTCAGCGAGGCCGAGAAGGCCTCCGGAGCCACGATCATGCCCTGCGTGTCTCGCGTCAAAGGCAGGTCGGTCACGTTGGACCGCTGAGCGGGCGAGTCCGCGACACCCGAAACCGGTTCAGGACGATAGTCGGAGACCACTCATGAGCATCGCATTCCGCAAGGAAACGTTTCGGGACGACTTCACCTTCCGCAACAGCCCGGCCAACATCCGCCGCTTTCCGTTCCCGTTCGACAGGGACGATTACATGTACGCGGTGAACATCGAGCCCCATGTGAAGGGGCGGGCCGGGACGGCGTTCGAGAACTTGATCGACGTCGACGAGCACTACGTGGCGGAAATGGAGGACCGCGCGCTCGTCCTCAAGGAGGACCCGCTCCGCTGCCAGTCGCTGCCGCACATGGAACTCGCGGGATGGGACCTCCTCGAGATGCTCATGGAGCAGCAGGCCCTCGGCTATCCGGAGCACTTCGAACTGCACCGGAGCGGAGACCGGTGGCGCTGGATCAACCGGCCGCTCGGCATCGACGATACATTCACCTTCGGCAATGCCGCGACGCTGCCCTATGGGCCGATGGAATACATCACCCGCCAGTCCCAAGGGGACTTCGCCCTCCTCGACCAACGTGACAACGATCTCTGGATGGACGCCGGCATCGTCACCACCCAGGCCGACTGGTCCCTCGACTTCGACATCGGCATGAGCTTCATGGAATGGCATGCGCCGGTGCCGCGCGCCCATGAAATGGGCGTGTTCGACCGCGCGCTCAAGTTCCTGTTGCAGTTGCGTCAGGGTCAGCCCACGCGCCGTTTCAATTGGACCATGACGATTAACCCGCGGCTCGACACGAGCCCCGAGACTTATCACAAATGGGGGGTGGAGCGGACCAGCGTCACGCCCGAAAACGTCGGAGACAAGGTCCATCTGCGCGTGGAGGTGCAAAGCTTCTGGCGGCTGCCGCGGTCCAATGCCGTCGTCTTCCCCATCCGCTGCTACCTGCTCAAGCTCGAGGAACTCGTCACCGTGCCGAAGTGGCGGCGACGCATGCACCGCGTGCTCCGAGACCTTCCCCCGGATCTGGCGGAGTACAAGGGGATGGCGCGCTGGCGGCCGACCGCGATCGACTACCTTGCCAAGTTCGATGACGGCGCTCCGACGTCGCCGGGCTTTTGGGCTGACTGACGTCTTAAGACGAGACCCCGTCAGTCTCCGTCCTGCCGCGCATAGGAAATGATGGACAGGAACCGGATCGGGAGCTTGCGCAATTCTTCCGGACCGTGCGGCGCATCCGCGTCGAAGAACAGGCTGTCGCCCGGCTGCATGATGTAGAGCCTGTCGGCATGCCGGTAGGCGACCTCACCTTCGAGCATGTAGAGGAATTCGAGCCCCCCATGCTGGAACAGGGGGAAGACGTCGGACTCCGCCGTCAGGGTAATCATGTAGGGTTCGACCACGACCCGCGAGGAGCGGTCGACCGTGTGGCCGAGCAAATGATATTGGTGTCCGTTCCGAGTGCCTCTGCGCTCGATCGCAAGACCTTCGCCCGCCTTCACGAAGACCGCATCGCGTTTTTCCTCGAACCGTCGGAACAAGGAGGTCACCGGAACGCCCAGAGCCCGCGATAGCGACTGAAGTGTCGTCAACGAGGGGGAGATGAGGCCGTTCTCGATCTTCGACAGCATCCCGTTGGAGAGCCCGGCCGCGGAAGCAAGATCGGAAACGGTGATCCCGAGCTTGGTGCGGAACGCATGGACCTCGCGGCCGATCGCGACCTCGAGGAGCTTTTCCCTCGATCCGGTCAGCGCGTGGGGGTCCTGGCCCGAGATCGGCGGCGCGGAGGGTGCCGCGTTCAACGGAGCGCCCGTGACCGCATCGCGTATCGCCGCGGCGCGTTGCAAACTCACCTGCCTGCCCCGTGCCATCGACTGATCCAACTACGAACGAAGGGCGTCCAGCCCGATCAGCGTGCCGCCGAACTCCTCCGCCGCGTCGCGCAGGCATTCCAATAGGTAAGCGGCGGACGCGCTGTCGGCAAGCAGGTGGTAGACCGTTTGCCCCGCCCGGTCAGCCCGGAGCACTATGGCATTCAGCCGCGCGACCGATGTCTGCGCGATGGCGAGGACCATGAACTTGTGCGGCCGAAGATCGACGGCGCAAAGCTTGGCGAACATCGTCGGCGCGGCGAGGCCCGCGACCGCGAACCAGGCGTGGCTGTCCCGGCGCGGCACGGGGTAGATTCGTCGCCCCTCCTCGATCGGCCAAGAGCGCTCCATCTCGGCGAGCGTCGCGCCGGAACCGTCCAGCGGCCCGAGCAGCAAGACCTCGCCGGCGCCAAGGACAAGGCACAATCCACCGTCCGGTTGGCGGAACGCCCTGTTGGGTTCCGCCTCGACCGCGACCCCACGGTCCTTCACGGCCGAGATCGTGTCACGCCCTTTGAAGCCGAGCCGCGGCAGAGGGGACAGATCCGCGATCGCGAGATCGCCGACCACATCGGACTTCGAGACGCGGGCCATGGCGGCGGCATCGTCGAGTGCTACCCATTCGGCGGAGGCCGGGAAAACGCGCGCAAGCGGCGAGCGACGGAGGAAGCGCGCAAGATCAGTCATGGCTCACATGTCCTGCCGCGTGTTGTCCGGATCATAGAAGGGGGTGGCGGCGACCTCCGCCTCGACGGTCTCGCCCTTGTCGACCCGAATGGTGAACCGCGTGCCGGGCGTCGCCATGTCGCTCGGTACATAGGCCAAGCCGATCACGCGACCCAGACTGGGCGAGCGGACCGCCGAGGTGACGCGGCCCGCGATGGCGTCGCCCCTGATGATCAGGTGACATTCCTTGGGGCATGGCGCCCCGGGATCGGGCAGCGTGAACCCGACCAGGCGACGGGTCACGCCTTTGGCGATCTGCATGTCGACCGCGCGCTTGCCGACGTAGAAAGGCTTGGCCTTGGCCAGAGCCCATTCCATGCCGGCTTCCGCCGGATTGGTCAGCCCGTCGGTATCCTGCCCGATGATGATGTGGCCCTTCTCCAGGCGCAGGATGCGTTGAGCCTCGACCCCGAAGGGAACGATGCCGCTGGATCCGCCGGCTTGCATCAGCACGTCCCAGAGGGCCTCGCCCATGCCGGACGGGCAATGGATCTCGAAGCCGAGTTCGCCCACGAAGCCGACCCGCAGCATGCGGACCGGGATGCCGGCCAGGCGGCCCTCCCGCACGCCCATATAGGGAAAGGCTGAGGCGGACAGGTCGATCTCCGTGTCCAACGTGGCCAGCACGTCGCGCGATCGGGGGCCCGCGATATTGACCGCCGCGTAGGCGGCCGTGACATTGGCGATGTCGACGTCGAGGCGCCATTGCTGGTTCCACCACGTCATCTGGCGGTAGACCGCGTCGACGCCGCTCGTGGTCGCGGTCACGTAGAAATGCCGGTCGTGCAAGCGGGCCGCCACGCCGTCGTCCATCACGACGCCCGTCTGGTCGGTCATGAGCACGTAGCGGGCACGGCCGACCGGCTGCTTCGCATAGTTCCCCGTGTAGATCCGCTCGACGAAGGCGGCGGCGTCGGGGCCGCGGATGTCGAGACCGCCGAGCGTCGAGACGTCGATCAGGCCGACCCCGTCCCGCACGGCCCGCGCCTCGCGTTCGATGGCGGCGGCCGCATCCCCCTTCGGCCCGTAATAGGCCGGTCGCAGCCAGAGGCCCGCCGGCATCATCCGGGCGCCGAGCTCGATGTGGCGGCCGTGCATCGCGGTCAGCCGGATCGGCTCGAAGCCGCGTCCGGCCATGTGGCCGAATTTCTCCGGAACCAGGGGCGGCCGGAATGTGGTGGTGCCGACCCGTTCGATGTCCTTGCCGGTTTCCCGCGCCACGATGCGGATCGTGTTGAGGTTGGCATGCCTCCCCTGGCTCGGGCCAAACCCGGCCGTCGAGTAGCGCTTGACGAGCTGGATATCGTCGTAGCCGTCCTTGACCGTATTGACGATGTCGCGGGTCTGCAGGTCCTCGTCGAAATCGACGAAATCCTTGCCGCTGGTCGAGGGTGTGATGGGCCAGGGATGGGTGATGCTCTCCGCGCCGGCGTCCCGGCTTCCTTTGGCGTCGAGGTCCGTGTCGCGGCGACCCAGCGCCGCTGCCGCCGCTCGACCGCCGACGCGCCGGGCGTCGGGCGCGACCGCAGCCTCGGACCAGATCCCCGCGACCGAGCCGGTCAGGCTCAGCCCGGCCGGCAGGTCGCCGGCGCGGTGCATGGCGATCCGTGGATCGTAAGTCACCTTGGCGCCCGCATGGCTCGCGAGGTTCAGCGCGGGGGTGTAGCCGACGCTCATGATCACGAGATCGCAGGCGATCCACTCGGGCGTGCCACGCGTGTCGGCATCCGGCGCGGCCGCGACCGCGACCGACGAAACGCGTTTCGCGCCGCGGCTGCCGACCAGGGTGGATCGAGGCAGGATGCGGACCCTCGGGACCGAAGGGCGTCGACCTCGGGCCCCGTTCGCGCCGGGTCGCTGTCGACCAGCGCCGCGACGTCGATGCCCGCGTCGAGGCAATCGAGCGCCGCCTGATAGCCGAAGCGGTTCGCGGTCGCCACCACCGCCCGGTTGCCGGGCTTCACGCCATAGAGCCGAAGCAGCCGTTGGGCCGCGTCGGCGAACATGATGCCGGGCCGGTCGTTGCCCGCGAAAACGAGCGGCTGGTCGTAGCCGCCGGTGGCGAGCACCACCTGCCCTGCCCTGATCTTATACAGGCGGTTGCCCTGCAGCGCCGAGGCCCAATTGTCGGCAAACAGCCCGCTGGCGGTCGTATCGAGGAGCACGCGGAGGCGGGGCGTTGCCTCGACCCGGGCCACCAAGGTGCGGCGTGTCTCCTCCGCAGCGTCTCGGCTGGCGCCGAGCCGCCCGAACAGGAGAGATCCGCCGAGTTCGCGCCATTCGTCGATCAGGATGGTGTCTGCCCCGGCTTCCGCCGCCGCTCGGGCGGCGTCGAGGCCAGCCGGGCCGCCCCCCACCACCAGAACGTCGCAATTGAGATAGGCCTTGTCGAAAGCGGCGTGAACGGCCTTCGGATCGAGGACGCCCAGGCCTGCCAGGGCCCGGATGGGTTTCTCGTAGCGCATCCAGGCGCCGAGCGGGCGGAAGAAGGTCTTGTAGTAGAAACCCACCGGCAGGAAGCGCGACAACAGGCCGAGTCCGGCGAAGAGGTCGCGGTCGAGCGGGCCGAGCCGATTGACCGAGCGCACCTCCATGCCCGGGCCGATCGGGCGGCGATCGCCCCGCACGTTCGGCTCCGGTCCGATCTGGACGAGGCTGTTGACGTCGTGCCCCGCCATGGTGAGCACCCCGCGAGGCCGATGGTACTTGAAGGAGCGCGACAGGACGGACCGTCCCTCCGCCAGCAGGGCACTCGCGACCGTATCGCCCTCCACCCCGCGGTGCGGCCGACCGTCGAAGCTGAAAGCGACCGGCCTGCTCCGGTCGACCAGCAGGCCCCAGCCGGGGCCGTCCAGGCGGGCGCTCACGCTTCACCGCCCGTCGTTTGCGCCGCCGCCGGCTGGATGTCGTCGTGCCCGCCCCTCTCGCGGCCGGCGAAATATCGGTCGACGGGCATCGTCCAAAGGACCTCGTCCGTGATCGTGTTGCGGCGCGCGATGAGCCAGCTGTTGCTCGGGGCGTGCAGCCACCATTCGTCGACCTCGCCCGCGATATTGTCTTCGAGGAACAGATGCTCGGCCCATTCCGCGTCCGAGCAGGTGGCCGGATCGACGGCGCGCCGCACGTCGCCGCCCCACACGAATTCAGAGATGTTGCGAGGCCCGTTCAAGGGGCAGTGCATGATCTTCATGATGGATGGTTGCCCGTTGCTCAGTGGCCGACCGAGGCCGCGCCCTTTTCGCCGACCAGGTCGAAGGAACGGAAGCGGTCGAGCGCGAAGGGTTTCAGAAGATCCGGCTGCCGGCCGGTCGCCACGCATTCGGCCATGCGCAGGCCGCAAACAGGCGTCGCCTTGAACCCCCACGTCCCCCAGCCGGAATCGATGTAGTAATTCTCGACCGGGGTCAGGCCCATGACGGGCGAAAAATCCGGCGTCATGTCGGCGATGCCGGCCCACTGCCGCAGGATGCGCAGTTCCGCCATGAACGGAAACAGCTCCAGCATGTGGGCCATCAGCCCCTCCTTGAAATCGAGGGTGGAGCGCGATGAATAGAGCCCATAGGGGTCGGTCGCGCCGCCCATCACCATCTCGCCGCGGGCGGATTGCGAAATATAGACGTGCAGCGATCCCGACACGACGATCTGGTCGAGGATCGGCTTCACGGGCTCGGATACGCAGGCCTGGAGCGGAATGGTCTTGATGGGCAATCGCAAGCCGGCGAGCTTGGCGACCCGGCTCGATGAGCCGGCGACCGCCTGAATGACCTTGCCGGCCCGGATGGTTCCGCGCGTGGTCTCGACGCCGGTGACTTTGCCGCGCTCGATGTTGATGCCCGTGACCTCCGTCCCGGTGTGAACCTCGACGCCGCGCCGCATGGCTTGCTTGGCATAGCCCCAGGCGACCGCATCATGGCGGGCGATGGCTCCCGGCGGATGGTAGAGGGCTCCCAGGATCGGGTAGCGCACCTCCTCCGACATGTTCATCACCGGGCAGATCCGCGCCACTTCGGCAGCGTCGATCACCTCCGAGTCGACGCCGAGATGCTTGTTGACCTCGGCCCGCCAGCGCGCCGTGCGCATCGCCGCGTCGGTGTGGGCCAGCGTGAAATGCCCGCGCTCCGAATACATGATGTTGATGTCGAGCTCAATCGACAGGTTGCGGAACAGCTCGACCGATTCCTTGTAGAAGGCCACACCTTCGGGCGTCAGGTAATTGGCGCGTATGATGGTCGTGTTGCGCGCCGTGTTGCCGCCCGCGAGCCACGACTTGTCCAGCACCGCGATATTGGTGATGCCGTGCCGGGTCGCGAGATAATAGGCGGTCGCGAGACCGTGTCCGCCTGCACCGATGATGACCACATCGTAGCTTCGCTTCAGCTCCGGGGTCCAGCGGAGCTGAGGGTCATCGGGATGATCTCGGCGCAATCCATATTTGAGAAGCGCTAGCGGCACGGAAGCTCCCAGGATAAATCGTCGGGCTAGCTCCCTTCATAGCGAAAACGTTCCTACTGGGAAACTTTTTTTCTTGAAGGTTGAGCCGCGCTGAGATACCGCTCTGATGTACGGGGTGGCCCCCGACGAGGCGACGAACATGTGCGGGATCGTTGGACTGTTCATCAAGGACAAGGCGCTGGAGCCCCAACTCGGCTCCCTCTTATCCGGCATGCTGACTACCATGTGCGACCGCGGCCCCGACAGCGCGGGATTTGCCATTTACGGCGCAGCAAAGGCCGGCGTTGCAAAGATCACGGTTCAGTCGCCTGTCCCCGATACGGCTCTCGTGGCGCTCGCCGAGGATATGAGGGCCGCGCTCGCCGATGATGTGACGTTCGAACGCAAGAGCAGCCACGCGGTGCTGAGCGTGCCGGTCGACAAGACCGAGGAGGTCTGCTGGTTGATCCGCCGGGCGCACCCGGATGTCCGCATCATGGGAACCGGCGACGTGATCGAGATCTACAAGGAGGTCGGCTATCCGACCGATGTCGCCAAGCGCTTCAAGCTCGAGGGCATGACGGGGACGCACGGCCTCGGCCACACAAGGATGGCGACCGAATCGGCCGTCACAACGCTCGGAGCGCATCCGTTCTCGACCGGGGCCGATCAGTGCCTCGTTCACAACGGATCGTTGTCCAACCACAACAACTTGCGCCGCGAGATGAAGCGCGAGGGCATGACCTTCGAGACCGAGAACGATTCCGAGGTCGCGGCCGCTTATCTGACGACCCGGATGGACAAGGGCCTGAGCCTCGGCCAGGCGCTCGAACACAGCCTCGATGATCTTGACGGCTTCTACACGTTCGTGGTCGGCACCAAGACGGGGTTCGGGGTCTTGCGGGATCCGATCGCATGCAAGCCCGCCGTGTTGGCGGAAACCGACCAGTATGTCGCGTTCGGATCGGAATACCGGGCCCTTGTCGGCCTCCCAGGAATCGAACAGGCGAAAGTCTGGGAGCCGGAGCCCGCGACCGTCTACTTTTGGGAGCGTTGAGCATGCCTGTCGTCGACCTCGCAACGACAGAACTGCGCGAACTCAACCACAGGCTTCACGCGCAAGCGCCCGGCAGCAACGACACGCTGTGGGAGGTGGTGAACCCGCGCGGGTCCCATGCGGTCGCGGTCGGCATCAACGCCGCCGTCGCGGTCGAGATCAGGGGAAGCGTCGGCTATTACTGCGCCGGCATGAATCGGGAAGCGACGATCACGGTGCATGGCTCGGCGGGCCCCGGGGTGGCCGAAAACATGATGTCGGGCCAGGTCATCGTGAAGGGCGACGCCAGCCAATATGCCGGTGCCACCGGCAAGGGGGGCCTGCTGGTGATCGAAGGCAATGCGTCGTCGCGCTGCGGCATTTCGATGAAGGGCATCGATATCGTGGTCCGGGGCGGCATCGGCCATATGTCGGCCTTCATGGCACAGGCCGGCAACCTCGTGGTCTGCGGCGATGCGGGCGATGCGCTCGGCGACTCGATCTACGAGGCCCGCCTCTTCGTGCGCGGTTCGGTCAAGAGCCTCGGTGCCGACTGCATCGAAAAGGAGCTGCGCCCGGAGCACAGCGCGTTGCTCGCCAGCTTGCTCGATCGCGCCGGGATCACGGATATTCGGCCGTCCGAATTCAAGCGCTACGGTTCGGCGCGGAAGCTCTACAACTTCAGTGTCGACCATGCGGATGCCTACGGCTGAGATCGGCCTCACGCTTCCCGATCATTCCGTCCCTTCATCCCGCGCCCCGCCGAACGACCGAAGGTCACTCGCCATGTCCTACGACAATCCTCCGACGCTGCCGCGCAAGTCCGCGACCTTCGATGACTATACGCTGTCGGAGATCCGCCGGGCCGCCACCACGGGCATCTACGACATCCGCGGCGGCGGCTCGAAGCGGCGGCTGCCGCATTTCGACGACCTGCTCTTTCTCGGCGCCTCCATCTCCCGCTACCCTCTCGAAGGGTATCGGGAGCGGTGCGGCACCGAGGTCGTGCTCGGGAGCCGCTTCGCCAAGAAGCCGCTCGAGCTGAAAATCCCCATCACGGTCGCGGGCATGAGCTTCGGCTCGCTGTCGGCCAATGCCAAGGAAGCCCTGGGGCGCGGAGCATCGGCGGCGGGCACCTCGACCACCACGGGCGACGGCGGCATGTCGACCGAGGAACGCGGACAGTCGAAGATGCTCGTCTATCAGTACCTTCCGTCCCGCTACGGCATGAACCCCGAGGACCTCCTCAAGGCCGACGCCATCGAGATCGTGGTTGGGCAGGGCGCCAAGCCCGGCGGCGGCGGCATGCTGCTCGGCCAGAAGATCACCGATCGCGTCGCCAACATGCGAACCTTGCCCAAGGGCATCGATCAGCGCTCGGCCTGCCGGCACCCCGACTGGACCGGCCCCGACGACCTCGAGATCAAGATCCTCGAACTGCGGGAGATCACCGACTGGCAGAAGCCGATCTTCATCAAGGTCGGCGGCGCGCGCCCCTATTACGACGTGGCGCTCGCCGTGAAGGCGGGCGCCGACGTCGTGGTGGTCGACGGCATGCAGGGCGGCACGGCCGCCACCCAGGACGTGTTCATCGAGAATGTCGGCATGCCGACGCTCGCCTGTATTCGTCCCGCCGTCCAGGCCTTGCAAGAGCTTGGCATGCACCGGAAAGTGCAGCTGATCGTGTCGGGCGGCATCCGCAACGGTGCGGACGTCGCCAAAGCGCTTGCGCTCGGCGCCGATGCGGTCTCGATCGGCACGGCCGCGCTGGTGGCTCTGGGCGACAACGATCCGATCTACGAGGCCGAGTACCAGGCCCTGGGCACCACGGCCGGGGCCTACGACGACTGGCACGAGGGCAAGGACCCGGCCGGGATCACGACCCAAGATCCCGAACTGATGAAGCGGCTCGATCCCGTGCTCGCGGGTCGTCGGCTCGCCAACTACCTCAAGGTCATGACGCTCGAAGCGCAGACGATCGCCCGGGCTTGCGGCAAAAACCATTTGCATAACCTCGAGCCCGAGGATCTCTGCGCGCTCACGATGGAGGCCGCCGCAATGGCGCGCGTGCCGCTCGCGGGAACGAGCTGGATTCCCGGACAGGGCGGCTTCTAAGCCGCCCTTCTTTTTGCCTTCGGCATTCGTACGAAACGGAGATCGCCTTGCCTCAGGACCTCGCCAGCCTCGCGAAGGAGCGTGGCATCCGCTATTTCATGATCTCCTACACGGATCTGTTCGGGGCGCAGCGCGCCAAGCTGGTGCCGGCAGCCGCCATCGCGGACATGCAGCGCGATGGCGCGGGGTTCGCGGGTTTCGCCACCTGGCTCGACATGACGCCGGCCCATCCCGATCTATTCGCCCTGCCCGATGCGTCGGCGGTGGTCCAATTGCCTTGGCGGCGGGAGGTGGCCTGGGTCGCGGCCGATTGCGTGATGGAGAACAAACCCGTCGCGCAGGCGCCGCGGGTTGTCCTGAAGACCGTCATGGCGGCCGCCGCGGAGGAGAACCTCTACGTCAAGACCGGGGTGGAGGCGGAGTTCTTCCTGATCGACCCCGACGGTCTCGCGATCTCGGACACCAAGGACAGCGCGATCAAGCCTTGCTACGACCAGCAGGCCCTGATGCGGCGCTACGACATCATTGCCGAGATCTGCGACTACATGCTGGAACTCGGGTGGCAGCCCTACCAGAACGACCATGAGGACGCGAACGGCCAGTTCGAGATGAACTGGGCCTTCGACGACGCTCTGGTGACGGCCGATCGGCATTCGTTCTTCAAGTTCATGGTGCGGTCCGTGGCGGAGAAGCACGGCCTCCGGGCGACCTTCATGCCGAAGCCCTTCCCGACCCTGACCGGCTCCGGGTGTCACGCCCATATCTCCATGTGGAACAAGGACGGCACCACCAACGCGTTCCACGCCGACGACGACGAGATGGGCCTGTCGCCCCAAGGCTATCATTTCCTCGGCGGCATCATGAAACATGCCGAGGCGCTCGCCGCGATCACCAATCCGACCGTCAACAGCTACAAGCGCATCAACGCGCCCCGCACCGTTTCCGGCGCCACCTGGTCGCCCAACAGCGTGACCTGGACGGGCAACAACCGCACCCACATGGTGCGCGTGCCGGGCAAGGGCCGTTTCGAACTGCGCCTCCCCGACGGCGCCGCCAACCCGTACCTTCTGCAGGCCGTCATCGTCGCGGCCGGCCTCGACGGCATCCGAAGCAAGGCGGACCCGGGCAAGCGGTGGGACATCGACATGTATCAGATGGGCCATACGGTCACGGATGCGCCCAAGCTGCCGCTCAACCTGCTCGACGCCCTGCGGGCCTTCGACCGCGACGAAAGCCTGAAGACCGCCCTTGGAGCGGAATTCGCGGCGGCCTACCTCAAGATGAAGCACACCGAATGGAACAGCTTCTCATCCCACTTCACACAGTGGGAACGCGACAATACGCTCGATGTCTGAGCCCATGACGAACAAGCTCATCGATGGCGCGCATCATGCCGCCATCCTCAGCCAAAAGACCCGCGCGCGGGCGCAGGCCTTCGCCGAGCGCAATGGACGCAAGCCTCGCCTCGACGTGGTGATCGTCGGCGATCATCCGGCGAGCCGATCCTATGTGGCGACCAAAACCAGGCAGGCACGGGAGACCGAGATCGACGGGCGGCTCATCGAACTGCCGGAGAGCGTCTCGGAAGGAGACCTGCTGGCCCGCATCGAGCGGCTGAATGCCGATCCCGGCGTCGACGGAATCCTCGTTCAGCTTCCTCTGCCGCGCGGGTTCGACAGTGCCCGCGTGATCGAGGCCATCGACCCCGCCAAGGACGTCGACGGATTCCATCCCTTCAACGTCGGAAGGCTCTTCGCCTCGCAGACGATCGATCCCGAGCGGATGCTGATCCCCTGCACGCCGCTCGGCTGCATCCTCATGCTCAACGACACCCTTGGCCCAGGCGGCCTCGCGGGCAAAGCCGCCGTGGTGGTCGGCCGCTCCAACATCGTCGGCAAACCCATGGGCCAGCTGCTTCTCGCGTCCGACTGTACGGTGACGATTGCGCATTCCCGCACGACCGACCTCAAGACCGTGTGCCGCGATGCCGACATTCTCGTCGCGGCCGTCGGCCGACCCGAGATGATCAGGGGCGACTGGGTCAAGCCGGGCGCGGTGGTCATGGACGTCGGGATCAACCGCGTTCCCACGACCGATGGCAAGAGCCGCCTCGTGGGCGACGTCGCGACCGCCGAAGCGCTTGAACATGCAGCCTTCATCACGCCCGTGCCGGGTGGCGTCGGCCGCATGACCGTGGCCTGCCTCCTTCACAACACCCTCGTGGCCGCGGACGCGCGGATCAAGGACAAAACCAACAGGGCCGCCTGACGGTCTCTGAGGATGGATCGCTTCTATGGATCAGACTTGGATCATCACGCTGTCGTGCCAGGATCGGCCGCGCATCGTCGCGACGGTGACAAACGCCATTGCGCTGATCGGCGCCAACATCGCCGAAAGCGCCCAGTTCTGGGACCGGGTGAGCAATCGGTTTTTCATGCGGATCGCCTTCGTCACGCCGCCGAATGTCGACAGACATTCGCTTGAAACCATTCTTGCGCCGATGGTCGACCAGTTCGAGATGTCCCTCGCCCTCAGGCAGACCGAGGAGGTCCCCCGCATCATCATCATGGTGTCGAAGTTCGACCATTGTCTCGAGCACCTTCTCTACCAGGTCCGGGTCGGGTGGCTGAAGGCGCAGGTCGTGGCGATCGTCTCCAACCACGAAGCCTGCCGCGGCACTGCGGAGATGGCGGGCATTCCGTTCCATTCCCTGCCGGTCACCAAGGACAACAAGGCGGAACAGGAGGCCAAGCTCACCGCGCTCTATCATGACACGGGCGCCGAACTGATCGTCCTCGCCCGCTATATGCAGGTCCTGTCGAACGAATTTTCAGCGGCCTTGTTCGGGCACGTGATCAACATCCACCACTCGTTCCTGCCGAGCTTCAAGGGCGCCAAGCCCTACCATCAGGCGCATGAGCGCGGCGTCAAGATCATCGGGGCCAC
>CAXTOT010000073.1:0-26207 GCA_964245915.1 uncultured Lichenihabitans sp. | reverse complement strand
AGATGTTCGGCTTCTCGCTCAACATGCTGAGCCTGCTCGGCATGGTGCTGGCGATCGGGCTCGTGGTCGACGACGCCATCGTGGTGGTGGAAAATGTCGAGCGCCAGCTCGAGGCCGGGCTGCCACCGCTCGAAGCGACCCGCAAGGCCATGGCCGAGGTCACCGGCCCGATCATCGCCACAACCGCGGTTCTGATGGCGGTCTTCGTGCCCGTGGCGTTCATTCCCGGTGTGGCAGGTCGGCTCTACAACCAGTTCGCCTTGACGGTGGCGATCTCCGTCGGGCTTTCGGCCTTCAACTCGCTTACCCTCAGTCCGGCGCTCAGCGCGGCTTTCCTGCGCCATCGTCCTGCGACCACTTTCCCGCCATTCCGTTGGTTCAATGCCGGCTTCGACTGGCTGTCGCATGCCTATTCGAGCTTCGTGCGCGTGCTGATCCGACTGCGCTGGGCCATGCTCGCCATCTTCGCGCTGGGGCTGGTCGGCACCTACATGATCTGGACCCGGATTCCCTCCACCTTCCTGCCCGTGGAGGATCAGGGCTATTTCTTCGTCGTCATCCAGGGACCGGACGGGGCGTCGCTGGAACGCACCGATGCGGTCGCCAAGAAGGTGCGCGACATCCTGCAAAGCACGCCGGGCGTCGATATCGTCGGATCGATCAGCGGCCTCAACTTCCTGACCAATGCGGCCCAATCCAATTCCGCGGTGGAATTCGCGATCCTAAAGCCTTGGGATGAGAGGCCGCCGGAACAGAACGCATCCAAGATCGTCGCGGCCGTGCGGCCCAAACTGCTGAGCCTGCCCGACGCTTTCTCGCTTAGCTTCGATCCCCCGTCGATTCCCGGGATCGGCACGACCGGCGGCTTCGAATTCGAGGTCGAGGACCTGACCGGCCGGGGCAGTACCGCGCTCGACCAGGCCACCCAGGCGGTGATCGCCGAAGCGCGCAAGCAACCTGAGCTCAACCCGCAGCAGCTGTTTTCCTCGTTCAGCACCTCGACGCCGCAGTACAACTACGACCTCGACCGCAACAAGACCAAGCTGCTCGGCCTCAGCCTGCCGGATGTGTTCAACACGCTGCAGATCTACCTGGGCTCGCTTTACGTCAACGATTTCAACCTGTTCGGCCGCACCTTCCGGGTCACCTTGCAGGCCGACAAGGCGTCGCGCGCCGGCGCCACGGATCTGTCGAAACTCTATGTCCGCAATGCATCGGGCGGCATGGTGCCGCTCTCGACCCTCGGCAGCCTCAAGCCGATCGTCGGTCCGGAGACCGTGCCGCATTACAACAACTACGGCTCGGCGCTGATCAACGGTGGCGCGGCGCCGGGCTTCAGTTCGGGCCAAGCGGTCGCGGCCATGCAGCGGGCGGCCGCCACGGCGCTGCCGCGCGATTTCACGTTCGAATGGACCGGCATCACGTTCCAGGAAATCAAGGCCGGATCGGCCGCGACCCTGATCTTCGGCCTTGCGATCGTGTTCGTGTTCCTGATCCTGGCCGCGCAATACGAGAGCTGGTCCATGCCGTTCATGGTGCTGCTCGCGGTGCCGCTGGCCCTGTTCGGCGCGCTCGCGGCGCTTTTCGTGCGCGGCATGCAGATCGACGTCTACTCGCAGATCGGCTTCGTGATGTTGATCGGTCTTGCGGCCAAGAATGCCATTCTGATCGTGGAATTCGCGCGCCGCCGCCGCGAGGACGGCGCCAGCATCGTCGAGGCCGCCATGGAGGCCGGGCGCCTGCGTCTGCGGCCGATCCTGATGACGGCTTTCGCCTTCATCCTCGGCGTCGTGCCGCTGATGATCGCAACCGGTGCCGGCGCCGCGAGCCGGCAATCGCTCGGCACCACGGTGTTCGGCGGCATGGTGGCGGCCACGGCCCTCACGCTCATCTTCGTCCCGGTTTTCTACGCCACCATCGAGAGGTTCCGCGAGCGCGGCGGCTCGGACCACCAGGAACCCGAAAAGGCCGTCCCTCTGCATCGGATCGAGCAACGGGCCGAGGCGGCGGAATGAACAAGAAAGGTCACACCATGCGAAATGGCAAACTTGCCCTCGCGGTCGTCCTAGTGGGCGGGGCCGCGGCCGTCTACGGCGCCCTGCACGGGGTCCCCGGATGGGTTGGGGGCAACGGCGCCCCCGCGAGTGCCGCGACGCCTCCGGCGGTCGCCCAAGCCATGCCGGTCCCGGTCACGCCGGTGGTCAAGAAGACGATCCCGATCACGCTCGACTATTCGGCCCGGACGGAGTCGATCCGCAACATCACGCTGCAATCCAAGGTGACGGGCTATGTCCAGGATCAGCACGCGCCTGACGGCGCCGATGTCAAGGCGGGCGATCTTCTGTACAAGATCGATTCGCGCGACTTCCAGGCGACGTTGGACGGCATGAACGCCCAGGCTCAGCGCGATGCGGCCGCCCTAGACTACCAGCGCTCCAACTACCATCGCGGCGATGAACTCGCCAAAAGCGGCTGGCTCGCCCGCGACTCGTTCGATCAACGCGCCAGCACCGTGCGGCAAGCCGAGGCGGCGCTGATCATGGACAAGGCCGCGATCCATACGGCTCAGCTCAATGTCGACTATACCGAGATCCGGGCGCCCTTCGCGGGGCGGCTCGGCCGCAACCAAGCCCCCGTTGGAACCCTCATCAGCGTGGCCAGCACGGTGCTCAACACGCTGGTTCAGCTCGACCCGATCTACGTGACGTTCAACCCGAGCGAGACGGACCTGGTCGAAATCCAGAAGGCCCGGGCTGCCGGCCGGGTCGACGCCGACATCTTCGTGGCCGGCGACACCCAATCCCAGCACAAGGGCGAACTCACCTTCATCGACAATTCCGTGGATCGTGCGACTGGCACCGTGACGGCCCGCGCCACCATCGCCAACGCCGATTTCACGCTATTGCCCGGGCAGTACGTGCGTGTGCGCCTGCATGTTCGCGATCAGCCCGACGCCCTCATGGTGCCGCAGACCGCGCTCGGCTCGAGCCAGCTCGGCAAGTTCGTGTTCGTGGTTGGTGACGGCAGCAAGGTCGACCAACGCTTCGTGTCGCTCGGCCCGACGGAGGGCGATCTCGTCGCGGTGCTGAAGGGCGTCGGCGAGAGCGACCAGATCATCTCCGGCAACCTGCAGAAGATCGGCCCCGGCATGCCGGTGAAGCCCCTGCCCGTGAAGGCGGGGTCGTAATCCATAACGTTTTGCCTCCCTGCTCCGTTGGGCGAAGGGGGGCGAAGGCTGGATGAGGGGAAGCCCGCTCCCTTCATTCCCGCTTGCCCCTTCTCCCGCTCGCTGGAGAAGGGGCAAGCCCTAGGTTCAGCCGCCGATCGCCGCCACCACCATGATCTCCACCGTGTAGATCGGCGCCGCCAGCTTGCCTTCGACGCAGGCGCGGGCTGGCGTATGGCCCGGCGCCACCCAGGCGTCCCACACCTTGTTCATCTCGGCGAAAGTGCCGATGTCGGCGAGCCAGATCGTGGCGGTCAGGATCTTCGTCTTGTCGGTCCCGGCTTCTTTCAGGAGGCTGTCGATCGAGGCCAGGATTTGCGTGGTCTGCTGCGCGACGCTGGCGCCCTCGGGCTTGGGCGCAACCTGGCCCGCCAGATAGGCGGTGCGGCCGTGAACCACGAGCTGGCTCATGCGCGGGCCGGAATGCTTGCGTTCGATCGACATGGGTTCATCCTTGTGAAGGGTCGCCCCCGGGGAATGGGCCACGACTCCGCGCACCGAAGCCGCGCCAGCGGGACCATGTCAACGCTCCCGCGTGAAACAGGCTGGCGGGTGCTACGCCGCTTGCCGAGCCATGATGGCGGCGACGTCGATGCCGCTCGGAAGCGCCCCGTAGGTGAAACAGGCGTCGCTGGCCAGGCGTGCCGCGCAGAACGCGTCGGCCACCGCGACCGGGGCATGGCGAACCAAAAGCGAGGCTTGCAGCACTTGGGCCATGCGCTCCACCAGGCGGCGTGCGCCCGCTTCGCTCGGCAGGCCGTCGCGAAGCTGCTCCAGCAGCGCTCCAGACGCCGCATCGAACCGGACATCCGCGCCGCGGCCAAGTGCGATCTCGTCGGCATAACCCGCCAAGGCCGCAGGTTCCTTGTCGAGGGTGCGCAGGACGTCGAGCGCGATCACGTTGCCCGAGCCTTCCCAGATGGCGTTGAGGGGCGATTCGCGGAACAGCCGCGGCAGCGGCGACTCCTCGACATAGCCGCCGCCCCCGAGGCATTCCATGCATTCGTACACGAAGTTGGGGCAGCGCTTGGTGAGCCAGTACTTGGCCAGCGCCACCGAGAGACGCGCGAAGGCGCGGCCCTGCTGGTCGACGGCATCGAAGCTCCTCGCGACCCGCATCACCAGAACGACTGCCGCCTCGTAGTCGAGCGCGAGATCGGCCAGCACCGCCGTCATGGCGGGCTGATCGATCAAGGGCTTGGAAAACACCCGGCGGATGGCCGTGTGATGAAAGGCCTGGGCTAGTGCCATCCGCATTATGCCGAGCGTGCAGGCGATCGTGCCGAGCCGGGTGTGATGCACCATGTCGATGATCACCTTGACGCCCTGCCCTTCTTCCCCGAGCAGCAGGGACTGGGCATTCTCGTATTCGATCTCGGCCGAGGCATTGGAGCGGTTGCCGAGTTTGTCCTTGAGCCGCATCAGGCGGATGCCGTTGCGCGCGCCGTCCCCCGTGATGCGGGGCACCAGGAAACAACTCAGCCCACCCTCGGTCTGCGCCAAGGTGAGAAAACCGTCGCTCATCGGGGCCGAGCAGAACCACTTGTGGCCGACCAGCCGATAGCTGCGCCCACCAAGCGGAAAAGCGCGCGTCGTATTGGCCCGGACGTCGCTGCCGCCCTGTTTCTCGGTCATCGCCATTCCGAGCGTGATGCCGGCTTTGGCGGCGATCGGACCGAGCGCGGGGTCGTAGCGCCCGCCCAGGATCTTCTCCAGCCAGGGTGCCGTCACGTCAGGCTGCGCGCGCAGCGCCGGCACCGACGCATAGGTCATGTTGACCGGGCACATGGTCCCGGCCTCGGCCTGGGCGAAGATCGCCAGCAGCGCCGCATGGGCGACATGGCGGCCGGGCCGGTCGGTGATCCACGCGATGTCGTGGATGCCATGCTCCATGCCGAGCGCCATCAGGGCGTGATAGCTCGGATGGAAGCGCACCTCGTCGATCCGCCGGCCAAAACGGTCGAAGGCGATTAGTTCGGGCGGATGGCGGTTGGCTTCGTCGCCCCAGGCGAGTACCTGCTCCGAACCCACGATAGCGCCCAGGGCCTGGGCTTTGGCGTCTAGCCACTCGCCGGCCTCGCGCAGGACGGCTTCGCGCAGCGCACGGTCGCGCGTGTAGAAATTGACGTCGGCGAGGTCACCCGGCTGGTTGGTGACCTCGTGGGTGGGCAGGCTCGTGGTCGGCGAAAAGCGGGGCATGTCGGCTCTCCATCAGCGGATGGACGCGCCGATGCTACACCAACTCACTCCCGCTCGGTGCGTGCGGATCGCCGAGATCCTTGGGCGGCAGCCGTTTCCAATAGATCAGCGTCGGGGTAAGCCCCCCATGGGGTTTCAGGGCGTAGTCCGGGATGGCGCCCGACAGTTGGTAGCCCAACCTCTCATACAAGCCCGCGGCGCCCCCGTCTTCGGCCGTATCCAGGACAAGAAGCGTGCGTCCCAGCGTCATCGCCAGTCGTTCGGCCGCCTTCATCAGAGCCGACCCGACGCCCCTGCCCCTGTAACCGACGCGTGTCATCATTTTGGCGATCTCCGCCCGATGCGGCTGGTTGGGTGGGAGATCGAGAAGCAGGGTCACGGTCCCGATCAGATGGCCCTCGTCCCAGGCGCCCAGAACCACGCGCTCGTCCCGAGCGGCTCGCGCCAACGAGCCTTCCCAAAACGCCCGCGCGGTCTCTGCCCCCAAGGGGTGCATGAAGCTCACCGAGCCACCATGAGCCACGGTCTCGATCAAGAGCCCGCTCAGCTCGGCGATGATCTCTGGCGTGCCATCCAGGGTAGTGATGTCGAAGTCGGACACGGGAGGTTTGCTCCTGAACCGGAGCGAGATCATGCCCCCGGCGGCTCGCCCGTGACGGCCATCCTAGGTCACGGCGTGAGTCCCAGGCAATCACCCTCCACGGGTGCGCCGGTGACCTCCGGGTTCAAGCCATGGGGTCTTGCCGCCGCGTGAGCCACAGGCCAATTGCGCAGCCGAGACCGCACAGCGCCTCCAAATAATAGAGATGCGCCAGCGGATCCAAAACCAGCAGCAGTGGCAGCATCAAGGGTGTCAGCCCGCCGAAAACCGCAAAGGCGACGTTGTAGGAAAACGATAGGCCGGTGAACCGGATCGGTGGCGGAAAGGCGCGGACGATGACGAAGGGGACGCCGCCGACGATTCCGACGAGGAAACCAGCCAGGGCATAGGTCGGCAGCAGCAAAGCCGGGTCGGATGCACCCCGAGTATAGAAGAGCCAGAGGCCGAGGCCCAGCAGCGGAGAGCCGCCGGCGAAGAACCGCCCGGCGCCGATCCGATCGATTATTGAACCGCTGAGGACGGTGCCAATCGTCAGGAACAGCGTGGCGATGGTGTTTGCCAGTAGCGCCCGGGCCGGTGGGACTCCGTTGAGTCTGGTCAGAAGCGCTGGCGTCAGCAGAATGACCACAACGATAGCGCCGGACAGCAGCCATGTCAGCAACGTCGATACCAGCACCGCACCGCGAAAGTCCCGGACCACAACCTTCAGCGGCCACTCCGCTGCCAGCGCGTTGCGCTCCTGCATTTCGCGGAAGACCGGGGTTTCGTGCAACATGCGACGCAGAGGGACCGACAACAATCCGAAGGCGCCCCCGAGTAGGAACGGCAGCCGCCAGGCCCAGGCCGAGATGTCGGCTGGGCTGGCTATGCTGTTGACCATTGTTGCCACCAGCGAACCGAGCAAAATTCCGGCCGCCAACCCGGCCGTCATCGCGCCGCAGGCAAAGCCGACGCGGCCCGGTGGCACGTGCTCGGCCACGAAGACCCAGGCGCCGGGTACCTCGCCACCGATCGCGGCACCCTGAATGATGCGCAAGAGCAGCAGGCCGATCGGGGCCCAAACACCGAGGCATTGAAGATGATTCGGACGAAATTTCTCGGCGCCCCCGTCGCACTGCAGTGAATATCCGTGACAGCCTTTGCCAGTAAATATCTTTGCTCTTGAGAAAAAGTGTTTTCCTGCGTAGTCCATATGTAAACAGGCATATTATTGTTCTTTCATTTTGGCCAGAGGCCGCGGCTCGCGTGTCCGGAGCCGCCATGATCGGCCTCGGTTTATTGGACATGCGCGTTACTCGATTATTTAAGAATCGATGGATCTTAGTTACAGACACAACGGCCGAGCGATTACGCGGCATCCAGGCCATTTGCTTTCACGGTCTCCACGAACTCGTCCGAAACATCGTTCACGTCATGCCTCCGGTGCCTGGCCGATGACGAGAGGCGCGATGACGGGGATCACGTCGGTCGGGCCTTTGATCGCCTTGGGGTGCTCATTTACGAAGTCAATCCAGCCTTCATTGAAGCCGTCGAGCATCCGCATGCGCGGTCCGGGGTTGCGCATGCCCTCAGCGCGAACAACTTTTCCCAGATGTCACGAGGAACCGGTGCCGCGCGCACGGGCCTTCCAAGGACGCTCGCAAAAGCTTCGGCGAGATTGTTCGGCGAGACGCGGCGCGGGCCTTCCAGCTCGAAGATGCGTGTGTCGGCATTGCTTTCGCGAATGAGATCGGCCGCCACACGACCAACGTCCTTCGCGGCGACCATCGGAAAAGCTTTGTCCATTGGCTGTAGGAAGCTGTGAACGATGCCCGTGTCGCGCGCCGATGCCACATCCCACGCTGCATTGTCGATGAACCAAGCTGGCCGCAGGATCGTCAGCATAAGCGGAAGTTTGCGCAGCGCCGCCTCCATCATCGCGCGCTGTGAAAGCAAGTTGTCGTGAATGGCGTCTGCGCCAATGGTTGACAGCAAAAGCACGCGCTCGGGCTTGGCGGCCGTCAACGCCGTGACGACGCTGTCGATCACCGTCTGCGCTTCCTTATAGCCGGGTTCAGGGTCGAACACCGGGGGCGGCAGGATGAAGACCCCGCTCGCGCCCGTGAACGCGCGGGCCACGGCCGGTGCATCCTCCATCGCGGCGAGAGCGACCTCGCATCCCTGCGCTGCCCATTCTTCGCCTTTCTTCGCGTCGCGCAGGACGGCGCGGACCGGTTGGCCGGCTTCGAGCAATGCGCGTGCGACCTCGCCGCCGACTTTGCCGGTAATGCCTGTGATGGCGTACATTTTTGGTTACCTCCAATGGGGTCTCAACCGACGTCGCGGCGGCCAGAGCCGCGGCCGAGCCTCGCCGGCGGGCTCGCATCGGTGTGGCCCTGAAATTAGAGGTCGAAGGTCGTTGCTCGAAGTGTGCTTATGTCACCTCATTGATGATCGAAACTCACCACGCCGGCTTGCACGGTCAGTTTCATGCCAAATCCGTCATAGGGCGCCGGTCGGGAAATAATCGCAGAGGAAGGTCACGAAAGCAGTGACCTTGGGGCTTATCAGCCGCCGTGAGGCGTGAAGGACCCAAGCCTCGACATGGCCTTGTGGCGAAGTTCCCCAGATGACGAGACGGCCTTCGGCCAAGTCTTCCGCAACCACCGACCGGGGCACCATCGCCACACCCGCGCCGGCGAGGACGGCATCGCGGACCAGAAGCGGCGAGGAGAAACGCAGCACCGCCTTTGGGCGGTAAGTCAGCTCCTCGCCCCGGTCCACCACGCTCCAGATTACCGAATCCGACGTGCCCGTGCGCATGACCGCGGGTACGGTCGGGCCAGGATCGGCGCTCGTCTCCTGCGATGGCCGAGCCATCGACGCCGGTGCGATCAGCACCAGAGGGGCTTTCAGAAAGCAGCGCCCGACGAGTTCGTCATTCGGGCGCGGATTGACCCGCACGACGATGTCGTAGCCGTCCTCGATGAGGTCGGCGAACTTGTCTTCGGCTGTGACTTCGAGCTGCACGTCGGGAAAGGCAGCCACAAAGGCGGCCGCCAGCCGGCCCATCGTCGTATGGGCGAACAGCAACGGCACGCTGACGCGCAACCGCCCGCTCGGACGCCCGAGCCCCGCCCTGATGGCTTGCGCGGCCTCGGCGATTTCGCCGAAGGAGCGTTCTGTTCGGGCATGGAGGATGGCGCCTTCGTCCGTGAGGCGGAGCGTGTGCGAACCGCGCTCGATCAGGCGGACACCCAGGCTCGCCTCCAGCTCCCGCACGCGCCTCGACAGCGTTGCTTTGAGCCGTCCGCTCGCGCGGCTCGCCTTTCCGAAACCGCCATGCGCCGCGACCAGATTGAAGTCCGAAAGAGCGGGCAGATCCATGCGCGTTCCATTCACGAGACGTCCTGTCCCGATATTACGGCCTGTACGTCGCTCGTGGAACGCTTAGATCTCGGAGCAAGGAACACGACGCAGGGCCGGCCGCGAGCACCGCAAGCGGAACGCTCCGACAAAGCTCAAAAGGAGTAGGGACAATGACAATTCTCGTCTCAGGCAGCACCGGCACGATCGGATCGCAGATCGTGGCACGGCTTGCCAAGAGCGGCACCGAGGCTCGCGCGCTCACCCGTTCGCCCGAGAAGGCGACCTTCCCGGCCGGAGTTACCGCCGTGAAGGGCGACCTGCTCGATGTCGGATCGATGCGCGCCGCACTGAGCGGTGTGAGCACATTCTTCCTGCTCGTCCCCAATGAGCCGGATGAACTCACCCAAGCCATCAACACCCTGAGCATTGCCCGCGAGGCAGGCGCGAAAGGTATCGTCTACCTCTCCGTCACGCGAAGTGCCGAATACACCGACGTGCCGCATTTCACGGCGAAATACACCGTCGAGCGTATGATCGAACAACTCGAAATTCCGGCCACGATCCTGCGTCCGTCGTACTTCTTCCAGAACGACGTGCTGCTGAAGGACGCGCTTCAGCACGCTGGCCTTTACCCTTCGCCGATCGGATCGAAGGGCGTCTCGATGGTGGATGTCGGCGATATCGCCGCGGCCGCCGCCATCGAACTGCTCCGCCGCGAGCAGGCCCATCATCCCTTGCCGAGGGAGATCTTCGAGCTTTGCGGGCCTGACGTCCTCACCGGCACGGCGCTGGCCGAGATCTGGGCCGGCACCCTCGGCCGTCCCGTCCGCTACGGCGGCGGCGATCTTGACGCGTTCGAGACGCAGATGTTGGCCCACGCCCCGAGCTGGAAAGCCTACGACCTGCGTCAGATGTTTCGTCGCTATCAGGACGACGGGGCCGCCGCGAGCGCCGCGGATGTCGAACGGCTGGCGACGTTGCTCGGCCGCCCGCCGCGCTCCTATCGCGATTTCGCCGTCGCGACCGCGAAAACCTGGCAGAGCTGAGGATGCAGGCAGAGCCGAAATGTGGGAGGCGTTATTCGCAGGGAAGGCAAGGATTACATCCTCAATCACGATGTCGCCCACGCGGATTGAGTGCGCAACCCGGACTCACCATTTCTAAGGCCGATCGAAATCTAGAGCACGTGTCATGGGCCATTCAGCACATCACTATCTGATTTTCGAAACCGCGAGCGGCTTCTGCGGCATTGCGTGGGGCGACGTCGGCATCACTAGCTTCCGCTTGCCGGCACGCACCGCCGAAGCCGCCGAACGCAGCCTTTTGCGTCGGCTGCCGGGCGCCAAACCCGGCACGCCCACCCGGGACGTGCGTGAGGCAATCGCGGCCGTGACGCGCTATTTTCAGGGCGAAGCGGTCGACTTCTCCAATATCCGCCTCGACCTCGACGAGCAGGACGAGTTCTTCAAAAAGATCTATGCAGCGACACGGCGTGTCGGCTGGGGCCATACGACTACATACGGCAGCTTGGCGAAGGAACTTGGTGCCGGTTCGCAAGCGGCGCGTGATGTCGGCCAGGCCATGGCTAAAAATCCGGTGCCGCTGATCATCCCGTGCCATCGCGTCATGGCGGCCGGCGGCAAGGTTGGTGGCTTTTCGGCGCCGGGCGGTTCGGCCGCGAAGATCCGCATGCTCGAATTGGAGGGCGTGCATGTCGGACCGCCGCAGCCGGCACAGCAGTCGCTTGGATTGTAGGCTCCGCCAGGCCCTCAGGTGAGCCTAGTGGGCCAGGAAACCCTCGATGGCCTCGGCGATCTCGGCCGCGTGGGTTTCTAGCGCGAAATGCCCCGTGTCGAGAAAACGGACTTCGGCGTCGGGAATGTCCCGTTTGAAGGCTTCTGCGCCTGGCGGCAGAAAGAACGGATCATTCTTGCCCCATATCGCGAGCAGCGGCGGCTTGCGATCACGGAAATAGGCCTGGAAGGCGGGGTAGAGCGCGACGTTGCTGGCGTAGTCCAGCATCAGGTCGAGCTGGATCTCATCGGCGCCGGGTCGCTCGAGATAGTGGGAGTCGAGCGTCATGCCGTCTGTCGAGACGAGCGCGACGTCGGGGACACCGTGGGTATATTGCCAGCGCACCGAATCCGGCGTCAGCAATTCCCGTAAGGCCTGGCGATTGGCCTCGGTCGGATCCCGCCAGTAGCGCTCGATCGGATTCCAGCCGTCGCTCAGGCCCTCTTTATAGGCATTGCCGTTCTGTGAAATGATCGCGGTCACGCGCTCGGGATGCGCGAGCGCGATGCGCAGCCCGGTTGGGGCACCGTAGTCGAAGACGTAGATCGCAAAGCGGGTGAGGCCGACGACTTCCGTGAAGCGGCCGATCACGCTGGCGATGTTTTCGAAATCGTAGGTGAACTTGTCCCGGGGCGGCAGAGCCGTGCGGCCGAAGCCCGGCAGATCGGGCGCGACCAGGTGGAAATGGTCGGCCAATAGGGGAATCAAGTCGCGGAACATGTGACTGGAGGTAGGAAAGCCGTGCAGCAGCAGCAGGGTCGGGGCATCCGGCTTGCCGGCTTCGCGGTAG
Source organism: uncultured Lichenihabitans sp. (assembly GCA_964245915.1). Classification (GTDB taxonomy): domain Bacteria; phylum Pseudomonadota; class Alphaproteobacteria; order Rhizobiales; family Beijerinckiaceae; genus Lichenihabitans. Next base: position 14,249 of record CAXTOT010000073.1, on the reverse strand, counting down.
AAGACGTCGAGACCGTCCACGTCGACGGTGCGATAGGTCGTGCTCATGGCAATATTCCTCTGCTCGAGGCGACGATCTCGCCCGATTGCGTAATGGTTGCGTCTAGGTCCGCGCCCGGTACGGCGCCCGAGATCGCGTGCGACCGGCTGCCTAGCCGAACTTGGCGAAGATGCCGTTCAATTCTCGGCCCGACATGCGGCCCGCCAGCGCGTGGAACGAGCCTTCCCTGATGGCCTTGGCCGACGCCATGGCGGCTCCCCAGGCCACTGCGGCCAGGGAACCTCCGACGCTCAGCCGCCGCACGCCGAGATCGGCCATTTCGGCAACGGTCGTGGCCGGGTCCATGATGAGGACGTTCAAGGGTTTCGGCGCCACGGCGCGAACCATGGCCGCGATGGCGTCCTTGCCGGCCACGCCCGGCGCGTAGAGACAATCCGCGCCTGCCTCCGCGAAGGCCACCAGCTTGTCGATGGCCGGTGTAAGGGCACTCGGATCGATGAGCAGCCCCTCGGTCCGTGCCACGAGCATGACCTCCTGGCCCGATTGGTCGATCGCCGCTCGTGCGGCGCGGACCCGCTCTACCGCCATGGTCTCATCGTAGAGGCCGGACGCTTCGAGGTTGCGATCCTCGATCGAGAGGCCCGCGACGCCCGCCCCGATGGCAAGTTGCACGCTCGCCGCGACGCCTTCCGGATCGGCCGCAAAACCGGACTCGAAGTCCGCGTTGATGGGGAGGTCGACGGCGCCGCTCAACGCGGCCAGATGCACCAGGACGTCCTCGCGCGTCACGGCATAGTCGGGTCGGCCGGTGGTCCAGGCATAACCGCTGCTCGTCGAGGCGAGCGCCGCAAACCCGAGATGTTCAAACAAGCGGGCGCTGCCCACGTCCCAGGGATTCGGCAGCACGAAGCAGCCTGCTTGATGCAGCGCACGGAAGCTGGAACGTTTTTCGGCAAGGGATCGGGTCATCGGAACGCTCTTTCGAAACCGGCGAGATCGATAAATCGCAAAGCCCAGTGTGGCCGTCCCGCGGTCGATCGCAAGACGCGAGCACGACCGCAGGCCATGGTCGGGCTACCCCTCGTTTCAATCGACTTGGACAGCATCGAGGTATTCTCTGATCGTGCCGTGACGTTACGTCAGGCACCTGACTGAAATTAGCCGCTCTCGTCGAGACGGATAATCCCGCAATTCTAAAAGGCGCCCTCTCACAAAGTGAGATGAAAGCTACGGCGCCGGAGCTTGAGGGGTTCGGGGCAGCGCTCTCAGCGACCACCCGTCACAAACCTGGTAGCCGCTCGGATGAATGCCGATTCTGCCGTCGAACCGAAGGGGCAAGTCGTCCCGCGTCGCCGGATTCACCCTTCTCGCCACCAGGCTGCTTCTGGCTGGCAGCGAGCGCTTTGCGGATGCGCGGTGCCGCGAATTCAAGGAAGCGGCGCATTTTCAGCGGCAGCAGGCCCTGATGCGCATGAATGAGATGTACCGGGATCGGCGGCGGCTCGAAATCCTCGAGGACGATTTGCAGCTTCCCGTCCTGAACCGCGCGGGCGACCTGGTAGGACAGGACATTGGTCACGCCGACGCCGGCAATGGCGGCGTCGATCGCCGCTTCGGCGGTGTTGATGTGAAGACGGCAGAGGGGACGGATGAGCTTTGGCTTTCGGCTATGCGCGCTGAAGATCCAGGACATTCCTGATGCCATCTCCGAAAACGTGACGCACATGTGATCACGAAGCGCGTCAGGCGTTTTCGGTATGCCGTGCGCCGTGAAATAGGTGGGACTCCCGCAAACGACGCGCCGGATCGCGCCGACGCGGGTTGCAACCAGAGTGCTGTCCGGGAGCTCGCCGATGCGCACCGCCATGTCGATGTGATCGTCAACCAGATTTACGTTCCGGTCGGATAGCCTCATCCGCACGTTGATGTCGGCGAAATCCGCCAGGAAATCGCCGACGACCGGCAGGACGTGAATTCGGCCAAAGACGACGGGCGCCGTGATGGTCAACTCTCCCCGCGGAGCACTGTATTCACCCGAGGCTTGTGCCTCGATTTCGTCGACTTCTTCCAAGATGTGTTTGCACGCCGCGACATAGGCGATCCCTGCTTCTGTCAAGGCGAGCTTTCGGGTGGATCGCAGGAGCAGGCGCGTCTTCAGATGCGCTTCCAGATCGGCAACCTTGCGGCTGATCGTGGGCAGAGGCACCCCGAGCTTCCGACCGGCCGCCGAGAAGCTGCCCTCCTCCACGGAGGCGACCAGGATCGACATCGCATCCAGACGGTCCATCGTCTCTCACTTTTCGAGAGGGCATGTTTCGGAAATACAGGATTACTGGGCCGGTTGGTAAGGCTTATTTCCTGGCCCAGACTCAGTCGGTGTCGAGGGCCATTGAGGGCTCGAACGCCTTCTTGCTCCCGGGAGATCAAGCGTGGCCTACGATTTTCTCGACATCCTCTCAACGCCAGCGGTCAAGGCCGCACAGGCCACCAATGGCAGCGCGGGCTATTGGTCCGATTTCCGGGGCGATCGCGCCTTCGATCGGCTTACCGGGGCGGAAGCCGAATTCATCGCCGAGCGCGATAGTTTCTACATGGCTACCATTTCCGAGACCGGCTGGCCCTATGTGCAGCATCGCGGCGGCCCTCCTGGATTTCTCCGGGTGCTGGACGAGAAAACATTGGGCTTCGCGGATTTCCGTGGCAACCGGCAATATATCAGCCTCGGCAACCTCGCGGCCGATGATCGTGCGGCGCTGATCCTGATGGATTACCCGGGGCGGCGGCGTCTCAAGATCCTGGCTCATCTCGAAGCAAAGGATTTGGCCGGCGATCCCGACCTTGCTGGCAAGCTGGCGACGCCCGCCTACAAGGGGAAAGCCGAGCGGGCAATATTGCTTCACCTTGAAGCTTTCGATTGGAACTGCCCCCAACACATCACGCCGCGATTCACGGAAGCGGAGCTGGCGGAGGCAATGTCACCCATCCGTCGCCGCATCGCCCAGCTCGAGGCCGAAAACAAGGCGCTGCGTGAGCGTCTCGAACCTGCTCCACCGATCGTGGCTCAGGTGTGAGACCTGTCGGGACGCGGGGCGAACTGTCGAGCTTCAAGTCCAGGCTCGGCGCTGAACGCGATTACTTTGGCAGTCCGGCAGCCATGAGCGCCTCTGCATAGGTCTGGGCCATCGAAGCGACAGGGAACGGTATTCGGGCGAAGAACCCGGAAATCGTCAGCTGCGGCTCGATCTCCAGCAGGGTTTGCACGACCTGCGCGGCTCTTTGGCGCTGTCCGGTCTTCACGAGCGCGACTGCAAGGACGCGAAGCGCCACGGTAAACCGCCGATTCTGCACCAGCGCCCTTTCCGCCCAAACGACGGCCTGCGGGTAGTCCTCGTCCACGATGGCGGCGATCGCCATGGCGCCCGACGTGAACCAACCCCGCGGATCGTTTGGGTTGAGCCGCCGGGAGCGCTCCAACATCTCGCGGCCGGTCGTCGAGTGACCACGCATGGTCTCGATCCAACCGGCCAGCGACAAGGCCGGGGCGGAGTTTGGGTTGATGACGAGCGAGCGGCTGAACAGTTCGCAGGCCGCATCGCGTTCTTCCCCGGCCATATTCCAGAGCGCGAAGGCCGCCATCCACAAAACCTGCGCGTCGTTGGGTGCCAGTTCGACCGCGCGCCAAGCCTGTTTCACGCCCCGGGCGCCATCGTGGTCACTGTGGATCCAACCCTGGAAGTGGCGCAGCGCATGGCAGTAGGCCGCCATCGCCATAGCGGGCGCGTAAGCCGGGTCGATCGCCAACGCCTGATCCAGGCAGTCGAGGGCCGCCCCGATGCTCTGCGCGGTGAACTCGAACTCCAAGCCGTAAGCGCGGAGCAGAAGGTCGTAGGCGTCGAGTTCATTCGGTCGGTTTGGCCTGCGTCGCTCGATCTCGGCGAGCTGCAACGTCGGCTCGATCGCGGCCACGACGTTTTGAGTGATCCGGTCCTGCAGCTCGAAAACGTCGCCCCGGTCGCCATCGTAACGGTCGGCCCAGAGGTGCGTCCCGGATGCCGCATCGATCAGCTGCCCACTGATCCGCAACCGCTCGCCGCTGCGGCGCACACTCCCCTCCAGGACATAGCCCACGCCGAGTTCGCGTCCGACCCGGCGGACGTCGACCGCGGCGCGATAGGTGAACGAGGAATTCCGAGCGATGACGAACAGCCCGCTGCACCGGGCCAGGGCGGTCGTGATGTCCTCCGCCATGCCGTCGGCAAAATAGTCCTGCTCGGGATCCCCGCTCATATTGGTGAAGGGGAGGACCGCGATCGACGGGCCTTCCGGGTCGGCCATTCGAGGTCTCACGCGCTCCAGCACGGTGTCCAGCATCGGCACCGACGGCGGTTCGGCCTCCTCCCGGACCTCTCCGACGAAACGGAAGCCCCTGCGCGGAAGCGTCCGAATCAAGTGCTGGCCTTCGCCGCTGTCGCCGACGGCGCTGCGCGCCGCGTTGACGCGGCTGCTGAGCGTCGCGTCCGAGACGATGCGTCCATGCCAGACCGCGGCGAGCAGGTCGTCGCGACTGACGACCCGCTCCCGCGCGCGGACGAGGAATTCCAACAGATCGAAAACCTGCGGCTCGACCGCAATGAGATCGCCGCCACGGCGCAGTTCGCGGCGGCCGGTATCGAGAACACAGTCCTTGAACCGATAGAGCAAGAACAGCACCTCCCTCGCACGCCGAACTCTGCCGCTCACCGGAGCGCATCTAACGCGAAAATCAAAATCTTCTGGAGGATAAATCAAGATCGTCTGCAAGCGGAACAGCCGTCGCTCCCGCACAGTGTCGCCTCGAAGCCGGTTTCTAGGCTCCGGACGGCCCTGCTGGCGCGGGCCACCCCCTTGGCAACTGGTTCGATGTTCAGTTTCACCAACCCACTCCACGAGGAGGTCCAGATTATGAGCGCGATTGAAGCATCCGAAGTCATCAACCATCCGCGACGGAAGTTTTTCGGGGCTGCGGCCCTGATCGTCGCCGCCGCCCAGTTCGCCAATAGCGGCTCGGCCGAGGCCCAGACGGGCAAAGGCGAACAGAATCCGGCGCCCGCGCGCGTTGGCGACATGTCGTTTGCTGCGCTGAAACAGATCGATGCGGGCTTGCTGAACGTGGGATATGCCGAGGCTGGTCCCGTCGACGGCCCCGTCGTCATCCTCCTGCATGGCTGGCCCTACGATATTCACAGTTTCGTCGACGTCGCCCCCTTGTTGGCGTCGAGCGGCTATCGGGTGATCGTGCCCTATCTGCGAGGCTATGGGCCGACCCGATTTCTGTCCGACGAAACGTTCCGGAACGGCCAGCCATCGGTGCTCGCACACGATATCATCGACTTGATGAATGCCCTCAAGATCGAGAAGGCCACCCTGGCGGGCTTCGATTGGGGCGCGCGCACGGCCGACATCATCGCGGCGCTCTGGCCGGAACGCTGCAAGGCCCTCGTTTCGGTCAGCGGCTATCTGATCGGCAGTCAGGAATCCGGCACGGTACCGCTGCCGCCCGAGGCCGAGCTCAAATGGTGGTACCAATTCTATTTTGCGACAGAACGCGGTCGAGCGGGCTACGACAAATACAGGCACGATTTTGCCAAGCTCATTTGGCGCCTTGCTTCGCCGAAGTGGAATTTTGACGACACCACCTTCGATCGCTCGGCCGCGGCATTCGACAATCCCGACCACGTCGCCATCGTGATCCACAACTACCGTTGGCGGCAGGGGCTCGTGGAAGGCGAGGCAAAGTTCGACGAGCTGGAAAAGCGGCTCGCGTCAGGACCCGTCATCGCGGTTCCAACCATCACGCTCGAAGGCGACGCCAATGGCGCGCCGCATCCGGACGCCAGCGCCTATGCCAAGAAGTTCTCGGGGAAATACGCGCACCGACTCATTGGCGGCGGCGTCGGGCACAATCTGCCGCAGGAAGCGCCGCAAGCCTTCGCTCAGGCCGTCATCGACGTCGACAGGCTTTGATCGCGGACGGGCGGGCGCTCCGCCGCACCCAGCCTTGACGAGTTCGAACAGGGACACCGGATGGCTGGCCCGAAAAGGGCTTTGGCAGATCCTGTACGACAAGCCTTCAGGCTGGGCGGGCACCGCTTTGCCTGAAGATTAGATTCAGCCAAGGCGCCGAATGGAAGGCACCCATCAGCAGGTACATCGGGACCATTCCGCTCAGCCAGGACCCATGCCCGACCGAGCAGAGCATATCCGACGGGCCGCCGCCGCGAACCATCGTAAGCAGCGCCATGATCGCGAAGCTCGGTGCGGCCGCAAGGCAAAGCCAGTTGGCTGCGCCACGTGCGGCCGCGTTGCCGCTTCCATCACGGACTGCGCCGTGAGCGCACCCGCCGCTACGAGCCTCGCCCATGCCTTCTCTCCTGCATGAAGTTACGCTTCGACACCGCCACACCGCTCAGCGCTTGGCGTATTCGTCGTGGCGTCGCCACCAGGGGCCGTTCTCGTTTCGACCCATCGGCGCGCGATCAAGCCAGGGGTACATGCCCCAAAGGCCGTCCAATCCGCGGGCATAAGTGGAATAGGTATGAAGAACCTCGCCGTCGTCGAACACGAAGGCGCTCATCCCCGGCAGCTCGCGCAGGTAAGTCCGTAGGTTCACCCCGCACCTTGAGGCGTGGCCGTCTGGCGCACCCTGCGCGTCAGCGGGAATGGGCGGATTGTCGTGGAAGTTATACGCGTAGCCTTGGTCTTGTTGTGCCTCAGTGAACCCCACGCTGTAATCGAAGTTGAAGTCGCTCCCGAAGGATGAGGCCCATGGGAAGGTCCAACCCATCCTTTTCTTGTAGGCCTGGAGCTTTGGGAGTGGTGCACGCGACATCGCCCAAAGCATAACGTCGTGGTTCGCGAGGTGCTCCCAGAAGCCATTGAAACCGTCCGCGATTGCCGAGCAGGACGGACACCCCGCCGTGTAATCCGGTCCGAACATGAAATGATAGACGAGGAGCTGGGAACGCCCTTTGAAGAGGTCCGCCAGCGAGGCGCTCCCCTCGTCGGTCTCGAACCGGTACGCCTTATCCACCTTGACCCACGGTAGTTCCTGCCGTCGCCGCGCCAACGCGTCGCCGCGTCGCGTGAACTCCTTCTCTTCTTCGAGGAGCCCAAGCCGGGCTGCCAACCAGTCTTCGCGTGTACCGGTGATGTGTGTCGTCATCGTTCTTCTCTCTATTGAAAGGTTTGGGACTGTTCGGGACGTGAAAGTGGGATCGAGATCGTCGGGCACATCAGCTGACGATCAACTTCGGCCAGGCGGCCAAAAGGGACCGTGCCAACCATGCTTAGAGAGATCACGGCCAGACGCGTTGGCGTGAGACGCCGGGCTCATGCCTTCGCGCCCGCGTCGAGGTTGCGGAAGGCGGCCTCTCCGACGTCGGACACCTCGACCCATTTCGGGTCGGGCAAGACCTCGGCGGCGTAATTGTCGTGCCAGTTCCACCATTTATAGGTCGGGGTCTGGGGGTAGCCCTCTGGCGAGTCTTCCCATGTCTCCTGGCGGCCGAGCGCTGTCGCATCGAGGTAGCTCCAGGTGCTTCCCATCGCCTCGTCCCCGCGATTGTTGATGAAGTAGGTGCGAAACACGCGCGCGCCGTCGCGGAGGAAGACATTGTGGCCGTGCCACTCATCCACGCCGAAGTCGGCGTCGAAGCTGTCGGTGATGGTGTACCAGGGCATCGTCCAACCCATCCGCGCCTTCAGGCGCGCGATCTCCGCCTGCGGGGCCCGCGAGACGTAAGCCAGTGTGGTGTCGCGCGCGTTGAGATGGGCGAGGTCGGCGACCTGATCGGCCCCGAGGGAGCAGCCGCGGCAGGCATGGTCGGGCCAGCCGAACACTCCGGGTTCGAAGAAGGCGCGATAGATGATCAGTTGCCTCCGGCCTTCGAACAGGTCGAGCAGGCTCGCTGGGCCGGTTGGTCCCTCGAACCCGTAGGCTTGGTCCACCGCCATCCACGGCATACGCCGGCGTTCGGCCGCCAGGGCATCGTGGGCCCGCATCTGGGCCTTTTCTTTCACGAGGAGGCGCTGGCGCGCCGCCTCCCATGCTTGCGGCGAAACGATCGGCGGCGTCTGCATGACGGGCTGTCCGCCTTCCCGGTTTTCCTCAGGTGATCTACTCATGGTCGTTGCAACCTCGAATTGGGCGAGCGCCTGGGCCTCCACATGGAGGGCCACTCCACCGCTGCCGATGGCTCGTCGTTGGTCGTGAGCTAAGGTGGCACCGGGGACTCGAACGGTGAGAGTGACAAGTTTGGCGGGATTCCAATGGACTCGCTGATCACGGCTGCGGCACGCGCGCTCGCGGCTGGTGATCCCCTTGGCGCATTGAAACGGGTCGCGTTGCGTGACGACGCGCCTGCGCTCGCCTTGCGCGGCATCGCGATGGCGCAACTCGGCGACCTCCTTCGGGCAAAGGCGCTGCTGCGAGCTGCTGCCCGGGCGTTCGGTCCGAAAGAGGCGGTGGCCCGGGCCAGGTGTGTCGTGGCGGAGGCTGAGATCGCCCTCGTCTCGCGCGACCTGGGCTGGCCCGCGCTGGCGCTCGACGAAGCGCGGGCGACGCTCGAAGCGCACGGCGACCGTGTAAATGCCGCACATGCGCGAAATCTCGCGGCCCGGCGCCTGCTCCTGATCGGCCGACTCGACGAGGCCGAGGGCATGCTTGCCGAGCTCGACCCAACACTGCTTCCGCTCGTGTCCCGGGCCGCCTACGAACTGGTCACGGCTGGGATCGCGATTCGGCGCTTGCGGACGAAGCCGGCACGCGCCGCGCTCGAACGGGCCGGGCGTGCCGCGCGGGAGGCGGACATCCCCGCGCTGACCGCGGAGGTCGAAAGCGCATCCCGCGTCCTGAACACGCCGGCCGCGCGGCTGATCGCGCGGGGCGAGGAACGCGCCCTCCTGCTCGAGGAGGTCGAAGCACTCATGGCCTCGGGTACGCTCGTCATGGACGCGTGCCGCTATGTCGTGCGGGACGCGACCAAGCTGGTCTCGCTCGCGACGCGTCCGATTTTGTTCGCACTTGCACGCGCGCTGGGCGAAGCTTGGCCCGCGGACGTGCCGAGGAGCATGCTCCTGGAACGCGCCTTCCGGGCGAAATACGCCGATGAATCGCACCGTGCAAGATTGCGCGTCGAAATGGGGCGGCTTCGCGTGGAGCTTCGGACGCTGGCAGACGTCAGCGCGACAAAGCGAGGCTTTGTGCTGATGCCGCGCCGCGCAAGCGAGGTCGCCGTGCTGGCGCCACCTGTCGAAGAGCAGCATGCCGCGGTGCTCGCCTTCCTTGCCGACGGCGAGTCCTGGTCGAGCTCGGCCCTGGCGATTGCGCTCGGGGCCAGCCCGCGCACCGTACAGCGGGCGCTCGAGTCACTTGCGGCGGCAGGCAAGGTGCAGTCATTCGGTCGCGGGCCGGCGCTGAGATGGATGACCCCGCCTCTGCCGGGATTCCCGACAATCTTGTTACTCCCCGGTCCACTCCCGAGCGACTAGGATGGCGGCATGAAACGATCTGCAGCCGAAATCCTCCGCGAATATGGACCGTTTCCGCACGTCAAAGGTGTACACGGGGTCACCTATGACGGTGAGCATGTCTGGTTTGCCAGCGGGGATAAACTGAACGCCTTCGATCCGGCGAGCGGGGAAGTGCGACGCTCGGTTGAGGTGGCGGCCCACGCAGGAACGGCCTTCGACGGCCAGCACCTGTTTCAGATCGCGGAGGACCGCATCCAGAAGATCGATCCCAAGACGGGCCGTGTGCTCTCAACCATCCCGGCGCCTGGGGGCGGCGGCGACTCCGGACTCGCCTGGGCCGAAGGGACGCTCTGGGTGGGGCAGTATCGGGACCGGAAGATCCATCAAGTCGATCCCGAGACAGGAACAATTCTTCGCACCATCGAGTCCAACCGCTTCGTCACCGGGGTCTCCTGGATCGGCGGCGAGTTCTGGCACGGCACCTGGGAGGGTGGCGCGAGCGATCTGAGGCGAGTCGATCCCGAAACCGGGGAGGTTTTGGAGAGGCTCGACATGCCGCCTGGCGTGGCGGTTTCGGGGCTCGAGTCCGATGGCGGCGATCGGTTCTTCTGCGGGGGCGGAAGTAGCGGCAAGGTGAGAGCCGTCCGCCGGCCGAGGCGGGGCTCTGCGGCCGGCGGCTCGGAGATCCCCCTTGGCGTCGCGAGCAAATAGGCGACGCTGCCCTTGTGGGGGTGGACACGTAGGACGTTCACTTCGTCGCAGCCGAAGAGAGCGCGGCCGAGAAAGCTGACCCCGGGCGGTCAACTCGTTCTGCAACTTTCTACTAAAAGGTATGTTCCGGCACAGGTGTCGTCAAAATAAGCTGTTGATTTCTCCGGGGAAACCATTCTAAAGAATTTACAAAGGTTCACCGACTATCGCCATAAATTGGTCAATGCCGGTAGCCAAGAGGCGCATTGGGCCGCACAGTCCTTCGTTGTCAGTGTCCGCTGCCGCAAATAACATCGGCGACGGAGAGTGCGAGATGCAACGGATCGGAGTTCTTCTTTTCTCAAATTTCCAACTCATAACGTTGGCTGCGTTGCCGGTGTTTGAAAACGCTAATCTTACAGTTGAGGAACCCAGATACGACGTTAGGCTGATCTCGGAGCACGGCGGGCTTGTCAGATCCTCGATCGGGGTGTCCGTTGACACGGAGACGTGGGAAGATGCTTCGTTCGATACGCTCATCGTCGGCTCAACCTCCATAGTAAGCCTGTTGCCCACGGCACCGACGCTTCTCTCTTTCATTAGACAGTCCGCTAACAAGTCGAGACGTATCGCTTCAATTTGCTTAGGTGCTTTTGTGCTTGCCGAGGCAGGCATTCTGGACGAATGTCGGGCGACGACCCATTGGGCATTTGCGCAGGAATTCAGGCTGCGTTTTCCGAAAGTCGCGATGGACGAGGATCGCATCTTTGTCATCGACGGCAATAAATGGACCTCCGCGGGGATGACGGCTGGTGTCGACCTCGCGCTTGCAATGGTCGAACAAGACATGGGAGTGGACGTTGCGCGGTTGATAGCGAAGCAGCTCGTCGTTTATCATCGCCGGTCCGGCGGACAACTTCAATATTCGGCGTTGCTGGAGCTGCAACCTCGGTCCGATCGTATCCAAAAAGCCCTGGCATTCGTCCGCGAAAACTTAAGTAGGTCAATATCGGTTGAACAGCTTGCCGCTGTTGCGAACCTTACTCCCCGACACTTCAGTCGAGCCTTTCAAGCTGAAACAGGGCTTTCGCCCGGCAAGGCCATCGAAAAACTGAGGGTGGAGGCCGCTCGCCTGATGCTAGAGCAGAGTCGGCACTCCATGGGAACGATCGCAAGCGAGACCGGCTTCGCCGACCGGGAGCGGATGAGGCGAGCTTTTGTTCGAGCGTTGGGTCAGCCCCCGCAGGCGCTGAGGCGAAATAATCGATCCAATGTTTCCTTGGGATAGGCTTTTGCCCTACGGGCATCTTCGACCTGGCGTAAATTCAGGCCCGTCAACCCAAAATCGAGCCGCCGGATAGCCATCCGCAAGAGGGCCGGCCGGAACGATCTCGGTTCGGTGATGCCCTATGGGCAGAAGCAGCGGTCGGGTCACCACACGAGCGCCCGATCTGTTGGGCGCGGCGATTCTGTTTTTTCCAACCAGTAAATCACGGACGAGCGACGATGGTGTCGCGCCGCTTGTTGGTCGTGCGCTTACGGTCACGTCCGAAAACGCTGCCTTTACGCCCTTTGCGCATTTATCGGGACGATCTAGCTTGAGCGTGCGCGGGCCGTCCGTAACTCCAATGCATCTTCTATGAATGAAGGGAACCAGACCGGCCGGAGCGGGTCGCGAAGGGGTCCCGTCTTGCACGTTTGCGGAAGCGTCTGATCAAACCTGCCTTCTAGCCGTCGGCCCGACGGTGACCGGCATCGACTCTGTTTTGGCCCAACCTGCTCTTCGACCTGAGCCGCACTCTGCGCCCTAAGGGAAGCGTCTCCACCTACCCCGCAGCTCCATGAAAGGATTGATGAAGATGCCAGAGGCAAAAACGTCTACGATGGGCGACGCCGAGATGAGGGTGGCGGCGGCCCTGACCACGAAGATATTGGCGATCGGCAGCTGGACCGCCAAGGCCACGCCGGAAACCCGGCCGCCGATCATGCCCTCCGAGGCGCGGGACACCCTGCGCCTGCAATTGGCCGGCAAGATCGACCTGTGGTTCGCCAAGAGTGATGGATCCGGCGCGGTGTTCCTGATGAACGTGACCGATCCGGCAGAAGCGCACACGCTGCTTGAGGAGTTGCCGCTGGGCCGGGCCGGAATGATGACGTTCGAGATCATTCCGCTGGGGCCCCTCTGGCCACTGGGCCTGCTACTGCGCGAACCAGCGAAATAGCTGCGTCGGGCTGGCCCTCGCGACGAGACTCTGCGCTCAGCGAGTCGACCAGCATCAGATCAACCCCGGACCGTCAGAGCCCACATGCCCATTTGGCCGGCGCATGCGGCCTAGCTGCTGCGGTTACGTTGCAGAGTGCCGCATTCGCGGTGCACCGCAAATTGACGTCACGCGTTTCGAGGAGTGGGTATTTTGTCATCTGCCACGGATAGACGAACAGTCCTCATAACGGGGGCCACCGGAGATACTGGCCGCGCGGCCGCGAAAGAGTCGATCACCCTTGGACTTGCTGTCCGAGCAATGGTGCACGGCAAGGACGCCCGGTCAGAAGCTCTGGAGAAGCTCGGTGCGAATGTCGTGCTGGGCGATCTCTTAGACATCAATAGCGTTCGCGCGGCCATGGAAGGCGTCGATGCTGCCTATTTCGTGTGGCCCGTCCAGCCCGGCCTGATCCAGGCGACCGTAAATTTCGCACAGGCCGCGAAGGAAGCTGGTGTAGCGACCGTCATCAATCTCTCGCAGCGCTCGGCGAACCGCGACTCCACGAGCGACTCGTGCCGCGACAGCTTCATCGCCGAGCAGGTGCTCAACTGGTCGGGGCTTCCCGTCATCCATCTCCGCCCGACTTATTTCCTCGAGTGGCTGCTCTATCCATGGCAGCTACCCTACCTGCAGCAGGGTATCCTGCGTATGCCGGTCGGCAAGGGACGGCACTCGCCCATCGCAGCCGATGATCAGGGCCGCGCCATCGCGGCGCTGCTGAAAAGCCCTGAAGCGCATGTCGGGACGACCATTCCGCTCTCCGGCCCAGCCGAGATGGACCACGAGCAGATGGCGGCGGAACTCTCCGAGGCGCTCGGCCGCAAGATCGTGTTCCACGACCTTCCGATCGACGAATACTGCGCATCGATCGAGAAGATGGGCGTTCCACCCTACGTCGTGCAGCATCTGCGTGGCGCGATGCTGGATTACCAGAACGGCCACATGTCGGGAGCAGACGACAACGTCGAAAGGCTGACTGGACGGAGGTCGATGACCGTCGGGGAATTCGCTCGCGCCCATGCGGATGTTCTCAACGGCGTATAATTCCGCCGCACACGCCACTTGCAAAAGCATCGCGGATCTTGCAGCTCCTGGGATCGACAGTCTACTCGGCTGAGGTCCCTCCTCCACGGGCCTGCGCCACGCCGTGGCGGCGCGCCCGCGCCGTCACGCAGCCCATGATACGCGGAAGCATCATAACGCATTGATTCATTGATGAAAATCTTTACGCTGACGACGAAGAACCGTATCCCGGATGCGTCAGAGATTCTCGCTTTTGAATTCAAAGGAGAATTTCGGCGATCCGCGATTTGCTCGGTTTCAAAGACCGTCGATATCGGTTGGTCTACTTTCCTCGGAGTTCTCCGCAAAAGCGGCGTCTCCAGCCTGCCAAAAAGATCGTCAGCGATGGTGAAGTCCGTCGCCGTCAGTAGTGTGGCCCTCGCGCCGGTTGCGATACGGCGCAACATTCGCGGATTGAACGACCCCGCTTCAAGCGATCGCAGCTCGGCTCCGACCGGATTACGACAAGCGTCGCCGGCGACCTGCCGCGTGTCAGTCGCGCGATACGGACAGTCCCGCGAGAAGCGGCGCGTGCGCGTCGAGCCTGCGGGAGACGAACTCGGTGAAGAGTCGCACGCGCTTGGTCTTGCGTGTCTCCCCCTGCGTGAGAAGCCAGAGCGTTCCATACATGTGCAGGTCGGTGCCCGGTACCCTCACCATTAGGGGGTCGGCATCGCCAATGAAGCACGGCAGTGTCGTCATCCCGAGCCCTTGCCGTACAGC
>CAXTOT010000072.1:0-26959 GCA_964245915.1 uncultured Lichenihabitans sp. | reverse complement strand
GCCATGCCGACCGTGACCTGGAACAGCGACAGCCGCAGCAGCCGGCCCATCGGCAGGTCCGGGGTGGCGGCATCGGCGAAGGGCAGAAAACGTGGGCTCAGGCTTTGCCAGCGCCGCGCCAGCCGCACCGACATCGGCGGCGGCACCGGGATTGGCGCCCAGGGTAGTTGCCGGCGGCGAGTCACGGCCGCACCAGTTCGAAAGCTTGCGAGATGTAGAAGCCCCCCGCGATCCGCTCGGTCCGCCCCGGACGCCAGGCCGCGAGTCGTGGGTCCGCGCCGATCCGGCGCCGCAGATCGGCGAGGCCGATCGGCTCGATGGCCGGCGCACGATCGCTCCGGGGAAACAGCATGCCGACCGTGTGCATCGCGGTCAGCAGAGGTGTTTTGGGTGCGAAGGTGGTGATGACGGAGCGGTTGGACCGCGACGACAGGCCCACCAGGATGCGCACCATGTCGGGTGCTCGGTAGTGGATCAGCGAGTCCATGCCGATCACATGATCGAACCGGCCGAGGCCCGGGTCCAGCATATCGCCGACCCGGAAATCGATCCGGCCGGTGCCGAGATCGTGCGGCAGCCGCTCCTGCGCCAGCCGCACCAGCGTGGGCGACAGGTCGATGGCCACCACGTGGGCGCCGCGGCGCGCGGCTTCCACCGCCAGGGCGCCCGTGCCGCAGCCGGCATCAAGCAGCCGGGCGCCGCGGAGATCCGCGGGCAGCCAACTCAGCAGGGTGGCGCGCATCCGGTCGCGGCCCGCACGTACCGTGGCGCGGATGCTGCCTACCGGGGCATCGGAAGTGAGACGCGACCAGGCCTCGACGGCCGTCCGGTCGAAATAGGTCTCGAGCTGCCCGCGGCGGGCTTCGTAGGTGAGCCCCTGCATCAGTCGAACCCCAGCAGGTCGAAGATCTCGCGGTCCTTGAGCGGCTCGGGCACCAGCGGGTCGGTGCCAGCCCAGAGTGTCTCGGCGAGCTGCAGATATTCGGCCTGTACGGCCAGGATCTCGGGGGTCGGGTCCATCTCGAACAGCGTCGCCTTCTTGAGGCGGCTGCGGCGGATGACGTCGAGATCCTTGAAATGCGCCAGGTTCTTCAAGCCGACGGCCGCGTTGTAGCGGTCGATCTGGTCAGTGGCGGCGCTTCGGTTGGTGATGACGCCCGCGAGCCGCACCTCGTAGTTGCGTGCTTTGGCCCGGATGGCCGCCACGATGCGGTTCATGGCGAAGATGGAATCGAAGTCGTTGGCGGCCACGATCAGGGCCCGGTCGGCATGCTGCAGCGGCGCCGCGAAACCGCCGCACACCACATCGCCCAGGACGTCGAAGATCACCACATCGGTGTCTTCGAGCAGGTGATGCTCCTTCAGGAGCTTTACGGTTTGGCCCACCACATAGCCGCCGCAGCCGGTGCCGGCCGGTGGCCCGCCGGCCTCGACGCACATGACGCCATTGTAGCCGGGGAAGACGAAATCCTCGGTGCGCAGCTCCTCGGCGTGGAAGTCGACGCCTTCCAGCACGTCGATCACGGTGGGCACCAGCCGCTTGGTCAGCGTAAAGGTTGAATCGTGCTTGGGGTCGCAGCCGATCTGCAGCACGCGTTTGCCGAGCTTGGAAAAAGCGACCGACAGGTTCGACGAGGTCGTGCTCTTGCCGATGCCGCCCTTGCCGTAGACCGCAAACACCTTGGCGGTGCCGATCTTGAGCGTCGGGTCCATCTGCACCTGGACCGAGCCCTCGCCATCGGCGCAGGAGGTCCCGGAGCTGCATCCTTGTTGCGGTCTGACGGCGACGTTCATGCGGCTACCCTTTCGACCACGATGCCTTCGAGCCGGTCCTCGAGTTCCTCGCCGGCACGGCGGAGCGCATCGAGGGTTTCGGCGTCAGGCGCCCAATAGTTGCGCTCATGCGCCTCGATCAGCCGGTTCGCGAGCTTGGCCGACATCGTGGCGTTCAGGGACGCGAGGCGGTCGCGCATGTCGGCGTCGAGCACGTAGGTTTCGGCGAGCTGCTGATAGATCCAGGGGGAGACCTGGCCCGTGGTGGCGGACCAGCCGAGCGTGTTAGTGACATGGGCCTCGATGGTGCGGACGCCCTCGTAGCCGTGTTCGAGCAGGGCCTCGTACCATTTTGGATTGAGGGCGCGGGTGCGGGTTTCGAGCGAGACCTGCTCGCTCAGCGTCCGCACGATACCGTCGCCCCGCGTCTGATCGCCGATGTAGACGGCCGCTGCCTCACCGCGTGCGCGGCGTACCGCCCGGCTGATGCCGCCGAGCGTGTCGAAGTAGTGATCGACCGTGGTGACGCCGAGCTCGATGGAATCGAGGTTCTGGTAGGTGACCGCGACGCTGGTGAGCATGTGGGCCAGCACGGCTTCTTGCTTGCTGGGCCGCCCGTCGACGCCGTAAGCGAAGCCCTTGCGCTTCACATAGGCATTGGCGAGTTCGTCCTCGTCGTTCCACACCCCGCTGTCGACGATCTGGTTGACGTTGGCCCCGTACGCGCCATCGGCATTGCCGAACACCCGCAGCGCCGCCTGGGCGAGGTCGCCGCCGTGGACGGCCTGGAAGGCCAGCGCATGTTTGCGAACGAAATTCATCTCGGCTGGCTCGTCGGCTGAAGCCGCCAGCAGGGCAGCTTCCGCCAAAAGCTTGGTCTGCAGCGGCAGCAGATCGCGGAAGATTCCGGACAGCGTCACGATGACATCCACCCGGGGTCGGCCGAGCCGCCCCAGCGGAATGAGTTCGGCCCCGCAGAGGCGACCATACGCGTCGCGCCGGGGCTCCGCACCCATAAGCCACAGCACCTGGGCGAGCGGGCCGCCCTCGGTCTTCAGGTTGTCCGTGCCCCAAAGCACCATGGCGACCGTCTCCGGCAAAGCATGCGCGTCCGCGGCATGACGGGCCAGCAGGCGGTCGGCCTGACGGGCGCCATCCGCAACCGCGAAGGCACTCGGGATGCGGAAGGGATCGAACCCATGCAGGTTGCGGCCGGTCGGCAGAACGTCCCAGTTGCGCAGGAGGTCGCCGCCGGGTGCCGGTCTCGTATAACCGCCGTCCAGGGCATGCAGCAGGGCGGGGATTTCGTGGTCCGCGGCCAGCAACGCCTCCATGGCGGCTCGGCGCTCGGGCTCCGTGACGCCGGCCGCATCGAGCAGTTCGGCCCGAGCGTCGGGCGAGGGTGGCGTGCCCACGACATGCAACCCATGTGGGATCAGGGTGTATTCGAGGTCGAGAAGGGCGACGCGAAGGCGGTCGATTTCGGCCGCCACATTGCCGTTCCACTGCGGTTCTGCGGCGCCAAGGTCCACGGCAGCGGCCTGGGCCTGGACGAGAACGCCAAGCGCGGCGCGCTGCTCGGCATCCTGGTCCGGGTCGAGACTGCGCCATCGGTCCAGCGACGCTTTTAGGTCGACGAGCCCGCGGTAGAGGCCCGCATGGGCCACCGGCGGCGTCAGATAGCTCACCAGCGTGGCGCCGATCCGACGCTTGGCAAGCGCCCCCTCGGACGGATTGTTCGAGGCGTAGAGATAGACGTTGGGCATGTCGCCGATCAGCCGGTCGGCCCAGCAGCGGTCGGAGAGGCCCGCCTGCTTGCCGGGCATGAATTCGAGCGCCCCGTGGGTGCCGAAATGCAGCACCGCATGGGCGCCGAAATCCTGATTGAGATAGCGGTAGAAGGCTGAAAACGCGTGGGTGGGGGCAAAGCTGCTCTCGAAGAGCAGCCGCATCGGATCGCCCTCGATCCCAAAGGCGGGCTGAACGCCGACGAATACATTGCCGAAATGCGCGCCGAGCACGAACAGGCCGCCGCCGTCGCTCTGCTGCCGGCCCGGCGCTGGCCCCCAGGCTTTTTCGATCTCGCCGAGCCAGCGCTCGCGGCGTACGTGGTCGTCGACCGGGATGCGCAGCGCCACGTTGGCGTGCGTGCCGTAGCGCGCCGCATTGCCCTCGACGATGCGGACCCGCAGTTCTTCGGCGGTCGCCGGCACCTCGACCTGGTAGCCCGCCGCCTTGGCGGCCAGCAGCGTGTTGTGCAGCGAGGCGTAGACCCCGAGATAGGCTGCGGTGCCGACGCTGCCTGCATTGGGTGGGAAGCTGAACAGCACCACGGCGAGCTTGCGCTCGGCACGCGGGGTCTTGCGCAGCTTGACGAGCTTGGCGACGCGGGCCGCCAACATGGCGGCGCGCTCCTCGATGACCGCCATGTTCCGCCGGCCGCCTTCGCCAGCCACGGACGACCGGCCCCCGAACGTCATGGGCCAGATCGCGCCGTCGAGTTCGGGGATCGCCACCATCATGGTGGCTTCAACCGGCGTCAGCCCGCGCGGGTCTGTCCGCCATTGCTGGATGGTTTGGAATTCGAGGGGGTGGGCCGCCACATAGGGCACGTCGAGGGTGGCCAGGATGTTGGCGGCCGCCGAGGAATCGTTGTAGGCGGGGCCGCCCACCAGCGAGAAGCCGGTGAGTGACACCAGGGCGTCGATGGTGGCGACGCCGTTGCGCTGGAAATAGGCCTCGATCGCGGGCCGCGAGTCGAGCCCGCTGGCGAAGGCCGGGATCACGCGCAAATTCTTGGCTTCGAGCGCCGCGATCACGCCGTCGTAATGGGCCGCGTTGCCGCCGAGCACGTAGGAACGCAAGATCAGCACCCCGACGGTGCCGGCCGAGCCGGCCGCCTTGAGATGCTCGACCCGCTCGACGATGCGGCCCTTGGCGTCCGGGTGGTATAGGCCGACGTCGGGATAGACGAGGGGCGCAGTCGAGCGCTGCGTGCCCAGAAGCGCCCGGCGCGGCCCCGCGGCGTAGCGGTTGACCAGCATCCGCACGAGGCTCGCGAGATTCTCCTCGGAACCGGCCAGCCAGTATTGCAAGGCCATGAAATAGCTGCGGACGTCCTGCGCGGTGCCTGGAATGAAGCGCAGCATGCGCGGCAATTGCCGCAGCATCTTCATCTGCCCATGGCCGCTCGATCCGGTACCCTTCTTGGCGCCACGCAGGCGTTTCAGCAGCCCGATGGCGCCGAGCGACTGGCCCGACATGCTGAATTTGCCGAGCCGCGTCAGCTGCATGATCTCGCCAGCCGACATGGCGCAAAGCATAGCGTCGCAAGAGTCGCGGCGGGCCGCCAGGGCGGGGTGCACCAGCCGGATGTGATCGTCGAGGAACAGCATGGTGGCGACCACGATGTCGCCTTGCGCGATATCGGTGAGGCAGCGGTCGAGCGCGGCCGCATCATCGCCCCATTCGTCCGCCGCGTGGATGACGAGATCGAGGCCGGGCATGTCGGCCCGGAGCGCCAACCGAGCCCGATCGACGGCCCCGGCCATATGGCTGTCCATCGTCACGAGGACGACGCGAATGGGCGTCGCGTCAGCGTCCGAAATGCGCTTTGGCATCGTACAAGGTCTCGACGGTGATGACGGCGATGCCGCTCAGGGCGGCGAAATTTTCCGTGTTGCGGCGCGCCTTGCCGCGGACGAAAAACGGGATCTTGTGGATTTCCTTTTCCGCCTCTGCCGCCCAAACGATGGGTGCGAGCACGGGCGTTCGATCTCCCTCGTCCTGAGCCGCCGCGGCGGGCATGTCGGTGGACGAGGAGGGGTCGCCATGCTTCGATCCCGGAGTTCGTCCCGGCGAGTCATGAGGCCGGTGAGGGGTGACGGTGTCGGCCGATGCGACAGCGCCCAGATGCGAAGCGCGGGCGCCGCCGTGGAACTCGGCATCCTCGCGGAACATGCCGAGGAGATGCTCTTCGAGGCCCATCATCAGCGGATGCACCCAGGTATCGAAGATCACGTTGGCGCCCTCGAAACCCATCTGGGGCGAGGTTCGGGCCGGGAAATCCTGCACATGCACGGGGGCCGAAATCACCGCGCAGGGGATGCCGAGCCGCTTGGCGATATGCCGCTCCATCTGGGTACCGAGCACGAGATCTGGTTGCAGCTCGGCGACCTTGGCCTCGACCTCGAGATAGTCGTCGGTGATCAGCGGCTCGACCCCATAGAGGCGGGCGGCTTCGCGAATCTCGCGGGCGAATTCGCGGCCATAGGTGCCGAGACCCACGACCGTGAAGCCCATCTCGTCGGCCGCGATGCGGGCGGCCGCCACCGCGTGGGTGGCGTCGCCGAAGACGAACACCCGTTTGCCGGTCAGGTAGGTGGAATCCACCGAGCGCGAATACCAGGGCAGGCGCGAGGCTTCGGTATCGAGGATCGGCGCCGCATCGAGGCCGGCGAGCCGCGCCACTTCGGCGATGAAGTCGCGCGTGGCCAAGACCCCGATCGGGACGGTCGTGGTGAAGGGCTGGCCAAACGTCCGCTCGAGCAATTTGGCCGCGAGGGTCGCGATCTCGGGATAGAGCACGACGTTGAAATCGGCTTCCCCCAAGCGCGCGAGATCGGCCGGCGTCGCGCCGAGTGGCGCCGTGACCACGACCTCGACCCCGAGCCGGCCCAAGAGGCGGGTGATCTCCGCGACATCGTCGCGGTGGCGAAAGCCGAGCGCGGTTGCGCCGAGCAGGTTGCAGCGGACCGGCTCGCCGGCCGCGCGGGGTGGCCGCTTGGTGCCCGGCGCCGGCGCCAGCGGACCCGCCATTGTTCTGACAATCTGGTAGAAGGTTTCGGCCGCGCCCCAATTTTCCTTGCGCTGATAGGAGGGCAGTTCCAGCGCCACGACGGGGATCGGCAAATCGAGCGCCCGCGCGAGACCGCCGGGATCGTCCTGAATGAGTTCCGCCGTACAGGAGGCGCCAACCAGCAAGGCCTGCGGGCAGAATCTGTCGTAAGCGTCCTGAACCGCGGTCTGGAACAGCTGCGCGGTGTCGGCCCCGAGATCGCGTGCCTGGAAGGTGGTGTAGGTCACGGGCGGACGCTTGGATCTGCGCTCGATCATGGTGAAGAGCAGATCCGCATAGGTGTCGCCCTGCGGGGCGTGCAGCACGTAGTGGACGCCCTCCATGGCGGTGGCGATCCGCATCGCGCCGACGTGGGGAGGTCCCTCATAGGTCCAGACCGTGAGCTGCATCAGGCCACCAGTCGGGTTCGCCGCACCAGCGGGCGTGAGAATAGTTCGGCGAGATCGGCCGCTTGTTCGTAGCCCTGGATCGGCGTGAAGATCAGCTCGATCGACCATTTGGTGGTGAGACCCTCGGCCTCGAGTGGGTTGGCGAGACCGAGACCGCAGACTGTGATGTCGGGCCGGTTCTCGCGGCAACGGTCGAGCTGCCGGTCGACGTCCTGACCCTCACTGAGCATTGTTCCTGCCGGCAAGAGGTCGAGTTCGGCCGCCAGATGCTGCCGATGCAGGTAGGGGGTGCCGACCTCGATCACCTGCATGCCGAGCTCGCGGGCGAGGAAGCGGGCCAGCGGCACTTCAAGCTGCGAATCGGGGAAGAAGAACACGCTCTTGTCGGCCAGGAGGGCCCGATGACGGGTGAGAGCTTGCCGGGCGCGGTTGCGGCCGGGCTCGGTGACGCGCGCGAACCGCTGCGGATCGACGCCCCAGACCTCGGCCGCAGCCTGCAGCCAGAGTGTCGTTCCCTCGATGCCGAGCGGGAACGGTGCCACGAGATGAACGGCGCCGCGCTCGCCTAGGGTGCGGGCCGTCTCGGCCAGAAAAGGTTGGGCGAGCAGGATTTTGGTCCGCGGGCCGACGGGCGGCAGGTCGCCGGCCCGGCGCGGCGGCAGGAAGTGGACCGGGCCGATACCGAGGTCGGAAAACATGCGGCTGAATTGGTCCTCGACCACATCCGACAGCGCCCCCACGACCAGCAACGAGGGGCCAGCTTCGGGTCCTGAAGCCGGCAGGCTCGGCACCAGGGACGCGAGACAGGCATCCTCGCCCTGGGTGAAGGTCGTCTCGATTCCGCTGCCCGAATAGTTGAGGATGCGGACCTGCGGCGCGTAGCTTTGCGAGAGGCGCCGCGCGGCACGCGAGAGATCGAGCTTGATGACCTCCGAGGGGCAGGAGCCGACCAGGAACAGGAGGCGAATGTCGGGCCGCCGCTCGATCAGCCGTGCCACGATGCGGTCGAGCTCGGCATTGACGTCGGCGAGGCCCGCCAGATCGCGCTCCTCGATGATGGCTGTGGCGAAACGTGGCTCGGCGAAGATCATCACGCCCGCGGCCGATTGGATGAGATGCGCGCAGGTGCGCGAGCCCACCACCAGGAAGAAGGCGTCCTGGATTTTTCGGTGCAGCCAGATGATCCCGGTCAACCCGCAAAACACCTCGCGCTGTCCGCGCTGTCGCAGCACCGGAACGGCATCGCACCCTGCGACCGCGGTCGGAGACGCTTGGGCCAAGCTCACCCGGGCGGTCAACGGACGGCTCCAGCGTTTCCCGCAATGGCATCCGCGGCGCGCGGCCGTCCTTTTCGCGCGGCCCGCAGCTTGAGTACGAACTGGGTCGCGTTGACGGCGTAGGAGGCATAGGCGGCCAGCGCCAGCAGGAGCAGCGCGTTGGGCGGGAGCGCTCCGGCGAACAGCGCCGCGAGATAAGCGGTGTGCAGGGCCAGCACCAGCATGCTGACGACATCTTCCCAGAAGAACGGCCGGGCAAACAGATATTGGCCGAAAACCTCCCGCTCCCAGATCGAACCGGTGATCATGATGGCGTAGAGCGTGAGCGTCTTGACCACCACGGAGCCCGTGGCCAATCCCAAACCATCGCCGCTCGCCAGATAGCGAAGGATGCAACCAAGGCTGATCAGGCAGACCGCGAATTGGATCGGGGCGAGAATCCCCTGAACAAGGGTCCAAGGAGACCTGTCGCGTCGAAGGCGTTCCTCAGCGGTGTAGAGTTCTCCGCCGGCCCTTGCCTTTCGCCGGTCGACAGGATCGTCCGGAATCGACCGGAATGACCGGCTTTCCGCGGAATTCGTCGTTGTAAACATGGCTTGACAACGCTCGCCTAGGAAGGTCGGATGACTCGAGACGGAGGTGTCCGATGCGGCTCGGTCGGGGGTAAGCTGCTCAGAACGGAACCTCTAGCCTTCAAATACCTCGCTCTGACGAGGAAAAGGCTAGGCTCGCTTTTCGGTACTGTCAACAAAGATTGACGTAAATTTGTGTTGACGTTCCGGGGGCGGCGCAATCTATTAGGGGGGAGCAACGATGGCCGAAGGGACGAGCCGCGTGAACCAGCAGGTCGCCGACATTGGCCATTGGGCCGCATCGGATCGACTGACGTCCGACGATCGCGTGGACGGCCCAGGCCGTCATGTCCCTGCTCGAAGCAAGCAGGCCAAAGTGCCCTCAGGCGTATTGCAGGTCGTCGAAGCCGACATCATCCCCCGGGTGGTTCTAGCGCGCCGAGAGGACCAAGACCTTGCCGGACTGCATTGCGTTCCCGACACGCTGGATATCGCCCGCTTTGCTCAGATCATCCTCGCCCCCGACGGCGCCGCGAAGGCGGCGAGCTTCGTCGACTCCCTGCGGCTCCGCGGCTTTTCCATCGAGGATGTCTACCTTCGGCTATTACAGCCGACAGCGCGGCACGTCGGCGATCTTTGGACGGACGATCTTTGTACGTTCGTCGATGTCACGCTTGCGTTGGGATTGTTGCATCAGATGCTGCGCGACCTCAGTCCGACGTTCCAGAAGGACGCTGGAAGGTTCGATGCCCGCAGACAGGCCTTGCTGGTGCCGTTGCCGGGGGATCATCACACGTTCGGGCTTTCGATCGTGGCCGAATTCTTCCGGCGCTCCGCCTGGAGCGTGTGGAGCGCGCCTTTCGCCTCAAGCGCCGATCTTGGTGATGTGCTTCGCGAGAGCTGGTTCACCGTTGTCGGTTTTTCGGTGAGCTGCGTGGAGCGGTTGGACGAATTGTCGGCTGCGATCAGGCTGGTGCGCAGTTGCTCATGCAACGCCGCAGTAGGGGTTCTGGTGGGGGGTCCCCTGTTCGTCGATCACCCGGATTACGTGACGCGCGTCGGCGCCGACGTGATGGGCCGCGACGCTCGCCAAGCTCTGTTCCAGGCCGAATGTTTCGCCAGTCAGATGGGGAGCCCATGAACGGCGGCGGCCAGCAGTCGTGTTTGGCACGCGCCACGAGACCTTTGCCCGATGCAACCATCACCATCGCTGCTTTTGGGCCATCAAGAGGCAAGCGCAAAGGCGCATTTGGGGGAAGGCGACAGGCTGGGCGGCACTCTACCGTCACGGGAGCCGGTCGTCTATGAAGCATTTCAGAGCCCCGACCCAGTCCCTGGGCCAGCTAGACCCAGGCACCGCCGCCACGCTGATCGCCGCGGCTGCCGACATTTCACTGGTCGTCGATCGCGACGGCATCATCCGCGACATGGCGTTCAACAGCGAGGAATTGTCGGCGGATCTGGTCGGGCATGGCAATTGGATCGGCCGCCCGTGGGCCGAAACCGTCACCCTCGAGAGCCGCCCGAAGATCCAGGCTCTGCTTAGGGATGCCATATCGGAAGGCGCCAGGACCTCGCGTCAGGTCAACTACCCCTCGAACCAGCAAGCGGACGTGCCGATTCTGTATTCCGCCGTGAGTGCCGGCAAGGAGGGACGCATCGTCGCCTTCGGGCGCAATCTACAACAATTCTCGGTCATGCAAAAACGCCTTGTCGAGGCGCAGCAGTCGATGGAGCGCGACTACTCGCGGCTGCGCCATGTGGAGACGCGCTATCGCCTGCTATTTCGCGTCTCGTCAGAACCTGTGCTGATCGTCGATGTCGCGACCCAGAAGGTCGTCGAAGCCAACCCGGCCGCTGCGGAGATGTTCGGCGAGTCGCTGGCCACCATCCTCGGAACGTCGATCGTCGAGGCTTTCGACCAGGACTCCGGACCCCCCGTCCAATCGCTGCTCTCGGTCGTGCGAACGGCCGGTCGCGCCGACGACGTCCGTGCGAGATTGAACCATGGCCAGGAGGAGATCCTCGTCTCGGCGTTTATCTTCCGCCAGGAGAACACCTCGCTGTTCCTGGTTCGCCTGTCCAGGATGAACGTCGACTCTCCGGCCGGCATCGTTCCGAAGATGACGTGGAAGCTGCTGAAACTCGTCGAGAATGCCCCGGACGGGTTTGTGGTGACCGACGCGGAGGGGCGCATTCTGTCGGCCAATGCCGCCTTTCTCGACATGGCGCAACTCGCGACCGACCAGCAGGCCATCAGGGAGAAACTCGACCGCTGGCTGGGTAGGCCGGGCGTCGATCTTGGTGTGCTGATCGCCAACCTGCGCCAGCACGGCTTGGTCAGACTGTTCGCCTCGACCATGATGGGCGATCTCGGCAGCGCGGTCGATGTCGAGATCTCGGCAGCCTCGGTGATGAACAGCGAGCGGCCATGTTTTGGCTTCGCGATCCGAAATATCGGTCGACGCCTCAAATCGGATCTGCGCACCGGGCCGCATTTGCCCCGATCCGTCGCGCAATTGACCGAACTCGTGGGTCGCGTGTCGCTCAAGGAATTGGTTCGCGAGGCAACCGACGTCATCGAGCGGCTGTCCATCGAGGCCGCCTTGCAGATGACCGACAACAATCGTGCCGCGGCCTCGGATCTGCTCGGCGTCAGTCGGCAGAGCCTCTACGTCAAACTGCGCCGCTACGGATTGGTCGACCCCACACATGAGGGGAACGGCGGCACCCCGTAGGGATCTCGCCGAAGGGCGCGGGTTGCCGTGCGGTTTGTAGAAAGGCGAGCCATGACACCGATCCTGGCGTGGATTCAGATTATCAGGCTCGGCCTCGTCCAGGCTTCGATCGGCGCCATCGTGGTGTTCGCGACCTCGACCCTCAATCGCGTGATGGTGGTGGAATTCGCCCTGCCGGCGATCGTTCCGGGCCTTCTGGTGGCTTTCCACTACGGGGTGCAAATGCTGCGGCCACGTTGGGGCTTTGCGTCGGGTCGGCAGGGTCGGCGGACGCCGTGGATCGTCGGCGGCATGACCGTGTTGGCGGCGGGCGGTATCTTGGCGGCGTTTGCCACGGGCGAGATGCGGCGCGATCCCATCGCCGGCTTCGCGCTGGCGCTGCTGGCCTTCGGGCTGATCGGCATCGGGGTCGGGGCCGCCGGCACCTCGCTTCTGGTCCTGCTGGCGCGGCAGGTCGGGGAACGGCGTCGCGCCGCCGCCGCGACCATCGTCTGGATGATGATGATCGCCGGCTTCATCGTCACGGCGGCCGCGGCGGGTCGCCTGCTCGATCCCTTCTCGATCGAACGCCTGATGCGGACGTCGGCAATCATTTCGGGCTCCGCCTGGCTGATCACGCTCCTGGCGGTCTCGACCGTCGAGCCGATCGAGCCTTCGCGGGCCGGTCCATCGACCGCCCCATCGAGCGTCGTCCGGCGTTGGTTGGCCAGCGTAGCTGGCGACGGGAGGGCTCCGCCTGGTGATCGCTCCGGCCGCGAGGGGAGCCTCAAGTCAAAGCCATGCGGCACGATTGGCGGTGAGCTTCCCGCACCCGAGGCTGGCTTCAGGGCAGTCCTCGGCGAGGTCTGGGCGGAGCCCGAGACGCGACGGTTCAGCATCTTCGTTTTCTTGTCGATGCTGGCCTATTCGGCCCAGGAATTGATCTTCGAGCCGTTTGCGGGATCGGTTTTCGCGCTTTCCCCGGCTGGTTCGGCAAAGCTGGCAGGATTGCAACATTCCGGCCTCCTAGCCGGCATGGTCGTGGTCGCGATTCTGGGTAGCGCGGTCGGGGGGCCGCGGCTGGGCTCGATGCGGCTGTGGACAACGGGCGGCTGTCTCGCCTCGGCGGCGGCGGCCCTCGGCCTCGCCGCGACAGGCCTCGCGGGGTCGCCGGGACCTTTGCGGATCGCGGTTTTCGCACTCGGTCTCGCCAATGGTGCGTTCTCTATCTCGGCCATCGGAGCCATGATGCAATTGTCCGGCACGGGCCGACCGGGACGCGAGGGCGTCCGGATGGGCCTTTGGGGTGCCGCTCAAGCCGTGGCGTTCGCGCTCGGAGGGCTCGTCGGAACCTCCGCGAGCGATCTGGCGCGCCATCTCCTGGGTTCGGCCGGACTGGCCTATGGGCTGGTTTTCGCCGCCGAAGCTGTGCTGTTTTGCTGGGCCGCCGGCCTAGCCGCCAAGGCTTTTCCGCGCCGATCCGGCGCCGTCATCCCATCGCTGCGGGGCGCCCTTGAAGTCGCGTCGGTCGCAACAGCCTCGGAGGCGAATCAATGAGCGCAACGGAAACATTCGATGTCGTCGTGGTGGGCGGCGGGCCAGCCGGATCGACGGCCGCCGAAGATCTCGCCCGGCTCGGCCGTTCGGTGCTGCTGCTCGACAAAGCGGGCCGCATCAAGCCTTGCGGAGGGGCCATTCCGCCCCGTCTGGTTCGCGATTTCGACATCCCGGACAGCATGATCGTCGCCCGTGCCACGGCGGCTCGGATCGTGTCACCCGCCAACAGACGCGTGCACATGCCGATCGAGGGCGGCTATGTCGGCATGGTGGATCGGGCGGAGTTTGACGAATGGCTGAGGCGGCGCGCCGCGGAGGCCGGCGCGGTCCGGAGCACGGGGACCTATCTGCGCATCGAACGCGATTCGGACGGAACCGCGGTGGTCTGCCATCAGCCCGCTGGAGCCGCCAAGAGCGACGTTCAACGCATCAGGGCTCGAACGGTGATCGGGGCCGACGGCGCCCTGTCGGCCGTCGCACGCCAATGCGTGCCGGGCGCGGAGCGCGCCTCGTTCGTGTTCGCCTATCACGAGATCGTTCGGTCCCCGCCGGCCGCGACGGATGTTTTCGACGGGACACGCTGCGATGTTTACTACCGCGGCGCGCTTTCGCCCGACTTCTACAGTTGGATATTTCCTCACGGCGACACGACCAGCGTCGGGACGGGCTCGGCCCGGAAGGGTTTTTCGCTCCGGGGCGCCGTGGGCGAGTTGCGGACGGCCGCGGGTCTCAGCGAGGTCGCGACCCTGCGCCGCGAAGGCGCCCCGATCCCGCTGCGGCCGCTGGCATGCTGGGACAATGGCCGTGACGTGGTGCTGGCCGGGGATGCCGCAGGGGTCGTGGCGCCAGCCTCGGGCGAGGGCATCTACTATGCCATGGTGGGCGGACGGCTGGCCGCCGAAGCGGTCCACGCTTATTGCGCTACGGGTGACTCTCGCGCGCTGAAAACCGCTCGCCGGCGGTTTCTCAAGACGCATGGTCAGGTCTTCCGCGCGCTCGGGATGATGCAGCGGTTCTGGTATGCCAACGACCGTCGACGGGAACTGTTCGTGAGCCTCTGCCGCAACCGCGACGTGCAGAAAATGACCTGGGACTCGTACATGAACAAGGAACTGGTGCGGACCGAGCCCATGGCCTATGTGCGTATTTTCCTCAACAACATCGCGCATCTGGTCGGCCGGGTGCCGGCGTGATCGGGGCGCATGCGCGGCGCGGCTCCCAATGGCGAGCCCTGGCCCTCGCCGGGTTGGCGGCCGTTGCCATCATGGGGATCGGCGGGCTGATGACCGACATCGGCCCCTGGTCCGAAAACCTTCGGGTTCCCGGGTGGAAGCCGCCCGACTGGGCTTTTGGCCCGATCTGGACCGTGATCTTCGCCTGCTGGGCAGCTGCCGCCTTTCTGGCTTGGCGCGGAGCGGCCGACACCGCCAGCCGCCGATGGGCGGCCGCGAGCCTCGCGCTCAACGGCGTTCTGAATATCCTGTGGAGCGTTCTGTTCTTTCGCCTGCGTCATCCCGACTGGGCCCTGGTCGAGGTCGTGGCCTTGTGGCTATCGATCGTCGCCGCGATGCTGGCCCTGGGGCGCTGCTCGCGACCGGCCGCCTATCTGCTGACGCCTTATTTGGCGTGGGTGTCGGTGGCCACGGTGTTGAACGCCGCGGTCGTCAAACTGAACGCGCCGTTCTCCTAAAGCTGCGGTTTGGCGCTTGCCTGCAAAATCTTACGACGGTTCCAGCGTCAACCGCCCTAGCCGCGAGGTGTATGATCGCCTTGACAGTCGCGGGCCGCCGGACTAGCGTTCTCATTGTTAAGGCCAGGTATGTTGTGGTTTGCGCCACATGCTGCGGCATCCTCAATTAGTCGCGCTGGCCCGGACCATCTAGGACGTCGAACGAACCACCTGCCCCTCGGTTTTTTCGTGGAGATCGTGGCACGCGGTCCGCAGTGGGGAACAAGGTTCGAACTGAATGGCGGCAGTCAATCTCGCGCAACCTGATGTGACGCTGTTGCTCGATATGAGCGGCGTCATTCGGGAGGCGACGGTGTCAAGTCTGCTGTCCGATGAGGGTGTTTCGGCTTGGCTTGGGCAGCCTTGGGGCGACACTGTTTCGGACAATGCGGGCGACAAGGTGCGCCGCATCGTTGATGATGCGCGCGAAAGCGGCATCTCGGCTTTCCGCCAGATCACCCAGCGCTTTCCCAGCGGCCGCGAACTGCCGATCGAATATACAACGGTCCTGCTCGGCGGACGCGCCGGCATGCTCGCGATCGGCAAGAGCCTGCAGGCCGTCGCCGAATTGCAGTCGCGTCTCATTGCCGCCCAGCAGACGATGGAACGCGACTATTGGAAGCTGCGCGAGGTCGAGACGCGGTATCGGCTGCTGTTTAGCTCATCGAGCGAGGCGGTCCTGCTCCTCAAAGTTGGGAGTCTTCGCATCGTCGAGGCCAATCCATCGGCGATCCAGGCGCTCGGCCTTCCAGCCACGACCAGCGAAGGCGCGGCCGGTCTCGATTTTATAGCGGCGGTCTCGCGCGACGAGCGAGCCACGCTGAAGGCCATGTTCCAGCGTGTGCGGGATGTCGGCAAGGTGCCGGGTGCGCTCGTCCACCTGGGTGAGGAGCGACGGCCCTGGCTTGTTCGCGCCTCCTTGATGAACGCGGATGCGGCACCGCTGCTGTTGCTCCAGCTCGTGCCGACGGGTTTGCACAAGGTGTCTCCGCGTGTCGAAGAGATGCCTTCCGTCGAGGAAATGGTGCAAGGCCTGCCCGATGCCTTCGCGGCGTTGGACCGGGACGGGGTCGTGCGGCGGGTCAACCGCGCCTTCATCGACATGGTCGAGATGGGGGCTGTCGCCTCGGTCATCGGCGAGCGGCTCGATCGCTGGCTGGGACGGCCCGGAGCCGATGTTGCGACTCTCTTGTCAATGTTGCGGAATCACCACGTCGTGCGGCTCTTCACCACCACCCTGCGCGGCGAGTTGGGGGGCGACACCGAAGTCGAGATCTCAGCCGCCAGCGTG
Organism: uncultured Lichenihabitans sp.; assembly: GCA_964245915.1. Taxonomy (GTDB): domain Bacteria; phylum Pseudomonadota; class Alphaproteobacteria; order Rhizobiales; family Beijerinckiaceae; genus Lichenihabitans. The sequence continues at coordinate 10,796 of CAXTOT010000072.1, read as the reverse complement.
CCCGACGTGGAGCCGCGGTGCTACGGCATTCTGATGCGCGACGTCGGGCGCCGGCTGCTGCCCTATAAGCAGCCCAGTCTCGTCAATGGCTTCAGCGATTCTATCATCGAGCCGGTCGGCCGGGTTCCGCTTCGGCAATTGATCAAGGCGACCGTGGATGGTGTCGAAAAACACTATGTACAGGCGGCACTCGAACAATCCGGCGGGAATCGAACGGCCGCAGCCGAACTTCTCGGCTTGAGTCGACAAAGCCTTTATATGAAACTCAGCCGATACGGACTGGAGCAAGACCTCCAGCCGAATTTCGAAGAACAAGAAGAGACGTCCTAGGGAGACATAACATGGCGTCTCGCCCGCCGTCGGCTCCGCCTTTCGGAAAGGCTGATCTGTCGAATTGCGAGCGCGAGCAGATCCACTTGGCGGGCTCGATCCAGCCGTTTGGGGCTCTTCTGCTGGTGCGCGAGGATGATCTCGTCATCGTCCAGGCGAGCGCGAACGCGGCGACCTTCTTGGGCTTGCAAGGGTCGATCGTCGGTCTGCCGCTGAGCAAGGTCCCCGGCGACCTTCTTGAGCGGGTTATGCCAAACCTCGATGATTCGTTGATTGACATTCCGGTCGGTGTGCGATGCCGGATCGGCACGCCGCCGGCCGAATTCGATGGTCTTCTGCATCGGCCGCCCGGCGGCGGCCTCGTGATCGAGCTGGAAAGCGCCGGGCCTGACGTCGATCTGTCGCGGCATGTCGAGCGGGCGCTGAAAGTCATCATGGCCTGTTCGACCTTGCGCAGCTTGGCGGACGAAACCGCATGCCTCGTGCGCGATCTCACCGGTTACGATCGGGTGATGGTGTATCGGTTCGACGAGGAGGGACACGGCGAGGTGTTCGCCGAACAGAAGGCCGCGTCGCTCGAAGCTTTTCTGGGCAACTGGTATCCAGCTTCCGACATTCCCAAGATGGCACGGCGCCTCTACGAGCGTAATCGCGTGCGTGTTCTGGTCGATGTGGCCTATGCTCCGGCCCAGCTGACGCCGGCCGCCTCGCCGATCACCGGCCAGGAGCTCGACATGTCCCTGTGCTTCTTGCGCAGCATGTCGCCGTTGCACATCCAGTATCTGAAAAACATGGGTGTGGGCGCGACCCTGGTCATGTCCCTGATGGTGGGTGGTAGGCTCTGGGGGCTGGTGGCCTGTCACCACTATGAGCCACGCTTCGTCCACTTCGAGGTCAGAGCCGTGTGCGAGCTGCTGGCCGAAGCCGTGGCGACCCGAATCACAGCGCTCGATGCTTTCATTCAAGCGCAGGCGGAACTGGCGGTCCGGCAGCTCGAACAGCGCATGATCGACGCCATCTCGCGGGATGGGGACTGGCGGGCCGCGCTCTTCGACAATTCGCAGGCCTTGCTGCTCCCAGTCGGAGCCAACGGGGCGGCGCTTCTGCTCGACGGCCAGATCCTCACCACCGGCGAGACGCCCGGATCGCAGCAGATCAAGGCGGTCGCGGCTTGGCTCGAAGCACAGCCGCGCTCTGCAGTCGCGGCGACGGCGGCGCTCGAGAGCGAGGCCCAAACCCTGGCGGACCTAAAGCCGGATGTCTGCGGCTTCATGGCGGTGCCAATTTCTCCTTTGCCTGGCGAATACGTCGTCTGGTTCCGTCCCGAACGGGTCAAAACCATGACCTGGGGTGGCAATCCCCTGACGCCTTTCGTGGTCGGCAACGACCCGACCGATCTGTCGCCGCGGCGGTCCTTCGCCCAATGGCATGAATTGGTGGAGGGGACATGCGCGCCCTGGACTCCCGCCGACCTGACGACGGGGCGCCTCATCGGCGAGACCATCGCCGATGTGGTCCTTCAGTTCCGCACGGTCCGCATGCTGATCGTCGAGGATCAGCTCAAGAACGCCCGGCGACAGGTCGAACTGTCCGAACAGCCCGTCATCATCGCGGATGCCCATGGCAAGATACTGCTGACGAACGGTTGCTTCGACCGGTTGCAGGGGAGCCGGCCGCCACCCAGGCAGCTGAGCGGTCTCGCGGAGTTCTTTTCGGACCCGGACAAGATCAGGCTGGTCCTGCAACAACTTCAGAATGCTCGACGGCCTTGGCGCGGCGAGGCGGCGTTCGAGCGAAGTGGTGCCGAAACCGTGCCCCTGCTGATTCGGGCCGATCCCGTATTTTCATCTCCTGGCCGCGTACTTGGTTTCGTGATCCTGTTCATGGATATCTCCCAACGGCGGTCGGCCGAGACCGCACGCCGGCTGATTCAGGACAGCATCATCGCGCCGCAACGCGGTATGGGCGGGCGGCGGAGCTCTGCCGCGAACCCCGTGTATCAGCGTCTCTTTTCGACGTTGGCCGAGAATGCCCAGGTCGCGGTTTTGGAGATCGCCGACGGGCTCGACCTCGCCCATACGCCGCAGAGTCTGGAGAACATCAGGCGATCGGTCGACCGAACCGCCGAGGTGCTCGATCGACTAGTTTGGCATGCCACGCGTCCGCCCGCTACGCGGGGTTGACGGCTGCGGCCACGCCCTGCTTACCGTCAGCATGCGAGGGTCATGACGCGGGGCTTGTAGCCCGCCTGATCGCCTCGGAAATGTCGATGTTGAACCGGAAAGCCGTTTTGGCCTCGTCGAGGAGCGGCTCGAAGGCCCCCAGCAGAGCCCCGGAGGTGTCGAAGGCGGAACGATAGCGCAGGGTGAACGAGGCGAGGTCGGCAATATCGCGAAAGTCGTAGAAGGAAAGACTCTCGTGGCCGAGGTTCAGGGTCCGGCCGAGAATGCGCTTCAGGATCTGGCCCCCGTTGAGGTCGCCCAAATAACGCACATAAGCGTGAGCGATCAGCAATATCCCATCGGCCGCGACCGCGGCGATCCGGCCCGTATAGAGGGCGGCGCTCGGCAGGATAGGGACTGCGAGCCTCCAGTCACGCCCGGCGAGCGTATCGAGGTCGGCGCGGATCGCGGCCGACCGGTAGACGGCCGCGTTGGCATAGGGCTGGATCACGGCAGAGGCGCGATGGTCCTCGAGACCCGCTTCCATCGCCTCGTAGGCGGGAAGAAGATTGCGCAACAAAAGGATGTAGGCGGCGCGGTTGGCCCGACCCTGCAACAGGTCGCCGAGAATGCCGGAGCGCTCGGCTTGACGATGCAGGCTTCGTGTGTGGGATCGCAATGAATCGGCGAGCCCGGCCGTCGTTGTCGGACTCTCGGTCAAAATGTCGATCGTCGCCTCCGCGGCAGGCCAGGCCGGAGGCTGGTTTCGGCACGATCTTCCCTCCGAAGCGACCGCGGCAGACCGGGTTGGCGTGGCAGAGCATTCATCACGGCGGCGGCGCCGCCGGGTTCGCTTGGGGCGTGGAGGAGGCGGGTGGTGAAATCACCGGAGCGGGGACAGGCGCCGGCGGGTTATCGGCCGGCGGCGCTGGCACTACCCCGGCCAGGGCAAGATAGTCTTTGAGCATGCTGGCCCCGAACAGCGGCTTGTAGGCACCCTGGTGACAGGTCGAGCAGTTGACCTTGGGGCCGTCACCGAGCGGTCCCCAGCGGTGCGCCGGCAGCGTCGCCCTCAGGGGATCGAGATACTGGCCGTTGAGGTCGCGCACCATCCGGATCCCGTACCAAGCGGTGTTGCGCTGCGGCGTGCTCTGGTTCCAATCAGCGAAGGAGCGGGAGTTGTGGCAAAACGTGCAGTTGACGCCCAACGCCTTCGAAAAATGCATCATCAGAGCGTAAGTCCATTCGGTCTGCTTGATCGATTTGTGGTCTGCGTCGGGCAGTGCGGTCGTGGAAATGACGCGGATGTCATTGTCCTGATCGAGGAAAGGCGTGAACGGATCGTAGGGAAGGGACGACATGCCGGGCGAGATCGTGGGAGCCGACACGCCGGCGCGATTGCCCAATGCGCCGAGGCTCTGCGGCGGGCCAGGGCTGTTGAACCAGACATTGGCGGGCACCGGCTGTCCCCGATGGCAGGTGTAGCAGGTGACCCCGGTCGCGGCGACGTGGTCCTTCCAATCGGTGTTGATGTGTCTGACCATCTGGATCATCCGGCGCGCCACGACCTTCGTGTAGAGCTCGTCGGACGCCATGTTGTCGGGGTTGTGGCAGTAGGAACAGCCCTGTGTTGGCGATACCCAATTGGTCATCGCGGTCATCAGGCGACCGAACTCCAGCGCGTCCACATCGCCCAGCACCTGGACGTTCGCATAGACGGCGGAGGCCGGTGTGCCACTGGGCTCCTCGGCTGGAACGACCGGCGGCAGCTGGTTTGCATATTCCTTGAGCGCCTGTTCGTCCTTGTTGATTACCTGGTCCATGCCGGTGCCGCGGAAGCCCCGCTGGACCATGATCGACGGCGGCCGCTGGAAGGTGAACAGCAACCCAAAGCCGACGATGGCGAGAACGACCGCCAGGATGCCGAGCCGGAATCTCATGGCTGAATTCCCTTCGCGATCGAGGGATCCGGGACCACGGGGAAGACCTGCGGGTAGACGGGGGCAACCCCGTGCTTCACGGCCCAAAGATACCAATTATCGACGACGGTGCCGGTCAGCAAAATTCCGATCCCGCCGGCGAGCGGGCAGAGAACCGCGAACCACCAGGCCCATCGATGGACCGATTCCATCGTGGCGTTGAAGCCCATCGTCCAGCGCCAGAACAGCGCGGCCCGTTCGGCCGCGGTGCCGCGATCGACGATCTGCTCCACCTCACGCTCGCCCCCGAAACGGCTGACCGCCAGGATGGTGCCGGCGTGCATCGCGAAGAGCAGCGTCGACCCATACAGGAAGACGATCGAGAGCATGTGGAACGGGTTGTAGAAGAGGTTACCATAACGAATCGAGAACGCGGCCGTCCAGTCGAGATGCGGAAAGATCCCGAACGGGACCGCCTCACCGAAGCTCCCCATCAGCACCGGCCGGATGAAACCGAGCACGAGATAGAGCCAGATGGCGGACGCGAAGGCCCAGGCGACATGAGTCCCCATGCCGAGCGCCCGCGCCCGCTGATAGGTCCGCACCCACCACAGGATGATGGACGTGGTGAGGAAGAAACCGGCCATCAGCCACCACCCGCCCTCGCGGAGGGGCGGAAAGATCTTCAAGCCATAGGCGGGCGGCGGTGGCTCGAGGGCGAGCCAGGGCAATTGTCGGATGAACTGGACAGGGTTCCAGTTCACAGATGCCCACATGTTGAGCCCGATGATCTCGATGGCCACGAAGCCGCAAATGATCGACAGGACGCCCGTGTAGCCGAGGTAGATCGGACCCACCTGGGCGTCGCCGATGAGCCCGAACAGGTAGGAGAAGGTCGGTTTGCCCCGGCGCGCGCCGGTGTCGGCGGTTGGGATGCCCGGATAGGCTGGCGCCCGGATCTGGACCTGCGTGAAGATATTCTGGTACTCGGCCATGACGTGTCCCTTCCCGCCGCTAGTTCCAGATCGGAAGATTGAGCCACCAGCCCCACCATTCGGGCCAGCCGCGCGCCCAAAAGGGCCCGCTGATAATGATGCAGATTGCGCTCCAAAAACCGGCCGAGAGCGCCAGGAACAGGCCGAGGCGATGAATGCCGAGCGTTCCGATCGAATAGCCCATGAGATCACGGGCCATGGTGTTCTCGTGCTCGGCCGTCTTCACCCGTTCGCCCTTTTTCGGATTGACCGCCGAAAGCACCAGCGCGCCGTGCAGGGACAGCGCGAACGTCGTCGTGAAGAAGAACGTCACGGCGAGCATGTGGGCCGGATTGTAGTGGAAATGCAGGTATTGGTAGCCCGTATTCGACACCCAATCGAGGTGGCTCATGATGCCGTAAGGAAAACCATTGCCCCAGGCCCCGAGCAGCACCGGACGAATAACCTCGAGAGAAAAATAGGCGAAGATCGCGACACCGAAGGCAAACGGCACATGGTAGCCGATGCCGAGCTTGCGGCAGATCTCGACCTCGCGCAGCGCCCAGGACACGAAGGCGCCGAGCGCGCACACGGTAATGATCTGCCAGAGGCCGCCTTCCCGCAGTGGTGCAAGCGCCAGCCCGTAGCTCAGGTCGGGCGGCGCGATATTGATCTGCCAGACGTTCCAGGTCGGCCCTTGCGAGGCGCCGTACACGATCAGCGCGGTTCCAAGGATCGAAAAGAAGGCCGACGTCACCCCAAAAAACCCGACGAAGAACGGCCCGATCCAGAAATCGAACAAGTCCCCGCCGATCAACGTACCGCCGCGAATCCGATATTTTCTTTCAAAGCTGAGCAACGCCATCGACGTTTCCCCCTGTGCAGCTTCATGTGGCCGCGCCACAGGTGAATTCGCCCTTGCCAAGCGAGCCCCTCGCCGAGCGAACACGATGCTGCGATTGACCGCACGAACGCTGGGCCGATTGCCCGGCGTCGAAATTAAGCCTCAGCCGAGTTTGCCCGGCCGCGCCGTCCGGCCGGACGAGGCTCGCCAGACGGCAGGCCTCGTCCGTGGTCCATAAGTCGAGCGAATTCGCCGGAGGCGCATGCGCCCCAACAAACCCCGTCACTTCGCTGGCGCGGGAACTTGCGACATCGGGGCGGGGACCGGGGACATCTGCATGGCCGCGGCATGAGCCCGAGGACCTTCCAGCCAGTTGAAACGGTCGGTGCTAAGCAAGATGAAATGAATCAACAGTGCCAGACCGAACAGGAATGCAAACAAAGCGATCAGCGTTCTGCGCGGATCAAACAGCATCCACATGCGCCACATCGCAACCTCCTCCCTTATGCCAAATGCGGAACGATGACGTGAACGCCATCCATGAGTGAAGAATAGCCGTTAGGGCCGGGCAGCCATGGGCGCCAACTCCACGCCAGTATATGCGCGATGATGGCAATTACCGTGAATACGATGAAGCTCGTCATGAAGATTTTGTGGAATTCCTTGGCTTCTGGCTCGGAGAGACCGATTGGTTCGTCCGGTAATCGTTCTGTATGCATCGACATATCGGGTCTCCTGGTTGGCATGCGTTGGTAGAGCGCTCACATACTGTGTCGTCGGGGCGGTGTTGGGTCGATCCCGCGACCTCTTCTTCGCCCTTCATGGGCGAAAGCGTGCAGGGATTCATCCCATGAAGGCGAAGGCCAGGCTGCTGTATCCCGTCGCCTTCGCTTCGGCGACGAGGGACATGCGGGTGCCGGCGGGCCGGACCTCGCCCGTCATCCGCCGGAACATTCGTCGGACGATCGCGGCACCCAGGAATAGAAAAAAGGTTGCGGCGAAGAGCAGTCGGTATTGTTGTTCGTTCGTCAGCGCGGCTCGCGGGCTGTTGTTTGCCAATATCAAGCTCATCCTCGTGCTCCCGGTCGATCGGTCTGCCTGGGACTTGTCCGCTCAGGCGGCGGAGACTTCGGTCAGTCGTGCAAGAGACGCCGCGGCCTGTGTCGCGGTGACGGTGTCGTGACCTGCCCTGCGGGCGTCCTTCTCGATCCGTTCGCGCGTTCGCTTCGCGGCGGAAATCCGAGTGAGGAAGGGTTCCGCTTCGAGATGTCCGTCGAGCATGGCTTGGGCGTCGGGGTGCCAAACCAGGGCCTCTACCCGATGCAACCGCGCGGGCGTCGAGTCGATCTTGTCGAGGTCGGTGCCAAGGGGAAGAATGTGGAAGAGCGCATCAAACAGCGCGTTACAGAATTCCTGGATGATGTAGGTCGCGCCCGCATAACCCATGAAAGGCGTGCCGGTGGCCCGGCGGATGATGGCGCCCGGGAACGAGGCCGGGATGAAAACATTCCGGCCGCCGAGTTCCGCCGCATACATCCGCTCGTTGAAGGAGCCGTAGAGGATCAACGGGGGCTTCGTGCGCAGCTGGTGGCGCACCGCCGCGTTGTCGGGCTTCACGCCCGGCTTGCGCCCGACCGCGAAGGTGCAAGGGATGCCCATCTCGCCCTCGAGGAAACGTTGCAGTCCCCGCGCATAGGTGTCGGTCGCAACCACCGCGAAGGACGCGGTGGCGAAGAAATCCTGGGTGACGCTGCGCCACAGATCCCAGATCGGCTTGATGGTGGTGTGCTTCTCCCGCTCGATGAAGGGTTTTGGGTCGACGCCCGCCAGTTCGCCGAGCGTCTCCAGGAACAAAGTGGTCGAGAAGATGCCGATCGGGGCTTGGAGATAGGGACGGTCGAGCTCCTCGCACAGTTTTCGCCCGAATTCCCGATATAGACAGACGTTGACGTCGGCATCGGCAAGGCGGGGCACGTCCTCGATGTGACTGCCGAGCGGAAAGGTCAGGTTCACCTCGCAGCCGATGCCTTCGACGAGGCGTCGGATTTCGGCGAGGTCGGACGGCATGTTGAAGGTGCCGTAGATCGGCCCGATGATGTTGACCCGGGGCTTGGCGCCTTCCGGTCGCACCGTTTTGCGGCGACCCTTGGCCTTCTTGGCGCCGAATTCCGACCACAGCCAGTTGATGGCCCGATCGGCGGCCTGCCACTGGTCCTCGTCGATGGTGCGCGGCAGGAAGCGCATCAGATTCGAGCCCTCGGGCGTGACGCCGCCGCCGATCATCTCGGCGATGCTACCCGTAACCACCACGGCGGGCATGTCCGGGTCCTGCGTGGCGCTGGCCCGGCGCAAAGCACCCTCGGTCCCGGTCATCGACAGCTCGTCCTCCGACAGGCCGGTGACCACGATCGGCAATTCATGCGGCGGCAGGCCGTCGGTGTAATGCAGGACGGCCGTCACGGGCAGGTTTTCGCAGCCGACAGGCCCGTCGATGACGACCCGCAATCCGCGGACCGCCGTGAACGCATAGACGGCGCCCCAATATCCCCCCGCGCGATCGTGGTCGAGAACCAGCATGGCTCAGGTCCCCACCGGAATATGGGCTTCGGCCCGCGCTTTTGATTCGCGCATCTTGCGGAACCGCTCCTTGGCGCCTGGATGGGCGTCCGGCACCCCGGCCGAGCCGTAGCCGCTGGCGTCCCCCGTGCCGACGCCCTCGAAGAACGAAACCATGCGGGCGAAACGCTCGCGCCCCCTGGTCTGAGTGTCGACGATCCGGGCCATGGCCCCTACGCCGGCCGGCCCGAACAAGGGACGGGCCGACACCATATTGGTGAAGTAGATGGCCGGGATGCCGAGCTCTTTGGCCTTCTGGACCAGCGGCGTGGTTCCGATCGCGAGATCGGGCCGTACATCCCGCATAGCCGCGACATCCTGCTCGAGCGAGGCCCGGTATTGGACGTGGGTGCCGCGCCCCGCGAGCCATTGCCGGTCGGCCTCGCTCCAGTCGGTCTTCGGGCAAGCGGTCCCCACATAGGGAACCTCGGCGCCGGCTTCCACGAGCAGGCGGGCCACCAGCAGTTCGGAGCCCTCGTAACCCGCGACGGTAACGCGGGCCTTCAGTGGATGAGCGTCGAGCGCGGCCCTGATCTGGGGCAGAGCCTGGGCCTTGGCGGCATCGATTTGGGCCGCGCCGACCGCGGCCGCCCTGCCGATGGCGTCGAGCCAGGCCGCGGTGCCGTCGAGGCCGACCGGTCCCGATCCCACGACGGGCCGCCCGGCGGCGCGGAATTCACGCACCGTGGCCGTGTAATAGGGATGGACCGCGGCCGCCACCGCGCAATCCAGCGCGCCGTAGAGATCACGCCATTCGCGGGCCGGAAGCTGCGGCCCAACCTTAAGGCCCATGGGGGCCAACAAGGCACCGACCCCGACGGGATCTGTGGGAAAGAGTTCGCCGATCAGGCTGACGGTGCGGCCGCGCTCCGCGGCCTGGCGCGGGCGCTGGACCGGACCTTGCTGCACCTCGACCCGTGCATAGCGCAGCATGGCGCCGGCCAGCACATCCTTGGCTTCCGCATGGGTCGGCACCCCAAAGCCCGGCACGTCGATGCCGATGATGCGGACGCCATCGATCTCCCGGGGCAGACGATCGAGCGGGACTCCCGAGGCGGTCGGCACGCAGAGGTTGATGACCACGACGGCATCATAATGCTCAGGCTTGGCGGTTTCGGCTACGGCGTCGCGGATGTCCTCGTAGAGCTGGCCGGTGACCAGCGTCTCCGAATTGAACGGCACATAACCGACGCTCCGCCTGGCGCCGTAGAAATGCGACGTAAAGGTGAGGCCGTAGACGCAACAGGCCGAGCCGGACAGGATCGTGGCGGTGCGGCGCATGCGCAAGCCGACCCGCAGCGCCCCAAAGGCTGGGCACATGGATTGCGGCTGATCATGCGGCCCTTTGGGATAATCGGTCGCCAGACCATCGAGCACCGCGCTCTTGCCGGCCGCTTTGGCCGCAGCCAGCATCGTGGCGGCCCCGCCGTGGCAGCCGCTCACCGGGGACGCTGCCCCGAGTGGGGCAGGCACCGGGGAGGGCGGGGCGAGAGCGAGGTCCGGGGAAGCCGTCATGCTGCGGCCCTCACGCGTCTTCGTAGACGACTTCGAGGGAGGGTTTTTCGACCGTGATCCCGCCGCACATGTCTTCGAGTGTGGCAGGCACCAGCACCACGCCCCGGCCGACGGCGTCCCCCTTGAACAGGCCCAGCAATGCGTCATGCGTGAGCGGCGTGGGGCGGATCGGCGGCGCGGCCGCCACTTGCTCGCCCAAGGCTTCGAACAGCGAGGCCCATTCGCTGCCGGGCGTACCGATGATCTCGTAATTGGCGCTCTTGCGGCGGATATCCTCGTTGGCCGGGATGGCGGCCAGAACCGGGATGCCGACCGCTTCGGCGAAGGCTTGGGCCTCGCCCGTACCGTCGTCCTTGTTGATGACCAGGCCCGCGACACCGACATTGCCGCCCATCTTGCGGAAATAGTCGACCGCCGAGCAGACGTTGTTGGCGAC
>CAXTOT010000071.1:0-27217 GCA_964245915.1 uncultured Lichenihabitans sp. | reverse complement strand
GATCGCAACTCGAAACGCTACCCCGCCGATTCAATCAGCGCGCAAACCGCTCTAACGCACAGAACCTTATTGGAGCTGACGAACGACATGCTGCCCGCCTAACAGGAAAAGCCGAGCTTACGCCCGGCCTTGCTGCCTTTGAGGTCGGGATCAGCCCGGCCCGTTCACCCTTGTCCAGCTCACCCGTTGCAGCGCATCACCACCTTGATGCAGCCGTCCTGCTTGTCCCGAAACGTCTTGTAGGGCTTCGGGCCTTCTTCCAGGGTCGGGCGATGCGTGATGATGAAGGAGGGGTCGATCTCGCCTTTCTCGATCCGCTCCAGCAGCCGCTTCATGGAGTACAGCATGTGGGTCTGGCCGGTCTTTACGGTGATGCCCTTGTTCATCAAGAGGCCGAGCATGACGGGGCCGGCATGGACGCCGGGCATCGACACCGTGCCGGCCGGGCGTCAGGCGAGCAGAGCCTAGTTCAGTCTTCTCCCAATCCAAGGCTCATCGCAGGGTTGACAGGAAGCTGTCGTAGGAGCGCGCCACGGCGTCCAACTGTTCGAAGTGCGGAAACGCGCCCGTGTCGAACTCGTCGAACCACCAGTTCGGCTTGCCGTTCATGTCCTTCTCGTACCGGTAGTCCACGAAATCGCCACGTCGGCCGTGCGCGGTCCAAATCGGTAAAGTCAGCAGGGCGTAGATGCGGCTGATGTCGTTGGCGAAGAGATATCCCGCCAGGAACGACCAAACCGCGTATCGCGCGCCGGGCTGATGGGCGGACAATTGGTCGTATTCGAAGAGGCCTTCGTCGATCTGTTTCGAGCCCCAGGTCTTTTCCAGGAAGAACCGCATGCTCGGGCGGCTCACGAAGAGATCGTAGAGCGCTTGGCTCCAGACGGGCGTCGAGACCATGGCTAGCGCGACGCCGCTTCCGCGGTTCGATTGCGCGCGGCCCCGGCCTGACAGAGCCTCATCGAAGCCGGTCGGACTGATGAGGCCCAGGCTGCGGTAGTCGTCCGGACGCTCGAGCGCCGCCCGGCTCGCATATTCGCACGCCAGCGAAAGCGCCATGGCGTCCACCGGCTGGCCATTGTGACGCGCGCGGATCGCGGCGACGACCGAATGCAGGGCGTCTGCCATGAGGCGTGGCGTGTAGACCGTGTCCTTGCGCTCGGAAAACCCGAAGCCTGGCAGATCGATCGCGTAGACGGGTCGCCTCGACCGGTAATGCAGATAGAGCGGCCGCACCTCGTAAGCGTTCGCGGCGGCGTTGACGCTGTGAACGAGCAGAAGGGGGACCCCCTCGCTGGGCCCGCTCGCATAGAGGTTGACCAAGCCCGCCGGCGTTTCCACGGTGATGCGATCGCCGGGAAGGGCGGGCGGCAAGGGACGGCGATGGTTGATCGCCAAAGCACTGTAGGCGATCCACACGGCTGCGGCCACCAAGGGCGTGGTCACGAGGATCGAGCGGGCGTTGGATCGGCGGGTTCGACGCTTCGACATGGCTGGCGCTCGGCTCTGATGGCACGCCAACCAGTCCCGGCCGGCTTAGTTGCCGGACCTTCGCAATTTGCCGCGCCTTCCCGATGGCCGCGATCCCGGCCTGCACCGGAGGTCCGCCCCGCGGCGCGCAGCGCCGCCGAAGGGAAGAGGCTGTGCGGCATCCGTCGCCCGCTGCGGCCGCATGACATCCCGGCGCCATTGCTGTAAGCGCGGGAACGAAATCCTCACACCCTCAGTCAGCATGATCCCCACCGACGACCCCGTGGCGCGCCGGCGCACCTTCGCCATCATCTCGCATCCCGACGCGGGCAAGACGACCCTCACCGAAAAGCTGCTGCTGTTCGGGGGCGCGATCCAGCTCGCGGGCGAGGTGCGGGCAAAAGCCAACCGCCGCCAGACCCGATCGGACTGGATGGATATCGAACGCCAGCGCGGCATCTCGGTCGTCACCTCGGTGATGACCTTCGAACATGCGGGCTGCGTGTTCAACCTGCTCGACACACCCGGCCACGAGGACTTTTCCGAGGATACTTATCGCACGCTGTCGGCCGTGGATTCGGCCGTGATGGTGATCGATGCCGCGCGCGGCATCGAGAGCCGCACGCGAAAACTGTTCGAGGTCTGCCGCCTGCGCGACATTCCCATCGTCACCTTCATCAACAAGATGGACCGCGAAACCCGCGACCCGTTCGATCTTCTCGACGAGATCGAGAAGGTCTTGGCGCTCGACACCGCGCCCATCACCTGGCCGATCGGCCGCGGCCGCGCCTTCGCGGGCACCTATGACCTCGCCCACAACGCCATCCGCAAGCTCGATTCCGACGTCGAGGCCCCGATGCTTCCGGTCGATGGACCGCGCGATCCCAGGATCCGGGCCCTGCTGCCCGAGATCGAGGCCGATGCCGCGATCGACGAACTGGAGCTCGCGCGCGAGGCCTGCCGCCCCTTCGACGAGAAGGCCTATCTCGAGGGGCACCTGACGCCCGTCTTCTTCGGCAGCGCGCTGCGCACGTTCGGGGTCGCGGACCTGATCGCGGCGCTCGCGGCCTTCGCGCCGCCGCCCAAAGGCCTGCAGGCCGAGAGCCGCTTTGTCGACGCGCACGAGAAGAAGATGAGCGGCTTCGTGTTCAAGATCCAGGCCAATATGGACCCCAACCACAGGGACCGTATCGCCTTCATGCGGGTATCGTCCGGCCGCCTCGTGCGCGGCATGAAGGCGAAACTCGTGCGCACCGGCAAGCCGATGGCGCTGAACGCCCCGCAGTTCTTCTTCGCCCAGGAACGGGCGCTCGCCGAGGAGGCCTTTCCGGGCGATGTGGTGGGCATCCCCAACCACGGCACCTTGCGAATCGGCGATACCTTGACCGAGGGCGAGGATCTGGTGTTCCGCGGCGTGCCGAGCTTTGCCCCCGAAATCCTGCGGCGCGTGAAGCTGACCGACGCCATGAAGGCCAAGAAGCTGCGCGAGGCCTTGCAGCAGATGGCCGAGGAAGGTGTCGTCCAAACCTTCCTGCCGCATGACGGTTCGGGCGCCATTGTGGGGGTGGTCGGGGCGCTTCAGCTCGATGTGCTGGTCGAGCGGCTGCTGGCCGAATATGGGCTGCCGGTCAGCTTCGAGACCAGCCGGTTCGAACTCTGCCGCTGGGTGACGGCAGCGGACCCGGCCGAACTCAACAAGTTCATGGCCGCCTATCCGTCGTCGACCGCCACCGACCTCGATGGCGCCCCGGTGTTCATGGCCTCCTCGGCCTTCACGCTGAAATACGAGCAGGACCGCTGGCCCGCCATCACGTTTTCCGACATCAAGGATTATCAGCGCGCCGCGTGAGGGGGCTGGCGTCGCCAGAAAGCCGGTTGCCGCGAACCGCGATGATCCAAGCGACCGCAAGGTGGGCGGCGCGTCAAACGTCGGACTTGCCGACCTGTTCGACAAGGAAATCGATGAATAGCCGGGCGCGCACGGGTAGTTGCCGGCCGTAGGCGTGTACCGCGTAGACGGGCATGGTGGGGCAGGCGAGATCGGGCAGAACCTGGATCAGCCGCTGTGCGGCGAGTGCCTCGGTGACCGTAAAATACAGCAGATAGCCGATCCCTACGCCGCCGAAAACGGCCTCGCGGACCGCCCCGCCATCGTCGCAGTCGAACGGTCCATCGGGAACCAGGCTAGTGCCATCCGCGAAGGCGAACGGAAAAGGCCGTCCGCTCAGCAGATATCGTACGCAAGCGTGATCGCGAAGCTGCTCCGCCGTCTCAGGGACGCCACGACGGGCAAGATAGTCCGGTGAGGCCGCGAACACGGTTCGTAGATCGGCAAGTTTCCGGCTGACCAGCTCGGCATCCGGCAGCTCGCGCATTCGGATCGCCACGTCGTAACCTTCGTGAACCAGATCGACGTTGCGTTCGCTCAGGCTCAATTCGAGTTTCACGTCGGGGTGGCGATCGATGAAGGTCCTGGCCCATTTGGCGATCAAGGTGCGCCCGAGGTCATGGGAGGCGGTCACTCGGAGGAGGCCGCTCGCACGGCTCGCCTGCTGAACCACATCCTCGGCGTCCTCTATGGCGCGGAGCAAGGGCGCCACGCGCTCGTAGTAGGCCGAGCCTTCCACGGTCAAACCAAGGGCCCTCGTCGAGCGCTGAAGCAGGCGCACGCCGAGCCGCCGCTCCAGCCGAGCGACACTTTTGGAAACCGCTGACGGGGTCGATCCAATCGATCGAGCCGCCTTGCTGAACGATCCCGTGTCCACGGTGCGCACGAAAGCGGCCAGGCCCGCGGTCTTCTCCAGGATTGTGGTCATTCCAGCCTTCCCGGCAAAGAAGTTTGTCCAGGCGCGAGGGTAATTCAGCGTTGCGGTCTCGAATAGATAGGGCGTCGTTCACGACAAGGATCGTCGGCCATGATCAATTTCGGGTGAGTCAGCACAGCGTTGCGCTGCGGCGCAGGCCGCTACGACCTCGATCGTCGGTTGCACCATTGCCTCGACCGCATGCGCGCAAGAGATCGACTTCGCCCAAAATCGAGCTTCGGACGCCGATCCAGCGGCGAGGCTATTCGCTCGAGAGACGTCCCCCTCCAGAAGGCTGAATCCATGAACGCCATCGGCTTCAAACGAAACGTCGGTCGCAGTTTGCTGCTGTTCCACTTCCTCGGTCTCGGGATGTCGATTGGAACCCGATTGGCCGCCCTCGTGATCGATCGAGTAACGCGTGCCGGTGACCTTCAGTCCCTGTCGTTTGGACGCGACCTGACCGGTCAACTCGCCCGAACGCTCGTTCTGCCGGGGTTTTTGTTGATGATCGCGACCGGGATCGGCTTGACGCTCCTCCGGTATGGATTGCGCCCTCCGGTATGGGTCTGGATCAAGATCGGTCTCAACGCCGTGGCTTTGTTTATCGCAACTCCGCTGGTGGCGCCCGCGCTGGTCGCGGCCAGGACTTGGGCGCATTGGTCGGTTGAGCACAATCAACTCGCGCCGCAGTTTCAGCACAGCGCCGACCAGGCCAGCCTCTATGGCGCCGTCGTGTTCGCCTTGTTTCTCCTGAACATTCCCGTCGCGATCTGGAAGCCTTTCCTGTCGGTCAAGCTCTTTCAGCGCCGCCCGAAGATCTCTCAGGCCAGAGCTTAGCTCGACCGCAGATGCAACGAAGTCTTCGGCGTCATCCGTCGATGACACTCTCTCCCCCGCCAGGCTCATCGGTAAATCCGGAGAAAGACCCATGAAGCAAGCACAGCTTCTGACTATCGTAGCTTACGGATTGATCGCGTGGTGGTATATTTCACCTTGGCTCAAGCGGATGCCATTCACCAGTGCCTTGACGATACTCTTGTGGGTTCACGTATTCCGATATTGCGTGCTCTACCTTTATGTTGCGCAGCACGAGGGTTACCCGATTTCGGATGTCGCCGTAGCGCAATTGGTGATCGGAGATTTCGCCGGGGCAGGGCTCGCGCTGGCCACGATCGTCGTGTTGCGGTTCCGCTGGCGCCTCGGACTGGTGATGTCCTGGCTTGTCGTTTTGGAATCCATCCTCGATTTTCTGGCTGGCATCCTCGTAAGAAGCACCGAGCCTCCCCGGGCCGACGCCACGGGCGTTTGGTGGCTGGTCTTCGTCTACTTTGCACCAATGATCCTCGTCAGTCTGCCGCTGATGGTCTGGCAGCTCTCCGTCAGAAGAAACGAGCCGCTCTCGGAGGAAAACGGAGCGTTGGCCGGACCCGGTCACGATGTCGTCGAGGCAAGCCGCAACGAGGTCACGGTTCCTGCCGGCACTCGACCCTTTTAAATCCGTCGCCTCTGGGCGGGTGTCCTCTTCCATGCGGCTTCGCTGACCTGCGCCTTGATCGCGGGCGCGCCCGGGCGGGATTTAGCCCTCACGACGCACTCGCCCTGCCATTCCAATTCAGGTCACGCTCAATGCGGGCCTGGATCTTCTCCGGCGCGTCGGTCGCGCCTCTCAATTCTACTGTCGGCGCGAGCTCTCAAACCGCCGACTCGCCTATGTCAACAGGAAGCCTTGCAAGTTTTCCTGTTGAGTCTATACCGAGGCCATGAGCGGCACCTCCGACCCTCCCATAGCGCTGGAAACTGCCGTCACCGACCTCTCGCTCGCCATCGGGCAGCTTCTTCGTCGGCTGCGCGCGGAAGCGAACGCGAGCGAGCTGAGCTGGTCGCAGCTCTCGGCGCTGGCGCGGCTCGACAAGGGGGGCTGGATGACGACGGCGGACCTCGCCCGCGCCGAAGTCGTAAAACCGCAATCCATGGGCACCACCCTTGCGGATCTGGAGCAGGAAGGCTTGGTCGAGCGCCGGCCTCATCCGACGGATGGCCGGCAAGTTCTGTTCGGGCTGACGCTAGAGGGCGCCGAGGCGCGGCGAAAGCGGACGATCGCCAAGCGCGAATGGCTGCTCGCCGCCATGGCAAAGCTCGATCCGGCCGAACGGCAAACTCTCATCTCGGCCATCGCGCTGATCCAGCGCCTCGGCGAGGCGTGAAGGTCGGGCTCGCCCAAAAAACTCGAAACGTCAACAGAGGAGAACGGCATGGCGATCACCACGCTCGACACGAAGACGGCCCTCATCGTCATCGATCTGCAAAGGGGCATCGTCTCGCTCCCCACAGCAAATCCAGTCGACGCCGTGGTGAGGAATGCCAGCGCCTTGGCGGAGGCCTTCCGCCGCCACGGCCTGCCGGTCGTGCTGGTCAACGTCGACGCGGGAGCGCCGGGACGGACCGAACAGGCCCTGCGTATCGCCGAGCGACCCTCCGGATGGACCGATCTCGTTCCCGAACTCAACCAAAAGCCTGACGATCATGTCGTGACCAAGCGGACCTGGGGTGCCTTCACCAACACGGACCTCGAAACCTATCTGAAGGGCCACGGGGTCACACAAGTCGTGATCGTCGGGGTCGCGACCAGCGCCGGGGTCGAGTCGACGGCGCGCCACGCCCATGAACTCGGCTTCAACGTGGCGCTCGCGATCGATGCCATGACGGATCTGAACGCCGATGCCCACACGAACAGCATCACGCGGGTGTTCCCCAGACTCGGCGAAACCGGCACCATGCAGGAGATCATCGATTTGCTCGAAAAACGGAGCGCGTCGCGATGAATTGGCTTCACGACGCCGCCTACTTCTTTGCCGGCGCTTTCCTCACCAACGCGGTCCCGCATTTCGTCAGCGGCGTGATGGGGCGGCCGTTTCAAAGCCCGTTCGCCAAACCGCCCGGCGAAGGGCTTTCTTCCTCGACCGTCAACGTGCTGTGGGGCTTTCTCAACCTGGCGGTCGGCTATGGCCTGGTCTGCCGGGTCGGCGACTTCGATCTGCGCTCCACGGAGCAGGTCGTGGCCCTGGGTGCGGGCGTTCTACTCACCGGCATCGTGACGGCGCGCCTGTTCGGCCGGTTCCACGGCGGCAATTCCGTTCCCGACGCATGAGCGGTTCGTCCACGAGCACCTTCCGTTCACTGAAGAGCTTCAACTACCGCGTCTGGGCCGGCGGCGCTCTCGTGTCCAATGTGGGCACCTGGATGCAGCGCACCGCCCAGGATTGGCTCGTGCTCACCCAGCTCACCCCGAAAAATGCGACCGCGGTGGGCGTGGTCATGGCGCTCCAGTTCGCACCGCTCGTGCTGTTGCTGCTCTTGGCGGGTTTTGCGGCCGATCATCTCGACCGGCGCAAGCTCCTGCTGGGCACTCAGGCCGCCATGGGGGCGCTGGCACTCGGGCTGGGACTCCTCACCCTCGCCGGGTACGTGCACGTGTGGCACGTGTATCTATTCGCCTTCCTGCTGGGCTGCGTCACGGCGTTCGATGCGCCGGCGCGTCAAACCTTCGTGACGGAACTGGTCGGGGAAGCCGACCTGTCGAATGCCGTGGCTTTGAATTCCACATCGTTCAATGCCGCACGCATGATCGGTCCCGCCATCGCGGGTCTTCTCATTGCCTCGGTGGGCACCGGCTGGGTTTTCCTGATCAACGCGGCTTCGTTCGCGGCCGTGATCGGCTCGCTGACCTTGCTTCGCGTCGGCGAGCTGCATCGGACCGTCAGGGCCCTCCGAGCCCGTGGAGGTCTGGCCGAAGGCTTTCGCTACGTGTGGAAACGGCCCGACCTCAAAGCCATCCTTCTCATGCTGTTTTTGATCGGGACGTTCGGATTGAACTTTCCCATCTTCATCTCGACCATGGCGGTCACGGTCTTTCATACCGGAGCGGCCCAATACGGGCTCTTGACGTCGATCATGGCCATCGGATCGGTGGCGGGCGCGCTGCTCGCCGCGCGGCGGGAAAAACCTCATGTCACGCTGCTATTCGCGGGGGCCGGCCTTTTCGGGATCGGCTTCGCGCTCGCTGCGGTCATGCCCAACTACTGGCTGTTCGGCCTCGCTCTGATCCTCGTCGGGGTGTCGGCACAGACCTTCACCACCACGGCGAACAGCACCGTCCAATTGTCGACCGAGCCCGCCATGCGTGGCCGGGTGATGGCGATCCTCCTCGCCATCGCGTTGGGGGGCACCCCGATCGGCGCGCCCATCGTGGGTTGGGTCGCGGATCGGTTCGGCCCGCGCTGGGGGCTTGGCGTCGGCGCCCTCTCGGGCTTCGCCGCCGCGATCGTCGGGATCCACTATCTCGTGAAGTATCGTGGCCTGCGCTTGCATGTCGAGGCCGGGTGGCTGCGTGTCAGCCTCGACGAGCGCGGCCCCGCGACGGCGCCACATCCATCACCACACCCTGCCGAGGAGGAGGCGGCCTGAACGGCCCGCGCCGCAATCATCACTTCGCGTTGCGGAACGTGGCCGGAGAAAAGGCCGTGCGCAGCAGGATCGCCAGATCGAACCACATCGACCAGTTGTCGATGTAGTAGAGGTCGTGCTCGATGCGGCCCTGGATCTTTTCGGGTGTGTCGGTCTCGCCGCGCCAGCCGTTCACCTGGGCCCAGCCCGTCATGCCGGGGCGCACGTTATGACGGCGCGCATAGAGCGCGATGGTGCGCTCGAAGCGCTGGTCGTGCGCCAGCGCGTGCGGTCGCGGCCCCACCAGCGACATGTCGCCCCGCAGCACGTTGATGAGCTGGGGAAGCTCGTCGATGCTGGTCCGCCGCAACAGGCGTCCCACGCGGGTCACGCGCGTGTCACCGGGCGTGACCTGGGTCAGGCGGGCGTCATCCTCCAGGGTGGACATCGAGCGGAATTTCAGGATGCGGAACGGCTCCTGGTTGAACCCGTAGCGCCGCTGGAAGAACAGCACGGGTCCGGGGCTGTCGAGTTTTATGGCAAGCGCCGCAAACGCCAGAAGCGGGCTCAACAGGATCAGCAGCGTGGCCGAGACGAGGATGTCGAAGATCCGCTTGACCGCGACCTCCAGCGGGGAAAGCGGACTGCGCACCAAGTGAACGCTGGAGATCCTGCCCGCTTGATCGATCCGCATGTCGTCGAACCGATCGAGAAAACGCGCGGGGCCGAGGTGGATCGCGGCTGGAAGGCGCCGGAACATGTCGATGCAGTTGGCGATAACCTCCGGCTCACCCCAGGGCACGAGCAGGAAAACATCGTCCGGGCGCAGCATGCGGGCGGTTGCCACCGCCAGCGCTAGATCTTCCGTCAAACTGGCCCCTGCGCCTCTGAGCACCGAGGCCCCGACCACGTCGAGACCACATTGCGAGGGGCGGTAACGGGTCATGAAGGCATGGATCTCGTCCTCGGCACCGACCAGCACGACCGTGCGAAACGTGATGTCGCCGGCCTCGGCCTTGGCCCGCATATGGCGAACCAAAAGAATGCGGGTGAGCATCACCGCGGCAAAGCCCGCGACAAAGAAGATCCCCATGACGCCGCGCGAGAAAAGCGCACTGGTTTTCGTCAAAAATCCCAGCGTCAAGGCGGCCCCGAACGCCGCCAGCCAGGACATCAGCGCTCGTTCGGCCTGACGCTTTGAGGTGAGATAATGCTGCATGCCATAATGGTGGCGCAGCAGATTCGCCCCGACGAAGAGGATCGCGATCACCCCGGCCCATTTGCCGGTGTCCCAGGCATCGGCGATGTCCTGCTGGTAGACGAGGGCGGCCAGCAAGGCCGTGGCAACCAGAACGGTTGCGTCGGCGGCCGCAGCCCCCATCGTAAACGCGGCGCGCCTCGCGGCGGTGTTGGGCCGCGTTCTGGCCCTAAAGCTGGCGCGGACGCCCGCCGGGGGATGCACCGGATTCTGCTTGTCGTTTCGCGGTCGGCGACGCCGGAACGCATAGTCGCTGGTGAAGAACACAGGTGCCGAACTCCCGCGTGACACAGAAGCGTCCGGATTCGACACGACGTGCCGAGCCGATCAGCTTCGCCTGGTCACGGGCGCAAGCCTCGTGCTGCTCGCTTTGTCCCTTGGTGGCACGGCCGCGCGACCGTTACGGTTCGTTGAACTTGCTGGTTGCGGCACAAAAAAACCGGCCACAAGGGCCGGTTTCGTTTGATCCGTGATCGAAAGCTCGATCAGAGGTTCTTGTTGACTGCATCGGCCGTTTTGTTGGCCGCGTCCTTCACCGTGTCTTTGGCGTCGCCCATAGCCTTCTGGCCTTCGCCCTTGACCTTCTGAGCCATGCCCTCGGCCTGCATCTTATCAGAGCCAACGGCCTTGCCGATGCCTTGCTTGACGCTTCCGGCGGCTTCGTTGGCGAGGCCCGAGGCTTTGTCGGATGTGCTGCTCATCGCGTTTCTCCATGTGTCATTCGCACCGCTGAAGGAACGGTCCGGAGGCGCTTAAGTTCCGGTTCGAAACATTCGGCATGAGCGCAGCAAGGTGATCTCACCGTGCGGCGCGACACCGCGTGGAGGCGCGGTTTTGGATGCCGACGTCAAAGATGGGGACGGACGGAACGCTCCCGATCGGCTCGATTGCCTTGCCGGATGGAAGCTGCAAGATGGGCCAGCGGCCCTTCGTGCCGCGGGAGGATGAAACGATGCGACCCATGGCCCTTGTTTTGAGCGTAGTCTTGGCGTCCAGCGTCTGTGGGCTCGCGTCCGCTCGCACGAGGGCACCGAGCCTGCGCGATCGTCAGCAGGCAGCCTGCTACAACGACGCGCAGAAGTTGTGTGGCCAGTTCGTGCCCGACGTGGACAAGATTTCCGCCTGCATGAAGGAGAAAAAGGCCGAAGTCAGCGCCGGCTGCCGCAAGTACATGAAGTAACCGGAGTCCGAAAGGATACCCTCGGCGGCCCGCTTCGAGCGCCGGGACCCTCGTCGGGTTTCGCGGGTTATCCCGCGGTGATCAAACGAGGAAGACCGGTATGAACGCCCATCCAGCCATTGCCAAAGGCCGCGTTGCCGTGATCACAGGGGCGGCGAGCGGAATCGGGCTTGCGGCCGCGCAGAGGTTCGCGGCCTTGGGCATGAAAGTGTGTCTGGCAGACCGGCCCGGCGCAACTTTGGACGAAGCGGCGCGAAAGGTTGCCGAGCGGGCGTCCGGCGGGGCGGCCGATGTTCTGGCGGTCGCGACCGACGTGAGTCTTTGGGACGACGTCGTTTCACTGCAGCAGCAAGCCCATGGGCGATTCGGTGAGGTGGGCGTGCTGATGAACAACGCCGGGATCGGAATCGTGGGCAAAGCGCTCGAGCCGAGCCCGGCCTGGCACGATCTCCTCGGGGTCAATCTCTGGGGTGTCATCCATGGCGTACAGGCCTTCGCCCAGGCCATGCTGGCCCAGAACACGCCCTGCGCCATCATCAACACGGGCTCGAAGCAAGGCATCACCACGCCGCCGGGCAACACGGCCTATAATGTGAGTAAAGCGGGCGTGAAGGTGTTTACGGAAAGCACCGCCTACGAGCTGCGCCAGATTCCCGGATGCCAGGTGAGCGCCCATCTCCTGATCCCCGGCTTCACCCATACCGGCATGACGGGCCGGGACGAGAAACCGGCCGGCGCCTGGACGGGCGAGCAGGTCATCGACTTCATGCTGGAGAGCATCGGGCGAGGCGACTTCTACGTCCTCTGCCCAGATAACGATATCGACCGGGCGACCGACGAACGCCGCATGGCCTGGGCAATGGGCGATGTGATCGAGAACCGACCGGCGCTGTCGCGCTGGCATCCCGATTATGGCGAGGCCTTTAGGGCCTTTGCGGACGCGCCGAAGCGGTGACAGAGGTCGGAAGCTAGCCTCCGGCGATCTCCATCGCGAGTGCCGTATCCGCATACTGGGTGAACGACGAACACTTCCCATCCTCGAACGTGAAAAAATCCGAAGTTTCGGTCTCCGCGACCTTGCCGCTCGACCTGTGACGAACTTTCGCTACGCAGCGCACCGCTGCTGCGTCTCCGTCGATCAGGGTCTTGATCGCGCGGTATTCGAGGAACTCGAACCTTTCTGTGATGTCCGCGAGGGCGGCGCGTATAGCGTCTTTACCCGCGACGGCCTCTCCGAACGGCCATCCGGTAGCCGATCCCACGATGCGGAATGTTGCCCCGTCGCCGAAGAGGGCCATGATGCCATCGGTGTCGCCCGCGACCCGCAGGTCGCGCACGTCCGACATGAGTCTTTCGGCGGTTGTCCGGTCGATCATCGCGCGTCTCCTCCTTTCGGTCTCCTCCATCCCTGACGAGGGTAGAGAGCCGACGCCAGAAGATTGGCACCTCGACGTAACCGATGAAAGCGGCATCATCCTGTACCAGTTGAGACTGGCGATAGCCGCGGCACCTGCTGTTCGGACGCGTTATCCGCCGCTAATGCGAGTATAACAACATTTGCTAATAACAAGAAATAGTTTGGTAATGCGGCACTGCATGGACTCGCCAAGGCGGCCGGCGGTCGGAAGAGGGTAGCGCTTTCACTCTGTCCAACGAGTGCTGCGCTCATGGACCCATCTAAGCCCCTGACAGAGGCCGAGTTTCAGAGGCTCCTGGACCGCTTGCGATCCATCCGGGCGTCCGACAAGAAGCTTGCCGACATTCTTCAGGAGGCAGAGCCGAGTAGTGCTGACGGTTCCGCCATGAGTCGGGACAAGATGCCGAAGGCCGGCCACTGAAGCAGGGCCGATCGGGGCCAAGTGAGCTTGCCACCTAACACCAAGCCGCGCAGTCTGCAGCTTCTCCGCTTACGCCCGGTCGGTTGCAACAGGCCGGCATCATCGCCGGTTCTTATAAGATCTTAAAAGTCTTCGTTGACCTCGATCCAATAGCCGTCGGGGTCCTGAAGGTAGACGGACCGCACGCCATCAGCGCGCCTATGTTCCTGTCCGGGTTCGCCCGTGAGGTTGCAATACTGTGCCACCTTGTCTTGGAAATGCCGGAGCGTTCCTTCGAAGTCGCGTGACGAGATGCAGAAGTGACTAGACATGGTTGGAAGCGTGTACCCCGCCTCGCCTTCGATTAGATGAATGGACTGCCCCGGTCCGAGCCCGAACCATCTGATATGGGGTTTGCGAGCGCCGCATTCGATCTCGGGCAGGACCAGGACCTCCTGATAGAATCGCGCACTGCTTTCCAGGCTCCGGACCAGCAGCGACACGTGATTCAGACGAAGCCCCGCCATCATAATGCGCCTCCCCGGTCGTTATTGATCGGAGTCTAGCGAGGATCAGGCTCGGGCATAAGCCCTGTTGCCAGGCGCTTCATGCCTCCCCCGGCCTCGGGACCGCTCAGCTCTCCTGCTCCTTGGGGGCCGGGCCGCGTGTCACATCGAGCCCGCTGACCGCCGGCATCGTCACCGGACTGCCACCCTGGGCGGCCTGATAGATGGCTTCCATGATGCGCAAATCCTGCAGGCCTTCCTCGCCCGGCGTGTGCGGCACGCGGTCGGACCGGATAGCATCGGCAAAATGGTCCATCTCGGTCGCGAACTGGTTTTTCGGCCCATATTGCCGGTGATCAGTCCCATTCACCGCTCCGACCTTGCGGGACACCATCATCGAAATGTTGTTGTAGCCGAAGGCATTGTCGAGCCCGACCCAGCCCGTGGAGCCGATCGCCTTGAGGCTTCGGGTCTCGTGAATGCTGTAGCCGCTGGTGCCGACCCCCATGACGCCGGACGGGAACAGCAGCGTGAACTGCGCCAGATCCTCCACCTCTCTGAATCGGGGATCGTCCTTGGGCTGCGTGATCCTCGCCGTGATCTCGAGGGGTTCCTCGCCCGTCAGATAGCGGAAGGCGTTGTAGCAGTAGATGCCGACGTCCGGCAGGGAGCCGCCACCCGCCATGGCCTTGGTCTGCCGCCACTGGCCGTAGGCATCGTTCTGCCCATTAACGGCCTCGATGAGCCGTAGGTCGCCGATCTCCTTGCCGCGCACCATCGCGATGGTGGCGCGCTGGGTTGCCTCATATTGCATTCGATAGGCCACCATCAGCTTGACCTTGGCGTCGCGACAGGCCGCGATCATGCGGGTCGCGTCGGCCGAACTTGTGGCCATCGGTTTTTCGCAGAGCACGTGTTTGCCCGCTTGCGCGGCGCGGCTGACGAACTCCAAGTGCATGGAATTGGGCAGCACCACATAGACGATGTCGACCTCCGGGTTGTCCTTGATCCGGTCGAAGTTGGCGTAATCGTAGATGTTGCGTTCCGGAACGCCGTGCTGCGCCGCCAGGGCCTGGGCCTTGTCTCTGTGGCCGCTAACCAGGGCGGCCAGCTTGACGCTGCTGGCCTGCCCAAAGGCTGGGAGGATCTGCTCGAGCGCCAGATGGCCGAGGCCCACCACCGCGACGCCGAGGCGCCGCGCTACAGGATCGGGGTTGACGATGCTGGCGTTGAGTTCGGAGGCCCCGTGCAGAGGCGCCAGCTCGACCTTGCCGCCTTCGACGGCTCCGGTATAAGGCAGCGCTTCCGCAGCGCTGGCGGGGGATATGGCACCGCCGAGAAGCCCGGCCGTGGCCCCAAGAACGGTGCGGCGGGTGAGGTCGGACATCGGGAACGCTCCTGTCATTGGCTTCGGAGCATCAATCGACGATCGCACCGCAAATCTTCACACCGGCCAAGGGCGAATCGCCTCAGCGGGCCATCGCAGCAAAAAGCCCGGATCGAAGATCCGGGCTGGCGTCAGGTCCAAGCGGCTTCGATGGTCCGATCGGATCAAGCCGATTTGTTGAACTTGGCGTTGATCCAGGCCCACTGGGTTTGCACCCAGCCGTTAACGCCCTGGAGGTCGTGGCTCACCACCTCCCAGTTCACCATCCGTCCGTCGCTGACCGCCGCCCCGATGGCGGGGTCGGTTGCAGCCGAAACCGGGCCAGCCGGCACTGCCGCATCGTGGACATAAGCGACCGCTACGGTGAGCAGACAACCGACAATAATTCCAAATACGAATCGCATGATCCGTCTCCCCTTCGACTTGGCTGAAACGAATCGATTTGACGCAAAGTTCCGTTTCGGACCGGGGCCTTCATTAACATGAGTGGGATTGGCAATCTCGAAGCCATGGCTCGGGCGGTCACGGAACGTGTGTGTTTGCGCAAGGCCATGCCGGGCGAGGATGTCGCGGCCTGGGTCGAGGCGCATTGGTATATCGCGGCCGCCGACCTCGAGGCCGGATTGATCGACGAGAACGGCGATCCGCTGCCGGGTTACACGCCCGAGCGGGCCCGTGCGGCCGTGCGCGATTGGCTCACCCGGAATTCGCTCGAGCATGGGAGTACCTGAGGGCGTCTGACCGGCTCAAAGGCGCCAACCGCCACGCGTGGGCTTGTCCCGCTTATCCACGCCGCCATGAGCTTCAGCTTGGGGGAAAGTGTGGCTGGCTCAACTCCGACTTGTCTCTCAGGTTGCTGAGATTGGCATAGCGGGGAGAAGGTCCGCGAAGTGGGGATGAGGGGCTCTTCGTAAGGATCCCTCATCCGGCCTGTCGGCCACCTTCTCCCCGCAAGCGGGGAGAAGGACACCATACCGAGACACGCTGCCACCAATACAGGTCGGTCTCAGGCGCCACAAAGCTCCATTAGGCCGCCGGCCCATCCAGCAGCGCAGCGTAAATCCGATCCGGCGCGAGCGGCAACGTGGTGAAGCGCACCCCGGTAGCGTTTCTCACGGCATTGGCGAGCGCGGGCGCCACCGGATCGTAAGGGCTCTCGCTCATCGACTTGGCGCCGAGCGGCCCCACCTTGTCGTCCGTGTCGGCGAAGATCACCTCGGTGCGCGGCACGTCCGCAAAGGCCGGGATGTGGTAGCTCCGGAAGCTCGTCGTGGTGACCCGTCCGCCGTCGTCGATGTCGACATGCTCGTAGAGGGCGGCGCCGAGCGCCTGGGCCACCCCTCCCTCGACCTGGCCACGGCACTGCATCGGGTTCATGACGCGTCCGGCATCGGCGGCCTGGACGCTTTTGAGGATGCGGATCTCGCCGGTCTGCCGGTTCACCGCGACCCGAAATCCTTGCACGTTGAAGGCCACCGAGCGTGGTGTGCCGTCGAAGGCGCCGCTTGCCTTGAGGCCAAGCTCCGCGAAATCGCGGCCCGACCGCGTTGCCTCGTCAATCATTGATTTCAAGGCCTCGGCGGCCCGCAGTACGGCTTGGCCCGCCACCACGACGCCGGTCGACCCATAGGCGCCCGTGTCGTGGCCCACCACGTCCGTATCGGATTGCTCGACCGCGATCCTGTCGGCATCCGTGTCCAGCACGGTTGCGGCGATCTGGGCCAGCACCGTGGTGCTGCCATTGCCGAATTCCGCCGTGCCGACACTGAGCCGATAGGTTCCGTCCTGTTCGAGTGCAATGCGCGCGTCCGCGAAGTGGCCGTAGGGGGGGATGGTGTTGACCATGGCGAGCGCGAGCCCCTCGCCCACGGCCCATTGTGCACCTTCGGGCGGCGGCTCGCCGTCCTGGCGGGTCAGCGCGGCCTCGACGGCGTCGAGACATTGGTCGAGCCCGTAGCTGCCGTAGAGCACGTCATGCGCCTCGGTGCTGACCGACACCATGGGGTCGCCATCGCGGATCATGTTGAGGCGGCGGAACGCCGCCGGGTCGAGCCCAAGCCGATGCGCCAGTTCGTCGATGGCGGATTCGACCGCAAAGGTCACCTGGCTGAGGCCGTAGCCGCGGAAGGCGCCGGCCGGCACCGTGTTGGTGTAGACCGCAAACCCGTCGACCCGCTTGTTGGGGCAAGTGTAAATCGACACCGACTCGTTGCAGCCGTGATGCAGCACGCCCGGGCCGTGATTGCCGTAAGCCCCCGTGTTCGACACCACGCGCAACTGCATGGCGGTGAGCCGGCCGTCGCGCTTGGCCCCGAGCTTGACGGTCATGCGCATCGGATGCCGGGTGGTGGCGGCGACGAACTGTTCCTCGCGGGTGAATTCGAGCTTTGCCGGCCGCCCGGTGCGCAGCACCGCGAGCGCCACGACGTCCTCGGTCAGCATCTCCTGCTTGCCGCCAAAGCCGCCGCCGACCCGCTCGCAATAGACCCGGATTTTTTCGGGCGGCAGATCGAACAGGCGGCACAGCGCCCGCCGCGTCAGGAAAGGCACCTGCGTGCTGGACCGGATGACGAGCCGCCCCGTGAAGTCGAGCCAGCCGATCGAGGCGTGGGTCTCGAGGTGGGCATGCTGCACGCGCTGGGCCTCGAAACTGCCCTCATAGGTGGCGTCCGCCTCGGCAAAGCCCCGATCGACATCGCCGATGCGGCCCAAAACCTCGGCCACGATGTTGCCGGGCCGGCTGGGGACCGTCACGTCGGGCTCATCGAGGCCGGAAGGAGCTGGATGCAGGATCGGGGCGCTAGGCCGCATCGCCGCCTCGGGGTCGAATACGGCAGGAAGAATCTCGTAATCCACGACGAGGCGCCGGCAACCCTCCTCGGCCGCGGCTTCGGTTTCGGCCACCACGGCCGCGACCCTTTGGCCGATGAAGCGCATCGTGGTGTCGAACAGCATGGTATCGCTGGGATCGTCGGTGGGGCGTTCGTGCTGGGCCGTCGAGTAGAGGACGGTCGGGCAGTCGACATGGCTGAGCACCGTGAGCACGCCCGGGACCGCGAGGGTTGCTGTTTTGTCGATCGAGCGAATGCGGGCGTGGGGGTGTGGCGATCGCGCGAGCTTGATGTGAGCGGGGCCGTCGACCACGATGTCGAGCGTGAACCGGGCCGTGCCCGTCACCACGCCGGGACCGGCAGGTGCCGGAACGCTCGCCCCGACACCGCCCGTCTCGACGTGCATCGCCCCATCGAGCGCGTCCTCGATGGCGCGGTAGCCGGTGCAGCGACACAGGTTGCCTTTCAGGGCGGCGGGCAGATCGCGGCGCTGGCCCTGGTCGAGGTGGGCGGCCGTCATGATCATGCCGGCGGTGCAGAAGCCACACTGGAACGCTTGGGCGTCGAGAAAGGCCTGCTGGACCGGATGGAGCGCCGCGCCGCCGAGACCCTCGATGGTGGTGACGCTCCGGCCCACGGCGCGGAAGGCCGGGTAGATGCAGCTATGGACGGGCTCGCCATCCACCGTCACCGTGCAGGCTCCGCAATCGCCGGCGTCACACCCCTTCTTGACCCCGAACCAGCCGAGTTCGCGCAAGAAGGTGCGCAGGCATTGGCCGGAGCGGGGCTTTGCGCCGAACACCTGGCGGTTCACCGTGATGCTCATGCGAGTTCGGCTCGGATCTCGCGTGCGAGAAGCCGGGTGACATGCCGTCTCCAGTCCGGACGCCCATGCACGTCGTCGTGATAGGCGGTCCCGGGAATCTCCCCCGCAATCCGATCGTCGAGATCGGATTCGGATGGCAAAACGGCAAACCGCAGCACGAAGGGCCGCACCGTCGCGGCCGTGACCGTGAGCGCGAACGTGCCCTCGCGGTTGCGCGTGCCGATCAGCAGCGCGCCCGAGCGGCCGAGAGGGCTCAACGCGATCTGGCGGAAGGCATTGCGGCGCCGCAGTGCCTCGGACGGAAGACGGATCGAACGCAGGACTTCGCCGGGATTGAGGGCGTTCCTTCCGTCCCCGACGACGAAATCTTCGGCCGGGCAAGTTCGATCCTCACCGTCCAGACCCCAGATCGTGAGACTGCCGTCGAGCGCCACTGCCAGCGCCGCCATGGGGGCGGCCGGCAGCGCCAGGCACAGGTTGCCACCCACCGTCGCCACGTTCCACACCTTGAAGGAGCCGAGCAGCGCTCGACAGCAGCGGTCGATCAACTGGGCGGCGGGTTCCCAGGAAACCGGCGGCATCCAGGCTTGAAGCTGGGCAATCCGGCAGGTTGCCGCGACCGTGAGGCCCGCCCCGTCCTGTTCGAGCGGGCACCAACCGAAACCCTGAAGGTCGAGGAGGCGCCTGAGGTTCGACTGCGGCTCGGAAAAAAGCCAGCTCCCCCCCGCCAGCCACGCGTCGCCGGGGCGCCACTCCGCGAGCGACGCCCGCGTCGGTGCGGTCACGATCGTTTCGACGGTGTTCAGATCCAATGTTCAGTCCCGTACCGCGCCGCGCATGGTCGGGCCAAGGTGTTGGAAAAGGAACGCTCTGTCGAGCGCCGTTGTCTTACAGCCGCAACGTTTACGACCTTTGCGGATTGATCAACCAAGGGCGGAATCGCCCAACACAGGGAGGTGACCAATGTCTAAGGAAGGTGCCACCAAGGACCCGGGCGGCGAGCAGCCCGACATGGAGCGCGGGCTCGAGGCCGCGGCCCGCAAGGGCGTCAAACCGGCGGAGCAGACCAACACGGCGGGTTCCGACACGAAGCCTGGGACCTCCTCGCTTGACAAGGAAGAGCAAACCGCCGCCGAGATCTATCGGCGCAATGCGGAGCGGGACACCGGCAAGAAGGCCTGAGACTTCGGCTCGTCCCTCTCCCGGGGCGCTCCCGAGCCGTCAGCCCGCGTCGCTCGCCCCGATCTCGCCGACTTCGGCGGGGCCGGCGATCTCCTTGGAGGCTGGGTTCTTGGCCCGCGTGACCTCGTCCAGCGCCCCGATCACCAACGGATCGAGGCCCTCGACCCCTGCCGCGATCTGGGCATCGAGTTGGGCGCGCATTTTCGGCGTCCAGAACGAGACGATGTGGTGGTGGATGCCGGCCTTGGCTTGGTCCGTCGGATAAGCCTGGAAGAAATCGGCGATCTGATTGGCCATGCGGACCAATTTGGCATCCTGGTTCATGCGTTCACCTGTTCGATGATGATGCGCTCGGCGCCGCAAAACACCGTGATGGCGTCGCGCCGCGCGATCCCGACGAGCGTGATGTCGAGCGCGTGGGCGCGCTCGAGCGCCAGCGACGTCGGGGCCGAGATGGCGACCAGCGTCCTGGCCCCGAACGTCGCGACCTTTTCCACCATCTCGAACGAGGCCCGGCTGGTGATCAGGAAAAATCCCTGGTGGGGCGAGATGGTGGCCCGTAGCAGGGCACCCACGAGCTTATCGAGCGCATTGTGGCGGCCGACGTCCTCGCGGACGTGCAGGATCGTTCCATCAAGGTCGCACCATGCCGCCCCATGCACCGCGCGGGTCGCGGCATTGAGCGGCTGATGATTGTCGAGGTCGAGCACCGCTCTTTTGATGGCGCTCAGCGAAACCAAGGGCGCCGCGTCGCGGGAGGCAAGCGCGCGGGGTAGGGCGCCGAGGTCCTCGATGCCGCAAAGCCCGCAACTGGTGCGGCCCGACAGCGCCCGCTTGCGGGCGAGATGAGCGTGCATCCGCGCCCCGATCAGGTCGACGCGAAGCCGCAGTCCATCGGGCAGCGCTTCGGTCGCGACGCCCCGGACGTCCGCGGCTTGTTTGATGATGCCCTCGGTGAGGCTGAACCCGTAGGCAAAATCTTCGAGGTCTGCCGGCGTCAGCATCATGACGCCAAAGGGGATGTCGCCGTAGGCGACCTGCACCGGCGTCTCGACCGCGATGCCGCGCTCCGCGTCGCGGGACCCGCCGCTGAATGTCAGGATACGGGTTGCCGCTTGCTCACTCGAGCCCGGTGTATCCTTCTCCCCTTGCGGGAGAAGGTCCGCGAAACGGGGATGAGGGGGTGCGGATCGAACCACACCCCTCATCCGGCCTTCGGTCCCCTTCTCCCGCAAGGGGAGAAGGGCACCATCACGACGGTCAGAGGGGCCCTCACTCGGCGGCCTCGAGTTTTTCGACCATGCGCTTCAGCGAGACATCTTCCTCGTAGAACTTGGCCTGCCAATCGGAGGGGCGGTTCGTCTTGCGCACCTGAACGGCCGTCACCTTGTATTCCGGGCAATTGGTAGCCCAGTCCGAGTAATCGGTGGTGATCACGTTGGCGCCCGTCTTGGCGTGGTGAAAGGTCGTGTAGACGACGCCCGGCTGCATCCGCTCGCTTACCCTTGCTTTTAGAGATATGTCGCCCGATCGGCTGACGAGGGCCACGAGATCGCCGTCGACGATGCCGCGGTTCTCGGCGTCGAAGGGGTGAATTTCCAGCACGTCCTCCTCGTGCCACATGGAATTGGCGGTGCGCCGCGTCTGCGCCCCCACATTATACTGGCTGAGGATGCGACCGGTGGTGAGGATCAGCGGGAAGCGCGGGCCGGTGCGCTCCTCGGTGGCCACGAAATCCGTGATCATGAACTTGCCCTTGCCGCCGACGAAGCGCTCGACGTGCATCATGGGGGTGCCGTTCGGGGCGGCTTCGTTACACGGCCACTGGATCGAGCCGAGTTCGTCGAGCTTGTCGTAGCTGACGCCCGAGAAGGTCGGGGTCAGGGACGCGATCTCGTCCATGATCTGGCTGGGGTGGGTGTAGTTCATCGGGAAACCGAGCGCATTGGAGAGCGCCATAGTGCCCTCCCAGTCGCCCAGGCCGCCGAGCGGTGCCATGACCTTCCTTACGCGGCTGATGCGGCGTTCGGCATTGGTGAAGGTGCCGTCCTTTTCAAGGAACGAGGCGCCCGGCAGGAACACATGGGCATATTTGGCGGTCTCGTTCAGGAAGATGTCCTGGATGACCACGCATTCCATGGCGCGCAGGCCGGCCGTGACATGCTGGGTGTCGGGATCGGACTGGGCGATGTCCTCGCCCTGGATGTAGAGGCCCTTGAAGGCGCCATCGACAGCTTCGTCCAGCATGTTGTTGATACGCAGGCCCGGCTCGTTGTGCAGGGTCACGCCCCACAGGCTTTCGAACGTGTGCCGGGTGGCGTCGTCCGACACGTGGCGATAGCCCGGCAGTTCGTGCGGGAAGGAGCCCATGTCGCAGGAGCCCTGCACGTTGTTCTGGCCGCGCAGCGGGTTCACCCCGACGCCCGCGCGCCCGATGTTGCCGGTCGCCATGGCAAGATTGGCCATGCCCATCACCATGGTGGAGCCCTGGCTGTGCTCGGTCACCCCGAGACCGTAGAAGATCGCGGCATTGCCGCCGGTCGCATAAAGCCGCGCAGCGGCGCGGACATCGGCGGCCGGAACCCCCGTTATGGCCTCGACGGATTCGGGGGAATTCTTGTCGCCGGCAATGAACCGCGCCCATTGCTCGAAAGCGTCGAGGTCGCAGCGCTCGCGCACATAAGACTCGTTCACCAGGCCCTCGGTCACCACCACATGCGCGATGGCATTGATCAGAGCGACGTTTGAGCCGGGTTTGAGGGGCAGGTGATAGTCGGCCAGGACATGCGGTGACTTGACGAGTTCGATCTTACGCGGGTCGGCGACGATCAGCTTGGCACCGGCCCGAATGCGCCGCTTCATGCGCGAGGCGAAAACCGGATGGCCGTCGGTCGGGTTGGCGCCGATCACCAGGATGACGTCGGCATCGTCCACCGAGGCGAAATCCTGCGTGCCCGCCGAAGTGCCGACCGTCACCTTGAGGCCGTAGCCCGTCGGCGAGTGGCAAACCCGCGCGCAGGTGTCGACATTGTTGTTGCCGAAGCCGGCGCGCACCAGCTTCTGGACCAGATAGGTCTCTTCATTGGTGCAACGCGACGAGGTGATGCCGCCAACCGAATCCCGGCCATATTTGGCCTGGATGCGCTTGAACTCGGAGGCCGCGTGCTGGATGGCCTCGTCCCAGGTGACCTCTTGCCATGGGTCCGTGATGGCGGCGCGGATCATGGGCTTGGTCATGCGATCCTTGTGGGTCGCATAACCGTAGGCAAAGCGGCCCTTGACGCAGGAATGGCCCGCGTTGGCCTTGCCATCCTTGAACGGCACCATGCGGACCACCTTGTCGCCCTGCATCTCGGCCTTGAACGAGCAGCCCACGCCGCAATAGGCGCAGGTCGTCACCACCGAATGCTCCGGATGGCCCATGGCGATGACGGATTTCTCGTTCAGCGTCGCGGTCGGACAGGCCTGGACGCAGGCCCCGCAGGACACGCATTCCGAGCCGAAGAAGTCGGTGCCGCCGGGCGACACCTTCGAATCGAAGCCGCGACCCTGGATGGTCAGCGCGAAGGTGCCCTGCACCTCTTCGCAGGCCCGCACACAGCGGTTGCAAACGATGCATTTGGAGGATTCGAAGGTGAAATACGGGTTCGATGTATCGGTCGGCGCCTCGAGATGGTTTTCGCCGTTGTAGCCGTAGCGGACCTCGCGCAAGCCGACCTGACCCACGGTATCCTGCAATTCGCAATCGCCATTGGCGGAGCAGGTCAGGCAGTTCAGCGGGTGGTCGGAGATGTAGAGTTCGGCTACGCCGCGCCGGAGGTCGCCCAGGCGCTGGGTCTGGGTTTTCACCACCATGCCGGCTTCAACCGGGGTCGTGCAGGACGCGGGCGTGCCCCGCCGCCCCTCTATCTCCACCAGACACATGCGGCAGGAGCCGAAGGGTTCCAGCGAATCTGTGGCACAAAGGCTTGGAATTTTCGTCCCCAGCAACGCCGCCGCCGCCATGACCGAGGTGCCGCGCGGCACCGTCGTGATCTGGCCGTCGATCGTCAGTGTCACGGTGACGCTCTCGGCGTCGACGCGGATCGGAGTGCCAGTGTCGAGTTCCTTGATGAGTGCCATGGAACGGGTCCTCACTCGGCCGCCGCAAGCAGCGGCGCCTTGTTGAAATCTTCGGGGAAATGGGTCAGCGCGCTCATGACGGGTATCGGAGTCAACCCGCCCATGGCGCAAAGGGATGCATCGGTCATCAAGGTGCAGAGGTCCTCGATCAGCACGAGGTTCTTGTCGCGGTTCGTGCCGGCCAAAACTTTGTCCATCGTCTCGACCCCGCGGGTCGCGCCGATGCGGCAGGGCGTGCACTTGCCGCAGCTTTCCTGGGCGCAGAATTCGAAGGCGAAACGAGCCTGGTGGGCGAGGTCGACGGTGTCGTCGAACACCACGATGCCGCCATGGCCGATCAGCCCCTTGAGGGCGGCGAAAGCCTCGTAGTCGAGCGGGGTGTCGAAGAGGCTTTCGGGAAAATAGGCCCCGAGCGGCCCGCCCACTTGTACGGCGCGGATCGGCCGGCCACTTGCGGTTCCGCCGCCGATGTCCAAGATCGCCTGGCGAAGCGTCAGCCCGAAGGCCGTCTCGTAGAGGCCACCATGTTTGATGTTGCCCGCAAGCTGGATCGGCAGGGTACCGCGCGAGCGCCCCATGCCGAAGCTCGCATAGAGTTCAGCGCCGTTGGCCATGATCCAGGGAACGGTCGCCAAACTCAGCACGTTGTTGACCACCGAGGGCTTGCCGAACAGACCCTTGAGGGCGGGCAGCGGCGGCTTGGCGCGCACGATCCCGCGCTTGCCTTCGAGGCTCTCCAGCATGGAGGTTTCCTCGCCGCAGATATAGGCTCCGGCCCCGAGCCGGGCCTCCAGCGTGAAGGCATGGCCCGAGCCGCGCACCGATGGGCCGAGGTATCCCGCCGCCGTTGCGGCCTGGATGGCCTTCTTCATGGTGGCGAAGGCGTGCGGATATTCCGAACGGATATAGATGAAACCCTTGGTGGCTCCGACCGCCAGAGCCGCGATCGTCATTCCCTCGACGAGGGATAGAGGGTCACCCTCCATCAGCATGCGGTCCGCATAGGTTCCGCTGTCACCCTCGTCGGCATTGCAGACGACATATTTCTGGCTGTCCTCGGCGAGCCGCACCGTGTTCCACTTGATGCCGGTGGGAAAGCCCGCGCCGCCACGCCCGCGCAGCCCGGAGGTCTTCACCTCGTCGCAGATCGCGGCCCTGTCGAGACCAAGTGCGCGATCGAGTCCGGCATAACCGCCATGGGCCCGGTAATCTTCGACCGAAAGCGGATCCACGACGCCGCAGCGCGCAAAAGTCAGGCGGTTCTGGCTCTTGAGGAAAGGGATATCGTCGGGGCGCCCGAGCCGCAGCGGGTGGTCCGCTCCATCCAGGAGGCCGGCGTCGAGCAGGCCGGCGATGTCGCTCGCCGTCACGGGCCCATAGGCGATGCGCGCGCCACCGGTTGTGACTTCCACCATTGGCTCCAGCCAGAACAGGCCGCGCGAGCCGGTACGGATGATGTGAATGTCCAGCCCGCGAGTGGCGGCGGCCTGTGTCAGGGCGGCCGCGACCTCGTCGGCCCCGACCGCGATGGCGGCCGCATCGATCGGGATATAGATCGTGGTGGTCATGCGCGCGCCTCCGCCATAGCGGCATCGGCCCGAGCGGGGGTGATCCGGGCGAGCGGCTTCTCGTCCAGCAGGGCCGCGGGCCCAATGGCGCAGAGGCCCAAGCAAAACACCGGTTCCAGCGTGATGGCACCGTCCGCCGTGGTGCCATGCCAATCGACCCCGAGGGCGGCCTTGCAATGGCGGTGCAGCGCATCCGAGCCCATAGCCTGACAGGCTTCGGCGCGGCACATTTTCAGAATGTGACGGCCGGCCGGCTCGCTGCGAAAGTCATGGTAGAAACTGATCGTGCCGAACACCTCGGCGCGCGACAGGTTCAAAGCGTCGGCGATCAAGGGCACCGAGTCCCGGTGCACGAAGCCGAAAGCCTCCTGCAACGCGTGCAGGATCGGCAGGGTTGCGCCTTGCAGGCCGGCGTGAGACGCGACGATGGCTCCGGCTCGGTCCAGATCCCACGGTTCGTGCACCGCCATGTTCATCCTCCACCGGTCTTTTTCTCACGTTAGAGTGGCTCCAAACACGGTGGTATACAAGGGCCGGGAAGCGTCAGACGATAGAAGATGTCTATCGTACACCCTTCGTACTTCCCTCTGCTGTCGGCGGGAAATGGGCGGTTTCCGCAAACAAGGCTTGCACCAGCGCCGTCATGGGGTTGCGGTCCGGTACTACCAGGCCGATCGGATTGCTGAGTTCGGGCGACGTGATGGGCAGGGCCACGGCACCCTCCGGCAGTCCCACCCCGTCGAGCAGCGCCGCGGGCAGGATGCTGGCCCAGCGCCCCGTCTTGATATGTGCCAAGAGGACGATCACGGAATCCGTCTCCAACCGCGCCGAGAGCTCGACACCGGCCGAGCGTGTGACCCGGTCGACGATGCGGCGGTTCTGCATGTTGGGCGTCAGCAGGCAGAGCGCCGTATGGCCGGTCTCGGCCCACGGAATGCTCGTCGCGCCGGGCGCGACATTGTCGCGCGCCGTCACGAAGCAGTAGCGCTCATCGTAAAGCCGGACGGATTTGACGTGCCCCAAGGCTTCGCCGTCGAGATAGGTGATGCCGGCGTCGACTTCGAAATTCTCCACCCGCCGCAACACCTCGTCAGACGTCCGCGAGATGACTGAAAAACGTACTGCGGGGTGGCGCTCGGCAAATGGGGTGGTCAGTGCCGCCACGGCCGGCAGGGCGGACGGGATGGCGGCGAGGCGCAGATGTCCGGTGAGGCCATGTTTCAGGGCCGAGATTTCCTGGCGCATGGCCGAGGAATCGTCGACGATGCGCCGCGCCCAGGCGAGAACGCGCTCGCCCTCGGGGGTAAAGCCGATGAAGCGCGACGAGCGCTGCACGATCAAGATGCCAAGCGAGTCCTCGAGGTTTTTCAGCCCGGCCGACAAGGTCGGCTGGGTCACGCCGCAAAGTTCGGCGGCTCTGCCGAAGTGTTTTTCGCGGGCCAGCGCCACGACATATGCGAGCTTGTCGATCATGACGGCAGGGTCCGCATGGATAATCTCGCCTCGGTGAAATGGTGGCGAAGCGTCCACCTATATGCCCCGGGCGATTGCACTTACTCTTTAATCGGCGTGGTACGCATTAACGGGCCCAGAGAAGCCGACTGGCCGAAGTGGCGAAGGCACTACGGCAATAGCGTTCTGAACTTTGCCATAACATCGGCGACCAGGGTTGAAGGCGCCTGCCCGAGAAATCTCGCTTTCCGTTCCGTCCAAGACCGACATCCGCATTGATCCGAAAGGACCACGCCATAAACTGCCAGGTCGCTGGGAATCGTGACCTCGAAGGGATATCCCTTAACCGCGCCGGTGATCGGGAACGC
>CAXTOT010000070.1:0-27359 GCA_964245915.1 uncultured Lichenihabitans sp. | reverse complement strand
CGCCAGGTGGATGCGCCGCCATCATTGAAGCCGCCAGCCGGCACATCGATGCGCGCGTTTTGCCCAAACGGCCCGGCACGCTTCCCACGTTTGATCCAGAAGGCGATTTGGCTGTTTTGCACCGAAGGTGCTCAGGATATCTGCAACGGCAACCGCATCGACGACCGGTGGCCCTGTGAGCAGGTCGACTGTCCCATGTCTGCCGACTGCGCTCGGGTTTCATTCCGACCGAAAACGGTCGAAATGGCATCTGCAAAGCTGACCCGTAAAAGTTGACCGCTGAGCGGCATCGCTCGATTTGGCTGTATCGGATGGTTCGGCCGCTACTTTGCCGCCAGCGGCCGCCCCTGCGCCATGCAAGCGATGTCGCAGAACGCTGAGCAGCTACCACACTCGCCGCTACTTTGCGGCAAAATGCAGCTGCCCGATCAAGCCGTACGTTTACCGCGTGTTTGGTAATCTCGGCTCTAAGCTCACGCCGCGCATCGCGACAGAGACCAAGAGATCATGGCCGACATACTAAGCCGCATCGCACGGGTGCTACAGCCCCGCAGCGCTGCGTTGCCCGAAATGGCGACCGCGGTCCTGATCCTGAACGAGGATCGTGAGGTCGAATACGTGAATGCCAGCGCAGAAGCGTTGTTCGTCCCGGTAGACCCTATCGGTTGCTCCCTGCCAGCACTTTTCGCAAGTTGCGGGGCCAAGGGCGGGGACGACATCTTCGCCCTAATCGATTCGGGCACGGCTCCGACAGAAGTCAGGATCATGCTGGCCGACAACCGACTCCTGGACTGCACTTTGCGCGTGCTTTCTAGCGGCGGGTTCGTGTTGAGCTTGGACGACGTCACGACCTATGTCCGCAATGCGGAACTCGCAAAGCGCGATGCTCTAACCGGCTTAGCGAACCGTGCCGCACTTCGGGACCAGTTGTCGGAGCGACTTGCCCTGGCAAACAGGACCGATCAAGCCGTTGCCGTGCTCTACATTGACTTGGACCGGTTCAAGTCCGTGAACGATACGCTCGGGCACCCGGTCGGAGATGCTCTGCTACGCAAAGTTGCCGAACGGTTCAAGAGCGCGCTGCGTGAAGGTGACGTGGTGGCCCGATTGGGTGGTGACGAGTTCGCGGTTATTCAGTCCGACTCACCCCAACCTGCGGCCGCGACAACCCTGGCGGCCCGTTTGGTCGATCTCATCAGCCGGGCCTACATCCTGGACGGCCACATGATTCACGTCGGCGCAAGCGTCGGCATTGCGATCTTTCCGGACCACGGCCGCGAGCCTGACGTTCTGCTGAAGCACGCCGACCTCGCTCTTTATCGAGCCAAGGTCGAAGGCCGCGGCCTCTACCGCTTCTTTGAATCTGGCATGGACGAGCGCATGCAGAAGCGTCGGGCGATGGAGATCGATCTTCGTCGGGCCCTGGCCCTCAAGGAGTTTGAGCTCGTCTACCAGCCCCAAGTCAGGCTCGATATGAATACCATCGTAGGATTTGAAGCGCTGATACGCTGGAACCATCCTGAGCGCGGCCTGGTGTCTCCAGCAGAGTTCATTCCCCTTGCCGAAGAAATCGGGGTGATCACGCCGATCGGCGAGTGGGTCTTGCGCACGGCTTTCAAACATGCAGCGACTTGGGACAGCTCAGTATCCATCTCCGTCAACCTGTCTCCCATCCAGTTCCGCAATGGCAGGCTGGTCGACACCGTCGTGTCAGCGTTGGCGCACTCTGGACTTCAAGCGTCACGATTGGAGCTGGAGATCACGGAAGGTGCGCTTCTGGACAGCACGGACCTCGTTCTGAACACCCTGAACCAATTGCGAGAACTCGGCGTCCGTATCGCCTTGGATGATTTCGGCACTGGCTATTCGTCACTCATTTACCTTCATCGATTTCCGATTAGCAGAATCAAAATCGATCAAGGTTTCGTTCGTGCCGTCAATGAAAACGCGGACAAAAGCGCTCTCATGCGTGCGATCATCAGTTTAGCAGGAACATTGGGGATGGGTGTGATCGCGGAGGGCGTGGAAACTTTGGAGGAACTGGCCTGCATTCGTGCGGAAGGTTGCAACGAGGTGCAGGGCTACTTGACCGGGCGTCCGATGTCCGCCGATGCCGCATTGGCAATTCCTTTGTTCCCTGTCTTGTGAACCGCTGTCTAGGAAGACCGCTCTCTAGGAAGCAAGCTAATGAAAGACGAAACTCACCGTCTCGTTTATTACAGCCGAAATCGCGTCACCGGCACGGAGGATGAGCTTGCGGCG
The DNA here is from genome assembly GCA_964245915.1 of uncultured Lichenihabitans sp. Lineage (GTDB taxonomy): Bacteria > Pseudomonadota > Alphaproteobacteria > Rhizobiales > Beijerinckiaceae > Lichenihabitans. The sequence continues at coordinate 25,097 of CAXTOT010000070.1, read as the reverse complement.
GCAATCACCTCGATACTGGCAGCCAGCCGGGCCAATAATGAACGAGATGGTGTAACTGGCGCCCTGATGTTCAATTCAGGCTGTTTTGCCCAGGTGCTGGAAGGTCCGCGTGAGGCAGTCGAGGCCGTTTTCGAACGCATTCAGCAGGACGAACGGCATGGTGATGTCTCACTCCTGGCCTTCGTTTCCACACCGGCACGCGCCTTCGGGACCTGGTCGATGGGGTTCGTCGGGGCGTCGGTCGATGACGCGGCCCGGTACGGCTCTATAGTGCAAGAGAGCGGCTTCGACCCGGCGGCCATGACAGGGGACGCTCTCTTCGAGACGCTACATCGCCTCGCTCTCGAAGAGGAGAATGGCTCGGGCTGACCGTCCTAAAGCTTCTGCCTGCGGCCCCCTGAGCCGGGAGGTGCTCAAGGATAGTCCCCTGAAAGCGCCGGCAGAGCAGGTCGTGAAGGACATCCGCCGAGCGACGCGGCGGCAGTTCTCGGCCGAAGAGAAGATCCCCATCGTGCTGGAAGGGGTGCGCGGCGAGGAGAGCATCGCCGAGCTTTGTCGACGCGACGGGATCGCCTCGTCGATGTATTACGGCTGGTCGAAGGAGTTCCTCGATGCTGGCAAACGCCGGCTGACCGGCGATACGGCGCGCTCGGCGACGTCTGACGAGGTGAAGGAGCTGCGCCGTGAGGCGCAGGCCCTGAAAGAGGCGGTGGCCGATCTGACTCTGGAAAACCGCCTGCTCAAAAAAATCATGCTCGCGGATGGGGATGACGACACATGAGATATCCCGCATCCGAGAAGGCCGAGATCATCCGGCTTGTCGAGGCCTCGCATCTGCCCGCGCGGCGCACCCTGGATAAGCTCGGTATCCCGCGTGCCACGTTCTATCGCTGGTACGACTGCTATCTCACTGGTGGGGTGGAGGCCCTTGCTGATCATCGCTCACGGCCCGACCGCGTCTGGAACCGGATCCCTGAACCGATCCGGGCCGAGATCGTCGAGCTGGCGCTGCGCGAGACGGAGCTCAGCCCGCGTGAACTTGCGGTGCGCTTCACCGACGAGAAGCGCTACTTTGTCTCGGAAGCGTCGGTGTATCGGCTGCTGAGAACGCATGATCGCGGTCGACACCCTGGTTCACAATTGGCTGCATCGCAGCGGGTGTTTGCGGGAGCTCGGTGCCGATCACGGCTACGGACCGGGATGCTACGCGCCAGGTGGATGCACCAGCATCCGGTGATGCCGCGCGGCAGACCGAGTCCGTGTCGCAGGCTGCGAAAAAGGCTTCCCGGGCGTCCGCGACGTTGAGCTCCCATGGCGGCAGGACCGGGTCGGGCGGGTAGACCAAGTCGAAAACGGCCGACCAGATCGTCTCCGGAGGAAGCGCCGTCATCGTCATGACGACGGTGGTGCCGTAGGAGACGCCGAAGACGTTCCAGCGCGCGATGCCGAGCGCCCGCCGCACGCTCTCGAAGTCCTCGGCCGTGACGACGGTGCCGAAGTCGACGAGGTCGATCCCGCGCGAAACGGCCTCGTCGCGCCAGAACCAGACGTTGATGCGGCGCCCCAGAGGGGACGTTGATCGTGCCTCCACCGTGCGACCCGCGCCAAGGCGGGTCAGGCTTGGCGGCAGCCAAGAAGCGCCGCACTTCAGTCTAGTCAACATGGCATCCAGAGCGTCAGCTTACCTGCTCAGAACCGTGCGATGAGCCCGATTCCGCCAACCATCAGGGCGGCGCCGAGCATCCGCCACCCGTTCAGCGGATGCACGTCCATGCCGAACCAGCCGAACCTGTCGATGGCGAGCGACATCAGGATGTTCGCGGTGATCGTCAGGCCCGCGAAGGTTCCGGCGCCCACTTTGCCGACGAACAGCAGTCCGACCACCACCGCGAAGGCGCCGACCAGACCGCCGAGTGGCGCCCACCAGGGCATCGCGGCAACCCCCTCGATCGTCGGCAAAGGCCGCGGCAGACAGACGAACAGGACACCCAGAAAGGCGACGATCGGAAGGAATGAGACCGTGCTGGCCAGCCAGGGATTGGTGAGCGCGTTGCGCAGCGCGCCGTTCATCGGCGGTCCCCAGGCCTGCAACGCGCCCGCAAAGATGATGATGGGATACAGCCAGGTTGCGCTGATGCCCTGCATGATCGGCTCCTACTTCGATACGGTCAGTGGAAAAGAAAGGTCGCCCCGATCGCGAGCAACAGCGCCGGCGGCATGACTAGGGCCCCGAGCTTCAGGAAAGCCCAGGTACTCACGCTCTGCCCCTCCCGGCGCAGTGCGGTCAGCCACAGGATGGTGGCCAGCGAGCCGGTGACGGACAGGTTGGGGCCGAGATCGACGCCGATCAGGACGGCGCTGGTGACTTGGTCCGTGACATGGGCACTCTGCACCGCGCTGCCGGCAATTAGGCCGGCCGGCAGGTTGTTCATGAGGTTGCTGGCGAGGGCGCCCATCATGCCTGCTCCCCAGGCTGCACCGGTTGCGGAACGCTGCGCCTCGTCGTGGAGGAGGTCGCTGACCGTTTGGATCAGACCGGTCCTGTCCAGTGCTTCCACCATGACGAACAGGCCTGCCACCAGCGGCAGCACGCCCCAGGAAACGCCCTTGAGCGCCGTCCAGGGCGCCTTGCGTTCACGCACCAGCACAATCACCGCCGTCAGAGTTCCCGCGATCGCGGTCGGCAAGCCGAGCTGAATGTCCAGCGTCGAAGAGGCGAGCAGAACCACCGCCGTCGCCGCGATGCCGAAGGCCGCCGCCTTGGCTCCGCCCGACAGGTCCGGCACGGGCACGTCCGCCGCGACCTCTTGGGTAAGCGCGTCACGCTGCGTCCAGCGTAGCACCACATAGGTGGCCGCGATGGAGAGCAGCGATGGCAGTACAAAGCGCGGCAGCCACTGCAGAAGCGGCGGCATGTGGCTGCCATAGATGACGAGGTTGGCGGGGTTGGAAATGGGCAGCACGAAGGAAGCCGCGTTGGCGATGAAAGCGCAGATCAGCAGATAAGGCAGCGGCTTTTCGGCGTTGGCAGTCTTGACGGCCGCCGCCACGGCCGGCGTCAGCACCACGGCCGTGGCATCGTTGGACAGGAACGTCGTCACGATCGTGCCGACGCCATAGATCAGCAGGAACAGCCTGCTCGACGAACCCTTGGCCCGCTTCGTTGCAATCGCGGCCAGCCAGTCGAAGAGGCCTTCCTCGCGCGCGGTCTCGGCCAGCAGCATCATGCCGGTCAGGAACAGGTAGACGTCCAAACCCTTGCCCACCCCGCTCAGGGCGTCCGCCGGGGGAAGGAGCTGGAACAGAACCAGCAGCGCGGCGCCCGAGACAGCCCAGATTGCTTCGGGCCAACCGAATGGGCGCAGGATCACGCCGGCCGTCGCAACAGCCGCAATGGCCCAGGTGAACATCTGTGGGGACATTTAGGGGGTCCAGGACGTGTCGACAGGCAGGCCGTCAACTAGCTCGACGGCTTGCCGTTGCGGTTGGGGCCGAGCTGGGTGCCGAAGATGCCGTTCTCCGGCCAGGCGCCGATGGAGCCTGCGTCGCTGCCGGTGCGGGGTCGGGCGGGTGGACGTAGGCGCGGCTTGCGGCGCGAATCGTGTGATGGCCAGGCCTGCCGGTCTGGTCCACGGCCCGGACCGTGATCGCGAGGAGCCGATCAACGGGAACGGCCAGGCGACCGGTCCAGAGCCGTCCATCGGGCGAGCGGGTCATCGGCATCCAGTCACCGTCTTCGGCTTGGCACTGCACCATCCGAATCGCACGCGCTCCCAGAACCATGGCACGGACCGCGCAGGAGCCGTCCAAGGCCTGGGCAGGGTCCCGCATCAGCCGGTGGTCAGCCGGGCTCGTGATCACCACAAAGGGAAATGCGTCGTCGAACGCCTTGAAGCGCCAGCTCACGACCCCGTCGTCCACCGTGGCGATGGAGTAGCCGACCGGTCCTTCCTCGATCTGCCCCGTCGAGCGGGTCGCGGCGAAGACCGTTTGTCCGTCGTTCGCGAGTTCGTTGTAGTGGGTATGGCCCATGTCGACCAGCGCCACGTCATGATCGGCGATCAACTGGTTGAGGGCGGCCGTCTCGCCCGCGCCCTTCAGATCGTCCGGGTAGCTGTGCATGACGATCAGGCTGGCTTCACAGCGCTCGCGCGCGCCGCGAAGCTCGCTCTCGACCCAGGAGACCTGGTCGGACCCGAGACGAAAATCGGAGCCGCCCGTACCTGGACCGCTGATGTCGAGGAAGAGGCAGCGGATACTCCGCACGGTCAGCGCTTTGGGTAGGCGTTCGGTGCCGAGGCCAGCATAAAAGGGATCGAGGCTGCCCTGTTCCATGTCGTGATCGCCCGGAATCACATGGACGGGTAGGCTCATCATCTTCAGTGCCGTGGCGGCGAGCGCGTACTGTGCGGGCAGTCCATTGTCGGCGATATCACCTGGCAGCACGACAAAATCGATCATCGCAGCGCATTCCATCTCGATCTGGGCGATGATCGCCATGTAGTCGATGAAATTGCGCTGCTTCGCATCCGTGAGGTGGGGGTCGCCGATATGGGCGAAGGCGAGCAATCGGTCCACCTCGGGGAGACCGGGCTGGGCAAGGGGTAAAGCGGTCATGCGGGGGCTCCAATTGGTGCAGCCTGCTGCGGTCCACCCGGCGTGACTGCACAAGCTGGCTTGAGGATCGAAGAGAAGCCGACCCAGAGCGCGATCGAGCCCAGGGCGAAGCTGCCGAGGATCATGAACATGGCGCCGTAGCCGATAGCCTGCGCAATCCAGCCGCCGATGGCGGGGCTGAGAGAGGCACCGAGGCCCTGCACCGTCATAACGGCTCCCTGGCCCACATTGACCCGCCCGGTCCCGTTCAGGATACGGGCGACCAGCCCCGGCACCGCGACACTTTGCAGCCCGGCGCCGATGCCGTCGAGCATCTGGACTGGGTAGACCCCCCACGCGCTTATGAAGTGCGCCGCGATCAGCCCGCGCAGCGGCAAGGCGAGGAAGGAGATCAGAAGCACCAGCCAGTAGCCCTCTTTTTCGGCCATTCGCATGGCAATCAATGAAACCAGGATCATTACGCCCTGGGCCACCACGACGGTGATTGCCACGAAACTGGCGGGATCGCCCTGCTTGGCCGCCACCACGGCAAGACCGTAGAGGGGCAGCATGGCCCCGTTGCCGAGGTGGAAGCAGGCGAGCGCCGCAGCGAGGATCAGCAGCGGCTTGCATTCGAGAAGGACGCGGAAGCCGCTGGCCCTCCCGTCGTCGCCGCCCTCCTTCATGCCGCGCGCGGCACGGTCATCAATGGCCTTGCCTGGGATCAGCAGCACGGAGACGATTGACAGTGCGCCGAAAGCGGCTGCCAGCCAGAACACGGCCGTGAATCCGAACTTCCAGCCGAGAATGCCGGACAGCCCGGCTCCGACCATGTTGCCGGCGTGGTTGAACGCCTGGTTACGGCCGTTCTGACGGTTAAACCCGGCTTGGCGGACGAGGCCAAGGGTGATCCCCGTCACCGCTGGGCCGATGGCAGCGCCCGCGATCGCGGTTGCGACCTGCGAGGCCGCGACCAGCCAGAAACTCTGCGTCACCAGGATAATAAACGACGCGAGCACCGTGCAGACGCCGGGAAGGATGACGTAGAGCCGTTTGCGCGAAGTTGCGTCCACGAGCGCGCCGGCCGGCGCGGTCATGAGCATGCCGGCAACGCCGCCGATGGTCATGACCGAGCCGATGAGCCCGCTCTGCCAGCCACGCGCCAGCAGAAACACGCCGAGGAAGGGGCCGATGCCAGCCTGCATATCGGCCATGAAGAAATTCAGCGACTCCAGGGGCCACAGGCCCTGCTCCCCCGGCCAATTGTCCGATCGTCCTCGGCTTTTCATGATGATGGCTTCGTCTGCGCTCTCTAGCCCTATTCGGCCGCGCCGGCCCACTTGCCTCCGACGTCGTCGACCGGTTTGGACTTGCGAATCGCGCCGTCGAACTCGACGTGGAATTCGGTCAGACGGCCATCGGGCTCCTTCGCGAGAATTTCGAAATGCTTCGGCTTGCGGCGCGGCTCGCCGGCAAGCTGAAATCCCTTTGCTTCGACAGCCGCGACGGCAGCCGCGGGATCGACCGGCGCAGGGTTGTCGTCGCGCGCCTCGGGATGGTCCTTACGGCCGTGCTCGATCGCGACCGTTTGGCCGTTGGCGGTCAGCCGCGAAACCTTCACTTCGGATGGCTTCTGCTCGCCGGTGAGTTCGACGTGGTCGCCGGGTGCGATCGTGACCGCGTCGGCGCCCTTTGGTCCGAGATCGGCCAGGATGGTGCCCTGCGCCGTGCGGACCACGAAGCGATGGGCGAAAATGTCGGTGATTTCTCCCGACAGGGTGACGTGATGCTCGTTGTGCATGGTCGTGTCCATTTGTGTGTTGGGGGGTGGGTGTGGGGTCGTCGCTTGAGCGATCTCCGAGGTTGAGGTCAGGCCGGCGGCGGCCCCTTGTGGTCGCGCTTGCCGCTCTTGCCGAGTTCGACAGGCGTCATCCGGTCTAGCGATGGGCCGATCGCGGTGAGTTCGACGAGTTTGCCGAGCGGGCTCGTTCGCGTCACGCCCTCAATCGCGACCGCCTGCCCCGCTTGGAGGAGCGTCGACAGGCGAGCGGCTTCCGGCGGCGGTAAACGGAGCACGGTTCCGTCGTCCAGCAAGGCCCCGTTCACCTCGCCGCGGGCCCCGTGCAGGGCCATACGAATCTTGCCCTTGAGTTTGGTCGCGGCAGAACCCGCCTGATCAGCGGCCCCCGGGGCTGCCGGTTTGCCACGCGGGCCCCCGGGGCCAGCGTCCACCACGGTCTTGCCGCTCGCATCGTCGGTGATCGACGAGGCCGCGACCAGCGGCAGCGATGCGGCCTTCAGGCCGTGGATGGTCACACTGTCGCCAGGTTTGATCGCGAACGCGATTTCGGTCGACAGGTGCGGCGGCGTCTTCACTTCAGTGCCATCGGCAAGCACGAGGCCGTCGATGTCGCCGCGTGGCGTTAGCGTGAAGAGCTGGACCTGGCCCTTGTAGGCGGGCAATTGCTGGGGATCGTAGAGCGGTGCCGAGCCTGTCGCGACGGGTGCAGGTTGCAGGGCCTCCTGGGCAAAGCTCGATGCGGACCAGGCCAGGATGACTGACCCGGCTAGTAGACTGTTTCTGATGAGCGACATTGTGGTTCCTCCTGATGCAGCAGTCATAAGGAGGATGGCAAGCGGTGTGCCAGATCTTAAGTATCTGTTGTGGTTTGATTATTCTAAAACATGCTAAGCTTGACCGTCCTCCGGGCGGACATCGTCTGTCCGCTCAGGAGACATCAAACCGTAACGTTCGAGCTTGGCGTAGAGATACTGGCGACGGATGTTCAGCAGGCGAGCTGCCTCGGCGCGATTGCCTTGCGTCTTTTCCAGCGCGCGCCGGATCAACAGCTCCTCGAGCCGTGCTATGGCGGAGGGTAGGTCCTCATCGGGCCAGCTGACATCGACCGGGTCCTGCGCCGCCAAGGGGGCCAAAAATCTAAGATCATGCGCCGTGGCGCGAGGCGTGCGCACAAGCGCGGCGAGGCGCTGCATGGCGTTCCGGAGTTCGCGCACGTTCCCTGGCCAATCGTGACGGATCAGAACCGCGCCGGCGTCGGCGCTCAGGTTCGGGCCGCCGGCCTGCCGGAGAAAGTGTTCGGCCAGCGGCAAGATATCGGCGATGCGCTCGCGCAGCGGCGGCAGGTGAACCTGCACTACGTTTAGGCGATAGAATAGGTCCTGGCGGAAACGTCCCTCCCGAACGTCGTGATCGAGGCTGCGGTGGGTTGCCGCGACGATCCTCACATCGACCGCGGCGGATCGGCCGCCGACGGGCGTCACTACCCGCTCCTGCAACACGCGAAGGATCTTGGCCTGCATGGCGGGGTCCATGTCGCCAATTTCGTCGAGAAACAGCGTGCCGCGATTGGCATCCTTGAAGGCCCCACTCCGGTCGGCCGTTGCACCGGTAAAGGCGCCCCGCACGTGGCCAAACAATTCGCTCTCGAGTAGATCGTGCGGGATGGCGGCGCAGTTCACCGCCACGAAGGGCCCCTTGCTGCGACGACCATGGTCGTGGATCGCATGAGCAACGAGTTCCTTGCCGGTTCCGGTCTCGCCGGTGACCAGCACGGTCGCCTCCCCGTCCGCTAGCAGGCCGATGGTTTTTTGCACGGCGCGCATGGCCGCGCTCGACCCGATGAACTCGTCGGCATCACGCCCCTGCGATTCCCCGGCCTTGGGCGCCCGGCCGCGCGCCAACATCGCGGCGACCACCTGTTGCAGGTCAGTCTGGCTGATGGGCTTCGTGAGATGATCGACGGCGCCGAGCCGCATCGCCTCGATCGTGTTGGCCGCCGTGGCATGCGCGGTCAGCACTGCCACGGGCGGCGCATCGGCTTCCGCGCGGATGCGGCGGAGCACGTCGAGCCCGTCCATGCCGGGCATTCTTAAGTCGAGCAGCACCGCGTCAATGCCGCCCGCCGTCACGATGGCCAGCGCGGTCGTGCCAGTCGGTGCTTCCCGCACCCCATGGCCGAGGTCTGTCAAGGCTTCGGCCAGGGCGCCACGGAAGGCCGCGTCGTCGTCGACGATCAAGAGGGTTGCCATGGGATCGTGATCCGGAAGGTTGTCAGCCCCTGCTCGACCGTGAAGTTCGCGGTCCCGCCATGCGCCTCCGCGATCTCGCGGACGATCGACAATCCGAGCCCGGTGCCATCCGCACGGCCGGTCACGAAGGCATCGAACAGGTGATCGCGGATGGCCTGGGGCGGGCCGCCTCCCTCATCGCTTACCGCGAAGACGAGGGTGTTACCCTCGTGACGGGCCGTCAGCCGAACCTCGCTGCCATCGGTCACCTGCAGCGCATTGAGAATGAGGTTGTCGAACGCGCGTCCGATCTGGGCCGGATCAAAAACGGCCGCCTTGATGTCGTTCACCACGGTGACGCGTGTCCCTCGCCGTGCGGCAAGTTCCACGTGTCGTTCGGCGCAGTCGGCGAGAAACGGTGCTACAGCCACCCGCTCGATGCGCAGGGGATCCCGCTCGCTCACCGTCAAAAGGCGACGGACGAGATGGTCAAGCCGGTCCACCTGCTCAACGATGACCGCAAGCGCTTGGTCTTTGCGGCCAAGATCCCCTTTGAGAGCTGTCTCGGCCTTCAGCCGCATGGCCGCGATCGGATTGCGAATTTCGTGCGCCACCCCGGCCGCTATGCGGCCCACGGCGGCCAGCCGCTCGCCGATCGCGATCTGTCGCGAAAGCTTGTCGGTCTGCTCGCGTGAGGCCTTCAGGCGTTGACCCGCCTCGTTCAACGAAAGGACGATGCGGTCGAGTTCCCGCTCGCCCGTCGGCGACAGGATCGGCAAAACTCCAACCTCGTGGTCGCCGAGCGCGGCCTCGATCCGACCCACATGCCGCGACCAGGTCACGATCATGGCGGCCGCCAAGGCCGAAGCGCCAACCACGGCCGCGAATAAGATCGCCAGACCGGCCATCAGCTGCTGATAGGTCTGTCCCCCAAAACTGTGCACCCGCGTCATGGCCCATGCGGTCAGCGTCGGAATGGGCCCGGGCACGGGGCAGGCGCCGATCAGAAGCGTCTGCGAACCGGAGTCCACCCGGGTCAATTGCGGCCGGTCCTCGGTCTGGACGGACTGGTTGGTGGCCCGGATCCGAGCCAGTTCGGCCTGCGGAAGGTCGGTTTTGGGCCCGCTGCCCTCATAGGTGGGGAACGCATAGGATAGCGAGCCGCCCTCCTGCTGCCACAGGCCGCCCTCGATGCTCGGGCGGTCATGCAAGGCCGTGACCACGACCGCCTGCAGGTCGCGGCGTACGGCTGGGTCTTCGAGATTTGGCGCTCCGCCATGCCATCCAGCCGTATAGAAGCGATACGCCGTCCCGATCGCCCCGCAGGCCTGCCCGACTGTCGCTGCAGCTTGTCCGATCTGCGCGGTCGTCGATTGCCGGAACAGCGCAAGCATGACGAAGCCGGACGCGATCGACGCACCCGTAAGCAGGGCGAGGATCACAATAAGTCGTCCGCGCAGGGATCGCTGCACATTGTCCTCCGACTGCCCGTGGTTCCGCTCGCACTGCGATCATTGGCCGCCGCTGGTCGCCAAGTAAGATGGCCCTCCTCATCGGGCCAGATCAAGCGCTTAGCAGCTGCGGGTAGTGGGCCAGTTAGAAAGTTGGTTTCCGTCGGGCAAGATGCGACACTGGACAGACCGATTGGGCACCTTCGTCTTATGCAAGTCGTGTAAGGTGATCGGATCGTCGGCTTCCTCGCGGCCCCTGGCTTTTGAATGGGCCTGGATCTTCCGAGCTTCCGCAAAGGCGCCAGGATGCAACCTACAATTCTCCTTCTTTTGGTCGATGATGATGAACTCATTCGGTCAATGCTAAGCGAGTCTCTCGGAGACGGCGGATTTGACGTTAAAGCCGCCAGAAATGGCAACGAGGCCATTGCAATCCTGGACGAGCTAAGCACGAGCCTTCGCGGGCTCATCACCGACGTCAATTTAGGCTCCGGTCCCGACGGGTGGGATATCGCTCGGCACGCTCGGGAGCTTCGCCCAGAGCTTCCGATCGTCTACATGAGTGGGGCCAGTGCGCATGAATGGGCTTCCCATGGCGTCCCCAACAGCACCATTGTCCACAAGCCCTTCGCGCCCGCTCAGATCTTGACCGCGGTTTCAGCGTTGATCAACATCAGCGATGCTAATCATTGAAGCGCCAACAGCGCCACTGTGGTCTCCGCCTTGTAGGTGCCCCGCTTCTTGGCGCGGCGTCTGTCGGCTCAATCAGAGCCAAGAGTGTTGATTTTGCGGCGGGCGATGACCGACATTGGTCGATAATCTGCCGTCCACCATTATACGATCACCAGACACGCCAGACGTTTGGCCTAGCACTCACTGACGTCGTCGAGGGTCAGCCGGAACGGGCTTGGACCCCGCGGATGTGCCCTTTTCCATCCGCTCCGCGCGCGCCATCGAAGCCGCCGCCGGCCTGAACGTGCTGCGATCCTATCTCCGCATCTGACCTGCTGGTGACCGACGCCGGCCTGCCCGGTGGAATAAATGGCCGGCAGGCGGCCGACGCGGCACGCACGTTGCGGCCCCAGCTCAAGGTGCTGTTCATCACCGGCTATGCCGTGAATGCGGTGCCGAGCCACGGCCACCTCGATCACGGAATGCACGTGCTGACCAGCCCTTCAACCTTTCGGCCAAGCGAAACGCGCAGGTCGGGCGGACATGCCCCTCGCGGCGACGAACGACTAACGCTGCACCGGTTTCGATCAACAAGCGCCGTCCATAGTCTCTCACCTTTTGGCCTGAACATCGCTGCTTTGACTCGCTGCCGAACTTTCCGGAGCGTCACTGGGCGGTATTGTATCCAAATCTGCAAGCAATAATGTAACGCGGTATAATGGACGTTATAGCCGCTTAGGAGTCTGCTAAACAGAGTACATTGACAAGTACTGCTTGAATTAGTATTATGGTTGTGCAGCCACTGCATTTTGCTGTGACTGCGCGAGGGAGCCTTCGGGCTCCCTTATTCGTATCAGGAGATCATTATGACAACCCTTGAACTTGCCCCTCCCATTCCTTCCGTCGTCGTTTTCGGCTGCGACAATGCCGGTAAACCGCACGCGTCCTGGTTCGACCAGGCCAGTGCCGAATTAGCGGCCAAAGCCGCTGGCATGATGAACATGCGTGCCGTGCCGGTGGAAACCGATGCGCTACGCGAGCTGGTCGGCACGCTGCCACGTGGCCGTGTGTTTTCCAGCGGTCGCGCCTTCACGCCCTTCGTCAAACGCCAGCTCTACGAGCGCTTGGTCGAACTCACGCGCGACTTGCTCGGCTTGACGATGAACGAGAATGTCGCAGCAGGTCAGGACGAAGCGGGATCCTCTGTCGACTCGGAGGCCCCGAAAATGGTTGCCGGCAAAAGTGAGCCACGGGCAGCGGAGGGTAGCACTGTCCAGCCCTCCAAGCGTCCGGTCAGCCCCGAGCAAATCGGCCTCGGCAGCTTGGTACTCGGCACAACCGGTCCGGAAGAGGGCTGGTGGGAAGCGGAGGTGATCGGCATCAACGGCACCATGCTGACGCTGAAGTGGCGGGACTACCCGGGCGAGGGAACCGTTGTGCGCCGCCGCCATGAACTCGGCTTCCTGCCGGCCGCCGCCTAACCAGCGTGCGTGGTCGGTCAGCGTCAACGACCGACCACGCCAGCCTTCCTTCAGCTCAGGAGATCAGCCATGGCCTACAGCAGCTACGCCGAGCGCGTGCGCGCGCTGAATGACGAGTTCCGCACCACCCGGGACGGGGGCATCATTGTGATGAGCGCCGGGGTTCGTGCCCTGGGACGCAATTTCACCCGCCGGGTCCTGACCGTGATCAAGCGCTTCGACTGCTTCGAGGATGCCAACGATCCCTGTCGCGAGCATGACCTGGGCAATTTCGACCTCGAGGGCGAGAGTTTCTTTTTCAAGATCGACTACTACGATTTTGCGATGGAGCGGCACTCGCCGGACGCTACCGATCCTGACGTGACTATGCGCGTGATGACCATCATGCTGGCCGACGAATATTGAGCGGTCGCGACAGCTATGCGCTCATTCAATACCCCTGCCAACCGTCGCCGACTTGCGCGCCGGTCGGGTTGCTCGACGACCGTTCTTCATCGGCTTGGGCGCTTCGGCATTCTCGTTCACCGGGGCAAACAGGGCGGTCAGGTCCACATTCAGAGCCAATGCCAGACGATCAAGGACGTCCACGGTTGCGTTGAACGACTCACGCTCAATACCGCTGATGTAACTCCGGTCGACACCGGCATCGACGGCCAGGCTCTCCTGAGACAGGTCGCGTTCGACCCTGATCCGGCGGAGGTTCCAGGCCACTCGCTTTCGCCCATCCATAGGCGATAGCGACCATTTCGACCGACCTCAAACCATCGAACATATTCGACATTTATGATATTTGACCGGCTTTCGAAGCCGACCCGTCCGCTCGCTCGAACAACGACACGCTGCTACCAGGAGAGTTTGACATGGCCCGCCAGGGTTTCACCACGGAACTGAATGTCTGGACACGACCCAAGAAGGATGACAGCGCCGACTGGGCCTTGCAGCTCACCACAGAAGACCCCGACGAGGCTCAGCAAGCTGCCGAGCAAGCCGCCAACGCACGCACGATCTCGACCGTGTTCGAGCGGGGACGCTTCATGGTCGAGGGCAAGCGTAAGACCGATCAGATTATGTTCTGGTGGAGCGAAAGCTACTACGACACCATGGAGGAAGAGCCGCAGGGGCGCGGTCATGGTTGGTCAGAAGAATACGAAACGTTTGTTGACTACGAATATCCAAACGGCACCGCGCTCGTGATCAGCGACATTCGCTCGTCCGAAGTCGATGTGCCGCGGCAGAAGCAGCGTTATGCAATGGTTAATTGTGAGATCTGTGGCATCGAGCTGCCGCAAAACGAAGCGCAGGTTTACACTCACAATGTCGAGGTCGGGCACAGCTCGGGCTCTTACCGGTTCAGCTCTTCCAGCACTCATCGGTTATCACGCCGGTCATCATCGAACTCGTATACATCCGGAACCTCGCGCACGAGCGGACGAAAATATTATAAACGGGAGTCGGTTTTCCTTTGCGCAAATTGCTTTGAAGAGCGACAAGGAAGTGATCAGGTCGATTTCTTTTCGAAGCTCGTTTTGTACATCATCGGCGGACTACTTCTAATAGGGTATTTCTTTTTTCACGCTGCTAAGAATTAGTCCGATCGGAACGGTTTATGTGTCTCAACCCTGGGATCGGACGGGCGGTTCTGCGGTTGTGACTTTCCTTCGGTGATCTCTTTTTAATGACTTAGGCTCCCTGGTCTCCGGAAGACCGCCGAAGATCCACCCATCGCCTAATATGAACGTGTGATTTCCCGTAAAGCCTCGGTCTGGCTTCATCCATATCGGCTTGCATTTGCATCATTTGTATTTTTCAATGAAAGCATACGCCAGTGTATGGCACGCTCTACAGGCGAAGAATAATTGATCTAGCAATGCCCAACGCATCACCTGATCGCTTTTTCGGTAGTTTAGCGTGCTGATCCTGTACATAGGCCGATAATAAGGGAAGGTTTGGCCAGCGACTATGATGGCCGTTATCGCCGTATCAATAATGTGGTTGGCGAGCTGGGGATGTGGAAGCTTTGATGAAGCTGCGAAAGATCGCGTTTCCGGGGTGATCGGTCCCTGCGAACAATTCCTGATGCCATTGCAGCCCTATGGCGAATGGGCGGGACGGGATTTCGATGGCTTCTATGATGCCGTCCTCGGCATAGGCGCTTGCGCTGACCCCCCCTGACAGTTCGGCTATGGCCTCCCGGTGGAACGTGTTCACGTCGAGCGACGGCTTGCCTAGGGCGTCTGCAAGCCGTGATCCGTCAACAATAGAGACCAGGTGAAGGTGGCCCCTCTTGTCGTGTTCAAGGGCATTCTGCGCGGTCGCGCGAAGGTCGGGCGTCAACCGGCAGCCATGCAGACAAGCCAGCATCTGCATTCCGGCACAGATGCCGAGAACGGGCTTTCCCCGCTGTAGGTAGCCCTCGACAATCGCCTTCTCGACCTCGAACCGTTCGGACGGCGGAGCTTTCGACACTTCCCCTTCGATGTACCAGCTATCCGGGTAGGCAAAGCGGCCTCCTACTGACAGCAGCCCGTCGAAATCCTCTAAAACCGTGGCGATGATCTCTGGCAGATACGGGATGCCGAATGGCAGACCGCCAGCATCGCGGACGGCCCGAAAATAGCCCTTCGATGCTTCGTAGCGGGTCGCGTCGCCGCTCGTGTTCTCATCGAGAATGACCGCAATGTGGGGTTTTCGGTGAGTCATGGATCAGCCCTCGGCCTTGCCATATCAGAACCGGTCAAAGAGGACCTAAACGGCCCAGCGTGGCCGAGCCTTGGAGCCGCCATATCTAGACCGCGCGAAAGGGAACGGTTTCGAGCGCTGGGAGAGGTCAGCGAGCGGTTCTCCGCCGTTTGATGACGCCGCTGATCCAGGCATAAGCAAGCAGCAGCGCGAACGGGACGCCAACTAGAAGAAACATCCCGAGTATTAGCTTGATCTGTGACGCAGCCACATAGACGGTTAGCGGGATCGCCCAGGCGAAATGTAGCTGGACCAACATCGCTAGCGGGGCGTTCGCTCGGTCTTAGCCCTTTCGGATCGCGATACCCTGTAGAATTAGCAGGCCGACAAAGTAAATGGCGAAGATCGAGACCCACGCGCTTACGGCAAAGCCCCATCCACTTATCCATTTCGCCGGCCCTTCGTTCGTGACTTATGACGTGCATGGATCAGATCAGAACACTCGACCTCGTCCAGGCTCATCTCGTCGCGGCGGCGATCATATTGCTGGTCGTCCTGGTGCTGGCGTGGTTCGCCATGACTCACAGCACGACGGAACGAGGGTGTGCCGGACAAGTTTCTATTTTGCCAAGATAGAAAAAAGCTATCTCGCCCTATCCGGTGTCGCGGGCGTCACGAAAGGCAGGTGGCGGACTGGAAGCACGAAGGTGAAGACTAGGCACGCCCCCAGCATGGCGGCGGAGCCCCAAAGGCAGGCTTGCAGGCCACCCCACTGGGTCAAGACCCCCGAAAGGACGATGCCGAGGAGCCGGCCCGCCGCGTTGGCGGCGTAGTAGAAGCCAACATCCTCGGCGACCTTCTTCGAACCCGCATAGGCGAGGATCAAGTAGGAGTGCAGGGATGAGATGACCGCGAAGGCAACGCCGAAAACCAGCAGCCCGAGCACCACGATGATGTCCGGGCGCCACATGCCAGGAAGCCACAGCGCGCCGGCGATCAGGATTGGGATGCAGGTCAGCACCGCGCCCCAGATCCGGGCACTCCAAACTTCCTGCGACAGTCCGTCCTCGCTTTTTTGAACCATCATCGGCGCAACGGCTTGGATGGCGCCATAACCGATCGTCCAGATCGCTAGGAAGCCCGCGACCTCGATGTAATGCCAGCCATGGGCGTAGAGGAACACAGGCAGCCCGACCACGAACCACACATCGCGCGAGCCGAACATGAAAATGCGCGCGGCCGCCAAAACATTGATCGATCGGTTCTTGGCGAAGAACTCGCGAAAGTTCTTCGATGACGTCGCCTTGCCGAGAACAGCCGGCAGGCTGAGCGTGACGCCAATCAGCGGGATCGCCAGCATTGCAGCCATCAGCCAGAGCGCCGGGCTGAAGCCGACGATCTGCAAAAGCGCACCGCCGATAAAGAATCCCACACCTTTCATCGCATTTTTCGAGCCGGTGAAGAAGGCGACCCAACGAAAAAGCTGCCCAGCTCCTTGCTCCGACGACGCCTTGATGGCCGACTTCGATGCCGTTTTGGTCAGATCCTTGGCAATCCCAGCAACCCCTTGCGCCACCACGACCCAGATCACCGAGGTGCTGGAACTCCAGGTTGGGTCGAGGGCCGAGAGCATGAGCAGGCCGCAGATCTGCAGTGTCATTCCGACCGCGAGCATACGGGGGATGCCAAACCTGAGGGCCAGCCAGCCACCCCCAAGATTAGCAAAGATCCCCGCTGTCTCATACAACAGGAACAGCGCCGCCAGGGTGAAGGGGGTGTATCCGAGATTGTAGAAGTGCAGCAGCACCAGCATTCGGATTGCGCCGTCGGTAAGCGTGAAGCTCATGTAGCTCGCGGTCACGATGGCGTAGTTGCGCCTCGAGGACATTAGCCGGTCCTCCCGATGACGATGTTTGCGAGGTCGACCATGCGGCAGGCATAGCCCATCTCGTTGTCGTACCAGGCATAGACTTTGAGCAGCGTTTCGTCCGTCACCATGGTGCTGGGCGCATCGACAATGGCGCTTCTGGTGTCGTTCACGTAGTCGGCGGACACGAGCGGCCGTGCCTCGTAGCCGAGAATGCCGGCCAACGGGCCGACGGCCGCGGCGGAACGGAACAAGGCGTTGACTTCGTCGACCGAAGTCGGGCGCTGCATTTCGAACACGCAATCGGTCAATGACGCGTTGAGGACAGGTGCCCGCACGGCATGCCCGTTCAGGCGGCCCTTCAGGTCCGGATAGATCAGGGCGATTGCGGTCGCGCTTCCCGTGGTTGTTGGCTGAAGCGAAAGCATGGCAGACCGCGCGCGGCGCAGGTCCTTGTGAGGGGCATCCACCACGACATTGGTGTTCGTCGGATTGTGAATGGTGGTAATCTGGCCGTGCCGGATGCCGATCGCTTCATGCACGACCTTCACGACCGGTGCCAGGCAGTTGGTCGTGCACGAGGCGGCCGTGAGCAGGCGATGGCGGGCCGGGTCATATTGCTGATCGTTGACGCCAACAACAATGTTCAATGCCGCCTCATATTTGATAGGGGCCGCCACGATGATGCGGCGCACCCCTCGATCAAAATAGCCCTGAAGCTGCTCAGGGCGCAGAAACTTACCAGTACATTCGAGAACGATATCGCAGCCGAGGTCGCCCCAAGCCACGTCAGCCGGCGCTGCAGCCGACGAAAAGCTGATCCGACGATCTCCGATCCTGATGGCCTTCTCGCCCTCGTGATCGATCCGCTCGCGCCAGCGCCCGTGAATGCTGTCGAACTCCAGGAGATGCGCCGCCGTTCCGGCCCCGCCAGCCAATTCGTTGACGTGCACGATATCGAGTGCCCCCTTTCGCTGGTCCGCGGCGTCCCTGACAACGCCGCCCAGCGCCGCGCGTAGCGCCAGCCTGCCGATGCGGCCGAGACCGTTGATGCCGATACCCATGTCACATCCCTCCTCGGCAAAGTCGATCGCCTGCCCGATTCCGCTGGCTTCCACCGGTCGAGTTTCAAGGCGTTTTGGAAAGAGACCTACCGGATTCAGTGAAGGGACTTGAGATCTGGCATAGGCTTTCATAGGAGCCGCCGACCTGGGTAAGCCGGCCCAGGTCATCCCCCTGCCAGGTCACGTGAACGATCTTTCTGCAAAGAATGCCGTCATGCAGGAAACTCGCAACATTGGGCGCTCCGCCCTGGCGCCAGTCCGGCGTAAAACCCTCGCTTTTCAGGTAGCTGATCAACGATCGCTCGTCGCTGCCTAGGGGAAACATCGCCCTGACCGCAGCATCCAGCCGGTCGCTGTAATCTGACTCTTCCCCCTTCAGATTCATGACCAAGACCGGCATGTTGCGAAGGCCATGGCGGGCCAAGCCGACGGCGTCCTGAAGAAAGATCAAGGTCAATGCCGCGGCCAACCATCCGACCGCCTTCCACCCCCGCACGCTGTCCTCCATCGTCGGATCAATAGAAGCCGGCGGTCCGTCGCGTGTGGTCAGGCCGCGCTTGGCCTCGCGTTCGATGCGCCCTCGCCCTGACCGATCTCGCGCAGTTGCGCGCTCAACGACATCTCGTCGAGGCTTCTCAGCGGCAAAGCGATAAAAAGCGAAATCCGGGTCTTCATGAACCGGAACGCCTTTGCGAACGCGCTATGTTTCTCGATGTCGGTGCCCTCGACCAAAGCCGGGTCATTGATACCCCAGTGCGCTGTAATCGGGCGCCCCGGCCAAATTGGGCAAGTTTCCCCGGCCGCCAGATCGCACACCGTAAAGACGAAATCCATGAGCGGAGCGCCGGGCAGTGTGAATTCGTCCCAGCTTTTCGAACGCAAACCCTCGGTCGGGTAATCGGCGATCTCGAGTTCCCGTAGGGCGAAAGGGTTGATGATACCCTTCGGATGGTTCCCAGCCGAATAGGCGTTGAACCGGCCTTCTCCCTCCTTGCGAAGGATACTCTCAGCCAGGATCGAACGGGCCGAATTGCCTTGGCACAAAAACAGCACATTGAAGACGCGGTCAGTCATCGGCGTCGACCTTTCATGAGCAATCGCAGGAAAGTTCATCGAGAAGCGGAGCGCAAAGCTCTGGCCGTCCCCCACAACAATCCTTCACGAGAAAGAGTGTCACTTCACGAAGACGGTCCAGGTTCGCCCGGTATATGATGGAGCGGCTGCGACGCTCGCCCCTGATTAGGTCGGCGCGGGCGAGAATCGCCAAATGCGTCGACATCGTATTGTGCGGGGTCGCCATCTCGCGGGCGAGCCCACCCGCGGGCAGACCTTCCGGCTCATGCCGGACGAGCAGCCGGAACACCTCGAGACGCGTGTTTTGCGCCAGAGCCGCCATGACGAGGATTGCACTTTCACTGTCCATGTGTCTAGAATAGTAGACAATAAGGTTTTCGTCAAAAATTTTTAGAGAGCTGGCCGCGGATTCCTGTTCATGACGGGAGATGCGGATGACGCCGTCCTGTTCGGAGGTGGTTGCATGAATGTGCCACTCCACCGTGCGCCTGAAGCCGTAAAGCTCGTAGATGACGAGCAGGCTGCGGACGCACCGGGTGTACTTGGCTCCTCGCCCGCCATGCTGGCGGTGGAAACGCTCCTGCGTAGGATTGCGGACCGGCAACTTCCGGTGCTGCTGACAGGCGAGACAGGGACCGGGAAAGAGGTTTGTGCGCGTTTCCTGCACACGCTTTCGGGGCACGCCAATGAACCCTTCATGGCTGTGAACTGCGCCGCCATTCCCGCGGATCTGCTGGAGAGCGAAGTGTTCGGCCACGAGCGCGGTGCGTTCTCCGGGGCTCAGCAGCGGCATCTCGGCTATGCCGAGCGCGCGCGCAAAGGCATCCTTTTTCTCGATGAAATCTGCGAAATGTCGATGGCGCTGCAGACCAAGTTACTGCGTCTACTCGAAGAGCGCGCTTTCCATCGCGTTGGTGGCCACGAAAGCCGACCTCTGCAAGCCCGCGTGGTATGTGCGAGCAACCAAAACATCGCTGAAGCAATCCGGCAAGGCCGGTTCCGTGAGGACCTGTTCTACCGGATCAACACGGTCCAGGTTGACTTGCCGCCTCTTCGCACCCGTCCCGAGGACATAGCCTGGCTACTGGCGCGCTTTTTCGATCAATTTTCCGGCCACGTCGACAGGAACGTACGCGGCATCAGCCAGCTCGCAGTGGAATCCGCGCTGCTGCATCCCTGGCCCGGGAACACGCGCGAGCTGCGTAACCGGCTGGAACGAGCGGTCGCGCTCGCGAATGGCCCTTGGCTACTGCCCGTCGATCTGTTTCCCGAACGGCGCACCGCCGGTAACGCGCTGCTTGTGGACGCACCGGCATCGGAGCCTGTGCTGCCGCTGGCGATCGTGCGCGACGTCGCGGAGCGCCAGCACATCGAATTGGCGCTGCGGAAAAGCAATGGGCAGATTGGCACGGCCTGCCGCTACTTGAAGATCTCGCGTACCACGATGTGGGAAAAAATGCGTCGTTACGGGCTTACGGAACTTGCGGTGCCCGACACTTCCAAGGGGTAGAAGCCCGACGTTCTGTTTTCCGGACCGACGTTTAAGGACGTCCGGGTTTCCGTACGAGATCGCCGCAACATAGATCGCTAAGCTGCTGACCTTGATCGCGTTTTTAGTTGGTGATCGGTGGCACTAACCTCGCAGAGGCTCTTCCAGCGTCCAGGCGCGGGGAGAGAAAAATGCGAGAATGTAACAAGAAGATCGACATTGGCCGTCGGTGGTTTTTGTCGGGAGCTGGCGCCGCCGCGGCTGGGGCCGCCTCAGCGGGCATGCTGTCACAGCCTGTGGCTGCAGCGCCGGCCTCGTCCAGGGTAAACTATCCCTCGAACCGCCTCGCCCGCTTGGCCGACCTCAAGCCGAACGAGCCGCTCGCGGTCGCCTACCCGGATGCCGATGCTCCAGGGGTTATCATCAAGCTCGGCAGCAAGGTTTCGGGCGGGGTTGGCCCCGATGGCGATATCGTTGGGTTCTCGACCGTCTGCCCCCATAAGGGCTTCCCGCTCAGCTTTCGTGCCGAAGACAAGACGTTGAACTGTCCGGGTCATTATTCCGTATTCGATTGCGAGAACGGTGGCCAGCAAACTTGGGGCCATGCCACGCAAAACCTTCCACAATATTACCTTCGCGTCGACAACTCTGGCGACATCTATGCCGAAGGCGTCGATGAACTGCTTTACGGCCGCCTCTCCAACGTGCTCGAGGGTTGATCGCCATGACATTCAAGCGTCAGATTGAACGGCTCCCCATTATTCCTGCGGACGCCAAGGAACATAACGTCACCTGCCACTTCTGCATCGTCGGCTGCGGGTACAAGGCCTATACGTGGGACGCCAATCGGCAAGGCGGGACGGCCCCGGCGCAGAACAAGTTCGGTGTCGACCTCGCAAAGCAGCAGGAGACCGACACCCCGAACTGGTATGCGCCGTCGATGTACAATATCGTCCAGCGGGACGGAAAAGACGTTCATATCGTCATCAAGCCCGACCAGAACTGCTCGGTGAACTCCGGTCTTGGTTCAATTCGGGGCGCCCGAATGGCCGAAGAATCCTATTCGGAACAGCGCTCCACCCAGCAGCAGCGTCTGACCGCGCCGATGGTGTGGCGCTACGGGCAAATGCAACCGACAAGCTGGGACGATGCCCTCGATCTCGTCGCCAAAGTGACGACCGCGGTCATCGCCGATCAGGGTGAGGATGGATTGTTCGTCTCCGCCTATGATCACGGCGGCGCTGGCGGCGGTTATGAAAACACCTGGGCTACCGGCAAGCTTTACTTCGGGGCCATGAAGGTGCGGAACATCCGCATCCACAATCGCCCCGCCTACAATTCCGAGGTTCACGCGACACGCGACATGGGCGTCGGTGAGTTGAACAATTGCTATGAGGATGCCGAACTGGCCGACACCATCGTGGCAATCGGATGCAATTCTCTAGAGACTCAGACCAACTATTTCCTGAACCACTGGGTCCCGAATTTGCGTGGGACCTCGGTCGACAAGAAGAAGGCCGAATTCAAGGGCGAGCCCGTCGGGCCCGGGCGGATCATTATCGTCGATCCCCGACGCACGGTGACCATCAACGCCTGTGAGGTCGAGGCCGGCAAGGACCGGGTGATGCATCTCGCCATCAACTCCGGCACCGATCTCACGCTGTTGAACGCGTGGCTGACCTACATCGCCGAAAAGGGTTGGATCGATCGGGCCTTCATCGAAGGGTCGACGGCCAATTTTCAGAAGGCAGTCGACGCCAACCGAACCAGCCTCGAGGATGCCGCGAAGATCACCGGTCTGAGCGCCGATCAGATTCGCCAATCGGCAGAATGGATCGCCAAGCCGAAACCGGGCGGGGCTCGGACGCGGACCATGTTCGCCTATGAGAAGGGCCTCATCTGGGGCAACGACAACTACCGTACGAACGGCGCACTGGTGAATGTGGCACTCGCGACCGGCAACGTCGGCCTCCCAGGCGGGGGTTGCGTTCGCATGGGGGGCCACCAGGAGGGCTATTCGCGCCCCTCCGATGCCCATATCGGCCGCCCGGCGCCTTACATCGACAAGCTGCTCTTCGAGGGCAAAGGTGGCGTCCATCACATCTGGGGATGTGACCACTACAAGACCACATTGAACGCCGATCAGTTCAAACAGAACTACAAAAAGCGCACCGACCTTGTGAAGGACGCGATGTCGGCTGTGCCCTACGGCGACCGCAAGGCGATGGTCGACGCCATCCTTGGCGCCATCAAGAAAGGCGGCCTGTTCGCAGTCGACGTCGACATCGTGCCGACGCAGATCGGTCGCGCCTGCCACGTCTGGCTGGCTGCGGCCACCGCCGGGGAAATGAATCTCACCTCAATGAATGGCGAACGCCGCATGCGGCTGACCGAGCGCTACATGGACCCGCCCGGCCAAGCTATCCCGGACTGCCTGATCGCGGCTCGGCTCGCCAACCATATGGAGGCCAGCTTCCGCGAAATGGGGAAGCCCGACGTGGCGGATAAGTTCAAGGGCTTCGACTGGAAGACCGAAGAGGACGCCTTCATGGACGGCTACCATCAGCACGAGAAGGGCGGGGAATTCGTTACCTATGCCCGTCTTCGGGCGATGGGCACCAACGGCTTCCAGGAACCGGCTGTGGGACTCGCCAGCACGGGCGCGGTGAGTTCCGGGACGACAACTGGCGCCGAGGCTGCGAAAACGGGCATGGTGGTCGGCGGGACCGCGGTCGAGGGGGCCAGAGGAAAGGAGCCGGTCGAACAGGTCGCGCCGGCCTCGGCTACGCCGCTCGCCGTGGGATCGGGCGGCAACGAGGCGATCATCGGCACCAAACGACTCTACGCGGACGGCAAGTTCAGCACCAAGGATGGCAAGGCGGTCTTCATGGAAACGCCTTGGCGGGGCTTGCAGGCACCCGGCAAACAGGCCGAATCGGAAAAGTTCCGCTTTTTGATCAATAACGGTCGCGCCAATCACGTTTGGCAAAGCGCGTACCTCGACCAACAGAACGACTTGGTGATGGACCGCTGGCCGTTCCCCTACATCCAGATGAACCCTGAAGACGTCGCGGAACTTGGGCTTGTCGCGGGCGACCTTGTTGAGGTCTACAACGATAACGGGGCCACGCAGGCCATGGTCTATCCGACGAAAAGCACCCGTCGAAACCAGACCTTCATGCTGTTCGCCTTTCCGACGGGCGTTCAAGGGAATGTGGTGTCGGCCGGCGTGAACGAATTCGTCATCCCGAACTATAAACAGACCTGGGGCAACATCAGGAAAATCGCGTCGGCACCTGGCGGGATAAAGGGACAGAAGGGCCTGAGCTTCAAAAGCTGGGAGTACTCAGCCTGACCTCAGGCGGGCTTCACTGGGGTGGCGAGCATGGACACGGGGACGGCGGAAGCCGATAGCTGCTCCGCCAAGATTGGATTGCGAACGCTCGAGGAGGCGTGCCGGATTGCCGCCTCCTACGTTCTGAGTGAGCTATCCGTTGAACTCTTGGGCGTTGAAAGCGCCCTAGGTCGGTTGCTGGGGGGCGACGTTCATGCCCGAGTGCCTCTGCCCCCCTTCGATCAGTCGGCCATGGATGGCTATGCCATCCGGGCCTCGGATGTCTGGGCAGGGTCGACGAGCTTGCCCATTGCATCGCGTTTTGCGGCCGGCGACGCCGCGCGGCCTGTCGGCTTGGGCCATGCTGCGCGCGTCTTCACCGGAGCACCTCTGCCCCCCGGTTTCGACACCGTCGTGATGCAAGAGCACGTCCGGATGCTGGACAGTGCCGTCGTGGTCGAAGGGCCCGTGCGCCCGGGTAGTAACGTGCGCCGGCGTGGCGAAGATTGCCATGTAGGTCAACGCCTTCTGCAGATGGGCGCGAGGCTAGAGGCGCGGGCCATAGCCATGCTGGCCGCCCAGGGCCTGCATCATATTTCGGTCCGACGGCGGCCCCGCATCGCCGTGATTTCCACGGGCAACGAACTGCAGCAGCCCGGAGGTGAGCTTGGAGAGGCGGCCGTCTACGATTCGAACCGACCCATGCTGATCGCGCTCGCGCAGCAAGCCGGCGCCGACGTGGTGGATGGCGGAAGGGCCGGAGACGATCCCGCCGAGATAGCGGGGCTCCTGGCCGGAGTTTCGTCGTCTTGCGATCTCGTTGTCACCACGGGCGGTGTTTCAGTTGGCGACGAAGACCATTCCGCAGCCGCCCTGTCTCGGGCCGAGGCGGAGTTCACTCCATTAAGGATTGCGCTGAAGCCGGGCAAGCCCGCCATCGTGGGCCGCTTGGGCCGTAGCGCCTATCTGGGGCTGCCCGGAAGTCCGAACGCCGCCCTTGTGGGCTGGCTCACACTTGGCGGCGCGATGCTTGCGGCCATGAATGGCCGAAGCTTTGATTTAGCGCCGAAGCTCCACTTGCCGCTCGCACACTCTCACCAACGCTTTCCAGGCCGCCGTGAATTCATACCTGCCCGCGTGCTCCAAACCGCCGCTGGTCCTCGGCTCGAGTTCGTCAGCAAGGCCGGGTCGGGCCGATTGCTGCCCCTTTTGGCGGCAGACGGTTTCGCGGATCTTCCCTATGACGCGCAGCGGATCGAACCCGGCGAGTTGGTCGGCTTCCATCCATTCACAGCGGCCTTTCAAGCCTAGAGCGGTTTGCGCGCTGATTGAATCGGCGGGGTAGCGTTTCGAGTTGCGAT
>CAXTOT010000069.1:0-28522 GCA_964245915.1 uncultured Lichenihabitans sp. | reverse complement strand
TCTCCGCGCCGCCGCAAGCGCGAGTTTTTCAACAGTCTCGAACGGTTGTGACACCGCTCGTTGACGTGACTCTTGCCCGTTTGTGTTCGAGACGAATTCTAGGGAACCGAGCCTTGCCCGACCAATGATCGATCCGGGAATGTCAGGGCCGTCTCGCTAGCCGCAGGCGTTTCCTGCCGCGGCCAATTCACACGCTTACGCCGCCTTGGCTTGGACCATGACAACGCCTTCGAAGAGCTTGGCGACCCGCTCGTTCGGCGGAACGGCCGAGGCCGCGTCGATAGCGGCCTGGTTCAATCCACGCCGACCCGTTGCAGTCGCTCCGTCGGTTATAACAGATACCGGGGTCGGCGCGGCGCCCGGCGTCGACGAGGCGGCATTGGAGTCATCGGGCGCCTGCGTGGCCTCGATCACCCGGAGGCTGTTGGCAGCGACGGCGGGGTCGACGCGGATCTGCGGCATCTCGGGGGCCGATATCTTGGTTCGCGCCGAGAGCTTCTTCTCGGCATAGTAACGGACCTTCTTTCCGTAGGTCGCGTACATGCCTCGCCGGAAAACGATCAGATCGTCCTCCGGCAGCAACTCGACTTCCTGAGGGAGCATCAGCGGCCGGCGCTGATCGGAGTCCGAGGTGGAGCCGCCGCCGCCGCCCCACGTTCCCATCGAGCGCGAGCGCGCCTTGAACGTGTAACTGCCGAGCTGGTCCGAAATCTTCTTCGCCTCGGCCAAACCGGCCGGACGAAGAACAAGCCGCACCGCGCAGTTTCGCTCGATGTCGGCCGCCACCTTGTCCCCATAGACGCCCTGGATCTGTTCGAGCGACTGGAACGCCGGCAGCATCCGCAACCCGTAGCCGGCGACATAGCTGAAGGCGTTCGCGAGCACGGTGCATTTGCCGAGGCTCGCGAACTCGTCCAGGGCGAGCAGCACCTTGATCTGATGCTTGTCGCCTTTCGGCAGCTCGCGGACGTTGCGATCGATGAGTTGCTGGAAGAGCAGGCCGTAGATCGGCGCAACCCGCTCCAGGTCATCCGGCGACACGCCGAGATAGAGCGAGATCCGCCTGTCCCGAAAGTCACTGAGTTCGAAATCGCTCTCTGAGGTCGCCGCATCGACATATGGGTTCAGCCAGCCGTTGATCTTGGCCGTAACCGACTGGCGCAATCCGGAGAACGTGTTCGCCGACGAGCCGGTATAATCCTTGATCGCCGAGACGCACCCTTCCGACAGGGGCTTTCCGGCCTTCTTACGATCGGCGATGATCTTCGGGAAACGCCGCTGGGCATCGCTGGCCGCGAACTGGCGGTACACCTCGCCGAGCGTAAAGGGGAGGGCGTCCTCCCCATCATCGACGGTCGCCGCGATATAGGCGGTGATGCCGAGGAACGCGGTTCTCGCGCCTTCGGCCCAGAACTTCTCGCCTGTGAGCGGATCGGGATAGAGCATCGCCGCGATCTTCTGAAGCTCATTGATGACCTCCACCGGGTCATGCCGGTTGATGTAGCTCAGCGGGTTCCACCGCACGGTGCGGCCGGTGGGATCGAGCGGGTTGAAGAGCAGCACCTGCTGCCCGAGCACCTTCAGCCGATACCCTGCCGTGTTGTCGTAATTCTCCTGCTTGATGTCGAGCACCACGAGAGAATCGAGCCAGTCGAGCAAGTTCGGGATGATGACGCCCACCCCCTTGCCGGCGCGCGTCGGGGCTTCCAGCATCACATGCTCGGGTCCGCCAAAGCGCATCACCTTGCCGCCGAACTTGCCCAGCACGATGCCGGCCGAGGCGAGCATCTTACCGTTGCGAACTTCGCCTACTCGCGCGAAGCGCGCCTCGCCGTGGAGCTTCTGCCGTTTGAACAGCGTGGAGAGGATGGTGATGACCGTCAGAACGAGGCCGATCCCGAAGCCGATCAGGAACGGCTGATAGACGATCGGATAGCCCTTCAGCGCCCACAGCGCGGCCGGCACCTTAATCCAGGGCGTATGCGCGTTGAGGAGGTGGGCACGCCACAGGACGGCGAGGGCGCCGATCGTGGCGCTCAGCGCCAGGCCGATGATGCCGAGGAACGCGATCGCGCCCGGCTGCGACCCTTCGTCGCTTCGCACCCATTTTCCGTTCATGCCGGCACCCCCTTCAGTCGGTCGGCTTGCTCGCCGGATCGAACCATACTTCGGTCATGCGATAGCGCGCCGGCTGGCCCTCGCCGGGTGGCAGGCGGTGCATCTGCACGACGATATCGACCAGCGAGCGCAGCAGCGCCCGGATGTCTTGGCGGTCGAGATCGTTGCCGCCTTCCGATTCCTTCACCAGCAGCGTCAGCTGCTCGAGCGCGCCCTCGGCCGTATTGGCGTGGACCGTGGTGATCGAACCGGGATGACCGCTGTTGACGTTGCGCAGGTAGAAGAAGGCGGTGCCGTCCCGCAGTTCCTGCAGAAGGATGCGATCGGGCCGCATCCGCAGCGCCGATTCCAGCAACTCCTTGGCGCCCGCCTTCTGGAGGCTCTTCCCATCCTTGGCGTACATCATGTGGACGTGGTTGCGCTGGGGTACGACGAGCTCGCGCGTGTCCTCGATCGTCAGGATCCGCTCATAGTCCGGGATCAGCTTGATGAGACCCTTAGAGAAGCTCGTCTTGCCGGAGCCCGTCGCGCCGGAAATGAGGATGTTCTTGCGGGCTTCGACCGCCAGCTTGAAGAAGGCGCGCCAGTCGCCCGCCTCGCGCAGTCGCAGCAGATCGGGGTCGACCTCCTCGTACAGGCCGTGCGCGCGGACCTCGCTGAACAGGCCGGCACGCTCGAAATCGTCGATGTTCATCGTCACGCCCGACGCTTTGCGGATCGTGATCGAGATGAAGCCTTGCTCGACCGCGGGGGGAACGACGACCTGTGCGCGCTCGCCGCCCGGCAGGACCGAGGAGCATATCGGATATTCGGAGTTGATGTCCTGCTTGGTCAGCCCCGCGATCAGCTTCGCCAGCGTCATGAGGGCCGCATTGTCCAGTGCGGGCTCCTCATGCCACTCCCAGCCACCCCGCGTTTCAAGGCCGATCATCCCCGGCTCGTTGATGACCAGTTCGGTCACATCGTCGCGCAGAAGGTGCCGTCGGATCGGCTCGGCGTTATGCTCGTAGATCAGCGACGTCGGACTGGATGCCACGGCCTTAACGCCTCAATCCCACGTCATAGACTGAGCGGAAATCGAAGTCCTTGGCGACGAAAATCGCCGCGGTGTCGCCCTGGTTCTTCTTCAAGATCGGTTTGATGTTCATAGTTTGCTGAAGGACGGTCTGCCCGGTTTGTCCGGGAACTTGCGTGGTGTTGCTCCCCTCATTGGCAACCGCCCGACCGGCGATTTGCGAGGCATCCTCCAGCACCGAGATGACGAGCCCAACGCCGAAACGTGCCCAGAACTGGGTATCGACGCCGCCTGGCAACCCGGCCCGACCAAGGCTATCCGCTGCCGGCGACCCGAGGTCGATCGCGACGCCGCGCGGCGTCAGGGCGCGCGTCCACAGTACGAACAGGCGCGCTTGCCCCTGCGTGATGCCGCCGGAATATTGCCCGAGGACCTTGGTCCCCTTGTCGAGCAGGACGATGCGACCGTTCTCGGAATAGACATCGTGGCTGATTACGCAGGACACGAACCCGGCCTGCGTCGAGTTGATCGCCGTTTGGAGCGTGCAGGGGATGACCGTGCCCGCACTCAGCAGAAGGTTACGGTCCGCGACCATCGTTGCCCGGACCGTCTGGATCGCGGCATGGCCGAGCTGATCGCTGAAGTCGGTCGAACCCTTGCCCGCCTCGGCCGGATTGTCTTCGCCCGGCGCTCCGAAGCCACTGGCACCGAGACCCCGCCGCGCGATGGTGGATTGTCCAGCGCCGCGCGTCCGGTCCTCGAGGTCCGTACTCTGTTGAGCGTCCGCACCGGGCGCGGAGGCGGGAAGAGCGGTCGAGGCCAGCCCGGTGTTACCAAAGGCCATGATCGGCGATCGCCGGGCCGCATCCGCCATGGCGCGCGCCTGCTCGGCACGTCGCTGCTCAGGAGATTGCTGTCCGTTCGCCGTGGCGGAGGCAGTCCCGCCCGTTGTCGGCGTCGGATTGCCGTTGGCATCGGCGACCTGCGTCCCCGCCGCTGCGGCGATCGGCCGCCCGAAGATGTCGGTCTGCGCCGCGCCGGGCTGGCCGAGTTGACCCGCGAGCGCCGCTCGCTGCGCGTTCGGCGATCCCATCACGTCGTCCACGGCACGGTCACTGGCCTTCGCGGGCTGCGCGGCAGCCGCGGTACTGGCCGATTGGTGAAACGCACCATAGCCTATCACGATGCCGCCTATGGCGCCGAGCAGTCCGATCCCCGCACCGATGAAGGCGAGGTTGCCCCACCCGCCGCTACGCGCGACCGGGTTATCGACCTCGCCTGGAGCAACGGTGTCGGCAGCGACATCGCCCCCGCGGTCAATCACGGTCCCGACCATGTTACTGCCCCTTCACTTTGCGTTCGACGACATTGGAGACGGTGCCCGTTCGATCCCCGCGATCGTTCCGCAGCGGCGCCTCGTTGTAGATGCACAGCACCGTCGCCCCGCGCCGGAGGCGCAGCTGACGGTAGACCGCATGGATCACGACGAAATCCTCGCGAACATCGTAGGGGACGATCGTCTCGGTCCCGTCGACGTCGACCGCGAAGATCGAGGGAATGTCGGCGTGGCCCGGATAGCGCAGCACGGTGAACTCGCCATTGTCGGAGACCTCGGTGGGTTGCAGCGCGACGTCGCCCTGCACGGTATAATTCATATTCCGGGTGCCCTCGATCACGGCATGGTCGAGCGCGGCGGTGGTGATGGTCGTCTCGATCGCCTTGGCGGCCTGGACCTGGGCAAGCTGCACCTGCAACGCCGCCATCGCCCGTTCCTCGCGCGGATAGCGGAACCGTACGCCGTACATCGTGGCGCCCGTCCCTAGTGCGAGGTTGAAATGATAGGTGCGCGACACGCCGCCCGCGTTGGTGACGACGATCAGGTTGGTGCCTCCAGCCCTCTCACGGGGTTTGAGAAAGACGATATTGCCTACGGGCGCGATCTGCCAGGAGACCGTATCGCCCAAGGCGGCCTGCGTGACCGTTTCGCCGGGCCCGAACTGGATCTCGATCGCGTGCCGGAAACTGCCGACGATCGTCACCACCTGATCTGGATCGTAGTTGACGTTGCGAACGCGAGCGTCCTTGGCCCCAGGAACGGGAGTCACCGACGCGAACGCGGCGTGCGGCGCGAGCGTGACTGCCGCGGCACCCACGATCGAGAACGCGACGAGGCGGTGCCACACCGCCCCGACCCCGCGCCAGAACCGGTTCCTGGCGCCATCCTCTGTCAGCACCAACTCTGTCGCCGGCGGTGACAGGCGAAGACTCAACTTTTTGCGGAGCGCGGGCATGAAGGGGACGGCAACACGGTCGCCATTGTCCGACGTATTTGGCTGATCGCTCATGTCATGCCTCCGGGTCAGAACGATAATTGACGACCTGGAAGCCGAGCGGATTGATATTCCGATCCTTCTCATGCTCCGGCGCCGTCGTGTATCTGAAGGTCATGATCGCGTTCCAATTTTGCGCGATCGGCGTGTTCTGCCCGAAGGTGATGATCTTCGTGAAGCGGACCTGCGCCACGGTAGGACTGAGGAAACTGATCGTCCTTATCGAGATCGAGACGAAGCCCTTGTCGCCATAGATGTTGGACGGCGCGTTCTTGTTGTTGGCCTGAACGCTGTTCAAGTAGCGAGCGCTCTCGGCCTGATCGCTGGTGAGCATGACCGTATAGGCGTTCTCGCGCGCGGCATCGTTGAGCCAGCCTTCGCGCAACCGCACATATTGCGAGATGAAGTAGCGGTTGACCGCATCCTCATAGGTGCGCGGCTGCGGCCCCTTGAGCGCGGTCACGACCTGCGTCTCGCCCGAGCTCTTGTCGACCCTGATGACATAAGGTTCGACGGTCTTCAGCGGGCTCAGCATGGCGACAGCTGCAACCGACGCCACAGCGAGCGTGCACGCTCCCGCGGCGACACCCCAAGCGAGCCGCTTGGACTGGATCGCCGCACGCATCCGATCATATTCCCACGTCCTCGAGGTCTCGTAATATTTCTCTTTATCTTCGGCCTTCACCGCGCCCATGGCGTCGATCCCTTCAGCAGGAGGAGTAGGTCAGCGCGATGTCCTGCTCGGACGTGCGTGGCGCCGATCGCGGGATATTCATGGCCCCAGGTCCGATAGCGGCGGGCGCGCCTCCGGCATCGGGCGTCGGGGCCGGGGCGGGGAGCGGCACCGGCGCTGGCTCGCGTGATGGCGGAGCCACCATCGACTGCCCTGGGCCCTGCTGTGACGCCGGCAGTGGTACGGGCAAGCTCGGCAGGATCGACCCGTAAAGATTGGCGGGGCGCCGGTGCTTGCCGTCGCACACCGAGACGGGTTTGATATGAGTCCCGGTGCAGCCGCCAAGCGCAAGCGCGCCTATCGCCAAGATGGTCAGCCTTTTCATAAGGTCTCCGTTCGTAAGGTCCCGCGCCTGCGGTGTTCGTGGTTCATGGTTCGGGATTGGCGAGCCGGCCTACGTGGACCGAGACGCCGAGCCGCCCGTGCCGCCTCCTCCTGGCGGAGGACGGTTCGCTTGCGTCGCACGCCGGAACATGAGCCGATTGGTCAACATGTTCGCCCCGGTCTGCAGGAAGCCATGGCCGCCAGATGACGCACCACCCGAGATACCCGCAGCGATGGCTGGCGATTGAAAGAAGAAGATCGTGCCGACGATGTAGATCGCCGCGCAGGCGATCGTCGCGACGAGCATCACGGCAGCTTTCAGAACGATGTAGCCGTTCTGCGCCATGACGAAGGACGAGCCATCCTCGGGAATCGACCCCATGATACCGTCCATCGCGGCTTCCTGGAGGCCGGTGATGAACTTCGTCATGATCGCCATGACGACCATCAGCAGGATGAAATTGACGGTCTGCTTCAACCACCCGTCGAACAGCCAGCGGGAGGAGTTGAAAAGCAGACACGCCAGCGCGAGCGGTGCGAGCGCCACGCATATCGCGACCGACAGCTTGGCAAAAATGACGATGCAAAAGCCTATCGACGCCGATAGGAACGCGAAGATGTAGAGGACGGCGACGCACAGATAGGTGATCAGCGTGGCGCTGAGCTGGATCACGGGTGTGCGAAAGTCGGTGATACCCTTCTGCTCTTGCGACTGAACTTTCAGGTTCGCATTGACCAACTTCTCCGAGAGCTTGCCGGTATCGGAGACATAGGTATCGAAGGTCGTGCCCGGGTTGGTGACGGGCGTGCCCGATCCAGCCGCGATGATCTCGCTCGGCAAGTTGGTGACCACGTTCACCACAAACGCCGAATAGCCGACGGCACTGGCAGCCGCGAGGGCGAACCCGACCTTGCCGGCCTGGAATACCAGTTCGCGGAGCGGGGCCTGGATAGCGCCTCGCAGCACGGCGAAGCCGAGCAGCAGGAAGTAGATGATCGCCGCCAGGGCCAAAGGCGCTGCAACGAAACTCACGAGCCCCGACCCGAAGCTCGCAACCGAGGTCGCTATGGCGGTCTCCACATACGAATACATCGTCGTGAACAGCGTCATTATGTTGGGTGGGCCGGCAGCCATTACGTCAGGTTCCGATCTTCGGCGATCAAAAGCGCAGCGAGTAAATCTACTTCTTGCGGATCGTGTTCTGTTTGAAGAAGTCGGCTTCTTCGTTACCGGCCTTGGTCTGGGCGACCGAGATGGTGGCGTCTCCGGTCGTCGCGCACATCCTGGCCTTCTGATCCGCCGGGAGATGGCTGTACTCCCCCGCGTCGCACTTCGCCTGCCACTCCGTGAGGAGTTGCGGACTGGCGATCAGCTCCTTGGCGGTAGGCACCACGACGTTCTGTTGGCATCCGCAGACAACGAGCAACGAGCAGAGGGATAGTATCTTGCGCATGATCACTTCCTGATCGTGTTGGCACTGAAGAAGGCTGCTTCGTCGCGACCGGCCGCCACTTGCGCCGCGCTGATCTGCATGTTCGCCTGACCGGTCTGCGCCATCTGGATCGCCTGCATCTTGAGCATATCGTTCTGCAGCTGCGCCTGCTCGACCGAGATACGGGCTTGCAGGTCCATCACGTCCTTGGGATCCTTGGCGCTCGACAGTTGCTCGCGGAGCTGATCGAGGCCCTGCATCCGGGTCTGGGTGATGCTGAGCGTATTCTCGCCCAGCGCGGCCGTGGCGGCCGACGAACTGGTCGCGTCCCTGAGCGCCTGGTTGTAGGCCATGTCCGCGTCGGAGGACGACGTTGCCGGCAGCGCGTAACGAGACTGGATGCTCGATGCGAGCGAACCCAGCGAACCGATCTTCGACAGGTCGCCACTGAGCAACGTCGAGGCGTCGATCGTCGTGTTGGGCAGGATGTTGCGCACCTGCGCGTTGAGCAGCTGCGGGGCGAGACTGTTGACGTTGGTCAGCTTCTGAAGCGAGCTGAGCGTGGTTGCCGCCGTCTGAATCTGCTGCTCGCCCTGCTGGATCATTTTGATCGTGTTCTGGACCTGGGCGAGCGCTTGTACATAGGTCGAGGTATCGAACACGGGGATGCCCTGTGCAGCGGCCGGCGACGCGAACGCGACGAGTGCGACCGGCGCGGTTGCAACCATGATGATGCGCTTAAGCGACATGTCAGCTTCTCCTTTGGTTGGCATAGAAATGCGGCAGCCACGCCGCTGGATCGTTGCCCGCCAGGGCAATGGCCTCCTCCATGGCGACGAGGGTCTCCTCGCGGCCAGAAAGCACTTTCAGCTCATTA
The DNA here is from genome assembly GCA_964245915.1 of uncultured Lichenihabitans sp. GTDB lineage: Bacteria > Pseudomonadota > Alphaproteobacteria > Rhizobiales > Beijerinckiaceae > Lichenihabitans. Next base: position 19,692 of record CAXTOT010000069.1, on the reverse strand, counting down.
GGCATCCCACCAAGATCGAGCTTCGCGACGATCGAGGTGTGCCCTTGCTTGACCAGAAAAGTTCGGCTCTCCGGCGTCAGATCCTCACGGATCAGCCGGTACTCCGCGTCCGTCAGGCCCAGCCCGTCGCAATAATCCGATCGCTTGGCGTCCGAGTTGGGAAGCAGGATCTTGGTCGCGGTCTGCTCGATGATCGAGTGCGCGATCGGCGAGCGCAGCGCATCGGCGGGCGACTGCGTGCCAAACACCATGAAGGCGTTGCGCTTACGGAAGGTCTTGAGGCCGTCCTGCGCAAACGCCCGAAAGGCGTCGTCCTGAAGCGCCTTCCAGAACTCGTCGACATCGACCACGACGCGCTGCCCGTCCAGCAGCTCATCGACGCGGTGGAAGAGGTACAACATCGTCGGGGTGCGGATTTCCGGGTTCTCGAGGAAGTCCGTCATGTCGAAGCCGATGAACCGCGCCGACATCGACACCTCGTCCTGCGGACCGTCGAAAGCCCAGCCGAGCGGGCCGCCCAGACACCAGCGCTCCAGCCGGGCGCCGATGCCCTCGGCATCGGCGTAGCCCAGCATCTCGCGCAGGGCGCTGAAGGAGCGTGACGGCGCCGGCAGCCGCATCACCGCCTCGATACCCTCGTCGATCAGTCGCTCTTCCGCGACGCTGAGCGGCCGGTTTTCCCGGCGTACCAAGACACGAATGAACTGCCGCAGAAACGCAATGTCGTGCGGAGACGGGGTGAGACCCTTCAACGGCGCGAAGCCGGTGGGCTCGCCGTCGCGCAGCGCCAGATAGGTGCCGCCACAAGCGCGCACGAAAATCTCGGCGCCGCGGTCCTTGTCGAAAAACACCTGTTTCGCGCCGGTCTTTTCGAGCTGCGCTTGCAGGAAGTTTTGCAGCACTGTCTTGCCGCCACCCGTTGGCCCGATGATGAGCGTGTGGCCGATGTCGGCCCGGTGGAAATTGAACCAGAAAGAGGAGCCCGCGCGCGTCTTGAGCAGCGTCACCGCTTCGCCCCAGTGGTTTCCCGACTTGCGACCGGCCGGGAAGGTGTAGAACGGGCTCAGTCCTGCGAAATTGCGTGTGTTGATGACCGCGGGGCGCGCGCGCATCTTGAAATTGCCGGGAAGCTGCGCCCAGAAGGCGGCTTCCAGCGCGACGTCCTCGCGCGCCATCACCATGCCCGTATCGGCTGCTGCCGATCGTGCGATCGACAAGCGCTCCAGCAGCCGCTTCGGGTTCTCGTCGATGACCGCGATCGAGAGGTGATGCTCGCCCATGGCGAAGCGGTTCGCCATGAGATCGTCGACGCCGTCGAGCAGCTCCTCCGCCTGGCTGACGCCGGCATCGTCCGACGAGACCATCTGCTTGTATTTTTTCGTGAACCGGTCGCTCGCGACCGACTTTACCAATGGCGCGAAACTCTGGGTGAGCACGAACGGGAAGTCGAGCGTGAGCAGGCTGTTGAACTGACCGGTCCGTGTGCTGGCGACATACTCGCGCACACCGAACATGCCGAGATAATGCGACGTGTGCGGAAGCCGTATCTCGGCCGCCTCGCGACCGAACACCACCCGTGAGGCATACAGGGCTTGTCCCAGCCTGCCGTCGAGTAACGGCACGCGGATGCGGTCGCCGGTCAGGATGAAGTGCAGCACCTCCATCGGCCGTGAAAAAAGGACGCCGTTGTGCTCATACAGGGAGAGCGGCTCCGGCGCGACATCGGCGAGCAGCGTTTCGAAGTCGCGGCATTTGTCCGCCATGATCGTGAGCGCACGATCGTCGATCTCGGCGTTGGCTTTCCGCTTCGAAAAAAGCCGCGTCACCTGCTCGCCGGCCATGCTCGACGGCCGGACGATGATCGTGACGTAGAACTCGTTGTGGTAGAGGACCTTCTCCTTCAGCGTGTCGGCGTATTTTTCCTGCAAGGCTCGCGCGAAGTCGGAATGGAAGTCGCCGCCGAGAACGGGATCGGTGGCTGTCCGCACGAGATGCGTCCACAGCGCGACGCGATCGTCACCGATCGAGCGCCACGCGATGTTGAGCTTGTTATGCCAGGTGTTGAGGTCGCCGATGTCGCTGGTCTCGAACGGCCGCCCATCGACGCGATACATGCGCATGAGCGAGCCGTCTTCGAGAGCAACCAGCGTTTCGTCGACGTGCCGCGTGTAGGGAATGAACTTGATGTCATCCGTCTCGCGAACCGCGATCTTCTTATGCTTCAGCCTGGAATCAGTCATTGCCGAAGTGCTTTCGCTTCACGCCTTTGGCGAGGCGGACGGGAGAGTAGCTCCCGCCCCCCCAGAACTTGCGGTTCTTGGATAGAAAGCCGGTCTGGAACCACAGGCCCCACAGCCGGAACGCATTGAAGTCGTAGTGACAGATCATGCGCGCCGGGAAGTAGAGCGCTCCGAACAAGGCCAGGGGGTAGAACGGATTGTGGAAAATCCCCCAAACCACCATGCAGACCATGATGATCGGCAGGATCGCCTCGAGCGGCAGTCCCATGAATACCGATGGTCTGGTCAGGGCGAGGAAGACCTTATCCTCGGCGAGCTTGTCGTCCATGTTACGCCGATCCGCCCATCCAGCCGACGATCGTCGCTGCCGAGAAGATGATGCCGATGCCGATCAGCACCGTGACCGCTTTTCCCCAATCCATCCGACCGGTCAGCTTGGCATAGCCGACCGCCATAACGGCGATGACGCCGACCACCGACGCGACCGTGGTCATCCAGGTCTTGATCGTGGTCAGGCCGGACTCGATCGCGGTGCCGTCGGCGAATGCCGGCTGCGCGATCGAAATGAGGGCGAGCGCACCGGCAAAGCCGATGACCTGCCGGGCGCGGGCGTCGGACATCATCCGGCCCATGGGCTGAGTGAACTTCATACGGGTCTCCATGGCTTGAGGTTACCTCTCGAGATCGTGGGTGGGTCGGATCGGCTCGACCTGCCGCACAGGCGTCGGCTCACGGACCGAAACATCCAGGCCGCGCCGCAGCACGTCCGAGATCATGTGGCGGCTCTCCAGGCTCGCGGACGTCATCCGGTCCGCGTCGCCACCGAAAGCCGCATCGAGATGCCGATCCATCGCCGCCTGCGCCTGCAGCGCGTTGGCCAGGCGCGGCTCAGCGGCAATCCGTTCCGCCCCGCCATGCAGGAACAGCTCGGCCAGTTTGTCATTCTCGTGACGTCGCTCGGCAGCGGCTTCATCGAGGCGCTCCTCCCGGACGATGAGTGGTTCCGGTTCGGGCTTCCGTTCGGGCGCGACCGTCGACCCCGTGACCAGGCGGTCTTCGCGCTGGCCGGCAAGCTCGTTGCCAAGTGACACGTTCGCGCCCGCTTCCTTGGCGACTTCGTGCCGGTTGAGCCCGGACCGGACGAGGTAGATCGCATCGGCGATCTCGCCGTCCCACGCTCCCTCGCGCGCCATCTTGCGCAGATCGTCGGGTTCATAACCGGACCTGGAGAAGGCGCTGACCAGCGTCGGGCTTTCCAGGGCCCGCTCCAGAGCCCCGTTCAGGGCATCCCTGTTCAGATCGATGCGCTCGGCCTGGACGTCCCTCCGCAAGGGCTCCATGTCTTCGCTGGCGGCCTGGTAAAGCGCCTTGCGATCCTGCGTGTGGACGCTCACCGTCAACAAGAGCCGCTTGTCCGCGTCGGACAATTCGGTGCTGCTTTCGCTCGGCAACGCCTGGGGCGCGCCGTTCCTCTCCGCTTCGACCGACGGCGCAGGGATAATCGCCTCGACCGCTTCGACAGCCGCCCGCGGAGCGACGGGTTCGAGAGTCGGAGCCGGCTTCTCCGCCACCTCATGGTCGCGTCGTGCAGCGTCGGCGCGACGCAGCTCTTCCATTCGCGCCTGTTCGTCGAAGCTCGGCTCATAGCCGCGCACCGTCAGGCCTTCGCGCGACGCTGCCGTCCACACGGCCTGACGAAACTCAGGCGAACCTTCGACGTCGATCCCCTCCCAGCCATTGTGCTTGGCGATCGTGACCAGGGCCGAGACGGTCTCGGGATCCTCGTTTCGCGCGACGATGCGATCGCCGGCGATCTCGATCGACGGGCTCTCACGATCCGTCGGCAGGAACATGCCGACGCGGCGCTCGCTGCCGTCGGACGGCTCGATGATCCGCACCTGATAGCGTGTCGCCAGCTCGGGCGGGATCTGGAACGCAGCCTGTCCGGCTTGCGCCTCCGCGTCGCGGTTTCCTTGCGCAACGCTGTTATCCGCGCTCATTCGAAGACCTGGACCGCGCTGGAAGCGATCTGCCCCACCACCCAGCTATCGTTGCCGACCTCTGGCTTGGCCGGGCTCGCCGTCGGAACCGCCGCGGACGGTGAGCCCGGGAGGGGCGGGGGTGTCTGGATCGTGCCCATGCCGCTGGCGGCTGACCAGACGCGACCCACATAACCGTTGCGGAACCCGCGCGTCAGCGTGCCGGTGTTGTAGAGCGAATAGGTCGCGGAGATCGCGTCCAGCCCGGTATAGTGCTGGATCGCGAGCCCATATCCCGCCCGCAGCATCGAGGATGCGAGCCGCAGGTTCGTACAAGGGTCGAAGGCCTGCTCGACGGTGACACCTAATCGCGCAAAATTGGCGGAGTTCACCTGCGCCAGCCCGACATCGACCGTATAGCCGGCCGCCATGTACCGGCGCACCAGCGCGGCACCGTCGGCGATAGACGCTGCGCGGACACGCGGCCCCTTGTTGATATTGATCGACAGATCGTCGCCGCCACTCTCGGTCACGACGAGGGGAACAACCGCCTCGGTTGCGATCTCAGGCGCGCATTGCTGCGCGAGCATGGTGATCGCGGCGACGGCGTGGATCATTGCTGCGTCACCGTCTGGTAGCGGGTGTCGAGCGCGTACCGCGACGTTCCGCCATCGGCCTGCGTCACCGTCAGGTCGTAGCCGTGCTTGGCCTTCTTCGTCTTGATGCCGACCCCGGTGCAGGTCGGGAACGAGCCGCCGATAGCGAGCGCGTTCCAGAGTTTCGTGATCGGCGGGACGCATTCGGCATATTTCGTCGGCGAACCGGGCGTCGCGAGGCAGAGCACCACCTGACACCCCCAGTCCGACGCGTAGGCGGGTTGCGGGGCCGCAACCGCCACGACGCCGGCCGCGCACAGCGCGATGGCGCCAGTAGTGCTGCCCAGCCTGGTCATCAAATGTCGGATCATGAGCCACCTCCATGAGCTGCGCGCCATTCCTCGGTCGCGAACACGTCCCATTGCGGCGGGGCTTTCGCGGCAAAGGCGAGGGTCGAGGCGGGCGCGGTCGGCGCCTCGACTCCGACGGGCGGCGTAGACGGCCCGTCGCCTTGTGCGACGGTTATGAGCCAGTCCTCGTCGCCTTCGATCGGTCGGGTCCGGTCGATGACCTGTCCTGGTCGCGCGAACGCTACGTGCCAGTGGTTCGAGTGACCGCGATCTCCCGGCCCGAGCAGCTCGATGATACGGATACCGCTCTGTGCCATGAGGGCGCGGATCTGGTCGCGGTCGATCGAACCGACGCCGCCCGCCGGTACGAAGTCGACGGCCTGGCCGACTTTGTGCCAGCTGTACCGCGCGCCGTAATTCGCGTTCATCGGGCGGATCGTGTCGGTTACCCGCGCACCGAAGGCGCGTCGGACCATGGCCGCCACGTTCGACACCGTGGGGGTGTCAGCAACCGGCGTACCATTCGCCTCATCCCCAACATGCGAAAGCGCGCAGGCATCGAACACCGATGCCGGCGTGACGCCGTACGTCGCGAAGTGGCGGCCGCTGATCGCTAGCGGGCCTGCCTCGAAGTCCGCGCCCAACGTGATGAGATCGCGAACGGTCGCCTCGGCATCGGCCCGGGTGACAGGTTGACGGGCGAGGACAGCGCCCGCGTGGACGGTGATCGCGAAAGGCGCCGGCGCTGGCGTTCCGGCCCCGGCTAGCCCGGCGGTACAAAGTTCAATTGCCTTCGATAAGATATTGTTCGGAAGCACATCAATGCACCGTTGTTAAAGCATACTCAAGCAAATGTCAGGAAATTAAGATATCTGCATCATTAGGTTAAGTGCAGGACTCCCAGCAAACAACGACATATTTGGAGCGAACTACGCACAATCTTGGAGCGATCTCACGTTGTGTATTGCGAATGCAAGCGCTTGGGCACACCATAACTTTAGGAATGACAACGCGAAAGCTTCTAATAAGCCCGATGCCTAGCACATCGGCTAGGCAATTCGCTTTTTGATAGCTGAGGATTAGAATGGATATTCGGCGATGGGCTGGTGAAGCTGCTAGCTTTCTCGGGCGGCTTGGCGCTCTTGATCGCCATCACCTTTTGGCAACGGCCGTTTGACGACAAGCGGCTTGTGACACGTGGTGAGGTTCCAACCTGCAGCGTCGCAGTCACGCATGATTTCTGCGCTGCCATCGCCGGCCTCTCGACGGCGCTTCGCAATCCCCTCTTGCGGATGGACCGTGCCGAGGTCCTGCCGCCTCGCGACACGCTGGGAGCTGTCGATCCTTCCATCACCCAGGCGAACATCGGCGCGACGATCTGCCGACCCGGCTATGCCCGATCGGTCCGCCCCGCCTATGCGGTTACCGAGCCGATCAAGCGGCGATTGATGAACGTGCAGCATCCGGGCGAGTCTTTCGCCGATTACGAACTCGACCATCTGATCCCGATCTCGCTCGGCGGCGCGCCACTCGACCTGCGCGACCTGTGGCTGCAGCCCCGGCGCGGCCAGGCGAACGCGGCTGACAAGAATGCCTTGGCTTATGTCTTGTGGCGATTGGTTTGCGAGCGCCGCGTGCCACTTCGGACGGCGCAGCGGGCGATCCGGCGCGATTGGACCAAGGCCTACGACACATACGCGACGCCCGAAAACGTGGCGCGCTATCACTTTCGGCACCGTCAAGAGGAGCGCGACTAGCCTCGCATCGGCCAGCCGGATCCATCCCCAACACCGACGAAGGAGGATATCATGCCACAGAATATTGCCGAGTTTCGGATCATCGGTCGCATCGGCAAGATCACGGCGCGCGAGAAGGTCACCTATGTGAGCGTCGCCGCCAATTATAACCGGCGCGACGGCGACGACTGGAAGACCGACACGCTATGGAACAGCGTCGTGTGCTTCTCCAATGTCGGCAACCAAGTCGAGGCGGCCGGGAAGGGCGATCTGGTGCATGTCACCGGCCGGGTCCGCGAGAGCAATCACGGCGAAGGCAACGAAATATCCTACCGCACCGAACTGATCGCCGACACCTTCTCGATCCTGACCAAGGCCGAAACCGAGAATAGCTGATGAAGGGCGGGAGCGGCGTGGCCGCACTGTTCTACCTCCGCTGCGCTCCGGCCGAGCCCACTCGGCGGTCTCGGCCCGGTCGGTGACGATCCTCGCTTGGGTCTTCACCGGGACGAAGGAGGTCGTCGCGCCGCGCGCGGCCGACAATCTCCTGCCGACGATCCAGAGGGGAGGATGCCACCTGCGCCTTCGGTGATATTTCCGGAGGCCAGCGTGATCGAAACCTACCAGCTCCACAGGATAAGTCCGATGGCGAGACTACCGCTCGATGCCGAAATTCGAGCCAAGAACATCGTCGAACAGCTCGGCGGGGTGTGGCGTGGCACCCGCGGCGAATGCCGCTGCCCCGCCCATGACGATGGCTCTCCCAGCCTGTCCGTCCGACTGGGCGATTCCGCGATCCTCTTCCACTGCTTTGCCGGCTGTACAGCGCTCGAGGTGCTGAAGGCGCTTCAGCGCCGGAAGCTCCATGACCGTTCTGCCGTGGCAATGCCGGAGGGCAAGCCGAAGCGCGACATGGGCGCGCTCGCCCTGCGTCTCTGGAATGCCAGCTTGCCGATCGCGGGCACGCTCGCTGAAGACTATCTCGTCGCCCGCGGCCTGACCGCGCCCTATCCCAAGGCTCTGCGCTTCAACCCGGCGACCATATTCGGCTCCGGCGCCGACAGACGCGTCATGCCCGCGATGATCGCCGCGGTCGAAAACGACCTCGGACTGGTTGCCGTCCAGCGGACGTTCCTCGATCCTGCCGACGTGCTGCGCAAACCCATCCCCAAGCCGAAGGTCGCGCTGGGGCTGCTCGGCACAGCAGCGATCCGGCTTGCGCCCGCAACGCACGAGTTGGGCCTTGCCGAAGGGATCGAGGACGCTCGGTCGGCAACGGAATGGTTTGGAACGCCGACATGGGCGCTGGGCGGCGTCGAACGCCTCGCCTTCGTCGCCATCCCGGAGAAGGTCCGCCGTGTGATCGTCTATGGCGATCGCGGCCGCGCGGCCGACCGCCTGCTCGAAAAGGCACGCGATCACCTGACGGCGAACGGGCGCGAGCTAATCAGCCGCGTGCCCGAGCATCATGACGACTGGAACGACGCCTGGCGAGCGCACCAGCGGAGCGCATGACGGCGCAGCGACCGCAGCTGCTCAGAAACGGTTATGGCCTCAGCGATGCACACCGCATGTCATCGGCGAGATTCCGAGCGTGTCAGCCGAGCCGCATCAGCTGGGAAGGGTAGGGGGCCACGAGTTCCTTCAGATCGTCCCATGGTGCCGATAGCCAGCGATCATAGTCGTCGTCGTGCAGAATTACCGGCATCGCCTTTGGATGGATCGGCGCGACGATCGCATTCGGCTCGGTGGTCAAAAACCCATAGGCATTTCCGCGTTCCGTCGGTCGCCAGATCCCGGCCAAGGCAAAAATCGGGCGACTTGGCACGTCGAACCAGTGCAGCGGCTTCTTGCCGTCCTCACCGGGCGCGATCCCGAACTCGGAAAATGCCGTTACCGGAACCAGGCAACGGCGCGCCGGCGTCGTCAGCATCGACCGCCAGAAGCTCGAGTTGAGATTGCGCACGTTGGTCACGTACTTGGTGAGCTTGACCGCTGGGTCGCGCTTGCTTGGCACCTGGGTCGGTACGCCCCACTCCATCCGCTCGATCTTCCGATCGGTGCCGTCCTGGATCACCACCTGGCCGTAGAACGGCGTCTTCGCGCCCGTCGGAAAGATGTCGGGGGCCGGGAAGGTCTCGTCCGGTTCGTAGGGCGGCCGGATGCCGAAAGTCGCGGCGATCTCTGCCTGCTTCGCCGTCAGCCTGTATCGATTGCACATCCGAACACCCTTTGGCGGTGCCGGCGACCCCGCCCGCCCGCACTCTGGTCTTAGAGCTTGTCCTTCAGTCCCTTGGCGGGCGTGAACGAGACCTTCTTCGATGCAGCGATCGTCATCGCCTCGCCGGTAGACGGATTGCGGCCCTGGCGCTCAGGACGATCCTTGACCGCGAATTTGCCGAAGCCGGCGATCGAGACCTCTTCACCCTTGGCGGCCGCACCTGCGATCTGCTCGAACACGGCGGCGATCGCGGCCTTGGCTTGCGCCTCGCTCGTGCCTGTCGTCCCAGCGACACCCTTCGCCAGCTCACCGATGTTCATGCTACTTACTCTCCCTCGTGGAACTGGCCGGACCTTAGCCATGCCGAGCGACGATTCAATGATGCTGCTCGAAGAGGCCAAGTCGCGGGCGCCCGCCTGATGGTCCGCAAACTGGCCGATCATGACGTGGTCGAAGTGTATCAGCCCGGGTGAGGGCAGGGGCCGATCGCCGAGCTGGCGGCCGAGCCGATGCAAAGCCGCAGGCTGGATTTCTAACGCGCGCTGCGCTCTCGCGTGACGCGCGGATCTTCGTAGAGGTCGCGGATCGCGCGCAGGCGAAAGACGTTCCACCAACGCCGCCATCGATGCTCGGCCGCATCGTGGATCATATGGCAGCGCTGACAGAGCGCCGCCAGATTGCCGGGCATGCTGTTGCCCGGATCGTGGTCGAGATGCGCACAGGCCAGCACGACATAGGTCGTTCGCACCGACGCAAGGACGAAGCCGCCCTTGAGCGCGATCCGCTTGCCACGACCTGAGCGCCAACACGCGGCATCGGCGTCCCACCAGCGACCGTCGCCAAGATGGGCGACCCGCCGCATATGCGGTCTGCAGCAGTGCTCGCAGCGCGCTCCGGCCCGATCGAACCGGATCACGTCCGACAGCTGCGGCCAGTCGATCGGGTAAAGCCAGCGGTTTTCGGGGCGGATCGGCATCTCGATTCTATGAGTCAGCCGGTGGCAGAACGAAAGCGAAATCTTCTTGGTCTGTTGCTGTTCTGTTGCATCGCCGTTCCGGGCAACACGTGCTACCACTTTTCGTCGGGATCGCGCGTGTTCGGCAGCAGTGATACCGCCAAACCTCTCTAAATTGCGCCCTACAGACCATGTTCGTTACGACGCCGTACCGTTCGGCCCTTGACGGTGGTCAAGCGCAAAGACTCGATCCGGCAGACATAAACCCGTTGACCGATCGCCGCGGGTAACGGAACATAAAGCGAACACATAGAGTCTAGCCACCATGTCAGTCGCCCTCGATTCGCTTCCCCAGAGCATCGCCCATCTGCGAAGCATCGCGATGCCGATCGCCGATTACCGTGTCCTTCCGTTCGGCGTTGGCGGCCTGGACAACCGTCTGAACGGGGGAGGGCTTCGGGCTGGAGCGCTGCATGAGGTCGCCGCACGGACCTGTTCCCTGGTCGATGATGCGGCTGCCACGCTGTTCCTTGCCGGTGTCGCCGCGCGAGAAGCGCGGAACACGCATGCCCCGGTGCTTTGGGCAAGCTGCCGGAACGATCTCTACGCGCCCGGCTTGGCGCAAGCCGGGTTGTGTTCGGCGAACGTGATCTACGCCCAGCCAAGGGACGACGCCGCTCTCCTGGCGGTCGTCGAGGACGCGATCCGGGATGGTACGCCGGCAGCAGTGGTGGCCGAGGCGGCAAAGGTTTCGATGGTCGCCACGCGGCGCCTGCAGCTCGTCGCTGCCGAAGCCGACATTCCTGTGCTGCTCCTGCGACGTTGGCGGGGCCGCTCACAAGACCCGCTCGGTGAGCCCTCCGCCGCCTGGACGCGCTGGCGGATCGCCAGCGCCCCGTCGCAGCGGCTCAGAGTTGCCGGGGTGGGGCGCGCCCGATGGTCGGTCGAATTGGCGCGCCAACGCACTGGCGAGTCCTTTTCATTGATCGTGGAGGGGTGCGATGAGACGGGTTGTCTCGCTGTTCCTGCCGCACTTGGCCATCGAGCGGCTGAGACGGCTGGACCGGCACGCCACGCCGCGGCCTGAGCGGCCAACGCTCCAGCTCCCGATCGACGACGATCCGGGTGAATGCTCTGTGCCGAGGGGCGGCGGATGGCGGCCGGGTGCGCGCTGGGCGCGAAGGCAATCGCCGACCAAGGCCGAGGTTGCCGGGCAGATAGCGGCGCTCCCGGCGCATGCGCAGCCGCCCATGCGCGAACTCGGGCGGCGATCGGAAGCCGCGAGCCATCCGTACAAGTCCCAGTCGGTCACGCGACCGGCCAAGATCGCAGTGCGGCCAGCGGTCGCGCACGCTCCGCTGGCGCTTGTCGGCAAAGTCGGGCGGCGTGAGGAAGTCGTGGCCGCATGCGCTGCGGCGGCCTCGCTCGGCATCCATGTCGGAATGGCCGCGACCCATGCCCGCGCGCTGGTTTCGGATCTCGACTTCCGGCCCACTGAACCAGAGGCGGACGCGGTCCTGCTCGACCGTCTCGCGCTGCTTGCCGTTCGGCGTTGGTCGCCCATTGCGGCCGCGACGCCGACCGACGGCCTGTGGCTTGACCTCGCCGGCTGCGATCACCTCTACGGGGGAGAAGAGCGCTTTTGCCGCCGCCTGCGCGCCTTCTGCCAGCGCGCTGGATTTACCGCGCGCGTCGCAGTTGCCGACACGCCCGGCGCTGCGCACGCGCTCGCCCGGTACGGCCGGGAAGATCTGACGATCGTGCCTGTGGGGGGTACGATACGAGCGATATCGCCGCTACCGATCGCCGCCTTGCGGCTGACCGGCACGGCGCTCAGTGCGGCCAAGCGGTTCGGTTTCGAAACCATCGCCGACCTTCTGCCAGTAGCGCGCGGCCCGCTCGCGCGGCGACTTGGCCTGCCCGCTATCACTCGGCTCGATCAGGCGCTGGGCGGTGTGGCGGAGCCCATCACGCCGCGCGAAGATGTCGCGATTCCGGCGGTCGAGCGCCGCCTGCTGGAACCGATCGGCACGGCAGAGGCGATCGCGCAGGTCATGGAGGACCTGCTCGGCGATCTGGCAGAAGTGCTGCAGGCGAGGGGGCTCGGTGCGCGGTCGCTCCGCCTGTCGGGGTTCTGCGTCGATGGGACCGAACAGGTGGTTGCCGTCGGTACGTCGCGGCCGACACGCGACGTCTCCCATCTCCTGCGCCTGTTGAAGCTCAGGATCGAGCGCATCGATCCCGGACTGGGCCTCGAGCAATTCCTGCTGGTGGCACCGCATACCGAGCCGCTGGATGCAGTGGATCTGGGTGCAGTGCTAGCCGGTGAAGTTCTGGTGCGCGACCCCGCGCGCCTCGTCGATGTCGTCGCCGGCCGCATTGGCGCAAATGCCGTGTATCGGATCGCGCCGATTCCGAGCCATGTTCCCGAGCGCGCGGTCGCGCGCGCCGACCCGGTCGAGATGCCGGCAGGTTGGCCGATATGGCAGCGACCTGTGCGTCTGTTCGCCAGACCAGAGCCCTTGTGGGGCGTCATCGCGCTGCTGCCCGATCAGCCGCCGCGGCGCTTCGAGTGGCGTGGCGAGGCGCACAAGGTCGTGGCCGGCGATGGCCCCGAGCGGATCCACGGCGAATGGTGGCGCCGCGACGCCGAGACCTGGGCGGTGCGGGACTATTACCGCGTCGAGAATGAGGCCGGCGGGCGTTTCTGGGTATTCCGCCGCGGTGACGGCACTCACGACGATACCGGCGATCTCAGCTGGTGGATCCACGGCGTGTTCGCATGACCGCGCCCTATGTCGAGCTTCAAGTGCTCACCCACTTCTCGCTGCTGCGCGGCGCATCGAGTCCCGACGAGCTTTTCGCGGCGGCGGCACTGCTCGGGTATCCCGCGATCGGGATCAGCGACATCGGCACGGTGGCGGGCGTCGTGCGCGCCTGGGAGGCGCAAAAGGCGACCGGCGTCCGCTCGATCGCTGGTACGCGCGTCGATCTATCCTGCGGGCGCCGCCTGATCCTCTACCCAACCGATCGCCCCGCTTGGTCACGGATCACGCGACTCCTGACCGTCGGCAAGAAGCGCGCGGGGAAGGGGGGCTGCCTGCTGCACTGGCACGACCTCGAGCCATGGTCGGAGGGGATCATCGCTATCCTGCTGCCGGACGAGGCGGATCAGGCGAACCTCGCGGCACTTGCCGACCTGCAGTCGGTCTATGGCGGGCGCGGATACATGGCGTTGTTCCAGCGACGGCGCCCGGACGACGCAGTGCGTATCGATGCGCTGGCTAGGCAGGCTGGTGCCGCCGGGGTTCGCGCGGTCGCAACCGGTGACGTTCTCTACCATGCGCCCGAGGCCCGCCTTCTGCAGGATGTCGTAACGGCCGTGCGCGAGAAATGTACCGTAGATGAGCTCGGCTACCGCCGCGAGGTCAACGCCGACCGCGCGCTCAAATCGCCGGAGGAGATGGTCAGGCGCTTTCGTGACTATCCCGACGCGCTCCGCGCCAGCGTCGATATTGCCCGAGCTTGCACCTTCGATCTTGGTGAGCTGGCCTATCAATATCCCCACGAGCGGCTGATCGATGGCCTGAGTGCGCAGGACGCGCTGCAGAAGCTGACCACCGAGGCGGTCGAGCGGATGTTCGATGGCAACGTCCCGGCCGCCTATACCGACCAGATCGGTCACGAGATGCGGTTGATCGGCGAGCTGAGTTACGCGCCCTATTTCCTGACCGTCTATGCGATCGTGCGCGAAGCACGCCGCCGCGGCATCCTGTGCCAGGGGCGTGGCTCGGCTGCCAACTCGTGCGTGTGCTTCGTGCTCGGCGTCACCTCGATCGATCCGATCAAGCACGAGCTGCTCTTCGAACGGTTCGTGTCGGGGGAGCGGCGCGAACCACCCGACATTGACGTGGACTTCGAGCATGAGCGCCGTGAAGAGATCATCCAGTGGATCTACGAAACCTATGGGCGTGATCGATCCGCGCTGACCGCGGTGGTCCAGCGCTACCGCGCGCGCGGTGCGGTGCGTGATGTCGGCAAGGCGTTGGGGTTGCCCGAAGACCTGACGTCCTCGCTGGCGGGGCTGGTATGGGGCTGGTCCGCTGAAGGCGTGGGCGAGAAACAGGTCCAGGAGCTGAACCTCGATATTGGCGATCGCAGGCTGCGCCTGACCCTGGAACTGGCCCGCAAGCTGATCGGCGTACCCCGCCACATGAGCCAACACCCCGGCGGGTTCGTCCTGACGCATGATCGGCTGGACGATCTCGTGCCGATCGAGCCCGCAGCGATGGAAGATCGTCAAATTATCGAGTGGGACAAGGACGACATCGATGCGCTGAAGTTCATGAAGGTCGATGTGCTCGGCCTCGGCATGCTCGGCTGCATGAACCGTGCCTTCAACATGCTCGAGAAGGACAAGGGCATCCGCGTCGGCCTGGCCGACCTCCAGGACGACGATCCGGCCGTGTACGCGATGATCCAGAAGGCCGACACGCTCGGCACCTTCCAGATCGAGAGCCGCGCGCAGATGTCGATGCTGCCGCGGATGAAGCCGCGCCGGTTCTACGATCTCGTGATCCAGGTCGCGATCGTCCGGCCGGGGCCGATCCAGGGCGACATGGTTCATCCCTATCTGCGTCGGCGCGAGGGGTTGGAGAAGCCTGAATATCCCAGGCCTGAGCTGCGCGCGGTGCTCGAAAAGACGCTCGGCGTGCCGCTGTTCCAGGAGCAGGCGATGAAGGTCGCGATCGTGGGCGCGGGCTTCACGCCGGCCGAGGCGGATCAGCTGCGCCGCGCCATGGCGACGTTCAAGGTCACCGGCGGCGTATCGCATTTTTCGGAGAAGCTGGTCGAGGGCATGGTGTCCCGCGGTTATCCCCGCGACTTCGCCGAACGCACCTTCCGCCAGCTGGAAGGCTTCGGCTCCTATGGCTTTCCGGAAAGCCACGCGGCCTCGTTCGCCAAGATCTCTTATGCCTCGTCGTGGATGAAGCATCACCACCCGGACGTATTCTGCGCCTCGCTACTGAATGCGTATCCGATGGGATTCTATGCACCAGCGCAGATCGTCCGCGACGCCCAGGCGCACGATGTCCAGGTGCGGCCACCGTGCATCAATGCGAGCCGTTGGGATTGCACGCTGGAGCCGACAGGCGGCCGCTACCTCGCGGTTCAGCTCGGGCTGCGCCAGGTGCGCGGACTGTCGAACGCCGACGGTGCTGCGATTGTAGGCGCACGCAGCACGACGCTGTTCGATTCCATCGAGGACGTGTGGCGTCGATCCGGCGTCCAGCGCGCCGCGATCGAGAAGCTCGCGGATGCCGATGCGTTTCACGCGTTCGGCGCCGACCGGCGGCAGGGCCTGTGGAAGGTGAGGGGCCTCGGCGAGACGCCACTGCCGCTGTTCGCCGCCGCGGATCGCGCTGCGGAGACGATCAGCGCCGAAGGGATCGAACCGTCGGTCGCTCTCCGTCCGTTGACGGACGGGCGCGAGGTGATCGAGGATTACCGCTCGCTGCAGCTCTCGCTGCGGGCGCATCCGCTGACGTTCGTTCGCGATGAGCTGGCTAGGCGTGGCGTGACCAAATGCGCTGAACTCGCGAACATCCGGGATGGCCGGCACGTCGAGGTCGCCGGCATCATCCTGGTCCGCCAGAAGCCGGGCTCGGCCAAGGGCGTGTTGTTCATCACGATCGAGGACGAAACGGGGATCGCCAACGGTATCCTGTGGCCGGATCGGTTCGAGCGGCAACGCCGCACGATCATGTCCGCGTCGATGATCGGCATGAAGGGTAGAGTGCAGAAAGAGGGCGAGGTGATCCACGTCATCTGCGACCGGATCATCGACCATGGTGACCTGCTGCACCGCGTGGGCGAGATGTCGTTCCCCCATCGGACCGGCCGCGGCGATGGGGCCAAGCATGCCGGATCGCCTGACCGCGGTGACGCGGGTTGGAAGCCGGAGCCGCGGAACTGCTACTGGCCGCCGCACGCTGAGGGCATGGATCCCGAGGACGCCGTACGCTTCAAATCGCATGACTTTCGTTGAGCGATGGCAAAGCTCGCTCGCCACCAGCGCGTCGTCATCGCGCTATCGGTCCATATTCTGCGGAGCGGCGTCGCCCGCTGCTCGGACGCGCGCGTGGACGGCGTAGAGGTTCGCTTGGCGCTTCGGTGTCTCCTACCGCATTGCCCGGAGCGTTGGCCGCTCGAGCTCTATTGGGATGCGGCGCGCCAGGAGAATGAGATCGGCAGGGCGCAGGGTGTGACCGCCGCGTTCAATGGCATAGTCCGTCAACTGCGCCGCGCAGGCCGATATGAGGAAGTGCTGGATCAGTGAGAAAGCGTGCCGCCCGCATTGTCGGCTGAGGCATCTGAGGAATGGCACCAGTCGGATGGCATGGATCGATCCGGCTGGCACTTTCTTCCGCCACGGCTTCAGCCTTCTACGTCGGCCGCAGTCAGCAGGATCGGGGGCTCCCCGCCGAGCCGCTTGACGAACTCGCGCTGTGCTATGCGGTGAATGTCGCTCTCGAACTCGATGAACACCTCAATGGCGGTTTCGGAATCGAGCGTATCGCGATCGGGATCGAGGAGCAGCGTCAGAGCGTCGCTGGTGATGAGGAACTCGACCAACCCCAAGTTAGTGGTACCCGTGAAGCCGACGCTCTCGCGTTCGGCAACCCAGTAGTAGTCCCCCATCTCGAAAAGGACGCTTGGGTTGGCCATGCGAGCTTACTCCTCGGTCGGGCTGGAAGCAGGCAGATGGTCCGCCAGTGCCGCAATTCCTTGTCCGGCAAAGGTCGTGCTGGAGGCGCCATCGATCTGCACTGGATGCTCCACCGTCAGGACGGCCGCGGCTTGATGCTCGGGGTCCAATCCGCGCCAATCGCGAACTGCTCGCTCGAGGTTCGTGACTTCAGCGACGTCGCTACCGCCGCGCGGGACGTTTTCGAGCGACGCGCTCATCCGCCAATTAATCTCGGGGGTCTTCGCGCTTTCACCCCAGGTTGCTTCCGTCATGATCGTCTACCTTCTCGCGTCTGGTTCTTGGCGCAATTTCGAATGTAGCCCGACAGGGCGCGTCCGTGCCAGTCCGAAGCCCACAATGCTCGAGCTTCAAGGGCGGCGAGGGGCGACCGCGATGATATCGAGCTTTCGCAGGGCTCGCGCCATGCGTTTGGCATCGAGCAACCCGATGCCATGTGCGCGAAAGGCGCTGGCGAGTTGTCGCTCGGTCAATGGCGCCGACACCTGATCGAGAACGGCAAGCGCTGCTACGCGCACGTCAGGGGGTGCATCCTTCAGGGCGTCTAGGGCTTTCATTCTGCCTCGTGAAGGTTGCTCGGTCTGATCGGTAGACCAACGACATAGCCCCGTGCCATGCGACTTGCACCTACCACGCCCCGCGGCGCCGGCTACCTGAAGAGCAAGCCGCCACGGCCTACGCTCTGTTTGAGATTGCCGGTTCTGTCGATGCCGCCCGAGCAGGCACTTGCCTCCGCTCCTGTCGAACCCAGGCAATGCGTCTCGAACCGGCTATCTCGACTGCCAGCGTAAGGTCGTGTATAACGTACCGTATTGGCCTCATGGGCGCTTATATGAGACGCTAGATGCGATCGACCGTCGCTGATATTCTTCCGCCGCGCGTGAGGCGGAGCTTGACGAAGCTGGGCGCCGATATCGCGCTGGCGCGCAAGAAGCGCAGCCTTACGGTGGTCATGATGGCCGAACGCATCGGCGTGGCCAAGAGCACATATCTCAAGCTGGAAAAAGGCGACCCGACCGTCGCGTTGGGTACATACGCCATGACCTTCTTCGTTCTGGGTTTTGGCGAGAGTCTTGGAGAGATCCTCGACGCCAGGAAAGACGAGCAGGGTCTGTTGCTCGACATCGAACGCATTCCGCAGCGCGTCCGCAGACCCAAACCCCCCGTTTCGCTATGAGGCGGACGATCGGCATCCAAATCGGCGACGAGGCCCGCAACGTCGGATTGCTGCACTACAATCAGCAGGGGAGCCGCGAGAGCGCGGGCTTCGAATATGATGCCGGCTGGCTCGCCGACCCCGACCGCTTCGCTCTCGAGCCAGCGCTGCCGCTCGTTGCCGGCCCACAGTTTCACCGCAAGGTGGGCACCGGCTCTGTCTTCCATGCAGCGATTGCCGATACCGAGCCAGACGGATGGGGCAAGCGCGTCATCCAGCGCGACCATGCCAAGCGGCGGCAGGATGCCCGCCGCCGCGGCGACGAGGTCGACGCACGCGCTTTGAACGGCCTCGATTATCTGTTGGCGGTCGACGACGTCAGCCGGGTTGGCGCGCTGCGTCTCGTTGACGAACAAGGGACCGCTCAGCGCGCGACCGAGGATGGTCGCCGCACCACTCCACCCCTCATCGAGTTGGGTCATCTCCTGGCCGCCAGTCGGGCGGTCGAGACCAACACCGAAACCGCAGCGGATCTCGCCTATCTACGCGGTCGCGGCACTTCGCTCGGCGGACTCCGCCCCAAATGCACCGTCGTCGATCACGAAGGGCGCCTGTCGATCGGCAAGTTTCCGAGCGTTGCCGACGAGCGCTCGGTAACGCGGGGGGAGGTGCTGGCGATGAGGCTGGCCCGCCGCGCCGGGATCGACGCGGCCGACGCTCGGCTGATCGACAGCGATGGTGACGCGATCGCGCTGATCCGGCGATTCGATCGGCCCGCGGGGGGCGGACGGCTCATGTATGTCTCGGCGGCGACGATGATCGGTGCAGAGGCCGGCGACGCGCAGGAGCACGCCTATACCGAGATTGTCGACGCGCTTCGTGTGAACGGAAGCAGCCCCAACGCCGACATTGAGGAGCTATGGCGCAGGATCGCTTTTTCGATCCTGATCACCAATGTCGACGATCATCTGATGAACCACGGCTTCCTGCACGTCGATCGTGGCCTGTGGCGGCTGGCGCCAGCCTTCGACATCAACCCCTTCCCCGAGCGGCTACGCGAGTTGAAAACTTGGGTCTCGGAAGAAGTCGGACCTGAGGCAACCATCGATGCCTTGATGTCTGTGCTGCCGTACTTCCGCATCGCCTTAGCACGCGCGAAGGAGATGCTGGCGCAGGTCGAGCAGGCTGTCGCGGGGTGGCAGGAAGAGGGACGTGCGCTCGGTATGTCCGGCGCCGACCTCGACAGTTTTGCGGAGGCGTTCGAGCACGGGGAGCGCGCGGCAGCCCGGGCGGTACTGGCGTGATGCGACGCTCGACGTGACGAATACCAGCCATCGGAAGGACCCGACGTTATTCATGATACACACCGCAGACTGGCGCCTCGGCGGGCTGATGGCGCTGATGCTCAGGTAGCGATCGTCCGCCCTGAAGGTTCTGAAGGTCTGGATTACGGAAAGAAATAATGGTGGGTGGGCCGGCTACTCTTAAGGTGTTTTGATAGGAAACGGAATGGCCGGTTTGGAGCATAGGATTTTACTGATCTGCCGTTCGTTCACCGTTTAGATGCGCGCTCGGGCTTACGTCGCCGCGCTCGTTGCTGAATAGCGATCAGCCTGGCACGACTCTTAGGGCCGCAGTGTTGTTGCCCCCTAAAGGCCTGACGGGGCCTCGCGGGTTTGCGCGATGAACT
>CAXTOT010000068.1:0-28760 GCA_964245915.1 uncultured Lichenihabitans sp. | reverse complement strand
GGCCGCGGCCGTGGAGACCATGAAAGCCCTTAGACTTTACGAGACGCTGCAGCCCAAGATCGTCGAGGGCAATAGCATCGGCCAGGCCTTCCAATTCATCGACACCGGCAATGCCGAACTCGGCTTCGTGGCGCTGTCGCAGCTGGCGGGCAACGCCGCGGGGTCGCGCTGGCTGGTGCCGCAAAGCCTCTACACGCCGATCCGCCAGGACGCCGTCCTGCTGAAAAAGGGCGCCGCCAACCAGGCCGCGGTGGCGTTCATGGCCTTCCTCAAGGGGCCGGACGCCAAATCCATCATTGACAAGTTCGGCTACGCGTCCGCGGCCCAGAACTGAGCCGCCATGGACGGCTTGTCGCCCGATATCTGGCAACCGATCGGGCTGACGATCGAACTCGCGGCCCTCACCACCGTCGTGTTGCTCGTGGTCGGCACCCCGATCGCCTGGTGGCTGGCGCGATCGAGAGCCTGGTGGAAGGAGGGGGTCGCCACCGTCGTGGCATTGCCGCTGGTGCTGCCCCCGACGGTCCTCGGCTTCTATCTCCTGGTGGCGCTCGGCCCGCACGGGCCCGGCGGGGTCGTGGCCGGCCTCTGGGGCGCGCGGACCCTCGCCTTCACGTTCGGGGGCCTGGTGCTCGGTTCGGCACTTTATTCGATGCCGTTCGTGGTCCAGCCGATCCGCGACGCCTTCGAGGCCATGGGCGACCGGCCGCTCGATGTGGCGGCAACGTTGCGCGCTTCGCCCTGGCGCGTCTTTTGGACCGTGGCGGTGCCGCTCGCGCGGCCTGGATTCCTGACCGGCGCCGTGCTCGGCTTTGCCCACACGGTCGGAGAGTTCGGTGTCGTGTTGATGATCGGCGGCAACATCCCGGGGCGCACCAAGGTCCTCTCGGTCGCCATTTTCGATTATGTCGAGAACGAGCAATGGCGGGAAGCCAACCTGCTGGCGGCCGGCATGGTGGTCTTCGCCTTCGCGGTGATCCTTGCGATGCGGCTGATCGAGGGCCGCTTCGCTCGGGCTGGCGCGTGACGCCACCCCCCATGCTGCAGGTCTCCTTTCGTGGAACCCTGGGACGCTTTGCGCTCGATGCCGCATTCACGGTGCCGGCGCGGGGCGTCACGGCGCTGTTCGGCCCCTCGGGTTGCGGCAAGACGACGGTGCTGCGCTGCATTGCAGGGCTGCATCGTGCCGGCGAGGGATTTTTTGCGCTGGGCGGCGACGTCTGGCAGGACCGCAGTGCCTTCTTGGCGGCCCATAAGCGACCGATCGGCTATGTGTTCCAGGAAGCGAGCCTGTTCGCGCATCTGTCGGTGCGCCGCAACCTGCTCTATGGCGCCCCTAAACACGCCCTGTCGCTGGACCCAGGCGGCGTCGGATTCGATGAAGCGATCGATCTTCTCGGGCTCGCGGCGCTGCTCGACCGGTCGCCGCAAAACCTGTCGGGTGGCGAACGCCAGCGGGTCGCGATCGGCCGTGCTTTGCTGTCGCGGCCGAGGCTGCTGCTCATGGACGAGCCCCTGTCGGCCCTGGACCGCCGGACCAAGGACGAGATCCTGCCCTTCCTCGAGCGTCTGCACGGCACGCTGGCGCTGCCCGTCATCTACGTTACCCACGACATGGCCGAGGTCGAGCGGCTCGCCGATCATCTCGTGCTCATGGAGGCGGGCCAGGTCGTGGCGTCGGGGCCGCTGGGCACGCTGCAAAGCGATCCGTCGCTGCCGCTGTTCAAGACGCGCGAGGCGGCCGTCAGCCTCGACGCCGTGGTGACGGCCTATGATGCCGTCGATGGCTTGGCAACGCTCACGGTCGAGGGTGGGACGTTCATGGTGCCCGCGGCGCCGCTCGGGCTGGGCGAGCCGCGCCGCTTGCGCGTGGCGGCCGGCGATGTCAGCCTGGCGCGCGATCCACCGCTGCGCACCACGATCGTCAATATCCTGCCGGCCCGCATCCTGACGGCCGCTCCGACTGGACTGCATGAGATCACCGTGGTCTTAGGGCTCGGGCTCGATGGAAGCGGCGCGCGTCTCCTCGCGCGCGTCACCCGCCGCTCTTGGATCTCGCTCGAACTTGGCGATGGCCAGGGCGTCTACGCCCAGGTAAAAGGCGTGGCGCTTGTGGACGGGTAAGCCCTCCCCCGCAAGCGGAGGAGGGTTCCCCTGCCGCGTTACCGCACTTCCAGCCTAACTGGTGAGCACACTGCGGTAACGGCGTTCAGTCGCGGGTTCCTTGTAGAGTCGGGGTCGATTTTCAGCTTACATGACCGCGGATGCCCGTGCTTCGACGGAGAATCCGAGCCGGAGACCCCTCATGATGCTCAAAACGATCCGTCGCGCCTCGATGGCCGCGCTTCTTCTTGCCGGACTGGACCTCGTGGGCAGCTTCGCTCCCGCTTGGGCCGATGCCGTGGATGACATCACCAAGGCGGGCGTTCTCAAGGTTGGTGTGTTTTCGGATTTCCCGCCTTTCTCGTCTGTCGGCACCGACATGACCCTCAAGGGCTACGACATCGACGTCGCCAAGGTCCTGGCCGATGCCCTCAAGGTGAAGCTCGATCTCGTCAGCGTGACGGGGCAGAATCGCATTCCCTATCTCACCGAACACCGCGTCGACCTGCTGCTCAGCGTGGGCTACAGCGCCGAACGCGCCAAGGTGATCGACTACACGGTCGCGTATGCGCCGTATTACATCGCCGTGATCGGTCCGGCGGCCCTCAAGGTGGAGGGCAAGGCCGATCTCGCCGACAAATCCGTCGCGGTCAACCGCGGCACGCTGGAAGATACCTCGCTGACCGCCGCCGCGACGCCCTCGACCGACATCAAGCGGTTCGACAACTACAATTCCGTGATCCAGGCGTTTTTGTCGGGCCAGACCCAGCTCATGGTGGTGGGCAATGATGTCGGGGCGCAGGTGCTGGCGCGCCATACCGACATCAAGCCCGAGCAGAAATTCCAGCTGCTGACCTCGCCCGACCATATCGGCCTGAACCAGAACGAGCCGCGCCTGAAGAAGACCCTCGACGACTCCATCGCCAAGATGCTGTCGGACGGCAGCCTCAACACGATCTCGATGACCTGGCTGCAAAAGCCGCTCGATGCGAAGGATCTGAAGGACTGACGCTTGGGCTACAGCCTCGACTTCGGCTGGCTCCGGGACGCGCTTGGCCCCATCCTGCACGGCGCCGCCACCACGCTGGGTCTGATCGCGGTGGCGGGCCTGATCGGGACGGCGCTCAGCGTGCTCGGCGCTGTGGGCCGGCGTAGCCGCCTCGGATTCGTCCGCAAGGCCGTCGCCGCCTATGTCGAACTGATCCGCAACACCCCGTTCCTGGTGCAGCTCTTCTTCATCTTCTTCGGGCTGCCCAGCCTCGGTCTAAGGCTCGGTCCCGTGGCGGCCGCCATCCTGGCCATGACGCTCAATCTGGCCGCCTACGGCACCGAGATCGTGGGCGCGGGCCTCGATGCCGTCTCCGTCGGCCAGAAGGAGGCGGCCCTCGCGCTGGCCCTGCGGCCGCGGCAGGTCTTCGTCACCATCGTGCTGCCGCAGGCCTTGCGGGTGATCTATCCGTCCCTCAGTAGCCAGATCATCATCATGATGCTGGAATCGGCCGCGGTCTCGCAGATCGCCGTGCGCGAGCTCACCTACGAGGCGGATCTCTTGCAGGCCCGGACGTTCCGGGCTTTCGAAACCTATCTCGTGGTGACGCTCGTCTACCTCGCGCTCAGCATCGCGATGCGGCGGACCATGCTGGCGGGCCGGGGGCTCGTGCTGCG
The DNA here is from genome assembly GCA_964245915.1 of uncultured Lichenihabitans sp. GTDB lineage: Bacteria > Pseudomonadota > Alphaproteobacteria > Rhizobiales > Beijerinckiaceae > Lichenihabitans. The sequence continues at coordinate 24,992 of CAXTOT010000068.1, read as the reverse complement.
CGGGCCGTCCTGATGGAGTTCACGCTGTGGGACATCCTGCGCAACCTGCTTCTTGCGGCCCGCTGGACCATCCTGCTGTCGGCCGCCGCGTTCTTGGGCGGCGGGATCGTGGGTCTGGGAGTCCTGCTGATGCGGGTCGCAAAACACCCCTGGCTGCGGTGGCCGGCGCACTTCTATATCGGGCTGTTCCAGGGCACCCCGCTGCTCATGCAGCTCTTCCTCGTCTTCTTCGGCCTGCCGCTGCTCGGCTTCCGAATCGAACCCTGGTCCGCCGCCGTGGTGGCCCTGACGCTGTGCGCGAGCGCCTTCCTGGCCGAAATCTGGCGCGGCGGCGTCGAGGCGCTGCCGTCCGGCCAATGGGATGCCGCCGCCGCGATTGGCTTGCACCACGTCGCGCAGATGCGCCTCGTAATCCTGCCCCAGGCCTTTCATCTCACCCGCGCCCCGACGGTCGGTTTTCTGGTTCAGCTCATCAAGAGCACGGCCCTGGCCTCGATCATCGGCTTCGAGGAACTGCTCCGGGCCGCCAACGCCATCAATAACGCCACCTTCGAGCCGTTCACGGTTTACGGCTTCGTGGCGCTCATCTATTTCGCGCTCTGCTTTCCGTTGACGCGCTACGTGGCCCGGCTGGAGCAAGGCGTGCCCCGTCCGGCCCGCCCCTGACGCTTTGGCCCGAGCCTTGTGGCCCGATGGTGAGGAACCCGTCCATGCTCAGCGTCAATCCGTTGTTGGCCGCCACCGCGACGCCACCGATCCCGGCCGCCCAGGGCTGGGCCGCCGGTTATGATGGTGGCCTGGGTCCGCTGATCGATTTGGCGCAAGCCGTGCCGGGCAGCCCGCCGCCCGCGGCCCTGCTGGAGCACCTCGGGACGGCCGCCGCCACCCCGGGCGCCGCGACCTACGGCCCCATTCTGGGCGATCAGGCCCTGCGGGACGCGCTGGCGCGCGACATCAACGAGCTTTACGGCGCCGCCGTGGACCCTGGCGAGATCGCCATCACGGCGGGCTGCAACCAGGCCTTTTTCGTCGCCATGCTGGCCTTGGCGAAAGCCGGCGACGAGATCATCCTGCCGACACCCTGGTATTTCAATCACAAGATGACCCTCGACATGCTGGGCATCACGGCGGTGCCGCTGCCCTGCCGCGCCGAACACGGTTTTGTCCCGGACGTCGAGGACGCCCGCGCGCTGATCGGGCCCGCCACCCGGGCCATCGTGCTGGTCACGCCCAACAATCCGACCGGGGCCGTCTACCCGGCCGCCACCCTGGAGGCATTCAGCGTCCTCGCCGGAGAGACCGGCATCGCGCTCATTCTCGACGAGACCTATCGCGACTTTCTTCCCGCGCCGGGCCAGCGCCCGCATGATCTACTCGCCGATCCGTTGTGGCGCGAGAGCGTGGTCCAGCTCTATTCCTTCTCGAAGAGTCACGCGGTTCCGGGCCATAGGCTGGGCGCCATGACGGCCAGCCGGGACCTGCTGGACGAGGTCGCCAAGGTTCTCGACTGTCTCATGATCTGTCCGCCCCGCGCCGCGCAGACCGCGATGGCCTGGAGCATCGATGGGACGCGCACGTGGCGAGAGGAAGTTCGCGCGACCCTCAATCGGAAAGCTCGCCTGTTCGCCGACGTCATGGCGCGGTCGCCGGGCTGGAGCATTGCGGCGATCGGGGCCTATTTCGCTTATGTGCGGCACCCGTTTGACTGCCCCGCCGCCGAGGCGGCCGAAAAACTCGCGCGGCAGGCCGGAGTGGTGGCCCTCCCGGGTTCGTTCTTCGGCCCGGGCCAGGAGCAATTCCTGCGCTTCGCGTTCGTCAACGCCGAGGAGGCGACGCTCGCCGCGCTAGCAGCGCGGCTTGCAGCTCTCCGCTGAGACCCGCGTTCGTTCAAAGCTGCGCAGCGCCTCTCTTGGTCCTTGACGGACCGTTCAAACATGAACGAGACTTCGGCAACGCGGTTCGACCGCGAACCCGAAGCGGCTCGGGCCTTCATAAAAATCGCCGCATGGAGGAACACCAAGATGCGTGCTTTGAAGCGTGCCCTGCTGGGCGCGGCCGTGGCCCTTGCGTGCGCTGCCCCAATCGGCGGCGCCTCGGCCAAGACCCTGACCATCCTGACCTCGGTCCCAGGCCTGAATTTCCCGTTCTTCGTGCACATGATGAACGAGCTCAAGGCCGAGGTGACCAAGCTCGGCAACACGCCCATCGAGGCCGACGGCCAGAACAACGCCCCCAAACAGACCGCCGATGTCGAAGCCGCGCTCACCAAAGGGGTCGATGGCATCGTGATCAGCCCGATCGACGTGAACGCCATGGCGCCCGCCCTGCAGGAAGCCGTGGACGCCAAGGTGCCGGTCGTCACCATCGACCGCAGGGTCACCGGCGTCAAAGGCATCCTGGCCCACGTGGGGGCCGACAATGTGCTCGGTGGCGAAGCCCAAGGGCATTGGGTGATGGACAATTACCCGAACGGCGCCACCCTCATCAACCTGCAGGGCCAGCCCGGCGCCAGTCCGGCGATCGACCGCAACAAGGGCATGCACAACGTGCTCGACGCCCACAAGGACAAGTATAAATTCCTGGCCGAACAGACCGCGAATTTCGCCCGCGATCAGGGCCTGAGCGTCACCGAATCCCTGCTCGCCGCGCAGGCCACGCCGCCCGACGTGATCGTCTGCGCCAACGACGACATGGCGCTCGGCGCCCTGGAGGCCGTGAAGGGCCGCAACCTGCAGAGCAAGATCAAGATCCTCGGCTTCGATGCCTTGCCCGAGGCGCTCGCCTCTATCCGCGACGGCGGCATGGCGGTCACGATCGAGCAATTTCCCGGCGGCCAGAGCCGCGCCGCGGTCGATATCCTGACCAGCTTTCTCGCCTCGGGAAAACAGCCAGAAAAGGATCTGGTCCTGCTGACCCCGATCGCGATCACCAAGGCCAATCTCGACAAGGCCGAGCGTCTCAACGAGGTGAAGTAGGCGGCGTGATGCCCTTCTCCCGCTTGGCTGGAGAAGGGGGCCGCTCCTTGATGCCCCAAACCATGACAAGACCGCCGTGGTGCGTCGCGGAGGACAGGATCTGCCATCCGATGACCTTCGGACCGCCATGCCTCTGAACGCCTCCATGGTTGATGCGGTGGCGCTGCCGCAGGAGCCGCTGCTTCGCGTGAGCGGGGTCGGCAAGCGGTTTCCTGGCGTCGTGGCGCTCGACTCGGTAGATCTCGAGGTGGAGCCCGGCGAGGTCCATGCCCTGCTGGGCGAGAATGGGGCCGGCAAATCGACCCTGATCAAGATCCTGTCGGGCGCTCAGTCGCCCGATAGCGGCACGATCCACTTCGCCGGGCACGAGGTCGCCTTCGCGGCCCCCTATGAAGCCCAGCGCCAGGGCATCACCACGATCTACCAGGAATTCAACCTCATCCCGACGCTCAGCGTGGCCGAAAACATCCTGATCGGCCGCGAGCCGACGCGTCTCGGGCTGGTCGACTGGCCCGCAATGATGCGACTTGGACAACGCGCCCTGGACGCGATCGGTCTCGCGGTCGATCCGCGCCGCCTGGTGCGCGATCTCAGCGTCGCCGATCAGCAAATGGTGGAGATCGCCCGCGCGCTCTCGATCGACTCGCGCCTCATCATCATGGACGAGCCGACCTCGGCCTTGAGCTCGACCGAGGTCGACCGCCTGCTCGCGATCGTCCGGCGCCTGAAGGCACATGGTATCGGCATCGTCTACGTGACGCATCGGCTCGACGAGGTGATGGCGGTCTGCGACAGGGCCACCGTGCTGCGCGACGGGCGGCTGGTCGGCTCGGCCGCGGTGCGCGATCTCACCGTGGACGCGGTGGTGCGCATGATGGTCGGGCGCGACCTCGGGGCCCTGGCCCGGATCGAGGGCGGCCATGCGCGCCCCGGAACTCCGGTGCTGCGCGTCGAAGGCCTTGGAACCAGCGTGTCGGCGCTCGATCCCCATGCCACGACCCTCGCCGACATCTCTTTTTCGGTCCAGCCCGGCGAGGTGCTGGGGATCGCGGGCCTGGTCGGCGCCGGGCGGACGGAACTTGCGCGCGCCATTTTCGGCGCGGATCCATTCGCCGAAGGGCGCGTGCTGATCGATGGAGAGCTTGTGGAGATCGGCTCCCCGGCCGATGCCATTGCCCATGGGGTCGGGCTCGTGCCGGAGGACCGCAAGCAACAGGCCCTGTTCCTGTCGCTCGCCATCCGCTCCAACATGGCGGTCGCATCCCTGCGGCGCCTATCGTCCGCGTTCGGCTTCGTGTCGGACGACGCCGAGCGGGACCTCGTCGAGCAATACCGCGGGGCGCTCGGCATCCGCATGGCGAGCCCCGACCAGCAGATCGCCAACCTGTCAGGCGGCAACCAGCAGAAGGTCGTGCTGGCGCGCTGGCTCGCCCTCAGACCCAAGGTGCTGATCGTCGACGAGCCGACGCGCGGCATCGATGTGGCGGCCAAAGCCGAGGTGCACCAATTGCTCGGGCGGCTTGCCGCGGACGGTATCGCGGTCGTGGCGATCTCGTCGGAACTGCCCGAGGTCCTGGCCATCAGCGACCGGATCGTCACCATGTGCGAGGGCCGGCTGACGGGCGAATTTTTGCGCGCCGAGGCGACCCAGGAAACGCTCATGCGCGCCATGACCCGGCGCGCCGCCAAGGGGGAGCCATGACCGTCGATAACGCTCGGACGGGCCGTCCGGCGCCCAGTCTCGACCTGTTCGGCCTCTTGGCGCGTCTTGCGCCGGTGCTGTTCCTCGTCGTGTTGATGGCGGGTTTCGCGCTCGCCGAACCGCGCTTCCTGTCCCCCGTCAACCTGCTCAACGTGCTGCGGCAGGTGTCCATCTCGGGCCTGCTCGCCATCGGCATGACTTTCGTGATCCTGACGGCGGGCATCGATCTTTCGGTCGGCTCGCTGCTGGCCTTTTGCGGCCTTGCCGCCGCCATCGTGGCCAAAGGCAATGCGGCCGGCAATTTCGCGCTTGGGGCGGACGGGGGCGCGTCGGGCTATGGCTGGGCGACCGCCCTTCTGGTCGCGGTCGCGATCGGCCTTGCCGGGGGCGCCATCCAGGGCCTCGCCATCACCCGCGCCAAGGTGCCGCCCTTCGTGGTGACGCTCGGCGGCATGTCGGTGTTCCGCGGCGCCGCCCTGCTGCTGTCGGGCGGCGGCCCCATCAGCGGCTTCGACGAAGGTTTCCGGTTCTGGGGCCAGGGGCGGATCGGCGGCATTCCGACCCCGGTGCTGGTCTTTTTGGGTTTTGCCATCCTGGCCCATATCGTGCTCCGCTACACGCGGTTCGGGCGCACCGTTTATGCCGTGGGCGGCAATCCCGAGGCGGCGCGGCTCTCCGGGCTGAAGGTCGGCCGCATCCTGCTCAGCGTCTATGTCATCATGGGCTTCTTCGCGGGCCTCGGCGGCTTCGTGCTCGCCTCCCGGTTGAACTCCGCCGAGGCCGTGGCGGGCATGGGTTATGAACTGACCGTCATCGCCTCGGTGGTTATCGGCGGCACGAGCCTGTTCGGCGGCATAGGCACGATCTTCGGCACCGTCATCGGGGCCGTGCTGATCGGCGTGCTGCTCAACGGCCTCGTTCTGCTCAATGTCTCCTCCTACATCCAGCAGATCATCATCGGGCTCATCATCGTGCTCGCGGTGGCGTTCGACACCTTTGCCAAGTCGCGGCGCAGACGCGTGTGAATGAAGGGTGATGACTTGCCGGCCGCTCCTTTGTTTCCTTAGCAAATGAGCGTACAGGGTTTCAGCATCCATTGTTGGTCTGCGCCGCTGCGAGGTTCGAGCTCCCGTGACCACCATGGCGCCACCCGATCTCCTGCGCTGGACCGCTGCCTCGGGCGGCAGGACCGACATGGTGGCGGCGGGACCCTGGACCGTCACGCATGTGGCCTTGCTCGACCCCTTGGTGGACGCGGCCGCGCGAGCGGCCCCCGCCGGCCGCCTCGCCCTCGACCTCCACGGCGTGACCTCGATCGACACTTTTGGGGCCTGTCTGCTCGAACGCCTGATCACGACCGCCAAGACGCGCGGGCAGGAGGTCAGCGTCGTCGGACTGCAGCCGCGCTATCGCGGCCTGATCGACGCCATAGCGGCCATCGATGTGCATCCGCCCGCCCTTCCCAAGAAGGCCGGCCGATTTGCCGCCATCGAGGCGCTCGGGCGTGGCGTCAGCAATGTCGGGGTCGAGATCCTGGTGTTCGTCGCCATGCTGGGCGCCATCGCGGCCGCGGCCCTCCGGGTGGTGGCTCGACCGCGCTCCTTTCGCCTCGCCTCGACGGTTCATCAGCTCGATCGGGTGGGTTTTCAGGCCATCCCCATCATCGTGCTCATCACGCTGCTGATCGGCGCCATCATCGCCCAGCAAGGCATCTTCAACTTCCGCAAGTTCGGCGCCGAAAATTATGCCGTCGATCTCGTCGGCATCCTGGTGCTGCGAGAACTCGGCGTTCTGGTGGTGGCCATCATGGTGGCGGGCCGGTCGGGGAGTTCCTACACGGCCGAACTCGGCTCCATGAAGATGCGCGAGGAGATCGACGCCCTGCGCACCATGGGGCTCGATCCCGTCGAGGTGCTGATCCTGCCCCGCGTCCTGGCGCTCGTCTGCGCCATGCCGCTGCTCGCCTTCATCGGGGCCATGGCGGCCCTGTTGGGAGGCGGGCTCGTGGTGTGGTCCTATGCGGGCATGAGCCCGGAAGTCTTTCTGGCGCGGCTGCGCGAGTCGATTTCGGTCACCCATCTCGAGGTAGGGCTGCTGAAGGCCCCCTTCATGGCGCTGGTAATCGGTGTCGTGGCCTGCGCCGAAGGTCTGCGGGTCGCCGGCAGCACCGAATCGCTCGGACTGCGGACCACCTCCTCGGTGGTGCAATCCATTTTCCTGGTGATCGTCCTCGATGGCCTGTTCGCCATGGTCTTCGCCGCGATCGGGATGTGAGCATGGACACGCCCGACATCCCGGCCATCAGCTTGCGCGATCTCGTGGTGGGGTTCGGCGACAAGACCGTGCTGGATCACTTCAGCCTCGATGTCCGCCGTGGTGAGATTTTGGGTCTGGTCGGCGCCTCGGGCGGCGGCAAATCGGTGCTGCTGCGCACTATCTTGGGGCTGCTGCCCAAGCGCTCCGGCGCGATCAGCATTCTGGGCGCCGATCGCGACACGGCGAGGCCCGATGTCATGCTGGCGGTCGAGCGACGCTGGGGCGTGCTGTTCCAGCAAGGCGCGCTGTTCTCTTCGCTGACGGTTCGCCAGAACGTCGAATTTCCCATGCGCGAGTATCTGAACCTCGCGCCGAGGCTCCAGGCCGAGGTGGCCCTGACCAAGCTCGGCATGGTGGGCCTCAATGCGGCCGACGCGGAAAAATATCCGGCGGAATTGTCCGGCGGCATGATCAAGAGGGTGGCGCTCGCCCGCGCATTGGCGCTCGACCCCGACATCGTGTTCCTGGACGAGCCCACCTCCGGGCTCGACCCCATCGCGGCCGGCGATTTCGATGTGCTGATCAAGACGCTGCAGACCACGCTCGGGCTGACGGTCTTCATGGTGACCCACGACCTCGACAGCCTGACGGCGGTGTGCGACCGCGTGGCCGCGCTGGCCGACGGCAAGATCGTGGCGCTCGGGCCGATGTCCACCATGCTGGCGAGCCAACACCCGTGGGTAAAAGCTTATTTTGGCGGCAAGCGCGCGCACGCCAGCACAACCCTCTGAACCAGGCCGTTCGGCCTGTCGCCACGAATTTTCAAGTCGCTCAGGCACCAAAGGCCGCATCGATGGAAACCAACGCCCGCTATCTCACCATCGGATGTTTCACGCTGGCCGTGATCGCGGCCCTCTTCGGGCTGGTGTTTTGGCTCAACCGGACGGGCGGGCTCGGCACCAAGGAATCCTACCAGATCCGCTTCGAAAATTCCGTGGCGGGCCTGCAGCCCGGGGCGCCCGTCCTGTTCGACGGCATGCGGGTCGGCGAAGTCTCGGCCCTGACGCTCGATCCGAGTGATCCCAAACACGTGCTCGCCACCATCGCGGTCGTGACGGGCACGCCGGTGCGCGGCGACACCAAGATCGGCATCGAAAGCCAAGGGCTCATGGGCACGGCTGCCGTCTCGCTCGAGGGCGGCAGCCCGACCGTCCCCCCGCCGTCGGGCCAGAATGGTCAGCCACCCCTGCTGATTGCCGATCCCGCGGCCGGGCGCAGTTTGATGGACACGGCGCGCTCGGCGCTGCTGCGTGTCGACACCATTTTGGCCGACAACTCGGACTCGCTGAAGACCACGATTGGCAACGTCAAGATCTTCTCGGACGCCCTGGCCCGGAACTCCGCCAGGATCGATGGCGTGATGGCGGGACTGGAGCGGATGACCGGCGGTGGACCCGCCAAGCCGCCGGCCCCGGTCTACGATCTCGCGGTACCCAAATTGCCCGGCCCTTCGGGCGCCCCCCCGCCTGGCCAGATGGTGATTCTGGACCCCAGCGCCGTGGTGGCGTTGCAGACGCAGCGGCTGCTGACCCGATCGCCGGAGGGTCAACTCGCCCCGAGTGGCGAGATGCAATGGAGCGACACTTTGCCGAAACTGATCCAGGCCAAGCTGCTGCAAAGTTTTGAGGATGCCGGGTTGGCGGCGACGCTGAGCGCGCCGTCGAGCTTCGGCAAGGACGATCACCAGTTGCAGATCGATTTGCGCGGCTTCGATGTGGCGACTGGCCCGGATCGCGCCGCCGAAGTCTCGTTTTCGGCCAAAATCCTGTCAGGCGACGGACGCGTGCTCGGCACCAAGGTGTTCCAGACCAAGGTTCCGAGCCCGTCCGCCGACGACTCCGCTTCGGTCAAGGCCCTCAATGCCGCGTTCGGCTCGGCCGCAAACGAGCTTGCGGTTTGGATGGCCGGGGTCAGCTGAACCACCCGGCCGCGACCCCCGCGTCAAGGTTCGCGACGGGCGGGGTGTGACCCGGCCGCAAGAAGGGCGGCCCTGTAGGCTGGGCGCGTCGTGATCCGCTCCACATAGGCCCGGATGTTGGGACGGGCCGACAGGTCGATGCGGCGGAAGGTCTGCATGGTGGTGAACGGGAAGGCCATCATGATGTCGGCCGCCGTAAACGCCTCGCCCGCGAAATAGGAGACCTCGCCGAGCCTCAGCTCTACGAGTTCGAGTTGTCGGCGGCTTTCGGCATGCAGGCGCGCCATCACGGGATTGTCTTCCTGGTCGGGCACCAGCAGGTCGAGATACCAGTCGCGCTGCAGCTGCGCCGCGAAACTGCCCTCGGCGAAATGCAGCCAGAACAGGTAGTCGGGAAAATTCTCCGCCTCGGGCTGCACCGCGAGCCGTCCCTCGCCATAGCGGCGCGTGATGTAGTCCACGATGGCGCCCGACTCGGCGAGCGTAACCTCGCCGTCGCGGATCACCGGGGCACGGCCGAGCGGATGAATGGTCTTGAGCCGCTCCGGGGCCGCCAGATTGGCTTCGCGATCGAGCCGCTCGATCCCGTAGGGGAGGCCGAGCTCTTCCATCAGCCAGATGATCCGCTCCGAACGGGAAGTGGAAAGGTGGAAAATCGTGATCATCGCTCGGCTCGGTTGGGGTCCTGGCGAGCCTTAACGTGCGGTCATGCTCTATGCTAGTCAAACCGTAGACTGAACCGCGTCGCTCCCACGCCCCCTCCACCATGCTTCGCATGGTCTCCCTCCCCTCCGCCAAGCTGCGCAGGGTCCCCTCCCCCGTTTCACGGGGGAGGATCTGCCCGACCCCGCGTATCCTCCCCCGCATCGCGGGGGAGGGGGACCGCGTGAAACGCGGTGGAGGGGGCGGCAGTGGCCGCGATGGTGGCCAGCACGTCAACGCGCCGCTCCGCCGAGAGGATATCAGAGGCGACGAACCGCATCACTCGAAGGCCTCGTTCGGCCAGCCACTGATCGCGCATGGCATCCTGCGCGGCGCGCTCCGGTAGACTATGCGCGGCGCCGTCAACTTCGACCGCCAACCGCCAGTCGGCGCAGTAGAAGTCGAGCACGTAGGGTCCGATCGGATGTTGGCGACGGAAGCGAAGCCCGCCGAGTCGGCCGCCGCGCAGCTCACGCCACAGCAGGACTTCGGGAAGGGTCAGGTCGCGGCGGAGCGTGCGGGCTTTGATGAAGGTGGATTCGGGCGCCCGCATCCTGTTTTCCTCTGAGACTCGCCCGCCCCCTCCACCATGCTGCGCATGGTCCCCCTCCCCCGTGAAACGGGGGAGGATGGCCTGCCCCTACCTGGAAAACTTCTTGTACTTCATGCGGTGCGGAATCAGGCTGTCGACGCCGAGGCGGCGCTTCTTGTCTTCCTCGTAATCGGCGAAATTGCCCTCGAACCATTCCACATGGCTGTCGCCCTCGAAGGCCAGCATGTGGGTGGCGATGCGATCCAAAAAGAAGCGATCATGGCTGATGATGACGGCGCAACCGGCATAATCGGTCAGCGCGTCTTCAAGCGCGCGCAGCGTCTCGACGTCGAGATCGTTGGTGGGCTCGTCGAGCAGCAGCAGGTTGGCGCCCTTCTTCAGCATCTTGGCGAGATGCACGCGATTGCGCTCGCCGCCTGAGAGCTGGCCGACCTTCTTCTGCTGGTCGGGACCCTTGAAGTTGAAGGCGCCCGTATAGGCGCGCGAATTGATCTCGCGCTTGCCGAGATGGATGACCTCGTTGCCCTCGGAGATCTCCTCCCAGACGTTGTGGTTGGGGTCCAGCGAGTCACGCGACTGGTCGACATAGCCGAGCTGCACCGACTCGCCGACCTTGATGTCGCCCTTGTCGGGTTTTTCAACGCCAGTGATCATCTTGAACAAGGTCGTCTTGCCGGCCCCGTTGGGGCCGATCACGCCCACGATGCCGCCGGGCGGCAGCTTGAAGGTGAGATTGTCGATCAGCAACTTGTCGCCGAACGCCTTGGAGAGGCCGGTAAACTCGACGACATTGTTGCCGAGCCGTTCGGCCACCGGGATGACGATCTGGGTGACCGAGGGCACGCGGTCGTTCTGCTGGGTGACGAGATCCTCGTAGCGCTGGATGCGCGCCTTGGACTTGGCCTGCCGGGCCTTGGGGCTGGCCGCCATCCATTCGGCTTCCTGCTCGATCTGGCGCTGGCGCGAGGCGTCCTCGCTCTTTTCGAGCGACATGCGTTTGGCCTTCTGGCGAAGGTAGGAGGTGTAATTGCCTTCGTGCGGGATGCCGCGGCCGCGGTCGAGTTCCAGAATCCAGCCCGTGACGTTATCGAGGAAATAGCGATCGTGGGTCACGATCAGGATGGCGCCCTCGTAATTGCGCAGATGTCCCTCGAGCCAGTTTACCGTTTCGGCGTCGAGGTGGTTGGTGGGCTCGTCGAGCAACAGCATGTCGGGTTTTTCGAGCAGCAGCTTGCACAGCGCGACCCGACGGCGCTCGCCGCCGGACAGCTTGTCGACCGCCCAGTCGTCCGGCGGGCAGCCGAGGGCGTCCATGGCCTGCTCGACCTGGCTGTCGAGGTCCCACAGGTTTTGCGCTTCGATCTCGTCCTGCAGACGGGTCATCTCGTCGGCGGACTCGTCGGAATAATTCATGGCAAGCTCGTTGTAGCGGTCGAGGATCGCCTGTTTGGCCGCTACCCCGAGCATCACGTTGCCGCGCACGTCGAGGTTTTCGTCGAGCTGCGGCTCCTGCGGGAGATAGCCCACGCGGGCGCCCTCGGCCACGAACCCCTCGCCCTGATATTCGGTGTCGATGCCGGCCATGATGCGCAGCAGGGTCGATTTACCGGAGCCGTTGATGCCGAGCACGCCGATCTTGGCGTCCGGGTAGAAGGAGAGATGCACGTTGTCGAGCACCTTCTTGCCGGTCGGATAGGTCTTGGTCAGGCCCTGCATATGATAGACGTATTGATGGGAGGCCATAACGGGTCCGCTCTTCTTCGCGTGTTTTGCAGCACCATCGGTCGAGATCGCGCCGCGAACCCGCCCTGACGTGCTCGCCGGTTTGAACCTGGAGCGGATCGGCAAGCGATCACGCTTTTTGGGTGTACATCCGGCGCCGCGAGAGGTAGCAGGCGACGGAATAGCGCACAAGCTGACCCGACTCAGGGATCGCGCGTCCGAGCTTCACCTGCCTTCAAATCGGCTCAAACCGCATCGACACAACGGCGAGGGCCGGACCGGGGCGATCGGTTTCATGAAAGGCCCGATCGCGTCTCGATGAGGCGTATCGCGGACGTTGTCTGGAAAAGCGTTACCGTCCATCGAGCCCAAGGAGCAGGATGTGAGTTCAGGCGAAACAGCGACGGCAACCGCCGAGGTCTCGACCGACCCGGGCGCCACAGCCGAGCCGAGCCTCTTCCCAGCCAGCGGCGGCACCGGCCCGATCCCCTCGCCGGCGTCTCGGGCTTTGTTCTCCTCCGACAGCGCGTCCGGCTCCGGTGAATTCGGGCGGGCCGCGGAGGCCCGCTTCCTCGCCGAGCTCCTGGCCCACAAGCGGGCCGACACGCCGTTTTGTCTCGCGCTGTTCGGCGCCGCCGGGTCGGGCAAGAGCTTCTTCCTGAACCGCATTCTCGACGCGGCCGCACAACTCAGCGGAGGCGCCACGCGGCTCGGAGGCACCAGCCCCTTTCTGGCCGGGCTCCAGATCGCGCGGGTCGATGCATCCGGCACGACCGACCCGGCCGCCACGCTGGCGGCCGGCGTGCTCGAGGCGCTGGCTGCAAGCCATCCCAAGCTTGCAGCCGAGGCCCGGCACGCGGGCGACAATCCGGTCCTGGCCGCGCGCGACATGAGCGAAAGCCTCAACGATGCGCGCCGTCGTCTCGACACGGAACGCCAGACGCTCGAGGCCATTCGCGCCCGCGAGGCGCGCCTGTCCGAAACCGTCCTGTTCGATTCGGCCGGTTCGCGGGTGGATACCTATGCGCGGACCAATCGATCGCGGCTCGAACGCATGCTGCGGGGCTTCGGCTTCACGAGCGCGGATCCGGTGGCGACCTACAAGGACCTCGTTCGCGAGGCGGCCGAATCGGGTGGTCCGCTGGCCCGGGCCGCCATCAGCCTGCGTGCGCTTTGGGCCTATCAGGGCCAGACCCGGCTGCTGGTCTATGCCATTCTCCTGGCGCTCGTAGCCTGGAGTGCGGCCGCCCTGCAGGCCAATCAGCCGAGCTGGATCGACGCCATAAGGGCCATGGGCGACAAGGCGGTCCCGGTCGCGGATTGGGCGCAAAGCCATGTCCAATGGCTGCGGCCGATCCGCACCGCCGCGACGGCGTTGGCGGTCTTAGCCCTGATCTGGAACATCCTGCGCGCGGCGCGCTTTCTGCAGCCCATCTTCAGGGGCGTCTCGTTGCTGCGGCTCGATGTGGACGCGCGTCGACGCGACATCAACGGCATGCTGGCGCATCAGACGCGACGGGTCGATACCCTCGCGGCCGAGGTCGAGTCCGCCGCAAAGCTCGCCGAGGAGGCCGACCGGCGGGTCGCGGCGCATCACGCGGCAGGCCTCGCGACTCTTCCGGTTGCGGGGGGAGCCAAGCTTCCCTTCGCAGAGGCTGATCGACATCCCGCCATGGCGGTGTTCGCCAGCCTGGGTGCGGCCATCGAAGGCTCCGCGCAGTCGGCCGGCGATCCCGGCGAGGCAGGCGCCCGGGCGCCGAGCCGGATCGTGGTGGCGATCGATGGGCTCGATCACCTCACGGGGGAACGGGCCGCCGATGTCGTGAGCACGGCGCGCCACCTTCTTGGCAGGGGTTTTGCCGTCGTGATCGCGGCCGATCGCAACCATCTTGCCACCGGATTTTCCGATACCGATCAGGCCTCTGCGAGCGCCCAGCTCAGCCGCTGCGTCCAACTCGCCTACGATCTCGGCGCCTCCGGGGGGACCGATGCGGCGCGATCCTCCTTTGCGATGCGGTTGATCGATGGGGCTGCGACGTCGCCGGGACACGACGATCGCGTGGACGCCAGCCGCTCGGCGCTCGACGAGCCCTGGCGGTCCGGCGAGGCCGAAACCGTTGCGGCCTTGGCGCCTTTCGCGGGCCAGAGCCCGCGCGCCGTGAAACAATTCGTCAACACCTACCGGGTCGCGCGCGCGGACCCCAACCTTCGTGACGCCGAACCGCCGGTGTTCACCGCTTTGGCGCTTGCGCTGGCCCTGGCGGGGCACGGCTATCCGGACGAACTCGCGGCCTTGGAACGCGCCAGCCTCGGCGAGAGTCCCGAGGACGGCACGGTCCTGCGCGAAGCGCTGGCGGCAGCGCGCGGACCGTCCGGGGCTCCGGTGGAACTCGCCCAAGCGCAGCGCGCGCTGGAGATCGCGCGTCGTTATACGGCGCGGGGATAGAGAGCCAGCCGCGCGGCGCGACGCCTAAGCGTCACACGAAGCTCAGGCCCTGCAAAAGGGTGGCGATCTTGCGCAGGCCCGCGCCGGTCGCCACCACCATTTGCGGCAGCACCATCCATTCGAGCGTCCAGGCGGCGCCGGACCGTTCGTTTTCGTGGACGAGGGCCTGATGCAGGGTGCCGAGAAGGCCGGCGTTGAAGCGCGCCAGCGCGACCAGCATCTCGGCCGCCACGGGATTGTGCTTGTGGGCCATGGCGGAAGAGGTGCCGCCGGCCGCGAGCTCGACGGACGCGACCTCGTTCTGCGCCATCAGGGCGATATCCTGCCCGATCTTGCCGAGGGCACCGGAGACGAGCGAGAGCCAGGATCCCCATTCGGCGATCGTATCGCGCTGCGCATGCCAGGGTGGCGCTTCGCCCAGCCCCAAGCGCTCCGCCATAAGGCGCGCAACCGCATCGCCGCGGCCGTCGAGCTCGACGCGCGTTCCCACCGGGCCGCCGAGCTGCAGCACGAGCAGGCGCGGCCTGATCTCGGCCAATCTCGCCAGGTGGCGCATGAGCGGGCCGGCCCAGCCGTCGATCTTGTCGGCGACCGTGAAGGGCAGGGCCAACTGCATGCGCGTATGGGCCATGAGCGGCTTGGCGCCGTCGCGATCGCGGATCGCCGACAGCAGGGCCAGCACGGCCTCAAGCCTATGTTCGAACAGCACGACTGCCCGTCCAAGCCGAAGCACGAGGCTGGTGTCGATCACGTCCTGGCTGGTGGCGCCCAAATGCACCGCCCCGGCATGCGGCGCGCCCACCGCGGCTCGCAACTGTCCGATCAGCGCCGGCACCACGACGCCATCCTGGGCGATCCCCAGGCCGAGGGCCGCCCAATCGGGCTGGAAACCGGCGCAGGCCTGGGCGATCGCAACCGCCGCCTCGGGGGTGATCAGGCCCACCTCTGCTTCGGCCTCGGCCAGGGTGGTTTCGAAGCGCAACATGGCGGCGAGATCGGCCAAGTCGGAAAACAACGCCTCGGTCTCGGGGTCGCCCACCAGGGCGGCAAGGAGGGGCGGCAGCATCATCGGCGGCGCGCTCCTTCGAGAAGCCGCCGGATCAGGTCCGTCGGGAGGACGCGCCGCTGGATGAAGCCCATGCGGGTCACGCCAAGGTCGCGGTAGCGGGTGGGATGTGACGGCGCAGCAGCGCCAGGAAGATCGCGGCGCCCAGCATCGAGAAGCCGAGGACATTCAAAAAGCTGTTCGGGCCCGCGGCGGAAATCACGGCCGCGCCCACGAAGGCGGAGAGGATCGCACCCAGGCGGCCGAAAGCGAGCGCCGAGGCGGTGCCGGTGGCGCGGATCTTGGTCGGATAGGCGTAAGCCGCCACGGCATAAAGGGTCGATTGCACCGCGTTGACGAACAGGCCGTGCAGGCCCAGCCAGAAGATCAGCACGCTGGTTTGTCCGAGATCGACATGCTGCAGCACGAAAGCGCTCGCGGCCGCCCCGAGCGCGCAGAGGACCTGGGGCCAGCGCGAGCCGAACCGGCCGATCACCACGGCGCAGGCCAGCGAGCCGAGGACACCGCCAAAATTATAAGCCGTCAGTCCGGCCCCGGCCACGGAGACGTTCAGCCCTTGCGCCGACAACATCGTGGGCAGCCAACTGAAGGCGCTATAGACCGCGAGCAGGCAGAGGAAGAACGACACCCACAAAGCGAGCGTGTCGCGGATGCGGCTCGGCTCGAACAGGGCCGCCAGGCCCGATCGTGTTTCGACCCTTTGCTCGACCGCGTCGGTGTAGCGGGTCTCGGCT
Organism: uncultured Lichenihabitans sp.; assembly: GCA_964245915.1. Taxonomy (GTDB): domain Bacteria; phylum Pseudomonadota; class Alphaproteobacteria; order Rhizobiales; family Beijerinckiaceae; genus Lichenihabitans. The sequence continues at coordinate 8,858 of CAXTOT010000068.1, read as the reverse complement.
GGCTGCGGACGCGCCATGCGGCCGAGAAGGGCCGAGAGCTCGGCCCAACGGGCCATATGCCGGGTGAGAAAGCGCGGCGATTCCGGCAGCGCGAACAGGAGGATGAGGCTGAGCAGGACCGGCAGAAGTCCCCCTGCAAGGAACAAACCCCGCCATCCGTAGCTGGGCAGGATGAAGCCGGCGAAGAGACCCGCCACCATGCCGCCGAGCGGTACGCAGACGATGGTGGCGGTCACCGCCATGGTGCGATAACGGGCCGGCGTGAACTCGGCCGTCATGGTGGTCGACGTCGGCATCGCGCCCCCGATGCCGAGCCCCGCGATGAGCCGCAGGGTTCCGATGGTCAGGAGATTGTTGGAGAATCCGATCGCGAAGGTCGCGATGCCGAACAGGAGCACGCTCCCCAGGATCGCGGTGCGCCGACCGTAACGATCCGCGATCGAGCCGGCCCCAAAACTGCCGATCGCCATGCCGATCAGGCCGGCCGCCACCACGGGCGCGAAATCGCCGCGGGTCACGCCCCAGTCCTTGATCAGCACCGGGATCGCGAAGCCGATCAGCTGGCTGTCGAAGCCGTCGATCAGAACCGCCAGGGCGGCCATCACCAGAACGGTCTTCTGCAGCCCGCTCCAAGGTCCGGCATCGAGAACTTGGCCGATGTCCACCGACCCTGCGCCGGCACGCGAAACACCCATATCGTCCCCCCTTCCGCCCGCCCCCGGGCGACCAGCCTCGTGCGGGCCGTCGAGGTCGTGTCGTAGCCGCCACGGCGAGCGGCGTCACGCGTCCAGCTTCAGCCCGACGTAGTTTTCCGCGAAACTCGTTTGCGCCGCCTTGGACGAGCGCATGTAGTCCAGTTCGGCGACCTGCATCTTGCGCGCGAAAGCGTCGGCGTCCGCAAAGCGGTGGGTGAGGCCGGTGAACCACCAGGAGAAGCGCTCGGCCTTCCAGACGCGCGTGAGCGCCCGCGCCGAATAGCTGTCGATCCCGGTCGTCGACCCGTCTCGGAAGAAGCCGAGGAAAGCGTCGGCCAAGATCATGACGTCCGACACCGCGAGATTCAGGCCCTTGGCACCCGTGGGCGGCACGATGTGGGCGGCATCGCCTGCCAGGAACAGGCGCCCGTGCCGCATCGGCTCGGCCACGAAGCTGCGCAGAGGCGCGATGGTCTTTTCGAAGGCCGGTCCCCTGACGAGGTAGCGCGAGACCTCTGGTCCGAGGCGCAGACAAAGTTCGTCCCAGAAACGCTCGTCCGGCCAGGCCTCCAGGCGCTCGTCCGTGGCGCATTGGAGGTAGTAGCGGCTGCGCGTGGTCGAGCGCATCGACGCCAGCGCAAAACCCCGTTCGTGGCTGCAATAGATCAGTTCGCGATCGACCGGCGGCACATCGGCCAAGATGCCCAGCCAGCCGAAATCATAATTGCGTTCGAAGATTGTGAGTGCCGCGGCGGGTATCGCGGCGCGGCTGACGCCGTGAAACCCGTCACAGCCGGCCACGAACGTGCAGGTCACGTGGTGCTCGGCGCCATCCTTGACGTAACGCACGCTTGGTCGAGTGCTCTCGATATCGTTCAGGATGACGTCGTCGACGCCGAACACGATGGGCACGTCTCGCGTTTCGGCCGCGTCGAACAGGTCCTTCATGACCTCCTGCTGGCCGTAGACCGTGACCGTCGATCCGCCGGTCAGCGCCGCGAGGTCGATGCGGAAGGTTGCGCCGTCGATGCAGAGCTTGGTCCCGGTATGCGCGAGGCCCTCTTGGCGAAGCCGGGTGTCGAGGCCGAGCCGGGCGAGCAGATCGACGGTGCCTTGCTCCAGCACTCCAGCGCGGACGCGCGCTTGCACATAGTCACGGCTGCGGCGTTCCAGGACCACAACCTCGATGCCTTCGCGATGCAGCAGGTGGCCCAGGAACAAGCCCGCCGGGCCGGCACCGACGATGACCACCTGACAGCGCTTCATCCCGTGCCTCCCTTGGGCCTCGCGATACGGAGCGTTTTCACACGCGCTCCAGCGCGAGCGCGACCCCCTGGCCGACGCCGACGCAGAGCGTGACGAGGGCGCGCTTGTGGCCCGAGCGTTCCAGCGCATGCGTGGCGGTCAGCGCGAGACGCGCGCCGCTCATGCCGAGCGGATGGCCGAGCGCGATGCCGCCGCCGTGCGGATTGACGCTGGTCGAGGCGGGATCGACCCCAAGCTCACGCAGGCACGCGATCACCTGGGCCGCAAAGGCCTCGTTGAGTTCGATCAGGTCGAAGTCCCGAATCGTCAAGCCGAGCCGTTCCATCAGCTTGCGCGAGGCCGGCACCGGGCCGATGCCCATCAGGCGCGGTTCAACCCCGGCGGTCGCCATACCGAGCACCCGGGCGCGGGGCACGAGGTCGTTGGCGCGTGCCGCCGCCTCGGACGCGACGATTAGGGCGGCCGCGCCGTCGTTCACGCCCGACGCATTGCCGGCCGTCACGGTGCCGTTCGCGCGAAACGGCGTCTTCAATCGAGCCAGTCCATCGAGGGTGGTGTCGGGGCGCGGGTGCTCGTCGCGCTCGAAGACGAACGGCTTGCCCTTGGCGTCCCTGGCTCGGACCGGCACGATCTCGTCGGCGAAGAACCCGCTGGCCTCGGCCAATGCGGCGCGCTGCTGGCTCTGCATCGCATATGCGTCCTGGTCGGTGCGCGACACCCGATAGGCCGCGGCCACATTCTCCGCCGTCTCGGGCATGGAATCCACGCCATATTGGGCCTTCATCGCCGGATTGACGAAACGCCAGCCGATGGTGGTGTCCTCGATGTCGGCGGAGCGCTGAAACGCGGCCGTGGACTTGGCCATGACGAAGGGCGCCCGCGTCATGCTTTCGACGCCGCCCGCGATGGCGAGATCGATCTGTCCCGTCTGGATGGCGCGCGCGGCCGTGCCCACGGCGTCGAGGCCCGAGGCGCAGAGCCGGTTCAGGGTCGTGCCGGGCACGCTCGGGGGCAGACCCGCCAGGAGCGCGCACATGCGGGCAACATCCCGGTTGTCCTCGCCCGCCTGATTGGCGCAACCGTAAAACACCTCGTCGACGCGCGCGGGATCGAGATCGCGGTTGCGGGCCAGCAAGGCCTTGATGGGCAAGGCCCCGAGATCGTCGGTGCGAACATGGGCCAGCGCACCGCCGAAACGGCCGATCGGGGTGCGGGCCGTGTCGCAGATGAAAGCCGCGACGAGGCCACTCAAAGCAAAGCTTCCGTATAATTGGCCTCAGTCTTGGCCCGGATCTCGTCGGCCGTGACGCCCGGCGCGAGTTCGATCAGCTTGGCGCCGCCACTCTTCTTGTCGATCGCGAAGACCGCGAGATCCGTGATCAGCACGTCCACCACGCCCGCGCCGGTGAGCGGCAGCGTGCAGCGATGCATGAATTTGGCGCCGCCCGACTTGTCGTTGTGCTCCATGACCACGACCACGCGCTTGACGCCCGCCACCAGATCCATGGCGCCCCCCATGCCCTTGATCATTTTGCCGGGGATCGTCCAATTGGCGAGGTCGCCGTTCTCGGCCACCTGCATGGCGCCGAGGATCGCCAGATCGATATGACCGCCGCGGATCATGGCGAAGGAATCCGCGGAGGAGAAGAAGCTGGTGGTGGGCAGGGCCGTGACGGTCTGCTTGCCGGCATTGATGAGGTCGGGGTCGACCTCATGGTCGAGGGGAAACGGGCCGATGCCGAGCATGCCGTTCTCGCTCTGCAACGTCACGGTGAGCCCGTCGGGCACGTAGTTGGCCACCAGGGTCGGAATGCCGATGCCGAGGTTGACGTAAAAACCGTCCTGCAACTCCTTGGCGGCGCGCTCGGCCAGTTGGTCCCGGGTCCAGGCCATCAGACTTCCTCTCCGGTTGCTGCGGGTTTTGCGGGATCGGAGCGCTGGCGGATGGTGCGCTGCTCGATCTTCTTCTCGTAGGCGGTACCCCGGATGATGCGGTCGATGTAGATCCCCGGCGTGTGGATGCCGTCGGGATCGAGCTGCCCGGGTTCCACGATCTCCTCGACCTCGGCCACCGTGATGCGCCCCGCGGTCGCCATCGGCTGATTGAAGTTGCGCGCGGTCTTGCGGTAGACGAGGTTACCTTCGGTGTCGCCCTTCCAGGCTTTCACGATGGCAAGATCGGCCTTGAGCCAAGTCTCGCGCAGGTAGGTTTCGCCCTCGAAGACCTCGGTCGGCTTGCCCTCTGCCACGACCGTGCCGACCCCGGTCTTGGTGTAGAAGGCCGGGATGCCGGCCCCGCCGGCGCGAATGCGCTCGGCGAGCGTGCCCTGCGGGTTGAGTTCCAGCTCCAGCTTGCCCGAAAGGTAGAGGTCGGCAAACAGCTTGTTCTCGCCCACATAGGACGAGATCATCTTTTTGATCTGCCCGCTGTCGAGCAGCATCCAGAGCCCGAACCCGTCGGCGCCGCAATTGTTGGAGATCACCGTGAGGTCCCTGACCCCCGCCGCCTTGAGGGCCGGGATCAGATGCTCCGGATTGCCCGACAGGCCGAAACCGCCCGACATGATCGTCATGCCGTCGAACAGCAGGCCCTCGAGCGCCGCGCCGGCATCGGGATAAACCTTATTGCGGGACATTGGTCCTCTCGAGACATGGGGCAGACACGATCAGATGTCGAAAAACACCGTTTCGCGCTCGCCTTGCAGATGAATGTCGAACGTGTAGCAAGGCAAGCCGTTTTCATCGCGGCGCTGAGCGATCAACGTCTCGGCTCGTGCGGGATCGTCGATGCGGGCCAGCACGGGATCCTGGCGGTTGGCGGTGCCCTCGTCGCCGAAATAAAGCCGCGTATGCAGCCCGATGTTGATGCCCCGGGCCACGATCCACACCGTGATGTGGGGCGCCATGAGGCGGCCGTCGGGAAACGGCACACGGCCGGGTTTGATGGTCTCGAAGCGGAACGCGCCGGTGTCCTTGTCGGTTGGCTGGCGACCCCAGCCGACGAAATGCGGATCGGCGGCCCCGCGGGGCTCCTCGGGCGAGTTGTAGAGGCCCGCGGCATCGGCCTGCCAGATTTCCACCAACGCGTCCGTCAGCGGCCGGCCGGAGCCGTCGATGATGCGGCCCTGAACGAGAATCCGTGTCCCCAGCGTCTCCGGGGTGACGAGCACGAGACCGAGATCGTCCTCCCACACGCCCGTGATCTCGACCCAGTTCGGGTTGGTGCCGATATGGACGTAGGGGCCGGCCGTCTGCGAGGGGCTCTCCTTGAGGTGATCGAGGCGCTGAACCATCAATTCCCCTCCGGCTTGTTCTCGAAAAAGGTCGAGCGCCGGCCGCGCAGCACGATGTCGAATTTGTAGGCGAGGCAATCCATCGGGGTCGAGTTGTTGCGGTCCAGCGCCGCCACCAGCTGCTCGACGCCGCGCTTGTCTGGAATGGTCGCCACGATCGGGCACTGCCAGATCATCGGGTCGCCCTCGAAATACATCTGCGTCACCAACCGCTGGGCGAAGGCATGGCCGAAGATCGAGAAATGGATGTGGGCGGGGCGCCAGTCGTTGACGCGGTTCGGCCAAGGATAGGCGCCCGGCTTGATGGTCCGGAAATGGTAGGTTCCGTCCGCCTCGGTGATGCAGCGTCCGCAGCCGCCGAAATTGGGATCGAGCGCGGCGCGATATCCCTCCTTGTGGTGGCGGTAGCGCCCGCCCGCATTGGCCTGCCAGACTTCGACCAGCACGCCCGGCAGGCCCCGGCCGTTCTCGTCGAGAACGCGACCGTAGACGAGAAGGCGCTGGCCGATGGCCTCGCCCGTCTTAGCGAAATTGGTGATGAGGTCATGGTCGAGGGGTCCCAGCCGATGATGGCCGAACACCGGGCCCGTCGTCTCGGAGAGGGTGGCGGGCAGCGAGAGCAGGGCTCTTTGCGGCGAGCGCAGCACGGAGGTCTTGTAGTCCGGCGTCAGCGCCGGCGGATGCCAGGCGCGGTCCCTCTGGTAATAGCTGCCGTCCTGCGGCATCGATATCCTCCCATGGCGGGCGCGGGTGGGCCCTCGGCGATCGGTCGGCGTTCCCGGCGTCGTTGATCTTCTTTTGGCGCCGGACGGCGCGTTCGGCAACGTAGGCTAAGGGCTTTCGGTTTTCGTCTTGGTTTCAGACGCCATGTCGGCCAGAGTCGACTTGACGATCTTGATGGCGTGATTGGCTGCCGGCACGCCCGCATAGACCGCGACATGCATCATGGCTTCGGCGATATCCTCCGGCGATGCGCCCGTGTTGCGCGTGGCGCGCACATGAAGCGCCACCTCATCGTCATGGCCGAGCGCCGCCAATAGAGCCAGGGTGATGAGGGATCGCTCGCGCTTGGTCAGGCCGGGGCGCGACCACACCGAGCCCCACGCCCCCTCGGTGATGAAGGTCTGGAAGTCCGCATCGAAAGTCGTGCTTTGGCTCGTCGCCCGATCGACGTGCGCGGCCCCGAGCACTGTCCGCCGCGTCTCCATCCCGACCCGGTACCGTTCGGTTTCTTGTCGCATTAGGCGTCCACCGCCAAGCCTCTACGAGAGGCGAAAATTATTAGGTCCGGCAGCGCTTTTTGTGAATGGGGGCAGGGCCGAGATATGCACTTATGTCGCAGATTGCCGAGTCTCGGCGCGCCCGCCTCGGCCGCGCCCGATCCCTCGCTGAGGCGCCTCCATGCTGCCCACCCACGGCTTGATCGGAACCCGCATTGCGATCGCGGAGGGGCGGCTCGATCCGAATGAGGCCGTGGCGGCCTGCTGGAAGCGGGCCCGGGCGCTGGAGCCGGACCTGCAAGCCTTCGCCCACCTGCCCGTCAAGCCGCCCGAGGCCGGACGTGGCGCACTGGCCGGTGTCGCGGTGGGCATGAAGGACCTCATCGACACGGCCGACATGCCGACGAGCTATGGATCGCCGATCTATCGGGATCACAAGCCGGACCAGGACGCCTGGATCGTGGCGCTGCTGCGTTCGCTCGGAGCCACGATCCTCGGCAAGACCGTCTCGACGGAATTCGCCTGGCAACACCCCGGCCCAACCCGGAATCCCTGGAATCATTGGCACACCCCGGGCGGCTCTTCGAGCGGCTCGGCGGCCGCGGTGGCGGCCGGCATCGTGCCTCTGGCAATCGGCACGCAGACGTTCGGCTCGGTGATCCGGCCCGCCGCTTTCTGCGGGATCGTGGGGTTCAAACCAACCTTCGGGACCTTGCCGCGCGAAGGGGTGCATCCGCTCAGCGGCTCGCTCGACCACGTCGGTCTATTCGCGCGATCGGTCGACGATATCGCGGTCGCACATGCGCTGCTGGTGCCTGAACCACGACTCGGCCGCGACCTTCGGGCCGCCTTGCGGGACGATGGGCTCGACCCTGGTGAGACCGGCCGTTTCGCGGCACTCGCCCCGGCGGACGCGGCGATCGAGCCCGCGCAGCGCCACGCGTTCGAGACGGCCATCCAGGCCCTGCGCCGGACAGGCGCTACCGTGGACGAGTTGCGCCTGCCGGACGAGTTCGGCGCCCTACAATCCCTGGCAGAAACGCTGGTGGCCTATGAGGCGGCGCGGATTTTCGAGCCCCTCATGCGACGCTCGCCCGGCAGGCTCAGTCCGCCCCTGAAAGCCCTGCTCGATCGAGGCGCGGGGATCGATGACGACCTTTACGCGGAGGCTCTCGAGCGGCAGAAGGAGCTTCGCGCGCGGTTCGCTTCGGTTGCCGGCGAGTTTGGCGCCATCCTGACCATTCCGGCGGCGGGCGAAGCACCACGCGGGCTTCAATCGACCGGCGACGCGCGCTTCTGTGTGCAGTGGAGCACGCTCGGGGTTCCCGCCGTCACGCTGCCGGTCACCAGAGGGCCGTCTGGACTGCCGCTCGGGTTGCAGATCGTGGGCGGCTGGGAGCAGGACGTGGCGCTGCTGCGGATCGCCAAGGGCGTGGCGCTGGCGCTCGAGGCGAGCGCGCTGCCGGGGTCCGCCACGCGGTAGCGGTTTCCTTCGGGACAGGCGATCTGTCCTATGTTAAAGATGCCATGATACGGCGAGGCGGCTCGATTGTGCTCCCGCGGGCTTGGCGCGTGGCTGCGGGCAGCGAAGGCGCATGGAAACGGGGGCAGGCTTGGACGTGATCGTTACGCCCGTGGACGAGGGCACGGCATGGACTCTGGTCGACCTGCTCGGTCGCTCGATGGGACGCATCGCACAAACGCCTTCCAAGCAGTTCAACGTCGAACCCGAGGGGCACGCTCTCGAAACCATGGCCGGCATAGGGCAAGGACCCTACGCGTCGCTCGATGCCGCCCTGGCCGAGATCGAGAGGCACACCCGCGGCGTCTGCCGCCGCAGACCGGGCAAGGACCAGTCCTGACGCACGGAAAATGCGCCGGGCCGAGCTCGGTCGTTTATTCCGGTTCACCCGCGCCGGACCGACAGTATCGCGGTGGTCATCAAGGCAGGATTCTGCTTTAATCTGCTCGATTTACAACAATTGGGCAGATTTCTTTCAGCGAGCCCGTCGTATCGAGACAAAAAATACTTATGTTGGGCGAAGGTCAGGGGTCATGAACGCTGGTGCGTCCCGCATCGCGCGGCGTGACCCGACCGGAAATGGTCGTCATGAATTTCCGTCCGCTTCACGATAGGGTCGTGGTCCGCCGCCTCGAAGGTGAGGAAAAGTCGAAGGGCGGGATCATCATCCCGGACACCGTGAAGGAAAAGCCGCAGGAGGGCGAAATCATCGCGGTCGGCCCCGGCGGCCGCGACGAGTCCGGCAAGCGGATCCCGCTCGACGTCAAAGCCGGCGACAAGATCCTGTTCGGCAAATGGTCGGGCACAGAGGTCAAGATCGACGGCCAAGAACTCCTCATCATGAAGGAGAGCGACATCATGG
>CAXTOT010000067.1:0-30125 GCA_964245915.1 uncultured Lichenihabitans sp. | reverse complement strand
CCAACTACTTCGAGGCAGCCGGATACGATGCAACGTGAGCGGATTCCGCTCTAGGTGGTTTGCAAGTGAGAAGACTTGCAAATTGAGAAGGACAGTGCCTCCGATTGCGGCTGCCGAGGCGTGCCAAAGCAAACCTGGCGTTCATGTCCTAACGCGAACGGCTCGTACATTCATCGCCATTAAATACCGAAACGCGCCCTCCGGCTCGCGAAATGCTCTTGCGCCCGACGGTACAAGGCGATGTCGGCGGCGCGATGGGTGTCCACTGCCTTTCGTACATCCGGGTCCACGTCGTAGGCGAGGCCCTGTCGGTTTGGATTTACGTTGATTCTGATTTCCTCGTCGGGCAACTTGATGCCGAACATACTCTGAAATAAAGCAACGCTTTCGTCGAAACGTTCATAGATACCTATCATGGCAAATTCGTCAACGGCTTTTCCGCTAAAATACAAGGACTGATGATTGGGAAACGCCTCTATCATGTCAATACAGGTCATGTCTTTTTCGTGAAGCAAGCGAATGGCTGGGTTCGGTGCGTCGAAAGCGCGCCTGGCGGTGTCATAGGCCGACAACGCCTGCTGATACGGATCACGCACGAAGGTGATCAAATCTAGTTTTTGGAACAGGTCGGCGTATTTGTCTGCTGCGAAATGTCCGTGGATGACATCATAACGACGGGAGAGTTCGTGCAGCTCGCCGAGCATCTCCATCCGCCGAGCGGAGCGACGCTGTTCTGCAGCGGTGGTCTGCGTCTCTACCCAATCGTCGTAGTCGAGCAGCAAGCGCTCCCCTATCCCAGCCGCGAGGCGGCTGCGGAAGGAGGTTCCAGCTGTCTTGGGGATGTGGACAGAAACGATCATGCCTGGGGAGACCTCTATGAAGCGGAGAGCCGCCGGTTTGTGTTACAATCATCCCGCCACGGTCAATTCGTTGCCGCCCACGCTCTTTGGCGAATGACGCCATCGGGTCCCCCGCGTCCAGGCGCTCCACAACCGGCCAATGTTTGAACGCTCCCGGCAACACATCGTGAGACTTCCAGATGCTTTTCTGGATGATGCGGCAACTCACTAACATGGTAGTCTGGTTTCAGTGACGATGAGGAACCTATGACGACCAATCCCGGCGATGCGGCTCAACCCCCGAAAGCTCTGTCAGTCTGTCTGATCAATCCAAAATTCGAGCCTTCGTTCTGGGGTTACGATTTCGCCCTGCCGCTCATGCCCGGCGGCAAGCGATGTTGGGTCGTGACGGGAGCCTTGCCGGCCCTTGCGGCGCTCGCTCCCCCCCATTGCACGGTGGAATTGCTGGACGAGAATGTCGAGCCGATCGATTTCGAGGACTTGGCTCGATTCGACGTGGTGGGCGTGACGGGCATGGTCGTGCAGGGCGGCCGAATGCGGGAAATCCTTCACGAACTCAGGCGGCTGCCCGTGTTGGCCGTGGTGGGCGGCCCCTATGTGTCGGTGGCCGAGGAGGCGTTCGACGGACTTTGCGACGTGCGCTTCGTCGGTGAGGCGGAGCAGACCTGGCCGGTCTTCCTCAATGCCCTCGGCGCGGGGCAGACCACCGAAACCCGCTATGAACAGGCGGAAAGGACCGACATGCGCACGGTCCCGGCGCCCCGCTACGACCTGGTCAAGGCCGACCGTTATTTCATGGCCTCGCTGCAATTCTCACGCGGCTGCCCCTTCACCTGCGAGTTCTGCGACATCATCACGATCTTTGGGCGACGGCCGCGCCTCAAGGCGGTCGGGCAAATGATCGAGGAATTCGAAGTCATACGGCGGGCCGGGTTTCGCCTTTGCTTCCTCGTCGACGACAATCTGATCGGCAACAAGAACGAAGCCAAGAAGCTGCTGCGGGCTGTCGCCGACTGGCAGGAGGCCCACGGTTTCCCATTGCAGCTTTTCGCCGAGGCCAGCATCAATCTGGCCGAAGACCAAGAGATGATCGATCTCATGGTGCGCGCCAATGTGCGACAGGTGTTCATCGGCATCGAGTCACCCCGCAAGGCCTCGCTGGCCGAAACCAAGAAAGTGCAGAATATCCGGGGGGGCAGCCTGCAATCGAAGATCCAGACCATCCGCGATGGAGGCTTGGTGGTGTTGGCCGGCTTCATCGTCGGGTTCGACAGCGACGACGAGGCGATATTCCAGGACCAGTTCGATTTCATCCAGGAGGCCGGCATCGCAAACGCGATGGTGGCGATCCTCTCGCCCATCCCCACAACCCCGCTGTACGACCGGCTGGCCGCCAGCGGCCGTCTGGATTTCAGCCATCCCTACGTGGCCTTCCATCCGACGCTGATGAGCCGCGAAACCTTGAAGACCGGTTATGACGCGTTGATGCTGCGGCTTTTCGAGCCGGACAATTATCTAGCGCGGTTGTTCGCGGGCTATGCCGGCTCGCCCGCCTTCCGGGTCCGCCGCAGGGAAATGGATGCCAGGATGGGGAGGCGGGACGGCTGGCCCGGCGCCCTGATGCGGACGCTGGCCGGGCTGTCGCAAGCCTGGCGCTTGTGGCGGGCCATGGCCGAGGCCAAAATGGTGCGCCGGTTGGGCGTCGCCTATGTGAAGGCTTGGATGAGGTTGAACCTGCCCTTGGGCCAGGATCGCATGCCGCTGTCGGGCTTTGTGGGATTGTGCGTGGTCCATTGGCATTTCTTCAACATCGCCAACCAGCCAAGTAAGGGCGAGTTCGGCATGGTCCACCCCACGCCGGCGAGACCCCTGTCCCTGCAGGTGTCGGCCGCGTGAGCGTGCGAAACGTCCGCCGATCAGGCGGTCGCTTTGGCCGCGAGCGCGCGTTCGATTCTGGCGATATCCTCTGCGGTGCTGGCCCGGATCTTGGTCTCGGCGTCCCGGTAGAGGGTGACGACCTCTTCGCCAAGGTCGGTCAGTATCGCGCCGCCGCCGTTCTTGCCTCCGCCACGGGTCTGGACGAGCGGCTCGGCAAACATCCGATTGAGCTCGTCGGTCAGCAGCCAGGCGCGCCGGTACGACATACCGAACGCGCGCCCGGCGGCCGAGATCGAGCCGGCTTTCTGGATGGCTTCGAGAAGCGCGATCTTCCCCGGGCCGAGGCGACGCTCCTGGTCGAAATCGAGGCGGAGGCTGATGCGTGTCGACATCACGATCCATGGTCCGGCGCCGCGCGGCGCCGGCATTCGTGGTTTCACCATACCGTCTTTCCGCCCGCTGCCCAAGACGCGGGGCGCCCTTACCCCGCGTTGTTGGGCGCATGGTCCTTCGAGCGGCCGTGCTCTATGGTCAGGCGGCCGCGTAGCCCAAAATGCCCTTGATCTCGAGAAAGTCCTCAAGCCCGTATTCGGCATATTCGCGACCGTTGCCGGACTGTTTGTAGCCCCCGAACGGCATGCCGGCATCCCAGGCCGGGTAGTTGATGTGCACGTTACCGGTGCGCATAAGACTCGCGACCTCGCGTGCCTTTTTGAGATCCTTGGCCTGGATGTAGGAGGCGAGCCCATAGACCGTGTCGTTGGCGCGTTCCACCACCTCTTCGACGGTGTCGTAGGGCAGGATGGACAAGACCGGTCCAAAAATTTCCTCCCGCGCGATCCGCATGTCCTGCGTGACGTTGGCGAATACCGTAGGGCGCACGTAATAACCTCGGTTGAGATCGGCGGGGCGGCCCGGGCCGCCGGTCACCAGGGTGGCGCCTTCGGTGACGCCGCTTTGGATCAGGTCCTGGATCTTGTCGAACTGCACTTGGCTGACCACTGGGCCGAGCTTGGTGTCGGGTGCGTCCGCGGGACCGACGACAAACGTCTCCGCCGCCGTCTTGGCGTAGGCCGCGGCTTCGTCGTGCCGATCGCGGGGTACGAACATTCGCGTGGGTGCGTTGCAGGATTGCCCGGAATTGCCGAAGCAACCCGCCACGCCCTTGGTGACGGCCTGCTGCAAATCGACGTCGGGGAACAGGATGTTGGCGGATTTGCCGCCGAGTTCCTGATGGACCCGCTTGACCGTATCGGCGGCCGCCTTGGCGACCAGGATGCCGGCCCGGGTCGAACCCGTGAAGGACATCATGTCGATGTCGGGGTGGCTGGCGAGCGCCTGCCCGACCGTCGGCCCATCGCCGTTGACCAGGTTGAACACGCCCTTGGGAACGCCGGCCTCGTCCAAAATCTCGGCGAAGATGATGGCGTCGAGGGGCGCGATCTCGCTCGGCTTGAGCACCATGGTGCAGCCCGCCGCAAGCGCGGGACCGACCTTGCAGGTGATCTGATTGAGCGGCCAGTTCCACGGCGTGATCAGGCCCACCACGCCGATCGGCTCCTTGACCACGAGCGAGGTCCCCTTGTTTTCCTCGAATACGAAACCCTTGAGGACTTCGGCCATCTTGCGCAGATGCGCGAGGCCGACGCCGACCTGGTTGGCCAAGGCGAAGGGGTACGGGGCGCCCATCTCCCGTGAGACGGCCGAAGCCAGATCGGCGCTCCGCTCCTGGTAGACCGCGATGATCCGCTGGAAAAGCTCGTAACGCTCCTCCCGGGTGGTCCGGGAAAAGCTGCGGAAGGCACGCTTGGCGGCCGCTACCGCCTTGTCGACATCGGCCTTGGAGCCGAGCGAGATCTGCGCAAAGGCATCCTCGTTGGAGGGATCGATCACGTCGAGCCTGTTCGGCACCACCGGGTCCACCCAGGTGCCGTCGATGTAGAACTGCAGATCGTGAGACATTGACCATCCCTTCTCGATGAGGCGCTCGCTGCGCGCGACGCTATGTTCCACTGAATATAACGTTGACGGCGATCTTGTCACGGAGCAGTCTTGCGAAAGCTGAATGCGAGGCGGCGCCGGGCGATCCGGGCTGCCCAGAAGACCGGCTCCAGGCCGAACACGGACGCCGAACGGCGCCATTACCCGAGGAGGCAAACATGTTCCAGCAAGCACTCGACCAGGTGTCGAAACAGGTCTTGATCCGGGAGCGCTACGACAATTTCATCGGCGGCAAGTGGGTGGCACCGGTCGAGGGCCGCTACTTCGACAATCCGAGCCCAGTCACCGGCAAGAAACTCTGCGAAGTCCCGCGCTCCTCCGCGGCCGACATCGAACTGGCGCTCGACGCGGCCCACAAGGCCAAGGACGCTTGGGGCAAGACCTCCCCGGCCGAGCGTTCGAAGGTTCTGAACAAGATCGCCGACGTCATCGAGCAAAAGCTGGATCTCATCGCCCTGATCGAAACGCTCGACAACGGTAAACCGCTGCGCGAGACCACATTCGCCGACATGCCGCTCGCGGTCGATCACTTCCGTTACTTTGCCGGTGTGATCCGGGCTCAGGAAGGCAGCCTTTCGCAGATCGACGACGACACGGTGGCCTACCACTTCCGCGAGCCGCTCGGCGTCGTGGGCCAGATCATTCCGTGGAACTTCCCGCTGTTGATGGCCGTGTGGAAACTCGCTCCGGCGCTCGCCGCCGGCAACTGCGTGGTGCTGAAGCCCGCCGAACAGACCCCGCTCAGCATCCTCGTGCTGATGGAACTGCTGGGAGATATCGTTCCCCCCGGCGTCATCAACGTGGTCAACGGGTTTGGGATCGAGGCCGGCAAGCCGCTGGCGCAGAGCAAGCGCATCGCCAAGATCGCGTTTACGGGTGAGACCACGACCGGCCGCCTCATCATGCAATATGCGTCGGACAACATCATCCCGGTGACTCTGGAACTCGGCGGCAAATCGCCGAATATCTTCTTCGCCGACGTGATGGAGGAAGACGACGATTTCTTCGACAAGGCCCTCGAAGGTTTTACGATGTTCGCCTTGAACCAGGGCGAGGTGTGCACCTGCCCGAGCCGAGCGTTGGTGGATGCCAAGATCTACGACAAGTTCATGGAACGCGCGGTCGCCCGGACCAAGAAGATCAAGCAAGGCCACCCGCTCGACATGACCACGATGATCGGGGCGCAGGCCTCGAACGACCAACTCGAGAAGATCCTGTCCTATTTCGATATTGGGCGGCAGGAGGGCGCCAAGGTGCTCACGGGCGGCAAGCGCGCCGATCTCGGGGGCGAAATCGGCGAGGGCTTCTACGTCGAGCCCACGATCTTCGAGGGCCACAACAAGATGCGGGTGTTCCAGGAGGAGATCTTTGGGCCCGTCGTTTCCGTGGTTCCGTTCAAGGGTGAGGACGAGGCGCTTTCGATCGCCAACGACACGCTTTACGGTCTCGGCGCCGGCGTATGGACCCGCAACGGCACGCGGGCCTATCGCATGGGACGCGCCATCCAGGCCGGCCGGGTGTGGACCAACTGCTACCACCTCTATCCGGCGCATGCGACGTTCGGGGGCTATAAGCAGTCCGGCATCGGTCGCGAGAACCACCTCAAGATGATGGATTACTACCAGCAAACCAAGAACATGCTGGTCAGCTACTCGCCGAAGGCCCTCGGGTTTTTCTGAGCGGCTTGTGATCCGTCATGCGCGGGCTCGTCCCGCGTATCCACGCCAGAGTGAGCCCCGACGTAACGCGTGGATACGCGGGACAAGCCCGCGCATGACGGTCTTTCCAATGCGAGGCAGTGCATGGTTCAGCGCGTCGAAATCACCGACAAGGCCGCCGCCATGGTGGCGCGGCTCAGGGAGCAGCACGGGCCGTTGTTGTTCCACCAGTCGGGCGGCTGCTGCGACGGCTCGGCCCCGATGTGCTTTCCGCTCGGCGACTTCCGGGTCGGCCCGCAGGACGTGCTTTTGGGCGAGATCGCCGGGTGCCAATTCTACATCGGCGCCGCCCAGTTCGACTACTGGCAGCACACGCAGCTGGTCATCGATCTGGTGCCTGGGCGCGGGTCGGGGTTTTCGGTTGAGGCGCCGGAAGGCGTTCGTTTCCTGACCCGCAGCCGCGTTTTCACGGACCATGAGGTCGCGGAATTGGCTGCCGCCGGCCCCCCGGCACGCGCTGCCTAACCCGGCCGCTCACTCCGGCTTGAAATTCATCGCGACACCATTGATGCAGTAGCGCAAATGGGTCGGAGGTGGGCCGTCGTCGAAAATGTGGCCGAGATGGCTGCCGCAAGTGGCGCAATGCACCTCGGTGCGCACCATACCATAGGCGCGGTCGACCGAAGTTTCGACCGCACCCTCGACCGGCTCGTTGAAACTCGGCCAGCCGGTGCCGCTCTCGAATTTCAGCCGCGTTTCGAACAAGGGCTGATTGCAGCCCGCGCAGGTGAATTTGCCGCGCCGTTTTTCGAGGAGCAGCGTGCAGCTTCCCGGCGCCTCCGTGCCGTGCTGGCGCATGACCGCATATTGCTCCGGCGTCAGGATCTTGCGCCACTCGGCATCGCTGTGTGTGACGGGGTAGCTTTCATGCATCGGTTTGGCTCCATTCCGGGGGCTGGGCGACCGTGTCCGGCTGCCGACCCATCGCGCGTTTGATCTGGGATCCGTGCCGCCCGCCCATCCGGCTTGCGACGAACCATATGATTTAGTCTCAATCTTTAGGCCCGCCAGCCCAAGGCGCTTGCCACACCCGCAAACCTAAGCGTTATATTTTGTGGAATATAGCGATGAGAAATGGCCGGAGAGAGGCATGAGCACCCACATCGAGGGAGAGGAACTGACCTGCTTCGAAGTCGCCGAGGATGGCGGCTCCTTCAAGATGCATCTGGAGGACAAATTCGGTCGGCCGGCCTCGCTGTCGCTGCCGAGCGTCTGTCTCAACCGACTGATGATGACCTTGCCGAGAATGGTCACCCGGGCTCTGCAGCGCCGGCACAACGACCAGAGTTTGCGCGTCGTCTATCCGGTCGATCGCTACACCGTCGAACTCAGCGCCGATCTGTGCACCCGGATTCTCACGCTGGAGACGCCCGATGGATTCAACGTCTCGTTCAGTTTGAGCGAGGAGCAATGCCGCGACATCGGTGGCACCGAGGCCCGGGCGGCCGAAATCCGGGCCCAGATGCCGCGCATGAATTAGCTCACGCTTTGGTCATTTTACCGTGATCGGCTCGGCGAATTCAGCTGTCGTTTTGTGATGGCCGAGCAGTACGAGCAAGCCCGCGATCAGCGGCATCAGCGCCAACACCAACAGGCCGACCGAGGTGCTCCCAATCGTTTCCTTGATCCAGCCCATCAGATACGGGCCGCCGAATCCCGCCAGGTTGCCGATCGAATTGATCAATGCGATGCCACCGGCTGCGGCCGTGCCGCTGAGCTGGGCCGTGGGCAGCGTCCAGAACAGTGCGAGGGTGCAAAACACGCCCACCGCAGCGACCGTCAATGCGATCATCGTCAGCGTCGGATCCTGGGTGTAGCCCGACATGCCGAGCGCCGCTGCAGTGAGGATCAGCGGCAATCCGACATGCCAGACGCGTTCGCGCGTCCGGTCGGAATGCCGCGCCCACAGCACCATCGCGATCGAGCCGAACAAATATGGAATTGCGGTCACGAAGCCCGTCTGTGCGTTGCTGAAGCCGAACGCCTTTACGATCTGCGGCAGCCAGAACTGCATGCCATACAGCGCGCCCACAAAACCGAAATAGACCGCGCTCAGCATCAAGACCCTGGGCGACGACAACGCCTGGCCGAGCGTCATCGCTTGTGTCTTCTCCTTCGCAACGCGTTCGCCCTCGAGCCGTGCCGAAAGCCATCCCTTCTGTTCTGCCGAAAGCCATGACGCCCGCGACGGACTGTCGGTGAGATAAAACCAGGCCATGATCCCGATCACGATCGAAGGAAGGCCTTCGATGATGAACAGCCACTGCCAGCCCCTCAATCCCAACACACCATCGAGCCCCAGCAGCATTCCGGATACTGGCGCACCGACCACCGTAGAGACCGGAACTGCGATCGCGAAAGCAGCGAGAAATCGCGCTCGATAGGCGGCCGGGTACCAGTAGGTCAGATACAAGATGACGCCTGGAAAAAACCCGGCCTCGGCGATGCCGAGAAAAAAGCGTAAAGCATAAAAGCTCCGGGGCCCGGTAGCGAACGCCATCAGCGCGGAAATGATGCCCCAGCTCACCATGATGCGCGCAATCCAGCGGCTGGCGCCGAATTTCTCCAGGGCGAGATTGGAGGGCACCTCGAAAAGAAAATAACCGACGAAAAAGATTCCGGCACCCCAGCTGAACATCGTCGGCGATAACTTCAGATCGGTGTTCATGGTCAATGCTGCGAAACCGAGATTGACACGATCGAGATAGGCCAGGAAATAAGCCACCACCAGAAACGGGATCAGTCGTTGGGAGATTGCTCTGATCGTGCCGCTCTCGATATCCGATGTTACGCCGGCGGTTGACCGCCCGTCGGTAAACGCCTCAGTCATGCCGCTATCCCTCACCTTGCCAAGCGGCTCACGCGCCGCACTCATCCTGGCGCCGACTCCCATCGGGGTCCGGGTTAGATGTTGAAGCGATTTTCCGACGGACTGAATGGTAAGCGAAATTTCCAAAGCAGCCGAGGTCTGATGGACGGCAGCCGCGATCAGCACGCCATGGCGATCGGCATCGCCTCAACGATCGGAGAGCTCGACCAGCCGGGCCGACTTTCATAGATGCACCCATTCGGCAGGCCGGCACGATCTTCGAAGTTTTGCACGCAGGCGATGCTGCAGAACGCCTTGGCCAGGTCATGCCGACGCTTGAAGCTTCGTCCCGAGAAGCCGATCCCGCAAAGCTCGCATTGCTGGCTCATGGCATTCGTCTCGTGCTGCATCTGTGTCACCGACCTCAGAGCCACCTTTAGTCATCGTGGATTGTGAGAGTCTTATGCGGTCCCGCAACGGCGGAGACTTGTCGAAGGTGTGGTAAATGGGTGAGCCGAGCGAAGTCGCATTCTGTCTGAATCGGGCTTTACGCTGGGCCGCCATTCTCGTTTGACCGCGGGCACGACCCTCCTTATCTGCAGAGGACTCATTGCAAGGTTCGTTATGGCCATTCGCCCCGTCGTCACCCTCCCCGATGCCAAACTGCGTCTCGTTTCGAAGCCGGTCGAGACCGTTGACGACACCATCCGTGTCTTGCTCGATGACATGCTGGAGACGATGTACGACGCGCCTGGGATCGGGCTTGCGGCCGTGCAGATCGGCGAGCTTCGACGGCTGGTGGTGATCGACACCGCGAAGGAGGACGCACCGAAAACGCCGTTGTTCCTGATCAACCCGGAGATCGTCTGGAAATCCGAAGAGCTCTCCACCTACGAGGAGGGCTGCCTGTCGATCCCCGATTATTACGAGGAGGTGCAGCGGCCCGAACGGGTCCGGGTCCGCTTCCTCGATCGCGACGGCAAGGCTCAGGAGATCGAGGCCGACGGGATATTGGCAACGGTAATCCAGCACGAGATCGACCATCTCGACGGCGTACTGTTCGTGGATCACATCTCCCGGCTGAAGCGGGAACGGGTCATCAAGAAGTTCGAAAAAGCGGCCCGGCTCGCCCGCGAGGAAGGCCGCCCGTTCAACCCGCGCGAGGGTGAGCGCCCCGCCCCGCCCGAACGCTCGGCCCCACGCCGCTCCACCAGCGCCCCCTCCTGATGCGCGTCATCTTCATGGGCACGCCGGATTTCGCGGTTCCCACCTTGAGCGAAATTGTGGGGCAAGGCCACGAGGTCGTGGCGGTCTATACCCGTGCGCCCGCGTTGGGCGGCCGGGGCATGGCACTTCGACCCTCCCCGGTCCATGCCATGGCGGACCGGCTCGGTCTGCCGGTCTTCACCCCGAAAAGCCTTAAGGGCGATCCCGAAGCCGAGGCGTTCTCGGCCCATGGCGCAGACGTCGCCGTGGTGGTGGCTTACGGGCTGATCCTACCGCAGCGGGTTCTCGATGCGCCGCGGCTCGGCTGCCTCAACCTCCACGGCTCCTTGCTGCCGCGCTGGCGCGGGGCCGCGCCCATCCAGCGGGCCGTGATGGCGGGCGACACGATTAGCGGCGTCATGGTGATGCGCATGGATGCAGGGCTCGACACTGGCCCCGTCGGTATGGCCGAAAGCGTGGCGATCGGGCCCGACATGACGGCCGGCGACCTGCACGACAGGCTGGCGCCGATCGGGGCCGACCTGATGAGCCGCGCGCTGGCGGCGCTCGGGCGCGCCACCCTGCAGTTCCGTGCTCAACCCGACGAGGGCGTGATCTATGCCCACAAGATCGACAAGGCCGAGTGCCGCATCGACTGGGCGCAGCCCGCCGCCGCGGTGCATGACCTCATCCGAGGGCTCTCGCCCTTTCCGGGCGCCTTCTTCGAGGCCGATCTCGGCAACGGCGTGGAACGCGTCAAGGTGCTGCGCGCGCGCCTCAGCGCGGGCGAGGGATCGCCGGGAACCTTGATCGACGAGGCCCGGATCGCCTGCGGCACCGCGTCCGTGCTGCCCACGCTGGTGCAGCGGGCCGGCAAGGCGCCCCTGGATTGGACCGCCTTCCTTTGTGGCACGCGCCTCGTTCCGGGATCTCGGCTCGCGCGCGAAACCTGACCCCCGTGCCCCGCTACAAGCTCACCATCGAATATGACGGGACCCCCTTCGTGGGTTGGCAGCGGCAGGCCAACGGACCCTCGGTGCAAGGCGAACTGGAACGCGCGGCCCTGCCCCTGGCGGGAGGACCCGCCGCGATCCGAGGCGCCGGGCGGACCGATGCCGGCGTTCATGCCACCGGGCAGGTGGCGCATCTCGATCTGCCAAAGCCCTACCGGACCGACAGCGTGCGCGACGCTTTGAATGCCGAGCTACGCCCCTGGCCGATCGCGGTTCTGTCGGCCGAGGTCGTGGCTGACGACTTCGATGCGCGGCGCTCGGCCACGCAGCGCCACTACCTCTATCGCATCGTCAACCGCCGCATGCCGCTCGCGCTTTCGGCCAACCACGCCTGGCTGGTCAAGCGGCGGCTCGACGCCCAGACGATGCACGAAGCCGCCCAGGTGCTGATCGGGCGGCACGATTTCTCGACGTTCCGCGACACCGAATGTCAGGCCACGAGCCCGGTTCGCACGCTGGACGCACTGCGGGTCGCGCGATCCGGCGAGGCGATCGACATCGAGGTCTCGGCCCGCTCGTTCCTGCATCGTCAGGTCCGCTCGATGGTGGGCTCGCTCGAACGGGTTGGCGCCGGCCAGTGGGCCGCCCATGACCTTCGCGACGCCCTTGAGGCGCGCGACAGATCCCGTTGCGGCACCGTGGCGCCAGCGGCGGGCCTCTACCTCGTTCGAGTCGACTACTAGAGCATTTGAAGGGCTTTCCCCTTCGCGTAATTCTGCATAATGTTTTTCGATTTTGCCCCTCTGTCGATGCAGATGCCCATGACGAATTTGATGGAAGAAGCGATCGACGTGCTGCGGCACGTCCCGCCCGAGCAGCAGGATGAGATTGCCCGCGTGGTCATGCAACTCGCCGGCAAGGGTTACCCGGTTTATGAGCTGAACGACGAGGCGAAGGCGGATATCGACGCCGGCATCGGGGAGATCGAGCGCGGCGAGGTTGCAGCGGACGAACAGGTGCGGGCCATCTGGGCGAAGCATGGCCTGTGAGGCTGGTTTATTCCGCAGGCGCAGTTCGCCAGCTCGCCGTAATTCTCGCCTATGTCGAGGAGAGGAACCCGCAGGGCGCGCGCAACGTTCAGCGGCGTATCCAGCAGGCCATTGACGTGCTGTTGACCCATCCGCTGTCGGGCATCGCGACCGGCTATCGCGGCACAAGACGGCTGATCGCCACCCCTATCCCTACGCCATCATCTACAGCGTCGGGCCGGACGAGATTCAGATCGTTCGCATTCATCACACTGCACGGAGGCCGACGTGATTTACGGCTATGCCCGTGTTTCGACCGAGACCCAAGACCTTGCACCGCAGGTGCAACAGCCCGAGGTATGTGGATATGTCTCCTAAAGGGATTGGGCTTTAGGAACCTGCGGCCGCCATGGCCTGGCGCACCTCGTCTCTGGTCGGTGGATTGGCGCCCTTGCGGGTGCAGGTGATGGCGGCCGCCGCGACCGCGAAGGTGAGCCAGCCCGCCACCTGGGCGTCGGTATAGGGCTCTGCCTTGGCCCGGCCCCGGCGCCCGAGCCCGCCATCCCCGTGCATGGTGGCGAGCAGCGCCGCCATAAAACTGTCCCCTGCCCCTACGGTGTCGACCACGGTGATGGGCGGCGCCACGCATTCGACCGAGCGCGACCCAAAAAATCCCGCGGCGCCGGCGCCGCCACGGGTGAGCACGACGAGGCGCGGGCCGAGCGCCGCCCAGGTGGCCGCTGCCGCAAGCGGTTCGCGGTCCGGATAGAGCCACGCCAAGTCCTCGTCGCTCGCCTTGACCACGGTGGAGGCGCGCACCCGCGCTTCGACGAGCGGCACGGTCGCCTCTGGCGAGCCGATCACCATCGGGCGGATGTTGGGGTCATAGCTCGTGGTCGCGATGCCGTCGGCCTTGGCCAAGGCTTCGAGCGCCTTGGCGCCTTGGATGCCGTCCGTGGCCGAAAAAGATCCGATGTGGAGGTGGCCGACATGATCGGGCCAAGCGCCGGGCAGTGGCGAGGGGCCATCATAGGCGGTCGAGCCGAGATAGAAGGCATAGCGGGCCCCGGTGGCCTCGGTGCCGCGCGTCACGAAAGCCAGTGGCGAGGGGTCTGCGGCCCGCGCCACGAAGCCGAGATCGACTCCGCTCGCATCGAGGCGCTCCACCATGGCTTCCCCCATGGCGTCGGTCGACACCCGTCCCGCATAGCCGGTCGGCACCCCGAGCCGCCCGAGCCCGATGGCGGTGTTGTAGGGCGAGCCGCCCAGCACGGCCTCGAAGGTCGAACCGCTCACGGGGATGAGATCGACCAGGGCCTCGCCGGCCACGAGGATCATGTCAGCCATGGTGGATCGCCTCCCTGACGCGGTATGCGGGCCGCGCACGTCAGGAAGGATCAAGCCGGATTGCGTGACGAGATCAAGGGGTGGCGGTGCCGGCCGCGCGGATCACGCGCGAAAAATCGATGTCCGGAGAGGGGGCGCCTTTTCCCGTCTGCAAATATTGTTGCAAGCTGACCAGATAATAGCCCCAACCCGTCGTGCAGAGTGCGTAGCACTCGCCGGCTTGCGCAAAGCCGCGCTGCGCGAAAGCCAGCATCGTGTCGCTCCCCTCGGGGCGCAGATCGAACGTGATCGTCGTGGCTTCCCATTCCGGGTGGTGGGACGAGGTCACCTTCCAGACCACGCGAGTCGACGGCTCGAGTTCATCGACGCTGACGGTGGTGATGCCTTTACCCTCGTAGAAACGAAACACGCCCTTGCCGCCGACCCTCGCATCGAGGTCGGCGTCGCGCGTCCACCAGTTGCGAATACCCTCGGCCGTGACGAGCGCCTGGTAGACCCGCTCGGGCGATGCGGCGATCTTGATGAGATGCATGATGTCGGGCATGGCGGCTCCTATCGCGCGCGTTTTGCGCGACTTCTTACCCTCGTAAGGCCCGTTCGGCAGGGTGCGCGTCGATCAGGCCGCCTCGGCGAGCTCGGAAACCCGCTCCCATGTGGTCGCCGCAAAACTTGCGCGGGCATTCATGCGATCGAGCCACGACACCAGGTTGGGACAGTTCGCCGTCAATGGCCCCCATTCCGGTGTCCACGAGAGAAACTCGAGGTGCGGCGCAACCAGGATATCGGCCAGGGTCAACGTCGCGTCGGCAAGGTAGCTCTTGCTCCCGAGCAGGCGGGAGAGTTCGTCGAAAACGACGTGCGCCCTGGGCATGGCGGCGGCAATGGCGGCTTCGTCCGGGGTCAGTCCAAGCAGCCGCGGCGCGATGATCCGGTGGAAGCCGATGACGTTGTTGACGCCTTGCATGAGGTACCAGTCGCAGATGTTCATCACCTGATCCATCCGCGCCGCGACGTTGGCATCGGTGGGGGTGAGGGCCGGGGCGGGCAGCACGCGGTCGAGGTAGCGCAAGATCGCCTGCGTCTCGTAGAGCATGAAGCCCTTGTGTTCGAGCACGGGGACCCGTCCGAATGGATGGCGGGCCAGGTGGTCAGGCGAGCGGGATCCGCCCGGCGCCAGGGGTGAGAGGCGATACGAACCGCCCTTCTCCTCCAAAGTTGCGAGCACGGCTCGGCCATATGGGCTTCCCGGGACGCTGTAGACGACGAATTCGGACATGATGACCTCCCTTCAGGCGTGGGCATCGGCATAGTGGGCAAAATCGGCAAGGCGCTTGGGCCAGCCGCCTCCGAGGCGCTCGGCGTGCTTGGCGGCATCGGCGCCGAAACGCTCCAGGTTGCGGTGCTCCAGCCTCACCAGCGTGCCGCCGCCTTGGGCCGGAGTGAACGTCAGCTCGACTTCGGTGAGAAGATCCGGGTCGTAGCCCCACGCACAGTCGATCTGCCAGGCCAGCAACAGGCGCGAGGGCGGCTCCCAGGCCAGCACCTTGCCCCAGTGCGTGTCGTTACCGTCGGCGTCGCGCTCGAACCATTGGCCTCCCGTCCGCGGCTCGAGGATGACGGCGGCATGGGGTTGCTTGCCGATGGTTCCACCCTTAGGCCACCAATGCTCCATCCGGGTCGCGAAGAGATCGAAAGCTCGGGCGGGAGGCGCCTTGACCTCCACGGTACGCACGATGGGCGCGACGCTCATTGCGGCTTCTCCTGATCGATTTGTTCGTCGGCGAAATCCTTGAAGGCGTCGAGCGCCGTGGCCCAGTGGGAGTCCAGCCATTCGCGCATGGCCGCGATGCCGCGCGGATCGAGGCGATAGATGCGCCGCGTGCCCTCGGGGGTTTCGCGCACCAGGCCCGCCTCCTTCAGCACGCGTAGATGCTGCGAGACGGCGGGGCGGCTGACCGGCAGTCCGCGCGCCAAGTCTCCAACCGCCGACGGCCGTGCGGCCACGCGTTCGAAGATCGCCCGCCGGGTCGGATCGCCAAGGGCGGCAAAGCTGTCGAGGGCACGCGATTGATTAGCCATGACTTACCGTAAGTCATAACTTACGTTTTTGTCAAGCGATCATCACCGGGGATGTTCATGCGCGCGTAGATCGTCGAAGCGTCGCAATTTCATTCGTAACGTAATCGCAGTCCGATCGTAGCGATCCCGTAAAGTGGACACCACAGAACCTGGGGTGTCGTCGAAGGGATGAAATCATGACTCAGCCACAAGGTTATCCGCGGCTCAAAGAGTTTGATCCTAAAAAAGACTATGTGATGGGCCATGGACCATCAGAAGTTCGAAGGTTGATCAGTCAGGCCGAGATCTTGAGGCCGATCACGACGCGACTTCTCGAGGCGACCAATATTCAACCCGGTATGCGTGTTCTCGATCTTGGATGCGGCGCGGGCGACGTGTCGATGCTGGCCGCGGAAATGGTCGGGCCATCCGGGACGGTTGTCGGGATCGACCAGAGTTCGACGGTATTGATAACGGCTCGCGAGCGGGCCGAAGCGGCCGGCCTACGGAACGTCGAGTTCCTGGAGACCTCGGTGGAATCCTTTGACCAGCCGCAGTCCTATGATTTGGCGGTCGGGCGATATGTCCTCATGCATCAAGCTGATCCGACGGCTTTCCTCAAAGCTGCCGCGAACATGGTGCGGTCTGGCGGAAGTCTCGCGCTCCATGAAATTTTTCCTCGGAGTGGCCAGTACAGCGACCCGCCGATCGCTGAATATGAACTTGCCCTGGAGTTGGCTTTCAAAGCTCTTCGGGCCGGTGCGCCGCATGCCGCCGTTGGGACTCGTCTTGCAGCTCACTTTTCTGAAGCGGGTTTGCCGCAACCGCACCTGACTTCTGAAATTCCAATTGATTGTGGCGAGACGTCACCCTTCTATGCTTGGTTGTCTGACTCGCTTCGTAGCCTGCTTCCGCAAATAGCTAAGCACGGAATTATGGACGTGGATTCTATTCACATCGATGGCCTTGAATCCCGGCTGCGAACTGAAGCCGTTCGACTGAACAGCCAGATTACCATGCCCGCTCAAGTCTGCGCTTGGAGCCGCTTGTAGACGGACGCCTACAACAGCTGATCCTGCGTTGTGTTCGGTCGTGATGCAGAATGAACGGCCGAACCCGAGTGAATAGCCCCGGCGCTTTGAATAGGTTCGGCTCAGAAACGACCCGCGCGATAAGAGTTTTGCGCTAAAGCTGAGCTTCGATCGCGGCCTTATCTACAACCGACCATACTTGCACAATCTTCGCGCCACGAAATTCGTAAATCACATTCTCGGCAAAAGAGACTCTCTTGCCGTTCACATCCAGCCCGAGAAATTTCCGCTTTGGCGTACAGTTGAAGTTTATCCGGCTCGCAATGTAAGGAGGCTCGCAAATGAGCATCTGGACATCGAAATAAAGATCCGGAATCTCATCGAAGTCTCTCTCCAGCATTTGGAGATAACCTGACAACCCGACCCGCCGACCGTTGTGGACCACCTGGCCATCGACGAACTGTCCCAACTTCGGCCAGTCCTGGATGTTCAGGCATGCAATGTAGTCTCGGTAGAGATTGGAAAGGTCTGTTTCAATCAAGACCGTTGCCCCTGTCTTCTTGAAGGCCTGGTCAACCGGCAACCCGCCGGATGCCCTGCGATCAATGAGCCTGTCGGGACGACGGACTCTGGACCAGGCCGCTGCCCTCTCAGAGCCACCCCTGTTTCGCCAAATGGCGCATCAGGTGGCTCACCCCAAAGGTCCACGGGGTACAGTCCTCGCTGTGGCGCATCACGTTGGTGAGGCGGCCGAGTTTCGGGGTCGCGACCGTGACCACGTCGCCCACCTTGTGGGTAAACCCCTTGCCGGGTTCGTCGCGATCCTCGATCGGCGTGAAGAGCGTGCCCAAAAACAGCACGGCGCCATCCGGGTATTGATGGTGCGGACCCACCATCTCGGCCACGAGATCGGCCGGGTCGCGGCTGATCTTGTCCATCGAACTGGAGCCTTCGAGCCGGTAGCCGTCCGGTCCCTCGACCGTCAACGTGATGTAGAGGCGCCGCACATCGTCGAGCGAGAACGTTTCGTCGAAAAGGCGGATGAACGGCCCGATCGCGCAGCTCGCGTTATTGTCCTTGGCCTTGGAGAGCAGCAGGGCCGAGCGCCCCTCGAAATCGCGCAGGTTGACGTCGTTGCCGAGCGTCGCGCCCACGATCCGGCCCGTCGAGGCGACGGCCAGCACGGCTTCGGGCTCGGGATTGTTCCATTCCGATTTCGAGTGTAGCCCGGCGTCCCCGCCCGTGCCGATGGCCGACATGGGCAGCGCCTTGGTGAAAATCTCGGCATCGGGCCCGATCCCCACTTCGAGATATTGCGACCAGGCGTTCTGGCCCACCAGCACGGCCTTGAGGTGCATGGCCTCGGGCGAGCCGGGCTTCAGCTTGGAGAAATCCTCGCCCACCAAGCGCGTGATCTCCTCTCGGATGCCGGCCGCGGCCGCGATATCGCCCCGCGCCCGTTCCTCGATCACCCGCTCCAACATGGAAACCGCGAAGGTGACGCCCGCCGCCTTGATGGCCTGGAGGTCGATGGGAGCCAGCAGCCAGGGCTGTTTCGGATCGCGTCCCGCCTCCGGGGTATTGGCCAGCACCTCGTCGAGGGAAGCGATCCGCTCGCCCGAAGCGGCCCGCAAAGCTCGAGCGGGAGCCTCGTGCTCGCAAAGGTCGCGGACCGTGGGGAAGCTTCTGGTGATGTCGATCAGGCCGTCGTCACGCACCGCCACGACCGCCGGACCGGCCCGATCAGGGCGCCACACGCGGCCCACGAGGGCGCCCGCCGTCCCGTCTTCGGGCAGGGTATCGGCAAGGGAAAGGGCCGCCATGTGGTGCTCGCTGGTTCAGCAAATGGTCATTCAATTTGCACAATCCATTGACCCGCGCCAGTCCTGCGCCTACTTCTGACATGCTAGCCCCTGGGGTTTTCGGAAGCAGGCGGGGTGCACGGACCAGAGCCTCATGTCGATCAGCCGTTCCGCCGCCGCTCGCCCCGCCGAGGGCCCAGATCCGAGGCGCGCCTCGAAGGCGCTTCACGTCTACGACGAAATCAAGGAAGCGATCCTGTCGGGCACGCTCGAGCCCGGGCTGCCCATTGATAAGTCGGCGCTTTGCGAACGGCTCGGCATGTCGCGCTTTCCGGTCACCACCGCGATCAACCGTCTCGCCTATGAGCGGCTGGTCGTGATCGAGCCCCAGCACGGCTCGTTCGTGGCCAAGATCGCGCTCAGCGACGTCCGCGAATTCATGCTGATCCGGCGGGCGCTGGAAGGCGACATCGCGGCCACGGCGGCTGAGCGACGCCAACCCGACCTCGTCGAGGCGCTCGACCGCAATCTGCGCTATCAGGCGGCCGCCGCCGAGGCCAAGGACCGGACGGGCTGCTACATGCTCGACGTGGCCTTCCACCAAACCCTCTGCGCCAGCCTCGGCCTCAGCCATGCGGGCTCGATCCTCGATGGCTTGCGCTCGCATCTCGAACGCATCCGACGCTTGCTCACCGCGCCCTCCGGCCGCCTCACCGCCACGGTCGACGAACATCGTGCCATCGTGTCCGCGATCGCGGCCGGCGATGCGGCGGGCGCGCAGACCGCCATGCGGCATCACCTCGAGGAGGCGACCGTCATGTTCAACGCCTTTGCCCGGCAAAACCCCAGCCTCTTTTCGGACGAACCATGACCCTGTTTGCCGCCCCACCCGCCCGCACGCTCCGCCTGCAGCCGCAGGACAATGTCGTGGTGGCGGTCGACACGCTCGAGCCCGGCCGCGAGAACGGGGCGGGCGTGCCGCCGCGCGCCCGCGTGCCCAAGGGTCACAAGATGGCGATCCTGCCGATCGCGGTCGGCGGCCCAATCCTCAAATTCGGACAGATCATCGGTTTCGCCAAACAGGACATCGCGCCCGGCGAATGGGTGCATGAGCACAATGTCGAAATGCAGGAGTTCGCCCGGGACTACCATTTCGCCGAAGGCGCCCGGCAGGAGATCATTCTTCCCCTCGAACAGCAGGCGACCTTCCAGGGGTTTCGCCGAGCCAACGGCAAGGCGGGTACGCGCAACTATCTTGCGATCCTCACCAGCGTGAACTGCTCGGCCTCGGTGGCGCGCTTCATGGCCAAAGAGGTCGAGCGGTCGGGCGTGCTCGACGATCATCCCGAGATCGACGGCGTGATCGCGCTGGTGCATGGGACGGGCTGCGGCATCGCGGCCAAGGGCGAGGGTTTTGACGCCTTGAAACGCACCCAGTGGGGTTATGCCAGCAATCCCAACATCGCGGGCGTGCTGCTGGTGGGGCTGGGCTGCGAAGTGTTCCAGATCGGCCGCATGAAGAGCGAATACGGCCTGCGCGAAAGCGACGCCTTCCGCACCATGACGATCCAGGACACCGGCGGCACCAAGAAGACCGTGGAAGCGGGCGTCGCAGCATTGCGCGACATGATCCCGGCAGCATCAAAGGCACGGCGCGAGACGCTGCCAGCCTCCGAACTGGTGCTGGCGCTGCAATGCGGCGGCTCGGACGGCTATTCGGGGATCACCGCCAATCCGGCGCTGGGCGCGGCCGCCGACCTGCTGGTGCATCACGGCGGCACCGCGATCCTGTCCGAGACTCCCGAAATCTATGGGGCCGAACACCTGCTCACCCGCCGGGCCGCGACCCGCGAGGTCGGCGAGAAACTCGTCTCGATGATCCATTGGTGGGAGGACTATACCTCCCGCGCGGGCGGCGAGATGAACAACAACCCCTCGCCGGGCAACAAGGCGGGCGGCCTCACGACCATTTTGGAGAAATCCCTCGGCGCCGCCGCCAAGGGCGGCACCACGACGCTGACGGGCGTCTATCACTATGCCGAGCCCGTCACCGCCAAGGGTTTCGTGTTCATGGACACGCCCGGCTACGACCCCGTCTCGGCGACCGGCCAGGTGGCGGGGGGCGCCAACATGCTGTGCTTCACCACAGGGCGCGGCTCGGCCTATGGCTGCAAGCCGACCCCCTCCATCAAGCTGGCCACCAACACCGATATCTACCGCCGCATGACGGACGACATGGACATCAACTGCGGCGACATCCTCGATGGCGTGTCGATCGAGGCCAAGGGCCAGGAGATCTTCGAAAAAGTTTTGGCGGTGGCGTCAGGCGAGCCCTCGAAATCCGAAGCGCTCGGCTATGGCGACGCCGAATTCGTTCCCTGGCAGATCGGGGCCACCATGTAGGGGCGGGTGCCGGCCGGTCTACGCTTCAGGCCGCCATCAAGGCATCGGGTGCGACCAGCATGGCGCAGTCCCGGCCGGCCTTCTTGGCGTCGTAGAGAGCCTTGTCGGCGAGACGCACCAGGTCCGCTTCGCTCGAACCTGTGGGCGGGACCATCGACGCCACCCCGATGCTGACCGAAAGCCGACCCGTGGCGGATCCCGGATGCGGCTGGGCCAGCGCCAGGACCAAGGCCCTGATCTCCCGCGCAACCGCCAGCGCATTGTCGGCGGAGGTGTCGGGCAGGAGCACGACGAACTCCTCGCCACCATAGCGGGCCGGCAGGTCGGACGGCCTTTTCGATGCCTGCCGCAGCCGTTCCGCCAGGCTGACGAGGACGGCGTCGCCGCCCTGGTGGCCGAAGTGATCGTTGAACGTCTTGAAGTGATCGACGTCGAGCATGAGAAGCGCGACGGGTTGGCTGGTGCGGCAGGCACGCCGCCATTCGCGCGCCAACATGGCATCGAACCTGCGCCGGTTGGCGAGCCCGGTGAGCGAATCGGTCGTGGCCAGGACGGCGAGTTCCGCCTCTGCCGCGATGCGCCGACGAAGCTCGACCTGGAGGTAAGCCACCAGGCCCAAAATAGTCGCGCCCAGGAGGAGGACTCCGAGACAAGTCCATTCGGTCCGGCGCCACCATGCCGCATAGATGTCCTCGGTGCTGCGGCCGAGGAACTGCACCAGCGGCCAGCCTTCGACATGTTTGAAGAAGAACTGGCGCCGCACGCCGTCGATCCTCGACAAGCCCTCGAAAAATCCCTCGTTGGGTCCGCTCAGACTCTGCTTCATAGGAGGCAGGGTAATGGGGCGGCCCACGACCCGGGCGTCGAAGGGCTGCCGCACGAGGATCGTTCCATCGGTTCCGGCGAGCACAAAAGCGCCCTTCGGTCCGAGGTTCAGCCGATCGAGCAGTTCCCGGAGGAAGGTGAGTTTCAGGATGCCGAACACCACACCGCCGAAGCTTCCATCAACCAGGGTGATTCGTCGACTGAGGGCCAAGCACCACGCGCCGTCGATCGGCGACAGGAGTGGCTCGCTGATGAACAGCCCGAGATCCTTGGTGGCCGCCTGCCGGCGGAAGAAATCCTGATCCACGACGGTGAGTTCGTGCGCCGGGACCGATCGAGAATCCGCGATCACGTGGCCCGAAGCATCGGTGACCAACAAAGCCCCGAGACTACGGGTTGTCGCGGCGCGATCGAACAGCAGGGTTTGCTTCAGCGCGGGAGCGAGTTGCATGACCTCGGGTCTGCTCGCGCCATCTCGTGCTGCCTGTAGCGACAGGTCCACCAGTTCGAGATTGCGCGCGATGTTGTCGTTGATCACCAAAGCGACGTTGAGCGATTCGGTTCGCGCCGCCGCTGCGGTGTCGAGCCGCGACGCGTAGAGCACCAAGCCGAAGATCAGCAGGATCGCGGCCAGAGACGAGATGGCGAGCCACAGCAGCCACCCCGGAGACGCTCTTTCGAAGCCCCGGGCAGCAGATCGGACCATCCGCGAATACGTGGAAGAAGCAGGCATGCGATCCGTCAATCATGAGGCGGCCGACATGCCGTTGAACGAGGAGACTAAAGCTGGTGCGGTTAACGGGACCACGCGCAAAGCGTCGTTCTTCGCTGTGATCGAGGCGGCTTGCCGTAAGCATTTATCCGACGGTTAACCGGCCCTTGCCACGTTGCTATCAAGTTGTGAGAAACATCGAGGGGACACATACGCTAGGGATCTTGCGTCGACCTCAACCCGCGGGCGAGGGAATATCCGGCGAGGCCAGCCGTCTCCATCATGGATGCGGCCGCGCGCCGCTCAACCCGGGCAAGATCAAGGACCCATCATGGCGCTCACCAATCCTCTGCGAACCTCCCTTTTCAGCCTCGCCGTTGCTGTCGCGGGGGTCGGACTGGCGGGTCCCGCCCTCGCTCATGCCCATCTTGTGTCCGAAATCCCGGGGCAGAACACATCCGGCCCGGCGCCACAGGAACTCAGGCTCAAATTCTCCGAAGCTCTCGAGTTGAAGTTCACCACCGTCAAATTGACCGGCCCCGACAAGGCCGTCGTGAAAACCGGCGCGCTTGCGCTCGACCCGGCGGACGCGACGCTGCTGATCGTGCCGCTCTCCGGCGCGCTGCCGCCGGGGCGTTACGGCGTGGCGTGGCGCGCCACCGCGGCCGACACCCACAAAACGCAAGGCACCTACAGCTTCTCGGTCCAGCCCTGACCCATGCTGATCGCGCTCGCGCTGTGCCGGTGGGCGCATTACGCGGCCGCCCTGACGCTGTTCGGCGCCGTGGGGTTCACGGTCATGATGCCGGCCGGGTTCGCGGCGACGCTGAACGGGCTCATGCGCCCCCTGGTGGCTGTGGCCGCCTCCGTGGCGTTGATCACGGCGATGATCTGGCTGGGGCTGGAGGCCGGCAGCCTTGGGGATGGCTGGCCCTCGGCGATCGATCCCGCGACGATCGAAAGCGTCATCGTCGACACCGCCTTCGGCCGGGTCTGTCGGATCTATTTGCTGCTCCTCGTGATCCTGGCCGCGCTGGCTCGCGGCTATCCGCGTCGGGCGCGACTTGTCGCGGCGCTGAGTGGACTCGGTCTCGTGATCTTGGCGCAGGTCGGCCATGCCGCCATGCACACGGGCCCGGCCGGCTGGCTCACCGCGGCCAGTTTCGCGGTCCACCTTCTGGCGGGCGGGGCATGGATCGGCAGCCTCGTGCCGCTGCTGCTCGTCATGCGCCGCCTCGACGATCCCCGCTGGCGGCTTGACGCGACGCTGGCCCTGAGGCGGTTCTCGAACGGGGGGCACGGGGCGGTGGCGGCCGTTGTGCTGAGTGGCGTCGTCAATGCGGCCCTGGTGCTCGGCCACTGGCCGACCAATCTTTCGTCCCCCTACGAGGCCATCCTCGCCGCCAAAGTCACCCTGGTGGTCGCCATGGTCGCGGTCGCTCTTTTCAACCGCTATGGCGTCGTGCCGCGCCTACAAGGCAGAAACTCGGCCGCGATGGCGGCGCTGAGACGCAATACCGGGGTCGAACTCGCGCTGGGCGCCGCCGTGCTAGCGCTGGTGAGCCTGCTCGGCCTGCTGGAACCAGACTGAGCGGACCGCCACTTGCGACGATCACCCGTCGCCCAAGATCCGGCTCGCGAGAACGGCCGCCGAAGCGCGGTTTTCCACGCCGAGCTTGCGGAAGATGACCTCGAGATGTTTGTTGACGGTGCGCGGGCTGAGCTCGAGGATGTCGGCGATGTCGCGGTTGGGCTTGCCGCGCGCGATCCACAGCAGCACCTCGGCTTCGCGGGCCGTCAGGGCAAACCGGCGGCGCAAGGCTTCGCCCTCGTGATCGCGTCGCGTCAACCGGAATAGGAATTCGTCTGCCCCGCCCGCGCCAAGATAGGTAAGTTGAAGATGGCCACTCTCACCCGATCGCGACGGCAGACTCACGGGACGGGACCCGGCACCGGCCACGATCGCGGCCACAATCTCGGCCGTGACACCCTCGAGCAGGATCAGCTGACCTTCCGGCTCCCGGGCCGCGGATTGCAGGAGCCGGCTCGCCTGCGGGGTCGACCACAGGAGGGCTCCCGCCCGGTTTACGGCGAGCAGAAAACTGCCCGCCGTATCCAAAGCGAGTCGCGCGCTTTGCGCCGATCGGGCGTTGGTGAGGTGGACCCGGATGCGCGCGAACAATTCGTCGAGCACGATGGGTTTGGTGACATAGTCGACTCCGCCCGCCGCGAGGCCCTGGACGATATGCTCCGTTTCACTGAGCGCCGTCATGAAGATGACGGGGGCGTGGGCCACCGCCGGCGTGGCCTTGAGGCGCCGGCAGGTCTCGAACCCGTCGAGCCCCGGCATCATCGCGTCGAGCAGGATGACGTCCGGGGTGATCCGGTTGCACACCGACAAAGCCGCTGCGCCGCCCGTGGCGATCAGGACCGTATAGCCCGACCGGTCGAGCGCGTCGGTCAGCATCGCCAGGGTGTCGGGCGTATCGTCGACCACCAGCACGATGTCGCGGACCGCGGAGGCCTGGGGAGGGTCCGGTCGCTCAGGCATCGGGCCTCGCTTCCAGCATCGCCACGAACCCGTCGAGGTCGAAGGCTTCGACGCGCGAGCGCAGCCGCTGCACCATGGCGCGTTGCGCCGGGTCGTCCCCGAGCTGATCGAGCTTGGCCTCGATGCCGCGCAGGTAGCCGATGCGGCCGAGGCTGAGGAGCTCGGCCAGGTCGGTGCCCGCGATCGGCCGGTCGGCCATCTCGGCGGGCAAGGACGGCCGCGCCGGGCTCGGCGCCTCCCCGGCCCATTCGAGTCTGAGCAGGCGCCGCAGCGTTTCGAGCAGGCCATCGAGGTCGAAGGGCTTTGGCAGGATGGCGTCGGGCGCGTCTTCGTCCCGATCCGCGTCGCCCGGCACCCCAGCCCCGACATTGGCCGAAAGCATGATGATGGGCGTTCGTCCGTGGCCGGCCTTCCGCAGCGCCCTGGCAAGGTCCCACCCCGACATGCCCGGCATGGAGACATCGAGCAGGAAGAGATCGGGCCTGAGGTCCGCCACTAGGGCCAGACACGTCGGCCCATCGCGCGCCGTCACCACCGAAAAGCCCAGCGGCTCCAACGCCTCGCGCATCAGCATCTGGTGGTCGGGATCGTCGTCCGCCACCAGAATGGTGCGCAGCGCGCCATCGTAGCGGCCGATCCGCTTGGGCGCCGCCGCGACGGGATTCGAGACCGCCGACAGCATCAGGCGGACCTGAAACACGCTGCCTTGTTCCAGCGTGCTCTCGACCGAGACGTCGCCACCCATGAGTTCGGTCAGCAACCGGGTGATGGTCAGGCCGAGGCCGAGGCCGGGAATGGCCTGGTGGGCCGTGACCGCACCCCGGTCGAACGGCTCGAAGATGGACACGAGGTTTTCCGGCGCGATCCCCGGGCCGCTGTCCTCCAGGATGAGGTTTGCCACCTGGTTGCGGTAGGTGACGCGCAAGGTCACATGGCCCTGGTCGGTGAATTTCACGGCATTCGACAGCAGGTTGATGAGAATCTGCCGGAGCCGCTTCTCGTCCGTCCTGACCACGGCCGGCAGGTTGGCGGCCTGTTCGAAATGGAAGGCCAACCCCTTGGCGCGGGCCTGCAGGCGGAACATGTCGACCACCTGGTCGAGCAGGTCGCCGATGCGCACCTCGTTGCGGGCGATCTGCAGGCGGCCCGCCTCGATCTTCGAAATGTCCAGGAGGCCGTCGATCAGTCCGGACAGGTGCTCGGCCGACCGGCGGATGACGCGCACCCCGCCCTGCCGGGCCGCCGGGATTTCGGCGTCGCGCTCCAGCAGTTGGGCGTAGCCCAACACCGCGTTCAGGGGGGTGCGCAATTCGTGGCTCAGCCCCACCACATAGCGGCTCTTGGCGAGATTGGCCGCCTCGGCCACCTCCTTGGCGCGCTGCAATTCGGCGTCCGTGCGCTTATGGGCCTCGATCTCCTGCAAGAGCAGCGCAGTCTGGCGCGTCGATTCCTCCTCCGCGACCCGGCGGCTTTCCTGCGCCAGCACGATGAACCAGGCCAGCACGCCCGCCACGATGAACAGGATCGCAAAACCCGTCCAAAGCGTGCGGTCGATGATGGCCTTGGTGGCCGCTCCATAGGAGGTCGCCTGGAAGTCGATCAGCAACAGCACCAGGCTGATGACCGCCACGATGAGGGCGTGAACCGTCATGTAACGAACGACCCTGGGGTTGAGGCGCCGTCCGGCCCAGGCCGGGAGCATCGCCTTGAGGGTCGTGCCGAGTTGCGCCTGAAGGCGGCCGTGCGGTTTGCAGAGGTCGTGGCAGCGGGCATCGAGGGAACAGCACAGCGAGCAGATGGGCGCCGCATAGGCGGGGCAATAGGCCATGTCCTCAGGTTCGAAGGCATGATCGCAGATGGTGCAGGTAATGGAGCGCTGCCCCTGCCAATCGGCTTTCGGCGTGCGGGCGAGATAATAGCGTCCGCCGGTCATCCAGGCGATCGCCGGGGCGGTCACGAGCGCCACCCCGAGCGCCACGAAAGGGGCGAGCGCCTGGGTGGCCTCGCCCAAAACGCCCGACGCGGCGAGGAGCGCCACGGCGGTCGCCAGCGCCATGGCGCCGGTCCCGACCGGGTTGATGTCGTAGAGATGGGCACGCTTGAACTCGATGCCCGGCGGGCTCAATCCGAGCGGCTTGTTGATGGAAAGGTCTGCCACCACGGCGCCGAGCCAAGCCACCGCCACCACGGCGAACAGGCTCAAGATGCGTTCGAGCGCCGCATAGATGCCGATTTCCATCAGCAGCAGCGCGATCGCGACATTGAACAGAAGCCAGACCACCCGACCCGGATGGCTGTGGGTAAGCCGGGAGAAGAAATTCGACCAGGCGAGCGAGCCCGCATAGGCGTTCATGACGTTGATCTTGAGCTGCGACACCGCCACGAAGGCGGCGGTCAGCAGCGCCACGGCCTCCGGCCAGGGCAGCACATAGCCGAAGGCCACGCGATACATCTGCGCGGGCTCGCCCGCATGTTCGACCGGCACCCCGTGGCGCAGCGCCAGCACGGCAAGCAGCGAGCCGAACAGCAGTTTTGGAGCGCCGAGCACGATCCAGCCCGGCCCCGCCCCCAGGATCGAGAGCGTGGTGGCCCAGCCCCTCGCCTTGCCGGTCGGCGCGGGGAGGAAGCGCAATACGTCCACCTGTTCGCCGATCTGCGGCATCAGGGCGAGGATCACGGACGCGGCGCCGCCGAATTTCAAGAGGTCCAGCCCACCCGTGCCGAAGCCGGGGGCAATGCCCGGAAAACTCGTCCAGGCCAGAACGGTGGGCCAGTCCCGCACGAGGATGAAGCCGACCGGCAAAACGTTGAGCACGATCCACAAAGGCTGCGTGAGCAGCTGGAACCGGCTGATCCAGGTGATGCCGTAGGTGACGAGCGGAATGACCGCGACCGCGCTCAAGATATAGCCGAGCCACAGCGGCAGGCCGAAGCACAGCTCCAGGGCCGTCGACATTATCGAGGCCTCGATGGCAAACAGGATGAAGGTGAAGGTGGCATAGACCAGCGAGGTCACGGTCGAGCCCACATAACCGAAGCCCGCACCGCGCGTCAGCAGGTCGATGTCGACGCCATAGCGGGCCGCGTATCGGCTGATCGGCAGGCCGGTGAGGAACAAGATGACGCCGACAACCAGCGTCGCGGCCACCACGTTGCTGACCCCGTAGGACAGGGTGATGGCGCCCCCGATGGCTTCCAGCGCCAGGAACGAGATCGCCCCGATGGCGGTCTGCGACACCCGCGCGCCGGACCATCGCCGGGCGCTCTTGGCCGTAAAGCGCAGCGCGAAGTCTTCCAGCGTCTGGTTGGCGACCCAGCGGTTATATTCGCGCCGCACGGGCAGAATGCGTTGAGGTCCAGACATGAGCTCTCAGGTTGCGATGGAATCCTGCATAGTTCGTGCCGCCCCTCCGACACAGGGCCACAGGCCCGGCTTCACGGTCGCAGCGCCAGGCGCAAGGCGTCCGTCACGCCGTTGAGCGTGATCTGGGTCCCGATGCACAGCAGCAAGAAGGAGGCGAGTCGCCCGACCACCCGGGCCCGGGCCTGGCCCAGCAAGGCCACGAGCCGATCGGCCGAACTATAGGCGATCCAGACCATCACCGCGACCGTGAGCGCGGCCGCCGAGGCTCCGAGCACGAACGGGATCATCTGCGGCGAGCCCACCGGCAGGTTCGATCCCAGCGCGACCGCGACCGAGATGGTGCCCGGTCCGGTGGTGAACGGCATGGTGAGCGGGAAGAAGGCGACATCCGCCTCGCCGGTGGCATGCGAGGCCTGTTCGTGCTTGCGCTCCTCGTTCTCCTCGGCCTTGGACAGCATGTGCCAGGCGCTGACCGCCACCACGAGCCCGCCGGCAATGCGCAAGGCCGACAGGGTTATGCCGAAGAAATTCAGCACGTAGGCGCCGCCCCAGAGCGCCGCCAGCATCATGATGGCCGAGTAAAGCCCCACCTTGCGGGCGATATCGAGCCGTTCCGCATGGGAGCGGTCCGCCGTGACCTGGCTGAAGATCAGCGCCGAGCCGATCGGGTTGACGATGGAGAACAGCGCCGAGAGCACGAGAAGGAAGTTTTGCAGCGCGCTGCCGAGGCCGGTCATGCGTGCTGAGTCTCCGGATCGTTATGAGGCATCGCTTGACTCGGCGTCCCAGACCTCTCCCGTCGCCTTCGTCAAATCGGTTTCGGGTGGAATCGTCACGGCTCCGCGAAGGGCGCTCAGCTTTGCACCCATGTCTCGCGCAGCGGCTATGTCGCGAAGGGCGGCTGCGAGGACCTCCGGATTGGGATCCTCAAGCGCCGCCGCCAGATACTCCGCAATGGTTTTATCGTTTTCGAGATATTCGGAAGCATCGAATGGCTTGAAGGCACCCATGACGTGCTCCTCTCGAATTGCGGCGGCTGATCTACTTACAGTCTGTTTGGAAACCCGACGTCCTCATGCTGAGCGTACCGCTACAGCGGTCCAGTCGAAGCACGGCCAATGTTGCCGTCCTTCGACACGCCGCCTGCGGCGGCTGCTCAGGATGAGGGAGGTGGGAGCATCCAAGTTACCCTAATATCGCATTCGCATGGATCGTGTCGCCCTTGTTCCAATTCCCCTTCCCGCAACGCAGCATACGTCAAACGACGTATGGGCGATGTCGCGGATTTAACCAAAACTCGGCGCGCTTGAGGTTTGCGGCCGTCCGTTCCGGCCGCCGGAGGGGACCAGCACCATGGACAAGTTTATGATGAACCGCCGCAAGGCCTTGTTGGGCATGGCGGGCGCCGCCGGGGCGCTCGCGGTCGGCGGCGCGGGCCGCATGGGCGCCGCATTCGCGGCCGACGACACTGTAAAAGTCGGCATCCTGCATTCGCTTTCCGGCACCATGGCGATCAGCGAGACCACGCTGAAGGACGTCATGCTGATGCTCATCGACGAGCAGAACAAGAAGGGCGGCG
>CAXTOT010000066.1:0-30596 GCA_964245915.1 uncultured Lichenihabitans sp. | reverse complement strand
TGTCGTGAAATCCGTGTCGGGAGTCGATTTTCCGGTCACGCTGTCGGCGCGGCGGGCCGGCGACCCGGCTGCCATCGTGGCCCGCAACGACCTCATCCGCCAAAAGCTCGGTTGGCAGCCCCGTCATGACGACCTCGATGCCATCGTGGGTCAGGCACTGGCCTGGGAACGCCGCTTGCACAACCAGGATCTTTGACGATGGCTCACACGCTCGTTGACGCGTTGATTGGTCTCTCGATACTGACTCTACTGGTGCCGCGTCGAAAGATCAGGCTCCCGATAGCAGCATAAGGCCGTAAAGCCGACCCAGCTGCTTTGCACCGATTGTGTTGAAAAACTCTGAAATAGGCGTGCGCCCAAAATCGGGTAATTTGGCCCGCAAGTCCTGCTGCCGGTCGCATTACAATGTGGCTGAAGCTACAGGGGCCGTGGAGGGGAATAACGCTCAAACATATGCCCCCTAGGGTGGATTTTTATGAAGGCTACCAGTGGCTCAGAAAAACGAGGCAGGTGGCCCGTTTCGGAGTTTTTCAACACAATCCACCTGGACCGGGCTTACGCACAGAGAGCCTGACCTTGACGGTTCAAATCGGCATCATCGGGTTTGTCTTGTCGGTAGCCCCGGCGTGGGCCGGGGATGCCAAGGCGGAAAGCGACTTCGTGACCCGAGCTTCGATCGGCAATCTCTTCGAGATCGCGACGAAATCTAATCATGCACTAAGCTCGTGTCGGGGCGCTCGGTTGGACCGAGTCATCCACGACGGAACGCCGGTGCTGCTTTGCCGCTGCCGACTTGAGACCTGGCGGGCCGGCGAGCCTGGGCCCGAGATCCTACCACCTGCGGCCACGTTGATGTCAGGGTAATCAGCCGTCGGGCAGGGTCGCTTTGGTGAAGCGTGGTTCTTAGCGACAGCTACCAGAGTCGCCAATTCGTTAAAAATTTGTTAATGAGATAACAATCTCTTCTTGTATAGCTTAGCTTGAGGTTTGCAATGCGTTTGGTCGAATATCTCGCCGCGTCACTCTTCGGACTGATTCTGACCTGTTCTGCACGAGCAGGCACTCCAGAAGAATACAGCGTGAATCCACCCTGCAACGCGATTTGCCGGAGTTGGATGGGCATCGGCTCGGCGTCGACATCTTCTATGAGCAGCCAGAGTTCTGGGCCTTCCGCGGTTCCGCCGAGCAAGGTTGCGCCAGCCAATCCGGTGCCCGAGCAACTCAGTCCCGTTCTCAAACAAGTTGGTGTACCTCCAGCCGGCACGCCGAAACCGATCCGGTCGGCTCAGACGGCCCGTCGAACGCTTGTGCCAAAACTAGCGCATCAAGAACAGAGCACACGTGTGTCCAAAGCTTCGCCCCTTCTGGCGGAGGAACTGGACACCGTGCCGACGCTACATTCGAGGATTGTGCCATCATCCGTCAAACATGAGCCCGTCATTCATGCTGAAGCGCCGTCGTCGAGCGCGACAACCGAGCCCTTGGTCCCAAGCGCGGCAAGGGTAATCAACGGCGAGCGTCCACTCCCGGCTGTCCCGACCGATCCCGTATCTATCAAACATGAGCCGGAGATTGATGCTGAAGCGCCGTCGTCGAGCGCGAAAAGCGAGCCCTCGGTCTCAAGCGCGGCAAGGATAATCAACGGCGAGCTTCCACTCCCAGATGTCCCGACCGATCTCGTATCTATCAAACATGAACCGGTCATTCATGCTGCAGCATCCTTGTCGAGCGGGACAAGTGAGCCCTCGGTCCTAAGTGTGGCAAGGGTGATCAAGGGCGAGCTTCCACTTCCAGTTGTCCCGACCGATCCCGCATCTATCAAACCTGAACCGGTCATTCACGCTGAAGCGCCCTTATCGAGCGCGACAAGTGAGCCCTCGGTCCTAAGCGTGGAAAGGGTGATCAGTAGCGAGCTTCCGCCTCTCCCAGCTGTCCCGATCACTTCGGTGACCGAGATAGCCAGATCAAACCCTCAAAGGCAAGCAACTCCCTTCATAGCCCAAAACACCGCAGATTCGACCGCACCGGCATCGATTGACCCCGTAGCTACTTCACAGGTGGTCTCGGCTTTGGTGACTAAAGATGTCATCGAGCAAACCGTTCGGCCGCTGACCACGAGCAAGACGGCGAACTTTACAATGAACGATCTCGTCGTTAGGTTTTCTTTTTACGCTACGCTTGCTTTTCTGAGTTGGCAGATGTTCCGACGGCCTTCGGTCGGCGCGCGACCTGTAGAAGAGCCTCACACCACGCACACGCTTGCGATTGCAAGCTTCATCGGCTCCGATCATGTCCGCATCCTGACCCTTTCTGGATCAGGCACGAAACGCGAGGAGATTTACAACATCGGAATGCGGTGAACCGTTCACGATGCTCTGGCGTCAGGAACTGTGTGGGCCGGCCCCGGAGCGTGGTATCTCCAACGACGAGGCGGGGAAACCATTTAGCATCGGCGTACCGATTTAGAGCCAATTCGGCTACTATCGAGCCATGAAGACGTAAGCCAAAAGGCAACCTCTGCGGGCCCCGGCCTCGAATAGTTGGCGGCGTTGCTCGGCGTGGACCTGCACCTTAGCTTCCCGCGAGGAGGGTGA
Source organism: uncultured Lichenihabitans sp. (assembly GCA_964245915.1). Lineage (GTDB taxonomy): Bacteria > Pseudomonadota > Alphaproteobacteria > Rhizobiales > Beijerinckiaceae > Lichenihabitans. The sequence continues at coordinate 28,002 of CAXTOT010000066.1, read as the reverse complement.
CCGTCGGAGTAAGGGGTCGACCTCAAACTACCGCGGTTGCTCAGCACCCTGGCTTAATTATGTCATACGACTTGGTGACGACGTTCTTGCGGGTCGTGGCGCATGCGTGATTTGCTCGCATGCCTTCGCGGGCTGCCATCCACTCATCAGTTCGACGCTGGTGCGGAACACTACATCTCCTACGTCGTCGCGAACATGGCAGGTTATTGTGACCGAGCCGCCATCTCGACCATCCAGAAACAGCGCTTGCTTCAGAGCCATCGTAGCTTCACGGGGCACTTCTTCTGCGCAGTCAAGATAAAGACCCTCCTGGTCTACCGAGTGAATATCGTTGTCATAGAAATCAAAGAAGAAGAAAGGCATGGGTACCTCCTGGCCTTGCTGTTACAAACTTTGGCTGCGGATCGGTCATTACGGACTAGCCTCGCGTGGTCACGAGATAAATCTCCGCTTAGCGCATCGCGTCCGGGGAGGCTTCCATCAGGAGCGGGTGAGGCTGACCCCCGGCGTGGTTCGGACCTCCCCGAAGCCTTCAGCAATGAAGACGAGCTATACTCCAACTCCAGCCCCACCCGGTGTGGAGATCCGTGTGCGTGCAGACACATACGGCCTCATGCATCAAGCTAAAGCGACCAAACAATCGACTACATCGTCGCAGGACAAGCCAGCGCACACCGCACCTCCTTCGCGACCATTTTTCCATTCCCGCGCCGATCATGCCTTGGCTAGCCACAGGACTAACTATGGCTACAGGCCGAACGTCCAACTTAGCTGCCCTTTCATTTCCGACCAATCAATGGCTATTTAACTCTCCTAGGCGGACCAAGGAGTATCATGCCGGGTGACCTCGAATGATACCCCCTCGCATTGGGGGGTATGATCAGCAAGCAAGGGGCCTGGGCGGCGATGCCGGCGAGAGCCCAGTAACTGAACTCCACACGTAGCTCACCTGCGAGCATCGGACACTTACGGACGCGGCCAAGAACTGCTTTACGCCGCGATGGACGAGGACCCGAATTTTCCAACCTCGCTCACGCGACGATTCACTTTAGAAAGAATCGCTTGGGACACGGGGAAAGAGCCAAGGTATACCGGCCTGCCGAACCGATGCGTACAGCCCAGTACTTCTACCTCACATCCAATTCTATTATAGATACGCAACATCGTTGAGTCAAAGTTACCGAGGATCGTTTCGATTCCTGCTCGCAATGAAAGCTCACCAACTCCCGCAATGACGGCGCCAGATGCGATTATCGTGCTACGAATTTCATCACGATTATTGGCCGTGTAATCAACGCAGAATCGAGTGCATTCCCAAATTGACGGCGCGGACAAAAAGGCGGCGTCCGGCAGCGTATCAGCGAATGTTTCTGAGAGTAGCGTCGGCCCCGTTGTCGGCAACAGTCTGCAGCTGCCATCGACGACGCCGAGTTCGTCGGTGTGAATAACGTATACCGGAGACTCGTCATCAAAACGGTCTCGTTCAAGGCCAGATCGAACTTGGACATCCCATCCGAGCTTATCGCGGAACACCCGCGCCCTTAGTCTATACATGCTGTCAAGCAGACCAACATGCTCGTTTGCATTCCACTCTTGGACGACGAAAATCATGAATGACCCCGAGATTTGTCGCGCGTACACCATATTGATGCACTAAGAGAGTCAGCCAAGCGCAACCTACGTTAGAACGTTATTATGCATAAATTTGTAATGCGCCGTAAGTAAATAACCTACAGTTTTAACGAGTTATGTGTGCCGATGTTGATCAGCCCCAAGCTGGTAGCCTTGCTGACCGCTTGCGTCGACGTAACGCAATCCAACTTATGGCGAGCTGACTTGAGGTAATCTCGGATCGTGTGCGGCGATATGCTTAGGATTGCGGCGATGTCACCCGCTTCCTTACCCCGAGCGATCCAGAAGAGACATTCGAGCTCCCGCGAGGTCAAATGGAGCTGGACGTCCCCGAACTGCTCACTGAAGACACGCTTGTGGACTCGGTGCGCGATCTCGACGAGTTCGCGCATGCTTGAAATTCGAAAGTGTTCCCAATCCCGAGCCGACCCGGAAAAGGACATCGACAATAAGCCACGGTGTCCTCGCTTGTTTCTGACGGGGATGGACAGGCCGTAAGGCCCGACGCCGTGTGCAAGGGCATCGGATAGCATCTCGGCCTCTTTCGCCGTCGAAATTTTTAGCTCACCCCAGTCAAACGGCAGCGTTCTTAAGAATCCCTCTCGCAACACCGGATCGATGTTAACATATCCCATCTGCAGGTAACGTTTCACCCATGATGCCGGATACGTAAGTTTAACGTAAGGATCGACCGCCGGGTTCGTCCCTAATCGTGAAGAGTGATATACGAGATGATCGACTTTGATGATGTCTCGTAGCTCTACTATTGCCGCTTCGATGTCGGTCGTAGATGCAATAATCTGAAGTGCTTCGATCATCCAGGGCGTCTCATATTGGTCCTGTGACATGGAAAACGCCCCTCACGAGATCGGCACGTGCCAGTGCCGGAGTTCAAAATACCATTTGCCGCAGTCACAGTCTGGATGCATTTTTCCCGGGAAAAGGCGCCCCCACAAAGGCTCCGGGCAGGCGTCCCGCGCAGACCGTAGCGTGAGGCGCCGAGCCTGTCGGGTCATTTGGGTTCACATCGACCTCAGCGGCACCTCGATCCGGTCGACCTTAATCCGGTCGACCCTATTAGTACCCTTGGGGGGCTTTAACCGGTAGGCCAGAACTCGCTAGTGTTCATTCTCAACAAGCCATTGACTCGAGTGGTTTGCTGGCTTGATTGCTCACCTATAGAGTGACCCACAGCAGCCGCGAGTTCGAGAAGCGCCCGAATGAGTCGCCCGCAGGTGCAACGTGCTCAAAACGTGGTAAGCCCTAATCGGCTGTGACCCTGCTGCGCTTGTTCTCATGATGCTCTCATTGCGCTTCCGTCCAAGTCAACGTCCTGGACTGCCCTATTTGAGGGTTGAGTGTACCACGGATTCTCCTCCACATTGAAGGTGACTATCCGCCCTTCATTTGGCCGCCTTTTTGAACCGCCGCTGCAGCGTATTAGGCCGGCGTCATCCGGCCAAACGACGTGTGAGGACGGCTCTCGTTGTTATGCCGTCTCAACGCCTCGATCTTGGCCCTGGCCTCGGCCAGCGACAAGAACCAATGTCAATTGAGGTACTCGTAGCGAAGCCGACCTTTGAACGATTCGATGAATGCGTTATCGGTCGGCTTGCCCGGCCTCGAGAAGTCGAGCGTGGCTCCGTTCTCGCCGACACAAGCCGCTGGGCATGCGGCTGAGCAAGGAAGCGTGATCCTTTATGAGCCTCTACCTGGTCGGCCTCACGATGATCAGTCCTACCCACGACTACGCGCCGGTGCACGCGGCTTTGAAGCTTTTGAACGCCCAGAAGCTGTCGGATCGGATCTGGCTGTGCGAGGCCGCCGAAATCAAGAGCGCCTTTGTCCTCCCTCTCCTGAGGCAGTGCCTGGCGAAAGAAGACAAGATGCTGGTTGAGAGCGCGCCCGCGCACATGCACTTCACCTTAGCAGTGGACAAAGCCGAATGATCACGGGTGGTCAAATCAAGGCGGCGCGCAAGCTGTTGGGCTGGTCCGAGATAGCGCTTTCCAGAAAGTCTCAATTGTCGATTTTGTGGGTCATCAGAACCGAGAGCGAGAAACTGCCTCGGGAATACGCGAATAAGTATCTTTCGATGATCCAGGCTGCCTTGGAGGATGCCGGGGTCGAGTTCACTGACGAGCAACCGGGAGTGAGGATGAGGGTTGAGGAATAAAGGAGGTGTTTCGAATGTTCGAAATTTGGAAAACCACCAAGATCCGACGCAGCGTCTCATACTCCGGGAGAGCACGAGCCCTGCAACTTCATGTGCAGTTATGGCGAAATATGTCTCGCAATTCCCAGGCCTACTCGCCCTACGTCGACAATCCGACCGACTTAGCCCACGAACTCCAAAGGCGGCAGAGGGACCACCGAGGGTTTCTGACATCGCAGCCGTGCGGGGTTCGGTTATGATCGCATCCCCGCCCGAGCGGGCTCTTGTTCGAAAAGAGCGGGAAAAGCTACAGAGGAAATTGATCGTGAAGGGCGATGGAAACGGGTTGCCTAGCAAGAGCTGCTAGGGCCGGTGTGCCCTTCATATTCAACTCGGGTTCCGGAGCTCTTGAAGTTGTCAGCCATCAGCGCTCTTGAGACCATTTAGGGGTTTTCGGGAAGGGAGGATTGAGGTGGTCCCCGGAATTCGGACAGGCGGCTAAGGTGGGTTCGACCGAGAGGAAGGACGAACCCGATGACGGGCAAGCGGAAGCGATACGGGGCTGATTTCAAGGCGAAGGTTGCACTGGAGGCGCTCCGAGGCGAGCGGACTGTGGCGGAGTTGGGGGTCAAGCACGGCATCCATCCGACGATGATTGCGGCATGGAAGAAGCAGGCCATCGAGGGGATGGCCGGCGTGTTCTCCGGCCAGAGCGAGGCGTCGGAAACGGTCCGCGAAGGCGAGATCGAAAGGCTCCACGCCAAGATCGGCCAATTGGTCGTGGAACGAGATTTTTTGTCGAAAGCCTCCGGTCGATGAGACTGGAGCGGAGGCGCCAAATGATCGACCCCCAGCACGCCCAGCTCTCGGTGCAGCGGCAATGCCGGCTGGTGTCGATCAGCCGCTCGGCTTTCTATTATCGGCCGGCGGGCGAAACGCCGCTGAACCTGACGTTGATGCGGCTGCTCGACGCCCAGTTCCTGGAAACGCCGTGGTACGGATCACGCCAGATGGGGCGATGGCTGCGCCGGCAAGGCTATACGGTCGGGCGAAAGCGGGTCCGGCGGCTGATGGCCAAGATGGGCCTTGCGCCGATCTACCAGGCCCCGCGCACCACGATCCCGCACCCGGAGATCAGGACCTACAGGTACCTGCTGCGCGACCTGGTGATCGACAGGCCGAACCAGGTCTGGTGCGCCGACATCACCTACATCCCGATGCGGCGTGGCTTCCTGTACCTTGTGGCGGTGATGGACTGGTCGACCCGGAAGGTCCTGAGTTGGCGGCTGTCCAACACCATGGAGACGGACTTCTGTATCGAGGCCCTGGAGGAAGCGCTCGCCCGCTATGGCGTGCCGGACATCTTCAATACCGACCAGGGGAGCCAGTTCACCTCGCCGCGGTTCGTCGAGACGGTTCAGGCCGTCGGTGCCCGCATGTCGATGGACGGGCGGGGTCGATGGATGGATAACGTGTTCATCGAGAGGCTCTGGCGCAGCCTGAAATACGAGTGTGTCTATCTGCACGCCTTCGAAACCGGCTCGGAACTCCGTGCCGGGCTCGCTCGCTGGGTCCGCTACTACAACGCCGATCGACCCCACTCATCTCTGGGCGGCAGAACACCCGACGAGGCCTACGCACCGGTGACGGACGACACAAGATTGGCGGCATGAGACAGACCTGAACCCACCTTAGCCAAGCCGCCGAACTGTCCGAACCAACGGGACCACCTCAGATTTCTGGATCATCGCAGCCATTATGGAGCGCAGATGAGACAGAAATCCGGGCCGGAGAAAGCGCCGGCAGAGCAGGTCGTGAAGGACATCCGCCGAGCGACGCGGCGGCAGTTTTCCGCCGAAGAGAAGATCCGTATCGTGCTGGAAGGCGTGCGTGGCGAGGAGAGCATCGCCGAGCTGTGCCGGCGCGAGGGGATCGCCTCGTCGATGTATTACGGCTGGTCGAAGAAGGCCAGCGCGGGCTCTCGTCGCGTGCAACCTTCCCACCTCGACCACGTCGCTGGTCGGTCATTGACCGTTCGCAAAAAAAAAAACTCGGTTGCCGACTCGTGCGACAACAAAATCTTCTCCTCCTACCGATCCGTTAAGGCATTTCAGCTCAGGCTAACGAACTCACCAGGGAGCGTCTGATTGAACCGCCAGCAAGGGACCCGAGTGTCGTCGAGAGTTCATCTGCAAAAGATCCTGGGATGTTAGCCCACAAAATTTCTCTCGATCTGGTGAGGATCGTAAGAAGCGCGGCGCATGCGGCAGATTGTCCTTTCGGGTTCTTCGCAACTGGATTACCGAATGACCTACGCGTCGCCGCATCCTTCGGAGACCCGAGTTCAATTGACTTGGATCTCTACGGGAGATTGGCCGCCGAAGCCGCGACTATGGAGCCGAACGACCTTCTGGTCGTCGAGGATCCTGCAGCGTTCTGGCGAAGCGGCTCGACGGCGTGCGAACGCAGTAACACATTTATCCGCTTCCTCGCCAGCGCCCTCGTCCGGAATAGCGAGGGACAGTTGATTGGTGCCCTTGTTGTCGGTGATGTGTCGGTGCATGCCGGATTGAGCGCAGCACAGACCTATGTTTTTCGAACTCACGCGGTTCAGATCGCCGACTTTCTAGAACTCGATTTATTACGCCAATCAACGAGTCAGCCACACGCATCTGTTAATCGCGGCTCGAGCACCGAACGTTTGCGGTTGCTCGAGTCCGTGGTCGTCAACGCGAATGATGCTGTGCTCATTACGGCCGCGGAGCCGATTGACTTGCCGGGTCCTCGTATCGTCTACTGCAACGCGGCTTTCGAGAGGAGTACCGGTTACACCGAAGCTGAGATGCTCGGCAAAACGCCACGAGTTCTGCAGGCAGGCAAGACTAATCGAGAATCCCTCGACAGGCTAAAACGTGCCTTGGTTCGCTGGCGCCCGGTGGAGGTCGAACTCCTCAATCAGCGAAAAGACGGGACAGAATTCTGGGTTGAACTCAGCATAGTGCCGGTCGCCAACGAGGCCGGCTGGTTCACGCATTGGGTCTCGGTCCAACGTGACATAACAGACCGCCGGAGGGCCGAGGAGGTTGCGGTCAGGGCGCGTTTGGCCGAGGCAGAGAATCGAGCATTAGAGAAGGAAATCGAGAACCGCAAGCGAGTAGAAGCGAAACTGCTCCACGAAGCCTTCCATGATGGTCTGACGACATTGCGGAACCGTGCTTTCTTCATGAATCGCCTCACGGCCGTACTGCACGAGGGTGAACAGCAGTCCAGCTCTTTTTGTACGGTGCTGTTCATTGATCTGGACCGGTTCAAGCTCGTCAACGACAGCCTCGGCCATCGCGCCGGCGATATCCTGCTGATCGAAGCAGCGCAGAGGCTTCGAACCTGCGTTAGACCGGAGGACACGTTGGCACGGATCGGCGGCGATGAATTCGCCATCCTGATTGAACGAACGACCGACGTTGCGGCAGGGCTGGCCGTGGCTGGACGGATCATAGACGCTCTCAGTCGTCCGGTAAGGATTGGCAGCCAAGACGTGTTTTCGCCTGCGAGTTTAGGGATCGCAGGGCCTTCGGATCACGCTGTCACCCCAGAAGAGCTTTTGCGAAACGCTGACATTGCCATGTATGAGGCCAAGAATAGTGGAAGCGGCTACGTCATTTTCGAGCCGTCGATGTATGTCGAGGCTGTGAAGAGCCTCGAAGTTCAGACGGACCTGCGTCATGCCGTTGCTCGCGACGAGTTTCAGCTTCAATTCCAGCCTATCTACAATCCTAAAACCAATCGCATTACAGGTATAGAGGCGCTGATCCGATGGCAACATCCAAAGCGCGGCCGGTTGGGGCCAGGAGCCTTCATCCCGCTTGCAGAAGAGATTGGCCTTATTCGTGACATTGGTCGTTGGGTGCTGACAGAGTCGTGCACCCGCATGCGTGAGTGGAAGGATCGCTATCCCGGTCTAGACTTGCGTCTGAGCGTCAATGTCTCGAGCGATGAACTCAAAGATGCCGAGTTCATTCCGGAACTACGCAAGATTCTCGTCACGAGCCGCATTGATCCTTGCAACCTGCAACTCGAAGTCACGGAAGGCGTGTTTCTCTCGCGCCCGGATGTCGTTGGTCGCGTGTTGGAGGAGATCCGTTCTATAGGAGTTCGGATCGCTATCGACGACTTTGGAACCGGTTATTCGTCCCTCAGCTATCTTGACCGCTTTCCGATCGATACTATCAAGATCGATCAGACTTTTGTTGTTAAGATGCAGACGCGACGTCGGACTTTGGCGATTGTCGAAACGATCATCGCCTTGGGCAAGAGTCTTGACCTGGACATTGTTGCTGAAGGTGTTGAGACTGAGGAGCAACTCGGCACGCTACTCCGGCTAGGATGCGGCTCTGTCCAAGGTTTTTTGTTCGCACGCCCAATGGTCGCGTCCGAACTCGATGCCAAGCTTAAGGAGATGACGGTCGCAAAATAAAGCGACAAGCGACTGAGCTAGATGGCAGAATCTCTGGACTGATTGGCCGTATGGAGGCGGCGCCGGTCAGGGGAGTGGTCGCTTATCGCTCTGTCATGATTGCCGGGCGCGTTTGGGTCGTTTGACCGAGGGGCATTGCCGGGACGGTGTTTCTTGTGTTCGATCGGGTTCTCAACCGCACCTGATCGGACGACCGTGAAGCGAGCCGGTGCCGGTCGCGCCATCTCAAATCCTACCGCTCGCGAAGACTCTCCTGCGAGTAGCGCAATAGCGGCGATAGAAGATAGTCGATGATGCGGCGCTTTCCGGTCTTGATTTCGACCGTCACCGACATCCCCGGCGAGAGATTTAGCACCTTGTCCTCGACCAACATCCGCGTCTGATCGAGGGAAACCCGAGCCAAATAACCGGCGTCCTGGCCTTGAGCGGCACTGCCTTCGCCGGGCTGCGGCTGGCCCGATGGGGCGTTCGCGGCATTGGCGTTGTCGCGCAGGACCGCGTCTTGCGAGACGTTCACGACCGTCCCGTGACGTAGACCGTAGCGGGTGAAATTGAACGTATCGACTTTGATCTCCACCGCCTGCCCCGGGTGAACGAAGCCGATATCCTGATTGTCGACGGTGGCCTCGATTTCAAGCGTGCTGTCGGCCGGGACGATGGACAGCAGAGGCTGGGCGGGAGTCACCACGCCGCCGATCGTGTGGACGGCCAATTGCTGCACCGTTCCATCGATCGGCGCGGCCAGCGCCTGATATCTGGTGCGCTGTTCGGCTTTGGCCACATCCTGTTCGAGCCCGCTTGCCTTGCGCGCGGCCTCGCCCAAATCACTCAGGAGGGCACGCCGATATTCCGCCTGGGCCTCCTCGCGCCTCGCTTTCGCGGCGCCGGCCGCGGCATCGATCTCCTTCAGCCGGCTTTTTTGCAGGTCGAGCTCCTTCTGGTTCGAAACCAGTTCCTGCAAGGCATCCAGGTAGGAAAGTTTCGACCCGTTCTCGTGATCGAACAGCGTCTTCTTCATCTGCGTGCGCTCTTCCATCATCGGAAGAACGGCCTGGATCTTCGTCACCAGGGCCCTCAGACTGTCGAGCTCGGCGCGCTTTTGCGCCTCCTCGCCGATCAACGCCGCGAGTTTGCTGCGATATTCCGAAACCTGCCCGAGGAAGAACTGCCGCCCGATGTCGGCCTGATCGCGGCTGACACCGGCCGGCACGATGAATTGGGCCGTGGGATCAGACTCGTTCTTCAGCGCCGCGGTCAGCCGGGCGACGTCGATCCTGGCCGCCATCAGATCGCTGTCGAGATGGCCGAGTTCGGCTTTGCTCATGGTCGGGTCGAGAGCCACCAGAGGATCCCCGGCTTTGACCGCCTGGCCGTCATGCACGAGGATGGCGCTCACCACGCCCGTTTCGAAGGGCTGCACCACTTTGGTATGACCGGTCGGAATGATCTTGCCTTTGGCCACCGCCACGATGTCGACGCGTCCGACGGAGGCCCAAGCGATCGCCGCGGCAAACACGGCGACCAGCAGATAGGCTTGAGATCAGCAGAACGATCAGCGACTTCATAGAGGAGGCGTCTCGCCGCTTCGCCGTGCCTGCGCGCTGGATCGCCGAGGTCATGCAGGTCGAGAGCCACCGCCGCGCAGGGGCGGTGTCGCCCAGAGGCGCGATCGGGCTCATGCAGGTGATGCCGGGCACCTACGCCACTTTGGCCGCGCGCTACGGTCTGGGCTCCGACCCTCGGAACCCGCGCGACAACGTGCTGGCGGGCGCGGCCTACCTCCGCGAGATGTACGACCGCTACGGCCCGATCGGGATGCTCGCGGCCTACAATGCCGGGCCGGGACGCTGGGAAGACCATCTGGTCCGCGCTCGACGCTGCCGCACGAAACCGTCCGCTACATCGCAGGGCTCGGTCCCGTGGTCGGCGGCAGCGTTGCTTCTTTGCCGGTGTTTAACAGCCGTGTGGTCGAACCGATTCCGGTGATGGCGCCAATCTTTGCCATGCTCAGCGGCGCCACGAGGCCTGCACAAAACCCGGGCGAGCAGGAGCGGATCTCACGCATCGTTGTCGCCGACGCCATTGTGACTGAACGTCCAGCCGCGCTCTTCGTGCCGCGATCTTTCGGAATGCAGGCAGCATCGGGCGAGTTGCAGGCAGGTCGTCGTTCTGCCGATCGAGCGCAGCTGGATCGGCCACGGCCAGACGTTCGCGGAGCATCCGCGCAGTTCTCCGGCCTGCTGTTCGCTCATAAAACGGGTGCAGGAGAGCGTCCATGAGTGCTGGGAAGCCTCGGTGGGCTTTGGGATGCTCTGGCGGAGGTTCGGTCGGGAAGGAGGCACGGTGGGCAGGAACGGGGGATGGAGGGCGAGATAAAACGGCTGCCAGCCTGGGGTGTTCGGGTGGTGCGGTTCGCTTGACAAATCAGAGGTTTAGGAAGGCATGGCCTGCCAGCCTCGCCGCCCGGCCGGCTGGCATGACTGAGCTATTCACAAGCCCTAGCAACGGATTAGTCGCCAGCTTGGGGCGGCGCATCCGCGGCAGCGCCTCATGAGCGGCCGTGACGACGAGGTGCGCATTCGACCCGGCCGGATCCGTGACGGCGGTCGTGGGGCGGGCAAGCCTCAGAGCTTCGTCGGCCAGGTCATGCGTGCCGCCCGAAAGGCAGGTCATACGGGACCAGGACTCGGCCGTAGCGCGTCGGGTCGGAGCGGCGGCTTCGGGCGCGGACGGGCAGCAGCTGCGGCGCTCGCACTCCGGTCGCCCCAACGACGGGTCGTCATGAAGGTGCGCGTCGTGCGCCAACGAGGCGCCCGCTTCCGCTCGGCCCCGCTCGCGAAGCACCTGGGCTACCTCCAGCGCGACGGCGTGACCCGGGACGGCGCGGACGCGCACCTGTTCGATGCCCGCGGCGACGCAGCAGACGTGTCCGCCTTCGCCGAGCGTTGCGCGGGCGACCGACACCATTTCCGTTTCATCGTCTCGCCCGAGGACGCGCCCGAGATGGCTGACCTGCGCGCCTTCACACGCGACCTCATGGCCCGTGCCGAGCGCGACCTCGGAACCCAGCTCGACTGGGTGGCGGTCGACCACTGGAACACCGACCAGCCGCATCTCCACGTGCTCGTCCGCGGCGTCGATCAGGACGGGGCCGACCTCGTTATCAGCCGCGAGTACATCAGCCGCGGTTTTCGCGGCCGAGCGGAGGACCTGGTCGGGTTGGAGCTTGGCCCGCGCTCCGAGCAGGCGATCCGGTCGGCGCTTGAGCGGGAGGTGACGGCCGAACGCTGGACTAGGCTCGATCGGGCACTCCGGGCGGCGGCCGACGACGGTGCCGGGGTCGTAGATCTCCGGCCGGGAGAGACGGCTTCGGCCGATCCCGAGCTGCGCCGCATGATGATTGGACGCGCCCAGGTGCTGGAGCGGCTGGCCTTGGCCGAGCCGGTCGGGCCGGCGCAATGGACACTCAAGTCGGATGCCGAACCTGTCCTGCGTGCCACGAGCGATCGTGGCGACATCATCCGCACGATGCACCGGGCCCTCGCCCGCGGCGGTCGTGAACCGGACACGGGAGCGTTCGCGATCCACGGCGATGACCAGCCAAACGTGCTCGGCCGGTTGGCCGATCGCGGCCTGCAGGACGAGTTGAGGGGCTCGGCCTACGTCGTGATCGAGGGCGTCGACGGCCGCGCTCATCACGTCCGGTTCGGCAGTCTCGAGGCGACCGGTGATGCCGCCATGGGCGCCGTCGTCGAGGTCCGCCCGTTCGATGGGGCAGATGACCAGCGGCGCGTCAGTCTCACCGTGCGGTCGGACCTGTCATTGGAAGCGCAGGTCGGCTCGCATCGGCAACATGGCTCGATCGGACCTTGCTCGCCCGCGCACCGGTCGTGCTCGCCGACGGAGGGTTCGGCGCGGAAGTGCGCGACGCCCTGGTGAAGCGGGCGGACCATCTCACGACGGAAGGACTCGCGAGCCGACAAGGCCCACGAACGGTGTTCGCGCGCGACCTGCTCGAGACGTTGCGTCGGCGCGAGATCGACGCCGCGTCCGCCAAGCTGTCGGCCGAGACTGGGCTGCCGCGCCAGGGCGCGGCCGAGGGCGAGCACGTTACCGGCATCTATCGGCAGCGCCTGCAGCTCGCGTCAGGCCGGTTCGCGATGATCGACAACGGGCTCGGGTTCGAACTGGTGCCATGGAAGCCGACGCTGGAGGAGCACGTCGGTCAGCAGGTCTCGGGCGTCGTGCAGCCCGGCGGCTCGGTGGCTTGGAGCGTCGGCCGGACGCGCGGACTGGGGATCGGCTAGTTTTCTGGAACCCTTGCAGACCTCTGTAAGGTCCGCTGTCAGGCAGTTCGAATGAACGCGGACAACCAGGTCTGGCCGAAAAGAGATGGTCCGCTTACCGCAAGGCTAGGCAGTTTCCGGACGTTCGCGAGCGGGCGCTTTGGCCGGCCAGGCTTCAGAGTTCTTCGGTCGCCTGTTCTTGCAGGCGATCGAAGCATTTGAGCCTCAACGGTATCGAGGGTTGCTATATCCCAGATTGATCTCCCGCAGACCGTCCTGGGCCTGAGCCGTCATTCCCTTGGTGTTAAGGTCCTGGAACACAGCCTTCGCGCCTTCCCAGTCACCTCTCTTGTAAAGGGCCCAACCGCGAACGACCGAAAGACCGTTCGGCTCGCCATGACGCTGGGCCTTGCGCTGGTCGAGCATGGCCATGGTTTGCTCGGTATTGCCATTCTGAAACGTATTCACGATGGCGGTTGCGCCTTGATCCCATCCGCCCTCACTATGCGTGGCACCCCCACGGGCCACACGGGTCGGCCTGCTGCGTTTGGCCTGGGGCGACGATTTCATCAAGCGTTCGAGTTCGGCGATCTTGGGGTAGGTGCCGCGGTATTGCGCCACCACCGACGCGTAGTCGCTTTCGTGTTTGAGGCGCTTGGCGGAAACCATCAGGCCCACCGCAGCCGACTCGCTCGGCGCCCATGCGGCCGACTTGCGGAACCACATCTCTGCACCGGCAAGGTCCCCGGACTTGTAGCGCAACCAACCGAATGACTGCGCCGCGACGGCCGATCTCTCGGCGTCGATCCCGGTCGCCAGGACGGTCAGCTCATCGGCGGACAGCGGAACGGCATCCGGATCGTTCAGGCTACCGGCCAGCACTTCGACCATCAGCTTGCGGTTGAGAGGATCAAGAGCGGCATATTGCAGAGCAAGCCTTTCCGCTTCCGACTTCTTTCCGCGGTCACGCAGAGCCAGCACCAAGCCCTCCGCCCCCTTCGGATAGGGGCCGGCCTGCAGAGACTTCCTGAACCAGGTCTCGGCCTGTGCATTGTCCTTGCGGGCATAGGCATACCAACCGAGCAGTTCGGCATCGCTCCGACCGGCGGCCGTCTCCGCATTTACCGACAGGGAGTCGAGCTCAGCCTGGGTGGGCGCCGGGCCTGCTTTGCCTGCGGCAGCGTTGCCGACCTTCTGACGAACGAGATCGAGCCTCACCTGATCGAACTCGCTCCGTCCACTCGGGAGCCGTTTTCCCATCTGGATTAGGGCATCAAGGCTCTCCGGTGATTTGACGAGGGCACTGGCTTTCTGCAGCGTGGCGAGCCGCTCCTCCGGCTTCGGGCAGGATGAGAGGATATAGCGATAAGCCTCGACCGCATGGGCTTCGTCGTCACTGAGTTCGAGAGCCTCCGCGGTGCGCCACATGGCGTCTACATTGCCACAGGTCATCAAACCGCGATTGGTCGAAGCGACGTCGATCACGGTTCCCCAATCCTTCGCATCCGAGGCCTTTACCAGAGAATCGTAGGCCAGGGTCAGAGCGAGCTTGTTGGCAAGATCGCTCGAAGGCCGCCAGCCTGGCGTGCGCTGGCGGCGCTCGTCCATCGCGGCTTGCAAGCCGTCGAGGTCGTGCTTGGCGAACAGATCCCATAGGGGTTGCTCGGGCTCGCTGCTTTTGAGGTCGCTGAAGAGATCCTCTGGCGGCTCCCAGCCGGGGTGTTTGGCGCGCAAGAGGCGGATTTCGGCAGCCACGCGCGCCATGTCGTTCTGTTGCGCATAGTAGCGCAGCGGGCTGAGGTCGATCGCCGGGCCAGCGTTCGGGGTGGCAGTGTAACTGTCCGCAGACGCGGCTTGAGGTTTGGGCCGATTCAGGATCCAGGGCGTCGAGGCGGGCTTCGCGGCGGCGGGCTGCACCTCGCCAACTCGCGACCCGTCGACCGGCCTTGGAGTGCCAAGGATGGAGGCCGGTGTGGCGTCGGCGGCCGGGGCGGGTGGCGCGCCGAACAGGGCTGCGGGTGCGGGCGCTTCCGACGATGCGCCGACACCCTGCGAATGGAGCACGATCGTCGAGGCGCCGAGCATCAACACTGACAAGAGAAGGGGATGCTTTACAGGCATTGTGGAAACCTTTCCTGGATTGCGATGAAAGACAAAAGTCGGAGCGTTTCGGGGAAGTACACGTCGCTGCGGACCTTGATGGTCTCGGGCAGGATGGCTTGTCCCAGCGCGGCGCACCGGGCGACGGCAAGGACGAGGTCGTAGCCGGCTGCGCCAAGCGGCGGAGTGACGGCTCCGGTTTTCACCGTGAGCGTGTGGGCCTCGGGTCGGGTCCAAGACCCGGCAAACCGCCGCAGGGCGCGCTGCGATGCCGGTCCACCCTCGATGGCCAAATAGAGGGGAATCCGGATTGCGTTGTAGCCAAATTCCGCCACGAAAGCCTTGGCGGGCAACGGCTCGGCGCCGGCCAGCGACTCCCAATCCGTCGGGATGGAGAAGGGGCCGAAGCGGCTCTCGTCCAGCAGCGCCATGCCGTTGCGCGCGAGGCCATCCCAATCGGTCTCGGGCGCCAAAGCCTTGAAGGCCAAGAAGGCTGGAAAAATCCAGTAGGAGAGATTCACGACGGGGCCGTCGGGCTGCTCCTTCTCGGAAAATCCCGTGGCGCCGGGCAGCAAGATCAAGCCATCCTTGCCGGGCCTCACGACCTCCTTGCCCACGGCCCGCGCGATGCGCTCCGCGGCCTCACGATAATCCGTTCGAGAGAAGGTCTGGGCCCCTCTGGACAAGGCCCAGCCAATGAGGATGTCACCGTCGGTAGCATTGTTGGTGTCGGCAATCTCGCCAGTCTTCGGATCCCATTTCCAAGCCGCAAGTCCGTCCTTGCGGACGAGGAGGTGGAGTTCGGTCCACCGCCAGATCGTCTCGAACGCCTCTGCGTCGCCGGCCTGAGCGGCGAGGAGCAGGCCATAGCCTTGACCTTCGCTGTGGGAGATGCCGCCGTTGGCATTGTCGATGATCCGCCCGTCCTTGGTGACGAACCGGTCGACATAGCTCCGCCACTCTCGTTTGAACCAAGCGTCGGAGACTTTGTCGATGATCGCCGCCGTGGTCGGGGCCGACGCGATTGCCGCAGCGGCCGTCGAAGGAGTGTCTAGGGCAGAGGTGGCCATGATGGTCGCCATGAAGGTCAAAGCAAGCCTCACTTGGCACCCATGCGGCGGATCAGCAGGTGCGTCGAGACACCAAGGGCCGACATCATCACCATCATGAGTGCGATGCTGACTACGATGTTGTTCGACACGATGCCGCCGAGAATCGGCCTCAAATCGGCGATTACCACGCGGCTTGGGACCACGTAGGAGATGCGCGACGGCTGGGCCGTACGAAATTCATCGGTCTTCAGATCGAGGCTGATGGCCTGACCGCTGAGGTTCTTCCAATGTCCATCGGCGACCAGGCGTTGCAGACCGGCTTGATAGACGTCGGCGTTTGGTCCGGTGACCACGAGCCAATGGGCTGGATGGCGCACGAATTGCGGAAGCTCCACGCCGCCGACCGTTCGGAACGCGAGTTCAGGTGGAACCGCCGCGATCAGTATGGAACTGCCAGTCACTGGGAGCGTGTCGACGTGTCGGTCGCTGGCAAAGAAGAAGCCTCGTCCCCGCAGGTAAGACTCGGCGGACGCCAGCGCGGATCGGCTTGTCACCGCGAGCCGCGCCGAATTGGCTGCGGCAGCCTCACCAAGTGGATCGGCCGAGGCGGGCGTCGGCTCAGTGCGACTCGTAGCGGCTCTATCGTTCTCGCTGCCCTGCACCTCGGAGACTGGGACCGTTACCCTGCGCAACGCCGAGTTGATCGATTCAGGCAGTTGGTCGATTGCTGCTATCACGATCCCAGGCATATCGCTGCCCGCTGGCGTGCCGATGTGCACGCGGGGCACTCCGACTACGTCTGCGTGAGCCGCCATATTGGCCAACACCGTCAGTCCGGCGCCAATCGAGCCGCGGTCGGTGTCCGGCAAGTAAAGGTTAAGGGCGGCATCGGCAGACGAGTCATATGCCAGGGCCGTATTGATCTGAGGCAGCGTGGCCAAGTGGGCGAAGTCGGGAAACTCGAGTTCCGACGTTCCGATGATCGAGACCCGCGCGTCATGCGGCATCGAGTTGAGGTAACATTGCTCATCGAAATAGGAAGATGTGGTGCCCTCGATTGCAAGGTCGTTGTGGCCGGGGTGGAAGAACCGCAGAGGGAGCTCCACGACCGCGTGCTGCAGGATTTCGCTCTTGCCCGAGGCCAGTGGCATTGAGGAGACGAGCGTACCATTGACCCGGAAGACGAGCTGGCTGCCCGCTGCCAGGGATGCCGCGTGGGACCCATCGATTAAAAGTCGCGCCCGGTCGTTGGCCGGATAAAAGTCCGGAGGCAGATTGACGTCGATGCTCGACATGTAATGCCGGCCGGCGAAATTCTCGGTGACGAAACCAAGGTCGGCCAGGGTCTTGCTCGACCCACCCTCGAACGAAAGGCTCGGTTTCAGTCCCATCGGAGCAGTGGCGGTCGACAATATGCCCAGGCGACGGTCGATGGCGTCATCGTCGCTGCCAGAGAGGATCACGACTAGGCGGTTGGTGGTAGCATCGCGTCCGATCGTGATGGATTCGTCCCGCCCCGCGATGCGAAGATCCTTGGCGGCGTCGCTCTGGAGAGATCCCTTGTCGATCACGACATCGAACCCGGCCCCCAAGCCGAGGTTCGGTCCGGCATCGACGACTGGGCGAACGAGACCCGCTCTGCGCGTCAAGACGTCGACCAGCCGGCCGACTTGGCTGATCTCCGCCGGGCCGGCATCGTCCGGCAAACGGACATGGATGTGGGTCGTTCCGTCGTCGGCCAGCGGCTCGACCGCGAGGTCGTCCAGCGAGCGAACCGAGAAAGCCGTGTCCCGGGGGACCACAAAGCCGGTATTAGCAGGATCGAGCGAGGCCCAGAGCTCATAGGTTGCGTTGATCGAGCAGTCGACTCGATGGGTCAGGGCGGCCGTTATCTGCACGGTGTTGAGCCCGGGCACCAGGACGCCGCTTGGGATTTTGATGGCCGTAGCGGTCGCTCTTTCGGGCGAGGCCGCCGGGATCACCCCGACCACGATGCCGTTGATGACCACTCTGATGGTCGAGCGCTCCGGCAGCACCGAGATGGCATTGAGCACCGCAAGCTTGATGGTCGTGATGCGAGCGGCCTCGGTGCGTCCCAAGGCCACGTGCCAGATGCGTGTGGCATTCTCGCCCCGGAACGTCAGTTCTTCCTTGCTGGCGGGGAAGCGTTTGAGAACCGTGCCGTCGTCGACGGCCGGGGCGGCCACCCCAGAATGTCGGGCAGACGTGATGGTGAGCGGCGGTGTCTCGGCCTGGGCGGCTGCGAGACCTAGCAGGAGGCAGGCGATGCTCGCTGTCGAACGGAGCAGCGAGGCGAACGTGAGATTTGGCACGAGCATGGCGTTTATTCCGGACTTGAGGAAGAGGCGGTCCGCTTAGATCGCGGACCCTTCTGCTGATGACCGAGCATGGGCGGGAGCGGCCTGACCGCGCCGGAACAGGGCGTAGTAGAGTCCGCGCGATGTCTGCGAGATCCACCAAGCCGCGAAGATCGCCGTGCCATGCACGACCCCGAGCCGGGCGTTGTTACAATTGCGCGCCGCATAGACCGGGTTGATGTCCGCGAACACGACCCTGGCGACAATCCGAAACCGATCGCCGTTGATGGCATAGAACTTCAGTCCGGCCCCTTTCGCCTCGCCCACCACACGGCGGCCGACGCTCAGAACCGGCGTTTCGAAGATCGTGCCATTGGCATCGCCACTCTCGACGCGCAGCACGCCAGTTGTTCTTGCCGGCAACTGATGGGCACCAAAAAGACGGACCTTGAGCCCGCCGATCGACATGTCCTCAATCACCACCGGTATGACCTGTGCGCCAACGGAGATCGTCGCCTTTACGTTGCTGGCGATCCGGGGCACGCTGCGGCGCTCGCGACGTTCGCAGACCGCGCCAAGGCCGATGCCGGTCAGGAACAGGTTGAGGCCAGTCCACACGCCCACCACGGTGATCAAATCGCGAGCATTCGGTTCGGTGAAGAAGCGGTACCCCAGGACTCCCATGCTGGCCAAAACCAGAAAGAAAATTGCGAAGTAGGGCATGGCCATACCAGACAAACGGTCCTCTTCGAGCGTTTGACCTTTGGCAGTTACTTCGAATTTGGGGTTTTTTGGGTCGAGGAACACACTGATCACGGCGCGAAACAGCATGACTGACTGGATATACTCGTAGGTGTCCGACATCCACGGCCAGCGAAAGCGACCGAAGATGTAGCTCTGGATCATCGTGGCCGCGATCATGTAGGTCAGCGTGTAGGCGATGAATTCCTGGCTGTTAGCGATATAAATCCGCATTCCGAAGAAAATGTAGAGCATCGGCGCGAAGATGAAGGCCATGCGAGACAAGGGAAAGAGCCAAAACATGCTGCTCGACAGGTAGCAGAGCCGCTGGGGAAAGGTGAGGCCCTTGTTCGTAAGCGGGTTCTTGAGCAGCAGGATTTGGACCATGCCGCGGCACCAGCGCGAGCGCTGCGTGATGAAGGCATCGAAGGTCTCGGGCTGTAGTCCCGCGACCATCGCCTTATCCACATAGAGGCTTTTCCAGCCGCGAGAGTGAAGTTCTAGAGCGCTTTCAGCGTCTTCGGTGATCGAGGAGCCGTGGAAGCCGCCAACCTGCTCCAATGCCTGACGCCGCAGCAGGGCCGCCGAGCCACAGAAGAAGGCGGCATTCCATTTGTCGAGACCCTTTTGTACGAGGCCGTAGAACATCTCGTTCTCCGCCGGCATGCGGGTCGCGGAGAGGTTCTTCTCGATGGGGTCCGGGTTCAAGAAGAAGTGAGGCGTCTGAACCAGGAAGAGTTTCTCGTCATTCTTGAAGAAGCCGACCGTCTCGGTAAGAAAGCTCTGGGCGGGAACGTGATCGGCATCGAATACCACGATGATTTCGCCGTCGCTGTTGGCCAGGCCATTGTTGAGATTGCCTGCCTTGGCATGGCGGTTCTCCTCGCGGGCCAGATAGCGAACGCCGAGTTCGACACACAAGGCCTGCAGCGTCTGCCGCCGAGTGACGGCCCGCGATGCAACGGCAGCATTCTCAGACTGCAGTTTTTCCTCGGTCGCTCCGTCGTCAAGGAGGAAGACGTTCAGCTTGCCGGCCGGATAATTCATCCGCTTTGCTGCCGCGAGCGTCGGAGCCACGATCTCGATGCTCTCGTTGTAGGATGGAACGAAGACATCGACGATTGGCGCATCATCGTCGCTGAGGCGAGGCGCCGTCGGGCGCTCGATCGGATCGGCTACCGTGAAGAGGCTCAAAAAGAGCATCGTCACGCAGTAGCATTCGGCCCCGACCAGAAGGACACCGGCCGCGAAGTCAAGCGGAGAGTCGATGGACGGGATCGTGCTGCTAAGACGCCAGAGCAAGTAGCGGAGCACGACGAACGTACCGATGCCAAGAAAGACCGCGCGCCATGGACCCGGTAGATCGAAAAATTTGAGCACGCCCATGATGACAAGGGCAGATGCTGCTAAGGCAAGCTGTGCCTCGACGCCGAGCGGTAATCCTGCGACTACCAGGGTGGCTGCCGCGGCCATAATCCAGATAATAAAGCTCGCTAACCTAACCATCTCGACCTCACTCTAAACTAGCTGATTTCCGAAGCGCGACGGCCCGGCCAGTGCTTGTCAGTTAATAATTCGTTATCACTGATATAAAACCCGACGTTTGAAAATGACAAATTAAACGCTCTATTTTGAGAGATTTTGATTTGTTAACATTAATAACTAAGCACACGGCATGTCGGTCATGACCTTTCGGTCCGTTGAAATGATCACTGAAGGAGCGGCTCACGACTAGCTTAGTCACATCATTGTTGATGTCGCTAAGACCTGGTGCATCACGGTGGCGCGGCCAGGCTCCGCGAGCACCGCTCCAGGCCGCCGAACCGCGCATCATTCTTTCAGGATCACGCCCCAAGAGGCATCGATGGGCGCGGGAGCCATAAAACGAACCACGATAGACAGTGATGGGGTCACGCCTGCTTGGTTTCGACCGATTTAGTCGGGCTTTAGGCAGTAATAACATGGTATCCGTCGCCAAGTAGCATAGAGGCGAACTCCGGCAGGAGTTCATCCTCCCGGTGGCCGAGCCGCGTGCTCACCTGGCGCCGTACCTTCGCCCAGTGTCCGGGACGCGGCGAAGAGACGAGCCCGAAATCCTCTCTCCACGACAAGTATGTTGCCTGCTCGTAGGCACCGGCGCCCCAGAGTTGGAGCAACTCATCGGCGGCATTCGTGACCACGGAGTGTTGATTCGAGACTTTGGAAAAACAAAGTTGCTTCAAATTGGGAAAACGCATGGGCTATGTCCTCGAACGACCCGCTCGCCTAATTGGCAAACTAAGGATGGCAAGAGACGTGCAAACAGTGGGAGGAGACGAAGATGGCAGGCCGCTGATCGCAAGTTATGGTAAATGTGCTGGCCGACACCACTGCACGGGGCGGCGCGGCGGAAGAGGATCTATGAACAATTTCCCATGAAAACAACATTTTCGATCAATGGGGAACAGCCGTGATTCGATGGTCAAATTGGCGGCCCTACTGCCTCGCGTCTCGCCGTTTAGGAATCGACTTTCGCCAAATCGCTGTCGGGGGTGACAGATTTCAGCTTAGCGGACCGGGACGTCCTGCATCACGCGTAGGAGATTGCGGCGAGGTCGCCGCGCGCGATCCGTCGAACCAGGGCTCCCATGCCGGACGACATCGCTTCGGTTTTCGCCCTCCTCGATGTCGTCGAAGGGACCGGCTTACATGGCGCGTCCCAGGCGCGCATCTGTGTCTGGTTTCGTGGACAAGGCGACACAACTTGGCACCAACTGGTGGCGAGGTCGCCGCCATCGCGGTCGGGACCCCGAGCAGATGCATCGACTTGGTCCGGAACGGCTGTTTTCGAAAATTAGCTCGACCACTCTGAACGACCAGCATGGGCGCGTTGCAGCTTCAGGGCGTCGAGCACCGGGGCCGCCATCCTGATCCACTTCTTCGACCGTCGTCAGGATCACCGGCATGGCCTTCGGATACATGGCACGTACCTCAGCGTTGGGCGCGGTGGTCAGAAAGCCGAACAGGTCGTTCGTCGTCGCGCCTTCCCGGACCTTCCGAACCGACGTCCAGCGCGTCCACAGCCCGGCAAAGAAGGCCAGCGGCCGGCTCTCGTCGAGCGCGAACCAGATGTCGCCTCCGGCTTCACGGTTGAACTTGCTGAAGCTCGTGAACGGCACGACGCAGCGGTTATCCGGGCCAAGCCAGCGTCGCCAGTGTGCCGACGCAGTGTTGCGGATGTTCGTCGTGCCGGAGTCAGGTTCCATCCGCAGCAGCGATTAGAAGTTGACCCGTTTACACTGCGCCTCCAGCTTCTCGGCTCGCTTCTTCGTGGCCTGGTACAAGGCTTGGCTTGACGACGGCATCCCCCATCGCGCCATCGTCAGCTCGCGGCCCTCGGCCGAGTTGCGCACGATCGAGGCCGAATAGTCGGGGAAGATGCCGGGCTGCGGCGGCAGGTTGCCGGATCGGTCGACCATCGCCCGGGTGAACTCCAGGATCGCGCTCTGGCCCTTGGTGTGGCTGTAGAGGTTGCACATGGGATGAGGCTACAAGCGGCTCCTATGCGCGTCGAGGCCCTAACAGCCCCACGGCGAACATCGCGGACCGCGCTCGTCAGTTCACCACACCGATAGCCGTATCGACGATCGACACCAATCCTTCGAAATGGACGTACGCCCAGAATGCCGCGACGAGCATCGCGTTCAGAACGAGCGAGATAGCCAGGGCCGTGCGGTAACGCCGAAGTTGCGTCATTCCGCGCTCCATCGTACCGCCCTCGACGACGTCGTTATGCGGTCAAGGTCCGGCCGCGCGATCGCCCCGTCGACCACCAAGGGCACATAAACGCACCAGCGCCCTTCCGCGTCGGTCGCGACGATGCCTTGTGGCATCGTCTCCGGGTCCGAGCCTCCGTGCTCAACCGTTTGAAACGTCCAGCCGGCGCCATGAAGCCCAGGGTCTTGCGGCCGCTGCTCGGGCTTAATAGGAACAAATCCCATCGCTCACCCCTTCGCGCTATTATGAGCCAACGCGCATCCATCGGGAACGATCCTCGTCAGCACCGCTCCCGTGCCTAGCGTTTGGCGCGCCAGAATACCTTCTTTCCCTTCCGCGGCGCGCCGTACCAGCGATACCCCAGCAGTTTGCCACCGTGGAACAGCGGTCGCCATATCCCGCCCTCCGGATCATCAAAGTGCCGGTAGGTCTTGTTCGACGTGTGCCGCAAGGTGCCGAAGCGTTTCTGCGTTTCGTCGGGGTCGATGTCGGGCATGCCGACGATGATGGCAGCGGCAGGTTACGGCTCCGTTGATCGCCGGCGGGAGAACCGCTGCTTGGGAATGCTGGTTGGGAGACGGTCCTGAAGATGCCAGTCGGGCATGAGAACTGGCGAACGATTGCCGCACTTTTCGCAGCGGAAATTGAGTGTCCTGGCGATCCATAAGAACTCGAACTGATCGACGATGCCTAGGTCATCGAAGCGGAATGACTTGCGACCGCCGCAGCCGAGCCCCGAGGAATACATCGTGAAACTCGCGACGCCGATTTGCTTCAGATTACCGACAGTCTCGGCAGGCGCAGTGGAACGCTCAACCGCCATGTGCCTTCAACGCCCGTCCTAAACTCGGCTGCCATCCTGTCATCTCATGGGGAAGAATCCAACCGGCTTGCGTTTCCCAGTAGCCGAATGTCTCCGCCCCGTCATCGCGAGTCCATCTGGCGTTCGGGTTCCAGACCCTTCGACGGTCACACCATCACGGTCCGTCACGAGGATCGGTCGATCTTCGGGGCGCAAGACATGGCGTAAGCGGTCATCGCAGAGCCCTTTCAACCAGCCCCTCCTGGTAGCTTCAAACCCACCATTAAGCACCAGATCGCCCCTTGAAATGACCTTTTCTTCGCAGATCTGATGCCCTTGGCGCTCTGGACTGCCGAGCGGGCCGCCAACGCTGAAACCGAGATCAGCAGAGGTACATCGGAACGTCATCTGACCTTACTAAGATGCCATATGTTCCATCACGTAACAACTTGTTTGCAGTCTGCACGGTGAGGTGAGCAGCATAACATAGGACAAACGTCAACGGAGACATACTGCAGAAGTATGCCTGACTAGCACGCGGAACACTCTTTGCGCATTACGTGACTTCTGAGAATAAGGGGGCCACGATGAGCCAATTTGATACAGAGCTGCCCCGCAGCCCCGCAGCCGTGGGGCGACCGAAGAAAAGCAATCTCGATTCGGCTCGAGAACGAATCATGGAGGCAGCACGAACCCTATTGCGAAACGGGGCTGGTGTCACGCTGCAACGCCGGGAATGTGCCACTACGGCCAACGTGACGCCGGCTCTCGTTTCGTATTACTTCCGAGAGCAACACGACCTGATTGAGGCCGCCGCAAGACCGGTCGTCGATGAATATTTTCTCCGCCTCCGAGTGACTTTGTCGTCTGATCAAAGCGTACCCGAAAAACTTCGGTCAATTATCATGTTGTTTTTGATCACCAACTTGCGCTACGGGAAGCTTTTGGAGCAGTACGCCTCCCACGTCGCTGCTTCGAACAGAGATCCGAGACAGTTTATGACCGAAGCGTCAATTGAGATTAGAGATTTCTTTGGCCTGTGCATGGAGCATGGCTATTTCGTTAACACTCCGCCGTCTTTCATCCAATCATTTGTTTGGGGCGCATGTAAAACAGTAGCTCAAAATCGTGAGTTGAAGACGACCGCTTTCGGAGAATGCGTCAGTGACGCCCAAGTCGCCGCTCGCGAGGCGGACTTGATCATAGGAATTCTTTCGTCGGCGCATTCATCGCGGAGTTCAAACCATGAAGTGATCAAGTCTTAGCGAAGCAGTCGCGTTCACCCCTATCAGTCAAGGTCCAAGCTCGATGACGATCCGTAAGCCTCGGCGCAAGGCTTCGATACTGCAGTCGCATGGATCCGGCTTTCCCTAATCTAGGGCAACGGAGCTCACCAATGCCGGATCAAGCTGAGACACACATGAGCCACAGCAAGAAAATGATCATAAACCTCTGCTGGATCGTGCCAAGCGTATTGCTTGTTCTTGGAATCTTAGGCGCTTGGGTTTTCGTCCTGACTGAAGCCGCATTGTGGCTGGGCCAAGCAGGCTGGCACGCGGTCAATTGGCTGAGCTCCTGACCGAGTCGTCCCTCGGACTTGCACTTGCTCCAAGCCAAGTTAAGATGTGTGAACCTTCCGCTAGGTAATTGCGGCTAGGGGTTTAAGATTCGGATGATGGAAACGCACTTCGGAGTGGCCGCATGCTCAAGGCAATGTTGCTGACGACGATATTTAGCCTGACTGCCTGTCGATTCCGGGCGCTATTCGTTCTGATAGGGCTCGGCGTGTTGACCGCGTTTGAGGTTGGCTATCTCACCCTGCGCTATCATCACTCGTTCATGCACGGAATTAGGGCGTTCGGAGTTCTGTCTACACTCGGCGAGCTTGCTTATTTAGCGGCTGTCGTCCTGGTATTCTGGTTGCCGATGGCGAAGATCCCTGTGTCCCGATCGACTTCTTTATAGTGGAACCCGTGTAAAGTTCGGCCAACCCGCCGCCTCAAAGTTCACGACGGCCCGCCTCTCGCCGTCCTGGTCGTAGAAGCCGGACACCATGTCGACGGCTGTCGTCGAGATCCTGAGGTCCTGGCGAGTCTGAGCCGGCCTGGAACCGGACCTTGACGCGGACGTCCTTGGGCTCACGGTTGTGGCCGAGTCCGCGACCGCCTGATCCTCGCTCCTTGAAGTGGTCCAGCCCGATGTATGGCTTTCGAGCCTGGAGGATGGATCATGGCGAGACGACAGAAGCCCGAGGATCGTGAGCAAGCTGCGTCAGGTCGGCGTGCTGGTTTCCCAAGGGAAGAGCGTGGCGGACTCGGTCCGCTCGATCGGGGTGACCGAGGTCACCTACTACCGATGGCGGAAGGAGTTCGGCGGCTTGAAGCTTGACCAGGTGAAACGCCTGAAGGAGTTGGAGACGGAGAACGTGCGGCTTCGCACGGCGATCGCCGATCTCGCGCTCGACAAGCTCATCCTGAAGGAAGCCGCCTCGGGAAACTTCTGACCCTCCGCCTGCAACTCCACTCAGCATCGCTGAGCGGAGCCTCTTGCAGGCTCCGCCCCGCGCGCCGGCGCATCTGTATCGAGCATGTGCGACAGCATCTGCCTGTCTCCGCGCGCCGCATCTGTGCGGCGCTCGGTCAGCATCGCTCGACGCAGCGCAAGGCGCCGCGGGGCCAGGATGACGAAGAGGCACTGATCGCCGACATCATCGAGCTGGCGCGGCAGTACGGCCGCTATGGCTATCGCAAGATCGCGGCGTTGCTGCGTGAAGCCGGGTGGCTGGTGAACGACAAGCGGGTCGAGCGGATCTGGCGATGCGAGGGGCTCAAGGTGCCGGCCAAGCAGCCGAAACGGGGTCGGCTATGGCTCAACGACGGCTCCTGCATCCGCCTCCGGCCCGAGCACCGCGATCACGTGTGGTCGTATGACTTTGTCGTGGATCGCACGCATGACGGCCGCAAGTTCCGGACGCTCAATGTGGTCGACGAGTTCACCCGCGAAGGCCTGGCCATCCGGGTCGCGCGCAAGCTCAACTCGACCGACGTCATCGACGTGCTCTCCGACCTGTTCATCCTGCGTGGTGTGCCGGGTCACATTCGTTCAGATAACGGCCCCGAGTTCATCGCCCAGGCTGTGCGAGACTGGATCAAGGCTGTGGGCGCCAAGACCGCCTACATCGCCCCGGGTAGTCCTTGGCAGAACGGTTATGTGGAGTCGTTCAACGCCCGGTTCAGAGATGAGCTGCTCGATGGCGAAATCTTCTACTCGCTCAGGGAAGCCCAGATCATCATCGAGAGCTGGAGAAGGCACTACAATACAGTGCGCCCGCACGGCTCAATCGGCTACAAGCCACCAGCCCCGGAAGTGTTCGTGCCCGCCTTCGCCGCATGGTAGCGCCCAGACCTGAGGGTCCCCCGGTTTCTCCTCCAGTTTGAGAGTGAGTATCCGGCGTTCATTCGGCGGCCTTTTGGGCCGCCGCTGCGGCGTATTCGGCTGGTGTCATCCAGCCAAGCGACGTGTGAGGACGGCTCTCGTTGTAGTGCCGTCTCCAGGCTTCGATCTTGGCCTGGGCGTCTGCCAGCGACAAGAACCAATGGACGTTCAGGCACTCGTCGCGAAGCCGACCGTTGAACGATTCGATGAACGCGTTGTCGGTCGGCTTGCCTGGCCTCGAGAAGTCGAGCGTCACCCCGTTCTCGTAGGCCCACCGGTCGAGCGCCTTCGAGACGAACTCGGGGCCATTGTCGACCCGAATAGACTTCGGTGCTCCACGCACCATCGTGATGCGCGACATGGCCTCGACGACCTGTTCTCCCTTTATGCCGCTGTCGACCACGATCACCAGGGCTTCCCGCGTGTAGGCATCGACGACCGTCAGCGCCCGAAGGCGGCGGCCGTCGAACAGCGCATCCGACACGAAGTCCATTGACCAGAGCGCGTTCGGCGCCGAGGCCGAAGCCGACCGCTCCCGATTGACCGCGCTGACGTGGCGATGCGGTCGCTTGAGACGCAGGCTCAGGCCATCGTTCCGGTAGAGCCGGTAGACCCGCTTGTGGTTGATCGGCCAGCCCTCCCGGCGCAGCATGATGTAGATCCGGAAATAGCCGTACCGGACCCGTGTCCGCGCGAGATCGCGGATGCGCAGCATCAAGGCCGTCTGGTCACCGATCGACCGATATCGAATGGACGAGCGGTCGAACCCCAGCGCAAGGCAGCACCTGCGTTCGCTGACTCCTTGAGCCGCCTGAACGTCGGCGACGATCTCGCGCCGCCGCCCAGGCGTCAGAGCTTTTTTGACAGCACGTCCTGCAAGATGTGCTTGTCCAGGCTCAGGTCGGCGACCAGCTGCTTCAGCTTCCGGTTCTCCTCCTCAAGCTGCTTCAGCCGGCGCAACTCGCCCGTCCCGAGCCCGCCATATAGTTTCTTCCAACGGTAGAAAATCTGCTCCGAGATCCCCATGCGCCGCAGCACCTCAGCGACCGGCGTCCCGGTCTCCGCCTGCTTCAACGCGAAGGCGATCTGCTCCTCGGTGTACCTGCTCTTCTTCACGGTCCAGATCCT
Organism: uncultured Lichenihabitans sp.; assembly: GCA_964245915.1. Taxonomy (GTDB): domain Bacteria; phylum Pseudomonadota; class Alphaproteobacteria; order Rhizobiales; family Beijerinckiaceae; genus Lichenihabitans. The sequence continues at coordinate 123 of CAXTOT010000066.1, read as the reverse complement.
CCCATCAGGGTCTCACAAAACCGGAAAACTCACATTTTGCCTGGAGGAGAAAAACGGGAGGACGTCAAAGATCGCCTGCATTAAACACGGTGCTGCAGATCAGTGCTGGCTTCAGATCGCCGG
>CAXTOT010000065.1:0-30868 GCA_964245915.1 uncultured Lichenihabitans sp. | reverse complement strand
CGCTTATGGTCTCGAGAGGGTCGTGACTTGGGCGCTCGCCCCTACGAGCACGGGGACGCACCTGCGCATGGAACAGTCGGGCTTCCGGCCGGACCAGCAGCAGGCCTATCAGGGCGCCAAATACGGATGGCAGAAATTCTTGGCGGCCCTGGAGCAGGTCTTGGCGCGTTGAGGAGCCGGCCAGACGGTCTACGCCTCTTGCCGCTATCTTCTTGTCGCTGACGCGGTCTCCCCCGCGCCGGTGGCCGAGACGTTACCGCGAACCGTCGTCGATCCAGGCCGAGGCGGGATCGGCGTTCGAGTGAGCGTTACATGCCGCCTTTGGGCGGTTCATAGGGGCATTGACCCTCGGCCATGACCTGGGCCTGGCCGTCGTTGTTCCACCGCACGGTGACGTTGTAACGATTGCGGTCGCCTTCGTTCCAGGTGCATTCGTAATGATAGTCGAAAAAGCCCGGCCGGCCCGCGACAGGCACTTTCTCGTTGATCGCGCAGGTACAAACCAATCCGGCCATGGCTTCCTCCCAGTCTCGCCGCGCGCCATCATGGCAGTTGCCACGGAGCAAGGCCACCATCGCGCGATGCGCTTTCTACGACAGCAATTTGCCCAGACCGGTCACGCTTTGGCCTTCCAATCACGGGCATAGCGCTCGGCATGGTCGCTGAACCTCGTGTAGTCGACCGTGAGTTCCTCTCCCTTTCGAATCAGCCTCGATGCCACGAAGGTGGCGTCGCGGTCCGATGCGACATTCGGCTCCTTGGAATGGTTCATGTACCAGGACGGCGTGATCTGGTTGAGATCGGCCGGGGCCACGAAAGCGCCGTCGATGAAGGGACAAAAGTCCAAGTAGAAACGGCGAATTTCCGGGTCTTCGATCTTGTCAAAATTGGACAGGGCAAGCAGAACCGTCGGCCCCACGTCGCCACGGAACGGATCCAGTCCCTGCGGGATGTCGCGGATCGCGAACAGCCCGATGCCTTTGCCGGGCGATGGCTGAAGCCGCGTGTAGAGGTTTGCGTGTGGAACAGCCTCGTTTCCCGTAGTCACCGCCGACTTGTCCCTTTGCTGGCCCGCCGATGAGCCCTGCCCGAGAACACGAAAGCCCTGCGATCCGTCCGGACCGCAGGGCTTGTCATCGACGTCGTTTGAAGCGCGCCGATTATTTGGGGGGCTGAGCCGGGGCCGCGGGAGCCGGTGCCGTACCGGCCGGCGCGGTGCCGCCATTCTGCTGCTGCTCGATGACCTGGCGCTGCTGCTTGGCCTTGGCTTCGAGCTGCTGCTGCAACTCCTGCTGCTGCTGCTGCAGCACCTTGGGGTCGATCGGCGCGCCGTCGAAGGCTTTACCAAAGCCCGCCATCGGCAGGGTGAAGGTCACCTCGTTGTTGACCGAATTCTTCACCGCGACATTGAGCAGCGTGCCCTTCTTGAGCTGGTCGATGACGACGCCCTTCACTTTGGCTTCCGCAAAACATCCGTTCGGCATGCAGATCTCGAAAGCGCCGTCCGTCTGCGGCCCCTTGTCGATCGAGAAGCGGAACCCGGGCCGCAGCAGCAGCCCCACCGGCATCAGCAGGCGCACAATGCGGGTGTCTTCGCCCTTGATGTCATAAACCGCAACCGCGATCGCGGGCGGCTGCTTGGGGTCGCTGCCGAAATCGCGGGTCGTATAGCAGATTTCCTTGTTGTTGCCCTGATCCTTGCCGCACACCTTGGTCCAATCGGCCTGCGAGGGCTGCAGATCGACCTTGATGGGCCCCTGTGGCTGCTGCCCCTGCGCGGGCTGCCCTTGGGCGGGCGCATCGGCGGCCGGGGCGGCTGGCGCGGCGGGTTTCTTGGCGGCCTGCGCGAAAGCCGGGCCGCCACCAAGAAGCTGAGCGGACAGGCCCAGGCAGGCGATCAAGGCTGCGGCGCGCGTGCGCGTCATATAAAGAGGCATGGACTTGTCCTTACGATGTGGGTTCGCCCCGAAAAGGGGAAGTGAGTGCAAAGGAGCGCGTCTCGACGGTCGTGTCCGGCGTATGGCATCACGGGTGTCGAGGGCGGAAAACGAGTCTGCTCTTTACCCTTGATTGAGGCGACAGATTGACGACGCGTTCCATAGACTCTCCGGCGGCAGAATGCCAGTTGTTCCCGCAACGCCGCCCGGCAGCTCGCTCCGGCGGTGGGCTCCGGATCGCGTTGGCCTGTCTCGTCCTGGCCGTTTTGTGGGGTCGACCCGGTGTCGCGGCCGAAGCGTCCGGCCTTGCGATGCACGGAATGCCTGCGCTGCAGCCCGGCTTCGACCATCTTCCTTACACGCGACCAGATGCCCCAAAAGGCGGCCACCTCGCGATGTGCTTCCTCGGCACCTTCGACAGCCTCAACCCCTTCAACCTGAAGGCAGGATCGACCGCCCAAGGCCTCAACGTGAACGTCTTCGAGACCCTGATGGCGAGGTCGTATGACGAGCCATTCACGCTCTATGGCCTGATCGCACGCTCCATCGATACGGATGCGGCGCGCGATCAGGTCACCTTCCATCTCGATCCGGCGGCGCGCTTTTCCGACGGCAGCGCCATTACGGCGCAGGATGTCATCTTCACTTTCGACCTGCTCAAAACCAAGGGACGGCCACAGCAGCGAGCCGCCTTCGGGCTGATCAAAAATGTAGACAGTCCCGACCCCCTAACCGTGCATTTCGACCTCAGCGGCCTCGCCGATCGTGAGATGGCCATGACGCTCGGCCTCATGCCGGTGCTGTCGAAGCGGAATACGGATCGCGCCACCTTCGACGACGCCACGCTGACGCCGCCAATCGCCAGCGGGCCTTACCGGGTCGCCTCCGTGATTCCCGGCCAGCGCCTGATTTTGCAGAAGAATCCGGACTATTGGGGGAAGGACGTCCCGACCCGCCGCGGCATGTTCAACTTCGATATGATCACCATCGACTATTATCGCGACAGCAATGGGCTGTTCGAAGCCTTCAAAGCGGGCCTGTGCGATTATAGGCTGGAGGACAGCCCGACCCGCTGGCTGACCGGCTACGACATCCCGGCCGTGCGTGAGGGGCGCATCCTGCGCGACACCATCCATTCGGGCCTTCCGAAGGGCATGGAGGGGTTCGCCTTCAACACACGCCGACCGATCTTCGCGGATCCGCGGGTCCGCGAGGCGCTCGGCGATATGTTCGATTTCGAATGGATCAATGCCACCCTGTTCGGCGGCCTCTACCGCCGCACGGACAGCTTTTTTGCCGACAGCGCCCTGGCCTCGACCGGCAGGCCCGCGGGTCCCGGCGAGACCGCACTGCTCGCCCCCTACCCCGGTGCGGTCCGCCCCAACGTCATGGCGGGCACCTGGTCGCCGATCAAGACCGACGGCTCGGGGCGGGACCGCACGCCCGCCCGTGCCGCCTTGGCGCTGCTGACCCAGGCCGGGTATAAGCTCCGCGATGGCGCCCTGGTTTCCGCCGACGGCACGCCGCTGAGCTTCGAAATCATGGTCACGACGCGCAGCCAGGAACGCCTGGCGCTGGCGTTCTCCGAAAGCTTGGCCAGGATCGGGGTCACGGCCAAGGTGCGGACGGTCGACGAGGTGCAATACCAGCGCCGGCGCCAGGCCTTCGATTTCGACATGATGCCGGGCACCTGGACGGCATCGCCCTCCCCGGGCGCCGAGCAGCGTTCCCGTTGGGGTTCTGCCAGCGCCGCGCAGGAAGCCTCCTTCAACCTCGCGGGCGCCCGCTCGCCCGCCCTCGATGCCATGATCGCGGCCATGCTGTCGGCTGAGTCGGAGCAGGATTTCGTGGCCGCGGTGCGGGCCTATGACCGGGTGCTGCTGTCGGGCTTTTACATCATCCCGCTCTATCATTCGGGCGATCAGTGGGTCGGCTATTCGGCGGCGCTGCAACACCCGGAGCATCTGCCCCTGTTCGGGCTGACCAACACGTCCCCCATCGAAACCTGGTGGCGGAAGCCGCACTGAACCGGCCGTCGGGCGTTATCATTGGAGTCCACAAAAGAGACCCCGACATGTCGCTGAACGAAACCGCAGCCCCTTTCCCGCCCGTCGTCATCGATATCGTGTCCGACGTGGTCTGCCCCTGGTGCTACATCGGCAAGCGCCGGCTGGAGACCGCCCTGGCGGAGCGCGCTGACGTGGACGTGACCGCGCGTTGGCATCCCTTCCAGCTCGATCCCACCATCCCGCCCGGCGGACTCGACCGGCGCGACTACATGGTCAAGAAATTCGGAGCCGGCCGGATCGACGAAATCCACGCGCGCCTCGCCGAGGCGGGACGCGCCGAGGGTCTGGATTTCGCGTTCGACAGGATCAAGCGATCGGTCAACACCTTGGACGCTCACCGAGTGCTTCGCTGGGCCGCGATGGCGGGCGTGCAAGACGCCGCCGCCGAGGCCTTGTTTCGCGCCTATTTCATGGAAGGCCGGGATATCGCCGACGCCGAGGTGCTCGCCGAGATCGCGGGCTCTGTCGGCCTCGACCAAGCCGAGACCGCGGCCGCGCTCGCGACCGACCGCGACAAGCACGAGGTGCAGGCCGAGATCGCGACCGCGGTGCGGATCGGGGTCTCGGGCGTACCCTTCTTCATCTTTGCCCAGGCGTTCGCGGTCTCGGGAGCCCAGGCCGCGGATGTTTTGGCGACCGCGATCGACCGGGCGCGCGAGGAGGCGCGGGCCCCCACAGCCGCAACCATGCAGACTTAGGGGCTCGCGCTCTGGGGGCGACGGCTTCGGTATGCGTCGAGGGGCACATGACCAAGATTGCTGTCATCGCCGATATACACGGTAACCTGCCGGCTCTCGAGGCGGTGTTGGAGGATATCGAAGCCGAGGACGCGGATCTGATCGTCGCCAACGGCGATCTCGCAGACGGCCCGTTTCCCAAGGAGACCATGGATCTGCTTCTGCGGCTCGGCGACAAGTGCCGGATGTTGCGCGGCAACAGCGATCGCTGGCTCGTCGAGGAATATGACGGCCGGTTTCAGCCGCAAGGGACGGATACGGACCAGCTCGTTCAGTGGGCGGCCAAGCAGATGACCAGGCGGCAGCGGGATGTTCTGGCCGGCTTGCCGTTGCTGCAGGTCATCGACCATGCGGGCTTGGGACGGCTGGGGTTCTGCCACGCCACGGCGCGGAGCGACAACGAGATGTTCCTGGTCGACAGCTCGATGGAGCATGCGCGGGAAGCCTTCGCGGCCTTGGACGCGTCGACCATGTTCATTGGCCATAGCCACATGCCGTTCGACCGGCTCTTCGATCGCCGTCGCGTGGTCAATACGGGTTCGGTGGGGATGCCCTATGGGCATGTTGGCGCTTCATGGGCGCTGATCGAGAAGCACGTCGTACTTCGTCGCACGATGTATGATCTCGATGCGGCTGCGGCCCGCATGGCTTGCACTGAGATGCCGGACGTGGATGCCTTCATCCAGCAATATGTTCGCACATCGTTCAGTGATCGAGAGGCGCTCGAAGCCTTCCGATCGGTGATGCAGCGGCAGCAGGATCAGGGTTCGTGCGACTGACGACGACCCTGGAAAGCCCTCGTGCCCAATGCTGGGATCAGGCCGCCTTCTTCTCTGCCATCCCGACCAGCGCCCGCAGGATCACGCGCGTGCCTTCGAGCCGATCTTCCGGGGTATCGAAATCGCGCATGAAGGTCACCCGCATGTCGGGGCGCACCTTTGCGCGCGGGCCTTCCTTCTGGACGTAACGCACCAGGGCCTGCGGATCCACGAAGGAATTGTCGCGGAAGCCGATCACGACGCCCTTGGGCCCCGCATCGACCTTGTCGACATGGGCCCTTCGGCAGAGCGCTTTGACCTGGGTGAGCTTGAGCAGCTGCCGCACTTCGTCGGGCTGAGGCCCGAATCTGTCGATGAGTTCGGCCCCAAAAGTCTCGATGTCCTCGTCGGTGGCGAGCGTCGACAACCGTCGGTAGAGGCTGAGTCGGAGTGACAAATCCGGAACGTAGTGTTCGGGAATGGTGACCGGCACCCCCACCGTGATGGAGGGCGACCAGGCCTCCTCGGCCAGCGTCTCGCCCTCGGCCACGGCGCCCGCCTGCAGCGCCTCGATCGCGTCGCGCAACATCTGCTGATACAGTTCGAATCCGACTTCCCTGATGTGGCCGGACTGCTCGTCGCCGAGCAGGTTGCCGGCGCCGCGGATGTCGAGATCGTGGCTGGCGAGCTCGAAGCCCGCCCCCAAGGTATCGAGCGATTGCAGCACCTTGAGCCGTTTTTCGGCTTGCGGCGTGATGGGTTTCTCGGGTGGATAAGTGAACAGTGCATAGGCGCGGGTCTTCGAGCGCCCAACGCGGCCGCGCAGCTGGTAGAGCGCCGCCAGCCCGAACATATCGGCCCGGTTCACCACCAGCGTGTTGGCCTGCGGGATGTCCAGCCCGGATTCCACGATGGCGGTGGCGAGCAGGACGTCATACTGGCCCTCGTAGAAGGCCGTCATCTTGGCCTCCAGTTCGGTGGCCGCCATCTGGCCGTGCGCCACCACGAACCGCACCTCCGGCACGCTCTGGCGCAGGAACGCCGAGGCGTCTTCGAGATCCTCGATGCGCGGGCAGACGTAGAAGGACTGGCCGCCGCGATAACGCTCCCGCAGCAGGGCCTCGCGCACCATCAGTTCGTCGAACGGCGAGATGGTGGTGCGCACCGCGAGCCGGTCGACCGGCGGCGTCGCGATGATGGAAAGATCGCGCACCCCGGTCATGGCAAGCTGGAGGGTGCGCGGGATGGGGGTCGCGGACAGCGTCAGAACATGGACCTCGGCCCGCAGGTCCTTCAGCCGCTCCTTGTGGGTGACGCCGAAATGCTGCTCCTCGTCGATGATCACGAGGCCGAGGTCGTGGAAGCTGACGGCCTTGCCGAGCAGTGCGTGGGTGCCCACCACGATGTCTATGGTCCCGTCGGCGACCCCGGCCTTGGTCTGCTTGAGTTCGGGGCCCGACACCATGCGGGACATCTGGGCCACCCTGATGGGCAGACCCGCGAAGCGCTGCGAAAAGGTCTTGAAATGCTGGCGCGCCAGCAGCGTCGTGGGCACCACGACCGCGACCTGCACGCCGTTGATGGCGGCCGCAAAGGCGCCGCGCAGCGCCACCTCGGTCTTGCCGAAACCGACATCGCCGCACACCAGCCGGTCCATCGGATGCCCGGAGGCGAGATCCTCCAGCACGACCTCGATGCTGGAGGCCTGATCCTCTGTCTCGTCATAGGGGAAGCGGGCGCAGAACTCGTCGTAGAGCCCGTCAGGCGGCGTGAGCTTTGGCGCGGTCCGTACGGCGCGCTCGGCCGCGATCTTGATCAGCCCATGCGCGATCTCGCGGATGCGATTCTTCATCCGGGCTTTTCGCGTCTGCCATCCCGCGCCACCGAGGCGGTCCAACGCCGCATCGTTGTCCTCGTTGCCGTAGCGCGACAGCAGTTCGAGGTTTTCCACCGGCAGGAACAGCTTGTCGCTGGAAGCATAATGCAGCTCCAGGCAGTCGTGGGGGGCGCCTCCGACATCGATCTGCTGCAGGCCGACGAACCGGCCGATGCCGTGATCGACATGGACCACGAGATCGCCCGCCGCGAGCGCACCGAGATCCTGCAGAAAATCCTGGGCGCGCCGGGTCTTTTTCCGGTTGCGGATCAGGCGATCGCCCAAAATGTCCTGCTCGCCGATGACCGCGAGACTGCCGGCCTCGAAGCCGTGTTCGAGCCCCATCACCGCGAAGGCGGCTGTGCCCTTCGGCAGGCCGAGCGCCTGGCCGAGTGACGAGACGGTTTCCGCCTTCTTCAGCCCATGCTCTGCCATGACGGTGCGCAGCCGCTCGCGCGAGCCATCGCTCCAGCCCGCCAGGATCACGGTCCTGCCGTCCGCCTGCAACGCACGGGTATGCGCGACCGCGGCATCGAACACGTTGGCGGACTCGTCGGTCCGCTCGGGTGCGAAATTCCGCCCGGCCCGACCGCCACAATCGACAGCCTCGCGCTTGTCGGTCTCGGGGGGATCGAAATGGGTGGCGCGCAGCACCGGCAGGGCGCCGAGCCGCTTGGCCCATTCGGCCTCGGTCATATAGAGCGCTTCGGCCGGCAGCGGCTTGTAGACCATCGCCATCGGCTTGTTCTGCGCGCCCGCGCGGGCCTCCTGGTGGTCGATGATGACCTTGAACCGTTCGGCCACCGCATCGTCCGACAAGGGATCGAGCATCAACGGGCAAGCGCCGGCGTAGTCGAACAGCGTGTCCATGCCGTCGTAGAACAGCGGGAGCCAATGCTCCATGCCCTGGTGGCGTCGGCCCTCGCTCACCGCATCGTAGAGCGCGTCACCCCGCGTTTGCGCCCCGAAAGCCGTGACATAGGCCTGACGGAAGCGGCGCATCGACTCGGTCGTGAGCTGAACCTCGCTCATGGGCACGAGGTCGAGCGCGCGCAACTGTCCGGTCGAGCGCTGCGTCTCGGGATCGAAGGTGCGGATCGATTCCAGCGTGTAACCGAAGAAATCGAGGCGGACCGGCTGCGGCATGCCGGGCGCGAACAGGTCCACGATGCCGCCGCGCACCGCATATTCGCCGGTATCGTGCACGGTGCCGGAGCGCAGGAATCCATTGCCCTCGAGCCAGGCCACGAGGTCGTCGGTGGCGACCGAATTGCCGGGCGCGGCCGAAAAACTCTCCGCCGCCACGGCTTTGCGGGGCGGCACCCGCTGGGTGATGGCGCTGATGGTCGTGGACAGGATGCGGGGACGCTCGGGCGAGGATTTCGATCGCGCCAACCGCGACAGAACCGTCATCCGGCGCGCCTCGATGGAGGATTGCGGCGACACGCGGTCGTAGGGCTGGCAGTCCCAGGCCGGAAATTCCAGGATCTCGATCTCGGGCGCCGCGAAGGTCAGTGCGTCGCGGAACGCCTGGGCGCGCTGGCCTTCCCGCGCCACATGGACCAGCACCACGGGCCGTTCCTTGCCGGTTCGGGCGAGCGCGCGGACGAGATCGGCCGCCACGAAGGCATCGAACCCGTCCGGGACATGCGACAGGACGAGGCTGCCACTCTTGTCGACGGTCTTGACGATCCGCGCGATATCGAGAAGCAGCGACGGTTCCGCGGGTTTCGCGCGGGACGCCAAACGTGCATCAGCCATTGAGAGAACCTGCGGGGGTGTGGAACGCACGAATGAGGCGCAGCAGCGCGGTATCATAATTGCCGGGGGTGGGACTCTGTCCCGTGATCCACTGGAAGACTTCGGTGTCGGGCGCGTCCAGCAGCGCCTCGAAGGCATCGATCTCGGCCAGCGTCAGGGTCGCGGCATGCCGATCCGCAAATCGGCCCATCACGAAATCCATCTCACGCGTGCCGCGATGCCATGCCCGAAATACAAGCCGACGCCGCCGGACGCTCGCATCGGCGTCCGGCGGTTGTAAACCCGACATATCCACATCCTTTCCAGAGCACCGTTTGAACGGGCCGGAGCCCGCCTATATAGCAAGTCGTCTGCGGGTTGCCAGGGCGCGATCTTGCGGCCCATCATCTTGCGAAAGATCATGCGACCGTCCGATCTCAATCCTCTGTTCGCGCCCGCCGCCTCGTTGCGGGGGGTGGGGCCCAAAACCGTTCCCCTGCTCGACCGTTTGGTGGGGCGCAACGGCCAGCCAGCGCGCGTGCTCGACCTCCTTCTGCACCTGCCGATCTCGACAGTCGACCGGCGGGATCGGCCGAAGATCGCGGAGGCATCGCGCGATCAGATCGTGGTCATCGAAGGCCGGGTGGTGTCGCATACTCCGCCCGGCAACACGCGCGGCAAGGCGCCGTACCGGGTTCTGATCGAGGACGACACGGGCGACGTCACGCTGGTTTTCTTCCTCAACAACCCTTCCTGGGTGGAAAAAGCGCTGCCGCTCGGCGCCAAACGCTGGGTGTCGGGCAAGCTGGAGCTCTGGGATGGCCACCTGCAGATGGTGCATCCCGACCGCGTCATGAACGCCGAGGACCTCGCCGCCATGCCGGCCGTCGAACCCGTCTATGGGCTCACCGAAGGTCTCTTTCCGCGCATCCTGGCGAAGGCGATCGAGACCGCGCTGGAGGGCCTGCCGCCCCTCCCCGAGTGGCTCGAGCCGAACCGCACGGTTTTGCGCGGCTGGCAGAGTTTCGATGAGGCGCTGCGGGCCGTGCATCATCCCACCTCGCCAGATGCCATCGAGCCGCAATCGCCAACCATGCGCAGGCTCGCTTATGACGAGCTGCTGGCCAGCCAGTTCGCGCTCGCGGCCGTGCGCGGCCGGATGCGCGACACGGGCGGACGCGTCACGACCGGCACGGGCGAAAAGGCGGCGCTGATCGAGGCCGCCCTGCCCTATAGCCTCACCGGGGGTCAGCGGACCGCGCTGGTGGAAATCCGCGCCGACATGGCGACCTCCAAACGCATGCTGCGCCTGCTGCAGGGCGATGTCGGGTCCGGCAAGACGATCGTGGCGCTGCTCGCGATCGCGACCGCGATCGAGGCCGGGCATCAGGCCGCTCTCATGGTGCCGACCGAAATCCTCGCCCGCCAACATTTCGAGCGTTTGGCGGCCCTCTGCGCCGCGGCCGGCATCACGGTGGCGGTGCTGACCGGTCGGGACAAGCTAGCCGAGCGCGCCCGCACGCTGGACGGGCTCGCCGATGGTACGATCGCGCTGGTGATCGGCACCCACGCGCTCTTCCAGGAATCGGTGCGGTTTCACGATCTCGGCCTGATCGTGGTGGACGAACAGCATAGGTTCGGGGTCGCGCAGCGGCTCGCGCTGACCGAAAAGGGCCGCTCCGCCGACATGCTGCTGATGACCGCGACGCCGATTCCGCGAACCCTGGTGATGACGGTGTTCGGCGACATGGATGTCTCGGCGGTGCGGGAAAAGCCGGCCGGACGCAAGCCGATCCAGACCGTCGCCATGCCGTTCGAGCGCTTGCGGGACGTCGTGGCGGGACTGGCGCGCCAGATCGCGGAGGGCGCGCGCGTCTATTGGGTGTGCCCGCTGGTCACCGAGAGCGAGGTCGTCGACCTGGTGGCGGCCGAGGCGCGCTTCGCCGCCCTGCGGGAGGCTTTTGGCGACATTGTCCGGCTCGTGCATGGGCAGATGAAGGCGGCCGAACGCGACCAGGCCGTTGGTGATTTCGCGGGTGGGGTGGCGCAAGTCCTCGTCGCCACCACGGTGATCGAGGTCGGCATCGACGTGCCCGAGGCCTCCATCATGGTGATCGAACATGCCGAGCGGTTCGGGCTGGCGCAATTGCACCAGCTTCGCGGCCGGGTCGGGCGCGGGCAGGCGCGCTCTTCCTGCCTGCTGCTCTACCGAGGACCGCTCGGCGAGACCGCGGAGGCGCGCATCAACACCATGCGGCAGACCGAGGACGGTTTTCTCATCGCCGAGGAGGATCTGCGCCTCCGTGGCGAGGGCGAACTCATCGGCACCAAACAATCCGGCCTGCCCGCCTTCCGGGTGGCGCGGCTGGAGCACCATGGCGATCTTCTGATGGAGGCCCGGGCCGAGGCGGCAGGACTCTATGCCGACGACCCCAAGCTGACGACGCCGCGCGGCGAGGCGCTGCGCCGGCTGCTCTACCTGTTCGAACGGGATGCGGCGGTGCGGTTGATCGGGGCGGGGTAGCCGGGGCTAGCGGCGGCGAAGGCCGCGTAGGCGAGGCCGGGGCGACCTCGGTCTGTTCCGGCTTGAGCCACCATGGTCGTGCCCATCGACATTCAGACCCCCCGCGTGATGCCGCCGTCGACCCGGATGTTCTGGCCGGTGATGTAGGCCGCGCCGGTCGAGGCCAGGAAGGCGATGGTGGCGGCGACCTCATCGGCGGTGCCGTAGCGCCCGAGCGGCACGCTCTGTCGCCGCTCCTCGGTCGCGGGCAGGCTGTCGATCCAGCCGGGCAGCACATTGTTCATCCGGACATTGTCGGCCGCGAAGGTGTCGACGAAGATCTTGGCGAAAGCCGCGAGACCAGCCCGGAACACGGCCGAGGTCGGGAACATGGCGCTTGGCTCGAACGCCCAGGCGGTCGAGATGTTGATGACGGTGCCGCCCCTTTGCGCCTGCATGATGGGCGTCACCAGACGCGTCGGCCGGATGACGTTCATGAGGTAGACGTCCATGCCGGCGTGCCATTGCTCGTCGGTGATCTCCAGGATCGGCGCACGGGGACCGTGGCCCGCGCTGTTTACCAGCACGTCGATCCGGCTCCACCGTTCCATCGTGCCGTCGACCAGGCGCTTGAGGTCGTCGGCCGACTGGTTCGATCCCGTCACGCCGAATCCACCAAGTTCGGTGGCGAGCGCCTCGCCCTTCCCAGACGAGGACAGGATGGCCACCTTGAAGCCATCGGTAGCCAGCCGCCGAGCCGTCGCAGCCCCCATGCCGCTGCCGCCCGCAGTTACGATCGCAACCTTTTCGCCCATGATCCATCTCCTCGTTTGACCCGGCCAAGGAGAGATATGGCGGTCGGACCGTCGAACGACTATGGAGATGACCTGTGTCGTTGCAGTAGAAAAACTATCGCATGAACCTGCCCGGAACCCGACTGCCCGCATTGAACGCGCTGCGCGCGTTCGAAGCGGCCGCGCGGCACCTGAACTTCAGGGTCGCGGCCAGGTGACCGAAGTGGGCAGTTTTCCGTCGGCAAAACTTGACCATCGATATCGATCCGGCTGCCTGCGAGTCGACCTACTCAAGTTCCGCATTGAGTCGAAGCCCAACTTTCGACTGGCACGACCCGCGTTGGCGTGGCCTGTCCCAATCGCTACAGTGCCCCCACAAGCGGCGAACCGTTGACCCAAGCGCGAGGGACGGCCGCACATCCAAGTGAGGGAGCACGTGCAATGGCGCAATTATCCGATCTCGGCGTGATGGGTCTCGCGGTCATGGGCGCCAACCTCGCCCGGAACGCGGCCCGCAAGGGTTTTGGCGTCGCGCTGTTCAATCGCCACGGCGACAAGACCGACGCGTTGATGACGGAGTTCGGCCACGAGGGCCGCTTCACGCCCACTAAGGAGCTGAAGGATTTCGTGGCGGCGCTCAGCAAGCCCCGCGTCATCATCATCATGGTCAAGGCCGGCAAGCCGGTCGACGAGGTGATCGACGATCTCGTGCCCCTGCTTGAGCCGGACGACATCATCATCGATGGCGGCAATTCGCTGTTCACCGATACGAACCGTCGCTTTGACACCCTGAAAGAAAAGAAGCTCCGCTTCATCGGCATGGGCGTCTCGGGCGGCGAGGAAGGAGCGCTCGAAGGACCCAGCATGATGCCGGGCGGCGAGCGCGACGCCTATGCGCGCATCGAGCCCATGGTGACCAAGATGGCGGCTCAGGTGAAGGGCACGCCCTGCTGCACCTATATCGGGTCCGGTGGCGCCGGCCATTTCGTCAAGATGGTGCACAACGGCATCGAATATGCCGACATGCAGCTCATCACCGAAGCCTACGACCTGTTCAAGACCGTCTATGGCTTGGATGCGCCCGCAATTGCCGAGATCTTCGAACAGTGGAAGTCGGGCGATCTCGACAGCTACCTCATCGACATCACCGCGACCGTGCTGCGCAAGCAGGACGAGGCGACCGGTCGCCCGCTGGTCGACCTCATCCTAGACGAGGCCGAGCAGAAGGGCACCGGCCGATGGACGGCCCGCAACGCCCTCGATCTCGGCGTGCCGCTGACCGGCATCACCGAGGCCGTCTACGCCCGCGCGCTTTCCGCGCAAAGAAAACTGCGCGGCGAGGCGGAAAAGATCCTGCCCCACGAGGCGGCCCCGGTGCAGAAGCCCAGCCAGGCCGACATCGACAGCATAAGGGACGCGCTCTACGCCTCCAAGATCATGGCCTATGCGCAGGGTTTCGAGCAGATGACGGCCGCCTCCAAGGAATTCGGCTGGGATCTGAAGCTGGGCGAGGTCGCCACGATCTGGCGCGGCGGCTGCATCATCCGGGCAAAGTTTTTGGACCGGATCACCGAGGCCTATGCGGCCGAGGCCACGATCCCCAACCTCATCCTGCAGGATTATTTCCGCGACGCGGTGCTGAAGGCCGAGGCGGCCTGGCGCCGCGTCGTCGTGCTCGCCGTCGAACATGGCGTCGCCATCCCGGCCTTCTCGTCCTCGCTGAGCTATTACGACGGACTGAGACGCGCCCGCGGCCCCGCCAACCTGCTGCAGGGCCTGCGCGACTTCTTTGGCGCCCACACCTACCGCCGTCTCGATAAGGAAGGTTCCTTCCACACCCGCTGGAGCCAGGACGGCAAGGAAGTGGCGGTGAAATAGATCCGAAATCCAGAGCTGGAAAAGACTTGGATCTTGGGCCGTTGCATCCTTGCAACAGCCACCCTTGCCACACCACATGACGCTTGCGGGCGTTCTGCCCGCTCGTTCAGGCATGACCATGACCAGTTCATCTCTTCCGAGCCGCAAGGGCGCGGCGGCCAAATGGGCCGCCGTGGCGCTTGCGCTTCTCGTCGCCTCTCCGCTCGTGTCCCTGCCGGCCGATGCCAGGGCGGGTGGCGGCTTCAGCTTCGGATCGCGCGGCAGCCGCACCTTCAGCGCGCCGCCCACGACCGCGACCGCGCCGCGTCCGGCGATGCCGTTCCAACAGACCGAGACGGCGCGGCCCGGCTTCAACAACCCCGGCGGCTTCGGGGCCCAGCCGCGCCGCTTCGGCTTCGGGTCCGGGCTCGCCGCCGGCCTGCTCGGCGCGGGCCTGTTCGGCCTGCTGACCGGCAATGGCTTCTTCGGCGGGATCGGGGGAATTTCCTCCATCTTCGGGCTGCTGTTCCAGCTGCTGCTGATTTACGGCGTGGTGCGGCTGGCGATGGCCTTCTTCCGCAATCGCGCCGCGGGTCAGACCGCGGGCGGGGGTTGGTTCGGCCAGCCGGGCGCCGCACCGGTTTACGGCGGAGCTCCCGCGGGCCCGAGCCCAATGCGAAGTCAGCCGATTCAGATCGCGCCGAGCGATTTTACGGCCTTCGAGCGATCCCTCGTGGCCATCCAGGATGCCTATACCCGCGAGGACATGGGCGCCTTGTCCCGGCTGGCAACGCCCGAGATGGTGCGCACCTTCGCGGCCGAGCTCCAGAATAACACCAGCCGGGGTATCCACAACACCATCACGGCTGTGCAGCTGCATCAGGGCGATCTCGCCGAGGCCTGGCGCGAAGGGTCGACCGATTATGCCAGCGTCGCCATGCGGTTCGGCTGCATCGACCTCATGGTGGAGCGCGCGACTCAGCGCATCGTGCAGGGCGATCCCAATCGGCCCGTCGAGGTGACGGAGATCTGGACCTTTAGGCGCAACGGCGGCGGTCCGTGGCAGCTGTCGGCGATCCAGCAGGCGAATTGACCTGCTCTCGCCCTGCCCCATGGCGGCGTCGCAAGTCGACGAACTGCCGCCGGAGGGGATGATCGTACAATGGATGTCCGCGCCTTTTCGCCTGCCGTCCTCTCGGCGAGATCGCGTCAGAAATAGGGTGGACAGCCTTTGACCGCTCACATCCGCAAACTCCTCGGCCTGTTGAGCGAGACCTTCTGGCTCATTCCGTCCCTCATGGTTGCGGCCGGTGTGCTCGCAGCGGTGGGCCTTGTCGAAATCGACCGCAGTGGCTTGGTCCCGCAGGCGATGCTCGACACTGCCTGGCTCTACAATGGTGGTGGAACCGGGGCCCGGACGTTGCTCGGCGCCGTCGCTTCATCGACGATCGGGGTCGCCGGAACGGTATTCTCGATCACGATCGCGGCTTTGTCTCTAGCCGCAGGCCAAATGGGGCCGCGGCTGCTGCGCAATTTCACGAAGGACCGCGGAAACCAGTTCACGCTCGGTGTTTTCCTAGCCACATTCTCCTACGCGCTCATGGTTCTCCGAAGCGTGCGGACACAAAGCGAAGGCGCATTCGTGCCCCATGTCTCGCTCAGTGTCAGCATTCTGCTGGCGTTTGTCTGCGTCGGTACCCTGATCTACTTCGTTCATCACATGGCCGGGCGCATCAACGTCGACCAGGTCATCGCACTCGTCAGTCACGACGTACAGAGCGCCGTGGCTCGCCTGACAAGCGCCGAGCGTCAGCCTCATGCACCGGACCCGTCCTTTTGGCGTGACGCTGAAATTGTCAGCGATCCGCGTCGGGGCTATCTACAGCAACTTGACGGTCAGGGCCTCGCCGACTGGGCCCATGACAACAACACGACACTCCGGCTTCTGGTGCGGCCAGGGGATTTCATCTTTCCCGGCGCTCCAATCGCGCTGATCACCCTCCCGCTCAAAGGTGCCGCCGACGCGATCCGCTCCGCCACCGCGCTCGGACCGCAGAGAGTGAGCTCCGCTGATCTGGAATTCGCCGTCAGGCAACTCGTCGAGGTTGCGGTTCGAGCGCTGTCGCCGGGAATCAACGATCCGCATACCGCGATGAGTGTCCTCGACCGTCTCGCCGCCGCGCTATGCGACCTACAGCCCCTCCACCTCAGCACGGGCGTCTACCTGCGCGATGACAAGCCGTCCCTGGTTGTCCCGGCCATCGACTACGATGGTCTGACCGACGCCATGTTCCACTTGATCCGTCAGAATGCCGCAGGCAGCGCGGCCGTGCTGATCCGTATCCTCGAAGTTCTGACTGCGGTTGCCAGCTGCGACCGGGACCCAAGGCGAATGAACGCCTTGCGGCGTCATGCCGATCTCGCGCTGGGCGATGCGGAGCGGGACGTCCACACACCCTCCGATCTGGCAGACGTACGTCAGCGCTATCGCAGGTTCGATCTGATGTGCCGGGGCGGCGCCATAAGCTGCTTCAGCTCAAGCGCCCAATAACGCGAGGTCTGGTCGGTCGAATGGAGCCGCGAACAGACAGGTACCGCCGTTCTTAGCTGCACCTACTCCGCAGCAATCCTTGCTCCACCTGACGTTAGCGCCGGCGCATTCTGATCGCCTGGTGCCGTTTCCCAACCGAGGTCCGGCAGCACGGCGGCCCGTTTGCCGCTCATGTCGGTCCGCATCACCACGAGATCGCGTTTTTCGAGATGGCCAATGCGGCTACGCGCCCGGCCCGCGGAATGGTGGCCGCAGCGACGCGACACCTCGAGGTCGGACGGGCACGGCGCCCCACGCATCGCGGCCCCCGCCAGGATGAGGTAGACGGCCTGCAGGTCCTCGGGAATTTGGCGCGCGATCGCGACCGCGCGATCCCATTCGGCAAGGTCCACGGTTGAGGGGTCGATGCCGGCTCGAGCGACATTCAGCTGCAGCTTGAACTCCGGCAGGGGCATCGGCACGCCACCCACGCGTTTGATCCTGCAGCGGACGAGAAAATCCTGATAGAGGACCGCTTCGGGCCGGAAGGCCGCTGCCGCCTCCTGCATGACTTCGTGGGCGATCACGCGAAACGCCTGCTCCCGCTCCTCGACGCCGATCGAAGGCTCGGCATCTTCGGACGCGGCCTCCGGCCGGTCGCGGACGATCTGCTCCAAAATCTGGTTCATGGAGGGCGTCGGCGCCGAGGCGCGGCGTTCGGCGGGCGCGCGGCTAACTTCGGCAGGAACCGGCGCCAGGA
The DNA here is from genome assembly GCA_964245915.1 of uncultured Lichenihabitans sp. GTDB lineage: Bacteria > Pseudomonadota > Alphaproteobacteria > Rhizobiales > Beijerinckiaceae > Lichenihabitans. Next base: position 13,307 of record CAXTOT010000065.1, on the reverse strand, counting down.
TGAGGTCGCGCGTTCCCTCGGCGGACTGGTCGGGTAACGGGGTCAGCCGGGGCGTCCCGGCCCGCGCTTCGGTCAGCACCGGGCCGACCGCGATGGACAAGGGCCGGCGCGACAAGGCCGGGCCGAGCGCCATGAACTGGCCACGCTGCAGATCGCGGAACACTTCCGCTTGGCGCCGCTCCAGGCCGAGCAGATCGGCGGCACGCGCCATGTCGATGTCGAGAAAGGTGCGGCCCATCAAAAAATTGGTGGCTTCGGCCGCCACATTCTTGGCGAGCTTGGCCAAGCGTTGTGTCGCGATCACGCCCGCGAGGCCGCGCTTGCGGCCCCGGCACATGAGGTTGGTCATGGCGCCGAGCGAGAGTTTTCGCGCCTCCTCGGACACGTCGCCCGAAACCGCCGGCGCGAAGAGCTGCGCTTCGTCGACAACGACCAGCATGGGGAACCAGGTGTCGCGATCGGCATCGAACAGCGCGTTGAGGAAGACCGCGGCGGCCCGCATCTGCATCTCGGCGTCGAGGCTTTCGAGATTGAGCACGGCGGAGACCCGATGCTGGCGCACCCGTGCCGCGATACATTCGAGATCGCCGACGCTGCGGTTGCCGTCCACCACGACATGGCCGTAACGATCGGCGAGGCCCACGAAATCGCCTTCGGGATCGATCACGACCTGCTGAACGTGGATTGCGCTTTGCTCGAGCAGTCGCCGCAACAGATGCGACTTGCCGGACCCGGAATTGCCCTGCACGAGCAGGCGCGTCGCGAGCAGCTCTTCGAGGTCGAGCATGGCGGGCGCGCCCCCGGCGAGGCCAAGATCGACATCGATCCTCATGGGCAGGCCTCGACGGACCGGCGAGGTAGGGCCCGGGTCCCGAGTGACGTCTGGTAAGGATCGGTCGAATTCTGCACGGCTGAACGGGTAGCGGCTACGGGCCGACGAGGAAAGAACCGCGTGGCCAAGGACCCAGCCCTGTCCACGCTTTTCAGAGCCCGGCCGCACCGTTCATGAATTGCGCCGAACACAGGCCGCCCGGGTTGGCCGAGCCGACCATGGTGGGTGCCCCGAACACATATTGCTTGTTGCAGACCGCGACCTGCGGGGGCAGATGCGTGGAATCGAAAATGTCGCTGCCGGGCTTGAGCATCCGCCAAAAATCGATGTTCGGGTCGGCGGCGTGACGAGCCAGGTTGGCTTCGGTCATGCGAAACGGGAAGGCCTGCAGCTGGATATCCCTCTGCCCGGCCGCGAAGGCCTCGTAGGCGAGGCCATAGATTTCGTCGACTTGCTCATTGGTCACGGCATAGCAACCGACCGAGCGGCAGCCGCCATGCACCATCAGGGAATCGCCCGTGTAGCCCCAGGCCCTGTCATAGGTATTGGGATAGCCTATGTTGAAGGATAGATATTCGCGCGAATGCGGGTTCATCTGGCCGCGGCCGACCTTGTAGAAGCCTTCGGGGGCCTGGTGGTCGCCCTCGAATTTTTTCGGGCCGAGCGTCCCCGAATAGCGGCAGATCGCGTAGGATTTCAGAGGTTCGAAGCGGCCCGTCCGGTCCTGCTTCCACACCTCGAGTTTGCTGTCTTCTTTGTAAATGCGCACCAGAATCGGCGCGCCGCGGTCCATGTTTCTCTGTTCCATGAGGGCCAGCGTCTCACCCGAAACGGTGCCGGTATTTTCCCGCTCGAGCTGACCCGCGCAGCCGGCCAGCAGGCAGAAGATCATGAGAATCTTGGCGAGGTTTGCCGAACAACGCTGGAACGAACGCATCAACTCAGGGGCCATGCCCGAAGGCCTCTCATAACGGGAACGCAGGCGGATACTGAACGCGCCATCACCATGAGCGCTAAAATCCTATCGAATGCTGAACGGGGGCTTATGGGCGACACGGGCCTCCTCCTGGCGGAGGATCGCGGCCAGACCATGGTTGAGCAGGTCAGAGCAGAGCGGCACGCTCCGGCGTGACCCTGCCCCGAAGCAGGTCGCCGAGCCCGATCAGGTTGCCGCGCAGGCGTCCGGCCCGGTCGATCATGGGTTCTGGCGCGAGCGAGCGGACCGCGTTGGCGACAATATTCTTGGTCATCAGCTTGGCCGAAAAACCGGGCGGCAGCGTGCCCTTGCGGCAGAGGTAGACCGGGTTGACCATCTGCGAATAGCCGAGTTTGACCCCCGGCCCACGGCCCGTCTTGTGGCCGAGATGCACGCCCCAAAGATCCTCGGCCCGCGCCACCATGCCGCGTCGGGCCACCTGGGCGCCGAAATCGGAATCCTCCAGCCAGGCGTAGAGCGGCAGCCGATCGTCGAAGCGCAGGCCCGCGATGGCGCTCGCCCGGAACGCCATATTGCATCCATAGGGTCCGACGCCCTCGATCAGGGCATTCCCCGAAAACGAGGAGCGATCTTGCGCTGACACCATGGCGTCGGCCTCGGCGGCCGGAATGCCGGAAGTTTTGATGCCGTCCGCCAGCACGGTTCCGGTGAGGGCCGCAAGATCGGGGCGCCGGGAAAACCAGGTTTCCGCGCGTTCCAGCCAGAACCGCGACGGCACGAAATCGTCGTCGAAGAAGACGAGGGTGCCATATCGACCGTCCGCGATCCGAAGCGCCTCGTTGCGTTGGCGGGCGCTGCCGGCAGGGCCGAGCACGACAGCGCGGGCCGGCGAGGATGCGACACCCGCGACGTCGCTTTCGTCGGCCCCCACCACGATCACGTGATCGGGCACACGAGTCTGGGCCTCCAGTCGCCGCAGCAGGTTGTGCAGGATGGCGGGGCGGCCGCGGGTCGCGACCAGCACGGCAAGCCCGTCGGACAGCGGCGCATTCATATGCGGGTTTCGGCGGGGCGGGGCGAAACCGAACGCCGGAACCGACGCAGACCGTCCGACACCAGCCCACGCAGGCCCGCCACATCGAACCAGTAGAGGACCGCCAGATAGGCGAGTGTGCCGACCACGGCGGCACAGGCCAGCACCGCGAGCGGCTGCGGGATGGAGCGCATAGGCCAGATGGCCAGGGCCGCCACGACGGCCCCTAGCGCGATGGCGGCCAGGTCACGGACAGGTGGCCGACATTCCGGTGTCCGGAAGGCCAGCACGGCCGAGACGGCGCCGCCCACGATCAGGCTCGACGAATGCATGGCCGCATAGCCCAGCACCCCGCCCGAGGGCGGCATCAGCAGCAATCCGAAAAGATCCGTCACGAGCGCCGCGACGGCGGCCACCACCACCGGCCCGGTTCGTCCGGCCAGCTGAAAGACCGGGTTGAGCCCGAAATTCACGAGGCAGAAGGCCAGGATGCCCGGCAGCAGAACGAGGCTGATGGCACCGAAGTCGCCCCGGTATTTGGCCGGCACCACGACGGCCTGAAAGGCCGGCATGCTGGCCGCGTAACCCACAGTCAGCAGAACCAAAATGGCGGTCATGATCACCATGTTGCGACGGACTTGGGCGTGGGCGGCCTCGCGGCCCTCATGAGAATCGCGCCGAACTACGAGCTGGAACAGATAGATGTCGAGCGCCGCGCCGAGGGCGAGCAGCAGGCGGATGGTCATGTCGGTGGCGAGCGACAGCTGGCCGGCATCGGCATAGCCGAGTTTGCCGGCTGCCATGCTGCGGTTGGCCAAAACGATCACCTGATAGATCACGTTGGCGGCCACGATCGGCAACCCGTAGCGCCCGAAGGCGCCCAATCGGCCCCAGCCGCCGTTGCGGAGACGAGCGCCGCTATCGCGCAGCGCGCGCCATCCGAAGAGGCTCGCCAGCACGGCGCCGAGTGCCAGCGCCCCCATGACCCACGCCGCATCCCTGAACCAGAACGCCGCCCCGACTCCGAGCCCGAAGGCCAGGAGGTTCTTGGCCAGCATGAGCAGGGCGTGCGTGACTTCGAGGAACCGCGCGCGGGCCAGCGCGGTCGCAAAATCGAAACGGGCGTTGGCGACGGCAAGCGCCACCGTGGCAGTGAGCAGGGCGGCGCTGAGCCCGACGTCGATCCTCAAGACCAGCATGATGGCGGCGGCAACCGCCATGGCGGCGCCGAATACCCAATAGCCGAGTTCCAGCGTGGCCCGCAGGCTAGGGTCCACCGCCCGACCCGCTTCCGTGTAATAGCGGGTGGCCGACAGGCGCAGCCAATCGAAACCGGCCGTCCCCAGCACGATCGCCACCATCGAGGCCACCGCGAACCGACCGTATTCGGCCGGACCCAGCACGCCCGCGATCGCGAGGCCGAGCAGGAAATTGAGGCCCGCGTTGAGCACGAAAGTGAGGACGATGAGCACGAGGCAGTCCCGGGCGAATGGCGCACCGGTGATCCTAGCGTGGAGCCCTCAACGGCGGGTTACGTGCACGAGCAAACCCCACCGATCTCGGCAAATCGCAATCCCGCCGTGGCGGACCGCTCCGATGTTTGGCAGATTTGGCGTGCTGGTCGAGACGACCCCGATGCCGGTGTCGTTTGATTTGGGGAGGGTGCCATGACTGAGATCATCCGCTTCGGCGGTCTGGAAATTCGGTTCCTGCAGAACAAGGACGACACCGGCGGCAGTCTCGATGCCTTCGAGATGGTGGTACAACCGAAGGCGCGGATGCCGGTGCCGCATCATCACGAAAGCTGGGACGAGATGATCTATGGCCTGGTCGGGACCACGACTTGGCGCATCGACGGACGCGATGTGGCGGTCGGTCCCGGACAGTCGGTCTTCATCAGGCGCGGCATGGTCCATGGTTTTGGCAACCACACGCAAGAGCCTGCAACCTGCCTATGTGTGCTGACGCCGGGGGTGCTTGGGCCGGCCTACTTCAGGGAGATGGCGGATCTCGTCGCGGTTGCCCCGCCTGATCCCGCCAAGATGAAGGCCGTCATGCTCCGCTACGGTCTCGTGCCGGCTCCAGGCGGTTAGAAACCGCCCTATTCCACCGTCACGGATTTCGCCAGGTTGCGCGGCTGGTCGGCGTCCTTCCCCATCACGACGGCCGTGTGATAGGCGATCAGCTGCACGGGAAGCGCGTAGACGATCGGCGCGAAGGTCGGGGCCATATCGGGCATCACGATGGCGGATTCGACCTCCACGGCCGCAGCCTCGACGGCGTGTTTGTCGCCGATCAGGATGATGCGGCCGCCGCGCGCCGCGACCTCCTGCATGTTGGACACGGTCTTCTCGAACACCGGGTCCGGCGGCGCGATCACGATCACCGGCATGTCCTCGTCGATCAACGCGATCGGGCCATGTTTCAGTTCGCCCGCCGCATAGCCCTCGGCGTGGATGTAGGAGAGCTCCTTGAGTTTCAGCGCCCCTTCGAGCGCCAGGGGATAGCTGGTGCCGCGACCGAGGTAGAGGACGTCCCGGGCGCGCGCGAGATCGTGGGCCACGCGTTCGATCTTGGCCTCGCCCTTGACGGCTTCGGCGATCAGCCCCGGCAGCGCGATGAGTTCGTTGACGAAACCCCGCTCGGCCTCCCGATCCAGCGTGCCCCGGGCGCGTCCGACCGCGAGCGCCAAGCAGGCCAGCACCGCGAGCTGGCACGTAAACGCCTTGGTGGACGCCACCCCGATCTCCGGTCCCGCGAGGGTGAGCGCCACGACGTCGCTCTCCCGCGCCATGGTGGAGGTCGCGACATTGACCACGCCGATGATGTGCTGGCCATTCTGCTTGCCGTAGCGGAGCGCCGCCAGCGTGTCGGCGGTTTCGCCCGATTGCGACACCACGATCATCACGCCGCGCGGCGTCAGGGGGACCTCGCGATAGCGGAACTCGGACGCCACATCGATGTCGACCGGCACGCGGGCGATGCGCTCAAACCAGTATTTGGCGGTCAGGCCCGCCATATAGGCGGTTCCGCAGGCCGAGATGGTGATGCGTTCGACGCTGCCGAGATCGAAGGGCAGATCGAAGGGGAGGCTGACCGAAGCGTCCGACATGTCGAGGTAATGCGCCAGCGTGCGCCCCACCACCTCGGCCTGTTCGTGGATCTCCTTGGCCATGAAGTGGCGATAATTGCCCTTGTCGATCATGAAGGCGCTGGCGAGGCTCTTCTGCCTCGGCCGCTTCACGCGCTGACCCGTGACGTCGACGAAGATCGCGGCCTGACGCGACAGGATCACGCAATCGCCTTCCTCGAGGTAGGCGATCTCGTCCGTGAAGGGCGCGAGCGCCAGGGCGTCCGAGCCGAGATACATCTCGCCCTCGCCGAAGCCCACCGCGAGCGGCGCGCCCTGGCGGGCGCCGATCAGCAGGTCGTCCTTGCCGTCGAACAGGAAGGCGAGCGCGAAGGCACCCTTCAGGCGGGGCAGCGCGGCCAGCACGGCCTCGGAGGCGGGCAGACCGCCATCCATGAAATCGGTGACGAGATGGGCCACCACCTCGGTATCGGTCTCGGTCGCGAACCGATGACCTCTCTCGATCAGTTCGGCGCGAAGTTCGCGGAAGTTTTCGATGATGCCGTTGTGCACCACGGCCAGCCGCTCGCTGGCATGGGGATGGGCATTGTTCTCGGTGGGTCGTCCGTGGGTGGCCCAGCGGGTGTGGCCGATACCGACCGCGCCGCGCAGGGGCGCTTCGGCCAGCTTGGCCGCGAGATTCTTCAGTTTGCCCATGGCTCGGCGGCGCGTCAGCACGCCGGCTTCGAGCGTCGCGATGCCCGCCGAATCATAGCCCCGGTACTCGAGCCGCTTGAGCGCTTCGACGATCTGGGGCGCCACCGGACCGGACCCCAAGATTCCCACAATGCCGCACATCGGCGTCTACCCTCATCCCTCGTGGCATGGCTGCAAGACCCGGACCGGCGAACGAGTCGAGTCCTGTTCCGTTTCGGAACCGTTAAGGGCCTGGCTTCGGCCCCTTGTTGGATGTTCGCGACGCCCGGAAGGTCGTCGCCCAACCCGGTTTGTTGACCTGGCGGCCGCGCCCCAGTGCCAGGGCACCGGCCTCGACATCCGCGGTGATGACCGAGCCCGAGCCAACATAGGCCCCCGGTCCTACCGTCACCGGCGCCACCAGCGCCGCATTCGAGCCCACGAACGCGCCCGCGCCGATCACGGTCCACGCCTTGCCGAAGCCATCGTAGTTGCAGGTGATGGCTCCCGCTCCGATGTTGGCCTCCGCCCCCACCTCGGCATCCCCGATATAGCTCAAGTGGCTGATCTTGGCGCCGCGGCCGACCTTCGCGTTCTTGACCTCGACGAAATTGCCGATCTTGGCCTCCTCCCCGATGGCCGCGCCCGGGCGGAGCCGAGCATAGGGGCCGATGTTGGCCCCGGCCGCGACGCTGGCGCCTTGGAGATGGGAGAAGGCGTGGATCACCGCCCCGTCCGCCACCGTTACCTTGGGGCCGAACACACAATGCGGTTCGACCGTAACGTCCCGCCCGAGCACCGTGTCGCAGGACAGGAACACGGTTTCCGGTGCCACGAACGTGGTGCCATTCAGCATGGCGGTCGCGCGCAAACTGAGCTGCATGGCGGCTTCCGCGGCCGCGAGTTGGACCCGGTCGTTGACGCCCATCACCTCCTGTTCGTCGGTGATCAGGGCGGTGCAAGTGCGGCCGGCCGCGATCGCACATTCAACGACATCGGTCAGGTAGAATTCGCGTTGCGCATTGTCGTTGCCCACGGCATCGAGCAATTCCAGCGCGATTCGTCCGTCGATCGCCATCAGGCCGGAATTGCACAGATCGATGGCCCGTTCGGCTTCGCTCGCATCCTTGTGCTCGCGAATCGCCGTGACCGTGCCGGGGCCGCCGACGAGGCGGCCGTAGCCCGAAGGATTTGCGGCCCGGAAGCCGAGCACCGCCACCGCGGCGCCGGCGGTCAATGCTCCACGCAGGCGGCCAAGCGTTTCGGATCGGATCAATGGGACGTCGGCATACAGCACCACGAGGTCGTCATAGCCCCGCCCGATCGCCTGGCGTGCCGCCAGAACCGCGTGGGCGGTGCCACGCCGTTCCGACTGCACGATGATCTGCGCGAGCGGCGCCGCCGCCCGCGCGGCACGCGCCATGTCGTCACGGCCGGGGCCGATCACGACAGCAATGGATTCGGCCCCCATGCCCTCGGCTGCCGCGATCGCATGCGCCAACATCGAGCGGCCCGCCACCGCGTGCAGGGGCTTGGGGACAGCCGAACGCATCCGGGTCCCCTCCCCGGCCGCAAGGATTACCGCGATGCAGCGGCGCGCCTTCGCATCCGTGGTCAAGCCAGCACCCGGCCCGGGCTTTTCGCTCCGGCGGTTGCAGGGCCAGCCCGTCGCGACCTTGCAGAAGGCGTCCGATCACGCTCGCTCGTCGGCATCTCGGCCCCGGTAAAAACGTCTCGCTGACGCAACATTTTCGGTTATAGAAGTGCGGTGGCCCGTCCGCAAATGGGTGGATCGCAGAATTAAAATCCCATCCTTGCAAGCGCCAGTTCCCTTGATGATTCTTCGCCGAGACGTCCTGAAATTGGCCGCCATGGGGTTGAGCGCATCGGCGTCAGCCGCTTTGGCGCAGGCGCCGGCGCCGGCCGGTACGCCCGCGAGCGGCGCCCCCAACGTCCAACGGCCGGTGTTTTCGGCAGGCGCCGTGGTCGACCTCGCGCGCGACCTGGCCAAAAAGCCGTATTCGGCACCCGCGAGCGATCTTCCCGCCCCGTTCACCAAGCTCAGCTACGAGCAATATGTCGCCATACGGGCCAAGCCCGGATCGGCCGTCTGGGCCGGCGACAATGTCGGATTCGCGATCGAACCCCTGCATCGGGGCTTCTTATTCTCCGCTCCCATGGCGATCAATGTCGTCGAGAATGGGCAGGCGCGAAGGCTCGTCTACGATCGGTCCCATTTCCAGTTCGGCGGGTTGACGGTGCCGGCCAGCATTCCCGACATCGGCTTCTCGGGCTTCCGCATCCTCCAGCCCGAGGGCGTGGACGGCTTCCACGAGGTCTCGATTTTTCAGGGCGCCAGCTTTTTCCGCGCCATTGCCCGGGGGCAAAACTTCGGCGTGACGGCGCGTGCCCTCTCGATCCGCACTGCCGACCCGAAGGGCGAAGAATTTCCGATGATCCGCGAGGTCTGGATCGAGCGCCCGACACTCGCCACCAATGCGCTGGTGCTGCATGCGCTGGTCGATTCCGAAAGCATGACGGGCGCCTACCGGTTCACGCTCCGGCCCGGCGACATCACCATCATGGATACTGAATGCACCCTGTTCACCCGTGTCGCGGTGGATGGCCTGGGGCTCGGCACGATGGCGGCCATGTCCTTCTTCGGCCCGATCGACCGGCATGGCACTGACGACCTCCGCGAGGGAGTCTATGAAATCGGCGGTCTCCAGGTTCTGAACGGAAATGGGGAATGGCTCTGGCGCCCAGTCGCCAATCGCAACACGCTGCAGCTTTCGTCCTTCATCGACGTCAACCCGCGTGGCTTCGGCGTGCTGCAGCGCGAGCGACGGTTTTCACAGTTCCAGGACGACGACCAGCATTGGGAGCTGCGTCCCTCCTTGTGGATCGAGCCCTTGAACGACTGGGGTGAGGGGAGCGTGGTGCTGGTCGAGATCCCGTCCGATGCGGAGATCAACGACAACGTCGTCTGTTTTTGGCGGCCGAAAGCACCGCTTCAGCCCAATACGGAGGCGGCGTTCGCCTACAGGCAATCTTGGTGTTGGGCTCCGCTGCAACGACCAACGCTGCCGGTGGTTACCGATACGCGGGTCGGCCGAGGTTCCTCGAGCAAACGGAAAAGGTTTCTCGTGGAATTTACGAGTGAAACCTTCGCCGATCCGCAGAGGACCACGGATCTTGCGCCAGCTCTATCCAGTTCAACGGGCGCGATCTCCGGACTGCGGACGTTCGTGTCCAAGGACAACAAGACAGTGCGTGTTCTCTTCGAACTCGACCCCGCTAGCGAGACATTGGCAGAACTTCGCCTCGTGCTCGAGCAAGGCGGCAAACCCGCGAGTGAGACTTGGCTTTATCGATGGACAGCGTAGCGCGCGAGGGCCGGATCGAGCGACCCGAGCTCGAGCCCGCCAACCGATTTCAGCCCGCCATGCCGCCCGAGTGGCCTTTGGCCATGCCGGTGCAGAGCCTGTCGCATTTCGACTCCAGCTCGCGGCGGATCGATCGAGCGGCGCATGGCCATAGCTGCTGGCTGGCGCGGCTCGCCGTGTTCGGCGGCGGCCTTGCCATCACGGCCTGCGGAGCCTGGCAGATGTACCGCGTGGTGGACGTGGGTGGCGTCACGCTGCTCAAGGGTGTCCTCCTCGTGCTGTTCGTGGCCAATTTCTCGTGGATCGCGGTCTCCTTCTCGAGCGGCGTCGTGGGTTTCATCTGGCTTCTGTTCCTGGCCCCCAAGCCACCCGAGCCGCCCGAACATCTCGCGGCGCGCACCGCGATCGTGATGCCGATCTATAACGAGGCGACCGCGCGCGTCTTCGGGGCCATGCAGGCGATTTGCGAGGATGTGGCGCGCACCGGCCTGGGCAATTCCTTCGATTATTTCCTTCTTTCCGACACCACCGACCCCGACGTCTGGATCGCTGAGGAGCGGGCGTTCCTGGAACTCCGCGAGCGGGTCCGCGGTCTGGGCCGCGTGTATTATCGGCACCGTCCGAAGAACACGAGCCGCAAGGCCGGCAATATCGCCGATTTCGTGAGCCGCTGGGGGGGCGGCTACGACCACATGGTGGTGCTGGACGCCGATAGTCTGATGACCGCCTATGCCGTGGTGAGCCTGGCGGCGGCCATGGAAGCCGACCCCGATGCGGGCATCATCCAGACGCTCCCGCTCATCATCAACCGCAACACGCTGTTCGCTCGCCTCCAGCAATTCGCGGCGCGCATCTACGGCCCGGTGATTGCGGCAGGGCTCGCGAGCTGGATGGGGCGTGACGGCAATTATTGGGGCCACAACGCCATCATCCGCACCGCGGCATTCGCGGCCCATTGCGGTCTGCCCGACCTGCGCGGCCGGCCTCCTTTCGGCGGCCACATCCTGAGCCACGATTTCGTCGAAGCCGCCCTGATGCGCCGAGCCGGCTATGGCGTCACCATGCTGCCCATCCTCGGTGGCAGCTTCGAGGAAAGCCCCCCTTCGCTGATCGACGTGGGCATCCGGGACCGGCGCTGGTGCCAGGGCAACCTTCAACACGTGCGGGTCATGTTCGCCAAGGGATTGCATCCGGCCTCGCGGCAACATTTCATGACCGGCATCATGGGTTATGTGGCCTCGCCCCTTTGGATGGCGCAGCTTCTGGTCGGCATCGTGTTGGTGCTGCAAGCCACCTACATCCGGCCGGAATATTTCACCCAGGATTTCTCGCTGTTTCCCGCGTGGCCGCGTTTCGACGCGCAGCGCGCGCTCGATCTTTTCGCCGGCACCATGGCGGTTTTGCTGGCGCCCAAACTGTTTGGCCTCATCGTTGCCATCGTCCAGACCCCGACCCGGCGCGCCAGCGGCGGGACGATTCGCCTGATCCTGTCGGCCGTGATCGAAATCATCATGTCGGCGCTGCTCGCGCCCATCATGATGCTGGTGCAGTCGGGTTCGGTGATGCAGATCCTGTTCGGTCGGGATACCGGCTGGAGCCCACAGCGGCGACATGACGGCTCGGTCCCGTTTCGTGACATCATGCGGCGACACCGTTCCCATACGGTTCTCGGATTTCTGACGCTTTTGGCGGGCCTGCTGATCTCGCCCTCGCTGGTGGCCTGGATGTCGCCCACCATCGCGGGCCTGCTGCTCGCGATCGGGCTCTCCTGGGCGAGCGGCCAGCTTTCGATCGGCCTATTCCTGAAAAGGCTCGGCCTCCTCATCACGCCGGAAGAGCGCACACCGCCGCCCATCGCGGTCAGGGCCAACGCTCTGACGATCGATCTGGCCAAGGCCGGCTTCGATGAAGCCGATGGCCTCAAAGCCCTCTATGAGGACAAAGCCTTTCGCGAGGTGCATGAGGCCATGCTGCCGCCCGCCATCCCGCGCAAACGCGGCGACATCGACATCGAAAGGGCCCTCGCGGCTGCCAAGCTCAACGACGCCACCAATGTCGCTGAGGCATGCACGTGGATCAAACGGCGGGAGCGGACCGCCGTGATGAGCGACCGTGCCCTCCTGTCGATGCTCGAGCGTCTGCCAAGCGGTGAGGAAAAGCCGCAGGAGAACGCGGCCTAACGCGGCTTCGCATCGCGCTCCAACCGCTCCCCGCTCCGCCATCGCCGTGCTTGTCGGGGCATCTACCGCGGTGCGATGCGGTGGACGACCTTGTTTACTGCCTCGCTCGGTGATGCGGCGAGCCAAACCGTTCATTGAGCACGACGGCGCCCCATGCGAGCGCCACGACCGCGGCTGGCAGGATCAAAAAGGCGAAGATCTGCAGGTCATTCATGGACGAAGGCTCCGAAGAACACGTCTCGCCAAACGATGTAATGCGACCGCGACGGAAACCAAACGGCGGCCGCGAGGATGATCACGCGAACCGAGATGGACACCCTGGCGGCGCGAGAACCCCGACCGTGAATGATGACGTGCCAGCCGTGTTCAGAGCCGTCGCCAGCAGTTGGTCTGCTCATTATGAACCTGGCTCATCGGCCCATCTGCTCGCGCCCCTCATTCGGCGAGCAGAGTCCGCTCCCTTGCCTCGCGAAGCCTGGCGAAATCCTCACCCGCATGGTGGGACGAACGCGTCAGCGGCGAGGCCGACACCAGCAAAAACCCCTTGGCGGTCGCGATGCTCGCATAAGCGCCAAATTCGTCCGGGGTCACGAAACGGATCACCGGGTGATGTTTCTTGGTCGGCTGCAGATATTGGCCGATGGTCAGAAAATCGACCTCCGCGGAACGCAGGTCGTCCATCAGCTGGAGCACCTCGTTCCGCTCCTCCCCCAATCCGACCATGATGCCGGATTTGGTGAAGATGGAGGGGTCGAGCTCCTTCACCCGCTGCAGCAGCCGGATGGAGTGGAAATAGCGGGCACCGGGCCGCACGCTGAGATAATGCGATGGCACGGTCTCCAGATTGTGGTTGAACACATCCGGCTTGGCCGCCACGACGAGCTCGAGGGCGCCGGGCTTTCTCAAGAAATCCGGAGTGAGGATCTCGATCGTGGTGCGCGGGGCAGCGGTCCTTATGGCCGCAATCACGGCCGCGAAATGGGCCGCACCGCCGTCCGGCAGATCGTCGCGGTCCACCGAGGTGATCACGACGTGGTCGAGCCCGAGCTTGGCGACGGCCGCGCCGATCTTGGCGGGCTCGGCCGCGTCCAGCGGTCCCGGCAGCCCGGTCTTCACGTTGCAGAACGCGCAGGCGCGCGTGCAGGTATCCCCCATGATCATGAAGGTGGCGTG
>CAXTOT010000064.1:0-31483 GCA_964245915.1 uncultured Lichenihabitans sp. | reverse complement strand
GGGAACGGCTTATGGAAAGAAGGTCAGGTCGTGGGCCTCTTGCGATCCTTCAGATGAAGAGCGAACGTGATCAGGTTTTCTTCCATCAGCTTGGCATGGACATCGAATAAAGCCCTTCGCGCGTCACCAGCATCCATCGCGCATCGTGATCTCAGGTTCCCTGTCAGCTCGTTAATGGAGGCAAACTTCGGCGCCAAGCGCGCAGCTTCGTGTTCCGGGATCGCAATTGTACCAACCATGCCCGACATCGTTGGAATGGGTAGTTCTGCCGTCAACTCGGTGCGGGACTGGTTGTAAAGGCCGAAGAGGGCCAGCGTTCCGTTGTGAATCTCGTCCAGGACCGCAACTTGATTGAATAGGTCAGCCGCCTTCAGTCCGATTAGAATCGCCATCTCGTCCGGCGTAAAACGAACTTCGTCCATAGCGGTGGCGAGTGGCTGTAACCAGTTCCACATTTCAGAGTTATGCTCGGCAGCAGCAGCGGCGGCGGCCTCAACGAATTTATGGAGTTGCTCGAGATGGGACGAGATCCGGACCAGCTTGAATAAGAATGACGCCGCGAGCGCTGTCCTTCTTTCACGCCTGTCCTAGGCCCGCTGCCTCGCCGTGAAGAAATACGAGGTTAAGCCGCCGATGATCGCGCCCAGCAGCGACCCGGCAATCCCGGCCCAGGCCTCTGCCGTCACTTGCGCGATCCACCAAAATCGACCGGACACTTGTCTTGGTTCATGCGCGTCTCAAGTGCCGCTGATGCGCGCGAATGGCGTTTGGGAGGATGTCGTTCCAACCGACGGCTTCGTCTGGCGTGATCCAGCCCGCATCGGTCCTCCATGCGCCTCGGGCGCACGGATCGTCATCCTGGACCAATTTGTAGGTGCGATCCCACTCGGCTTCGATCCTCTGATCATCACGGTCGATGATGAATATTGGCCGGTCTTTCGGGGCGGTTCGCATGGGCTGAGACATGGCGGTTCCTCTCGCGTTTCGGCCCGAACTATGACTCTCTTCGTTGGCTCTGCAAGCCGGTATCTCTGGTGGTGGTACGGTGGCCGTACCAGACAAGTTCATGCAGGGTCCCTGCCATGCTCCTTCAGTGTTTCGGTTAAACTGTCGATCCGCCCTCTGACGAGATCCTTCGTCCCGTTCGCGACGAACGTGCCGGCCGCAAGCTTCTTTTGCAGGCTGTCCCGCATCGAGGCGTCAGCGGCTTTCCGCGCCTTCAAGGCGAGGAGCGAAGCAACGAGCCCATCCAGAGATGAGCGCCCGCGGCTGGATTTCTTGGCCTCCTCGCGCCTCGCACCGCTGACGACCTCCGCTCACTCAACCTCGAAACACGACCCGATCTGGACATCGCGGCCGCCCTGGATCATGACAGCCTCCTGACGGAAGGGCATGGGATCATGGAGCCGTTGAAGGTCATCGAGGGTGGCGGGGCCGAGGAGGTCGAGGCCGTCCTGCAGCGGATCGGCACGCAGGCGCGCGCCGCGCAGCGCGTGATGGCGACCGCGCGGCCCGGGGCCAAGATCGAGGCACTGCGTGCGGCCGCGGCGGCGCTGCGCGCCGCGACCAGCCAAATCCTTGACGCCAACGCCCGCGACCGGAGCGAAGCGGATCGCCATGGCCTTACGCCGGCCTCGCTCGATCGCCTCACGCTCGATCCCGCTCGCATCGAAGCCATTGCGGCCGCGCTCGACGCGATCGCGGCCGTGCCAGATCCGGTGGGCCGGGTGCTGGCCCGGTTCGAACGCCCGAACGGGCTTGTGATCGAGCGAGTCGCGACGCCGCTCGGCGTCATCGGGGTGATCTACGAAAGCCGCCCCAACGTGACGGCCGATGCCGGGGCGCTGTGCTTGAAAGCCGGCAATGCCGCGATCCTGCGCGGCGGCTCGGAGAGTTTTCACTCGAACGCCGCCATCCACGGCTGCCTCGTGGCGGGCCTGCGCGCCGCGGGCCTTCCCGAGGCGGCCATCAGCCTGGTGCCCACACGCGATCGAGCCGCCGTGGGCGCCATGCTGGCGGGGCTCGGCGGCAGCATCGACGTCATCGTGCCGCGCGGCGGCAGGACGCTGGTGGAACGGGTCGAGCGGGACGCCCGCGTCCCGGTCTTCTCCCACCTCGAAGGCCTGGTCCACATCTACGTCGACCGCGCGGCCGATCTCGAGAAAGCCAAAGCCATCGTGCTCAACTCCAAGATGCGCCGCACGGGCGTCTGCGGCGCGGCCGAAACCCTGCTGGTCGACACGGGTTGCGCAAAGACCCATTTGGCGCCGCTGGTGCAAACGCTGATCGAGGCCGGTTGCTCGGTGCGGGGCGACGCCGCGACCTGCGCGGTCGACGCCCGCGTCACGCCCGCGACCGAGCTGGATTGGCGGACCGAATATCTCGACAGCATCATCGCGTGCCGTGTGGTGGACGGACTCGAAGACGCCATCCGGCACATCGAGACTTACGGGTCCCATCACACCGACGGCATCATCACCGAGGACCAGGCCGCGGCCGACACCTTCCTGACCCGGGTCGATTCCGCCATCGTGGTGCACAATGCCTCGACGCAATTTGCCGACGGCGGCGAGTTCGGGTTCGGGGGCGAGATCGGCATCGCGACCGGGCGCATGCACGCTCGCGGGCCGGTGGGGGTCGAGCAGTTGACCTCGTTCAACTACCGGGTGCGCGGGAGCGGGCAAACGCGGCCGTGAGCGACGCCCAGGAGGGCGCCGGCGCGCCCTGGCGGTTCCCGGTGCTGCCGCGCAGCGGGCGGTCCATGCGGATCGGCCTGTTCGGCGGCTCGTTCAACCCGCCCCACGAAGGCCATCGCCTCGCCAGCCTCGCCGCCATGAAGCGGTTGCGCCTCGACCGGATCTGGTGGCTGGTCACGCCCGGCAATCCCCTCAAGACCACCAATGGCTTGCCAAGCCTCGACGCTCGGGTCGCGGCCGCCCGCGCGCTGGCCCGCCATCCGCGCATCGACGTCACTGGCTTCGAGGCGGCGCTCGGCAGCCGCTATTCGGTGCAAACCGTGAACTACCTCCGTGGCCGATGTCCCGGCACGGCCTTCGTGTGGATCATGGGGGCTGACATCCTGGCCGAACTGCACCGTTGGAAACACTGGCGCGAATTCGTGGCCAGCGTGCCGATCGCGGTGGTGGACCGGCCGGGCTCCACCTTCAATGCAACGCGAGGCCGGGCCGCCACCGTGATGGCGAAAGACCGTTTGCGCGAGAGCGAGGCGCCGGCGCTCGCCGGCATGCGCCCGCCCGCTTCGGTGTTCATCCACGGGCCGCGCTCGCTCGCCTCCTCCACCCGGCTCCGGGCCACCCATTCGGAGGCTACGCCACCCTGACCGGCGCGCCCGCCGGCGGCTCTTCGGTCCCGTCGGGGCGGGCCGCATAGCGCTGGGCCAAAGCCGCGCAAGCCATCAGCTGGATCTGGTGGAACAACATGAGCGGCAGCACCAGGAGCCCCACCGCATGCCCGGCGAACAGGATCTTGGCCATCGACAGACCGCTCGCGAGACTCTTCTTGGAGCCGCAGAACACGATGGCGATCTCATCCTCCTTCGAGAATCCGAGCATCCGGCTCGCCACGGTGGTGGCCATGAGGATCAGTGCCAGAAGCACGACATCGGCCAGCAGCAGCACCGCGAGGCTCGAGCCGTCGACCTGTTGCCACAGCCCCTCCACCACGCCTTCGCTGAAGGCCGTGTAGACGATGAACAGGATGGTGCCCCGATCGAAGACGCCGGTCACGGGCTTGTTGCGCTCGAGCCAGGGGCCGATCCAGGACCGCAAGGCTTGGCCCGCCAGGAAGGGCAGGAAGAGTTGCAACGCGATATCCACGATCGCGGCGGCCGAGAAGCCGCCTTGGGTGCTGAGGAAGATGCCGACCAAGAGCGGCGTCACCACGACGCCCACGAGGTTGGACACCGAGGCACTGCATAGGGCGGCGGGCACATTGCCGCGCGCCGTCGACGTGAAGGCGATCGAGGCCTGAATGGTCGAGGGCAAGGTCGACAGAAACAGGATTCCGGTGGCCATGGGGGCGCCCAGCAAGGGGCGCGTGGCGAGGTCCATGGCGAAGCCGAGAAGCGGAAACAGCACGAAGGTGCTGCAGAAGACGGTGAGCTGAAGCCGCCAATGGGTGAGCCCGGCCACCACGGCCACCCGCGAAAGGCGTGCGCCGTAGAGGAAGAAGAGCAGACCGATCGCGACCTTGGTGGCGAGGTTCACGATCACCGCCGCCTCGCCTCGCGCCGGCAGGAGGGTGGCCAGCACCACCATGCCGAGGATCGCCAGGATGAACGGATCGACCCGCAATCGGCTCATCAGGCTGTTGAACGTCATGGTTTTCCAGTTGGCCATGGATGGCCCGACCAACCCTTATGCGCTGCAGCAACGGACGCGCAAGCGTCCGTCT
This sequence comes from uncultured Lichenihabitans sp., assembly GCA_964245915.1. Classification (GTDB taxonomy): domain Bacteria; phylum Pseudomonadota; class Alphaproteobacteria; order Rhizobiales; family Beijerinckiaceae; genus Lichenihabitans. The sequence continues at coordinate 27,070 of CAXTOT010000064.1, read as the reverse complement.
CGCGGCCGCCACCTCGGACGCAGACCTACGCCTTGCGGGTCAGGCGAGCGGCGAAAAACCCGTCGAGTCCCGAGAGGGGCGGATCAGTCGAGACCACCGAGTTCGGCAGCGTGCGCAGATCGCCCGCAGGGGTCACGCAATCCGTCCAGCCGCCGACCTCCTCGGCCGTGACCGGCACGCGCGCCACATCGGGGTTGCGCCGCAGCAGGGCCGCGATCTGCGCCTCGCCCTCTTCCGGCTCCAGCGAACACACGCAATAGACCAGGGTCCCGCCGGGCTTGAGCAGGTTCAGGGAGCGGTCGATCATCCTTGTTTGGATGGCCGCGAGGGAGGTGATGTCGGACGCGCGCTTGGTCCATGCCACGTCCGGGTGGCGACGGATGGTCCCGGTGGCGGAACAAGGCGCGTCCAGCAGGATGGCGTCGAAGGGCTCGGCCGAGAAGGTGGCGACATCCGCGACCTGCGTGTCGGCCGTCATGCCCAGGCGAACGAGGTTGGCGGCCAGACGCTTCAGCCGTTCGGCCGAACGGTCCACCGCGACGACATTCGCATTGGCGGCCACGAGTTGCGCGGTCTTGCCGCCCGGCGCCGCACAAAGATCGGCGACCCGCTGCCCCGGCTCGACCCGAAGCAGGCGGGCCGGCAGGGACGCGGCCGCGTCTTGGACCCACCATTGTCCGTCGGCATAGCCCGGGAGCTCGGTCACGGGCGCATGGGTGCTAAGCCGGATCGATCCATTGGGCAGCAGCGTCCCGTCGAGCCGCTCGGCCCATTGGGCGGGTTCGTTCGACACCGTGATGTCGAGCGACGGCTCGACCCGGTGAGCATTGGCGATCGCGGTCGCGCGAACTTCCCCGAAATTCTGCTTCCAGCGCGCCGCCAGCCATGCCGGCGTGTCGATGAAGGGATCGGGATCGATGGCGCCGCCATCCTCGCGGGTGAGGTTGCGCGCCACGGCATTGGCGAGCGCCGCGAAAGGCTGAGCTTTGGGATCGAGCCGCACCGCCTGCACGCACAGGTTCACGGCCGCGTGGTCGGGAATGTCGAGATAGAGGATTTGCGCCGCGGTCGTGATCAGGATCCATTCGAGCGAGCCGCTTCGCTTGGGCAAGCCTCGTTCGAGGAGCCGCGCGAGGGTTTTGCGAATTGTTCCGAGCCTGCGCAGCGAAACCACCACGATGGACCGCACCAAGGCCCTGTCGCGCGGATCGAGCGCCTGAAGCTTAGTGGCCACGGCTTCTATCGCGAAGGCCTCGTCGAAGCCATGGCTTCCCACCACCACGTCCGCCAGGATGCCGGCCGCAAGAATACGCGCCGGCAAACCCGGCGGGAGGTCCGCAGGTGGCGCTATCGGTTTGGCCCAAGCTCTGGACCGGGCACCAGCCTTATTGGGCTGCCCCGTCGCTTTCATCATTGGCGTCTTCAATCCTACGGTTTCGGCCCTCGAACGGGTGGGTAGGCCGCCCCCGGATGGCTGTTCCCAGCCGGTCCCTTCCAAACCAACGCCCAGCACCCATATTCAGCTACGTGTCCGACGGCCTCCAAAGCACCTAATCGCCAGTTTAATTCGCAAATGAGGGTCGAAGCGTGGTGACGGCGTCTCCAATCCAACCAGTTTCGAGCAATCCGCCGCCTGAAAAGCCGTCACGTCGTTTGCTACCGGCCGCCGAGCGCGCCTTGGCCGAAGCCCGGGCCCGTCGCGAGGCGGCAAAACCATCGCACCTTCCGCCCGAGCAGAACGGTCGCGGCGGCCTGGAGCCTGTCCGCTATGGCGACTGGGAGGTGAAGGGGCTGGCGAGCGATTTCTGATGGAGTCCGCCGGGCGCGACTCAGAGCTCGGCTACGAACGAATCGACGGCGCCAAAATAGCTCGACCAGGTCGTGGCGATGGATGTCGCCGGAAGCGGGTCGTCGGTTCGGCTCGTGCGCGCCGCGGCGGAGCGGATCGCCGAGAGCCAAGCCTCGCCGTCGATCGGACTGAGGCGCGTGAGCAGAGGGCTGGCGAAATCGCGAAACGCGGGGATGTCGGACACGATGGCGGGCACGCCCGCCGCGAGCGCCTCATGGACCGGCAGCCCATAACCCTCCCCGAAGGTCGGCATCAGCAGGGCCCGGGCACCATCGAGCAGGCGGCGCAATCCCGGGGTCGACAGTCCAGAGACCTCGATCACGTGGCTCCGCATCGCGGGGCATCGTTCGAGCATGTCGATCACGGCGCCGAACTTCCATCCGCGATTGCCGATCACGACGAGACGCGGCGCTGACGCACCATCGCGGCGGACGAGTTCCCGCCAGACGTTCAGCAGCATCATGTGGTTCTTGCGCGGCTCGATGGTGCTGCAGATCACGAAATACGGAGCGCCGCCGAGAGCCGGGTCCGCGTCACGCCGTCCGAAGAAGACGGGAGACATCGGGGTGGGGGCGACCAGGATCGGGACGTTCGACCGCCCGAGTCTGAGCAGATGATCGGTCAGCGCTTCCTTGACCACCGCGGTGGTCACGATGGCGCCCGCCGCGAAGCGGGCGACATTCGCCATCCGTCGCCGGTGCCGTTCCTCCTCGGCAAAGCGAAAATACTCCGGCATCTCCAAGGGCAGGAGGTCGTGGACGAAGAACACGGCCTTCACGTCCCGCCTCCGCTCCAGCCACTCGAAATAGGACGCGACCCAAAGCGGGAACTGGCTCACGTTGACGTAGCGGGCCCCGTGCGGCAGGTCGCGCTCCGGCGTCCGGCCGAGCGGCAGGCCGTTCTGGGCGAACCAGCGCGCCACGGCGCCCAGGCGCCCGGACCGGCCTCGCGCGATCCGATGCTGCCCGATCGCACCATCCGAGCCGCCTCCGCCGAGCCGCGCCACGACATCGCCATAGACGGGATCGGTCTCCCCGGTCAGGGCTTCCCCCCAATGCGAATCGATGCCCTCGATGGCGGCGCGCGCCGCCTTGGCCGGCATCATGCGCGGCCCGAACGGCGTCCACACCGTGCCGAACCGCTCGCTGGTGGAGGCCACCGCAAGAAAGTGCCTTGCGAAGGCGGAATCCACCCGATCGATCCCGTTCGGCGTGACGTTGAAGACCCGAGTGACGAGCCGCGTGATGTCGTAGGTCGTGGCGGGAAGCATGGCGGCGACCTATCATGCGACGGTCTGCGTGTCGAAATGCCGTTCAAACATCGAGTGGGCACGTCGGCGCTTCAGGTGCGGCGCAGACGGGTTGCGCCACGGCGCCTGAGCCGGTACCGCTCCGCCCCATGAGCGACACCACGATCCTTTGCATCCGCCACGGCGAATCGGCCTTCAACGCAGCCTACAAAGGGGACGGCGTCGACCCCATGCTGTTCGATGCGCCCCTGACGGAACGCGGTCACGCCCAGGTCGAGGCGGCGCGGCACGCATTGCGGGACACCCCGGTGGAGGTGGTGATCACCTCGCCGCTTACCCGGGCGCTGCAAACCACCCTCGGCATTTTCGCCGAGCATCCGTGGCGGCCAGAAATCATCGTCGAAACCCTGCACCGCGAACGGCTCGAGAGCAGCTGTGACAAAGGGCGCCCCCCGGCCGAACTCATGCTCGACTTCCCCGAGGTCGCGCTGGACCACCTGCCCGCGACATGGTGGCACGCCGAGGGCGAGCCCGACGGGCGCGGCATTCACGTCGAGCCCGTCGAGGTCATGCTGGCGCGCATGGAAGCCTTCGTCGACGCCATCAAGGCGCGCCCCGAGCGCATGATTGCCGTCGTGGGCCACGCCACCTTCTTCCACCACCTGACCGGCCGATGGCTGAACAATTGCGAGGTCCATCCCTGGCACTGGGCGGCCCTCGCCGACGCTAGAGCAAGATCGGATCAGTTGGCGAATTCGCCAGAGGCGAAAGCGCTCTAGGAAAAGCTACTGCGGATATTCCTGGCTGCGCTTCTTGGGGTCGGGCTCGATCAGAATCTGACACTTGAAGCTCAGCTTGTGCAGGTTCTTATTGAGGCAGACCACGATCTTGTCCTCGTCGGGAACCGCGTCGTTACACACTTTGAACACGTCGGCTTGGCATGCGTCCTGCTGTTCCTTGGTCCCCTTCGCTTGCTGCGGGAAGGCCGCGGCTTCCGCGGCAAGAAGCATCAGGGTCGCGAGGGCAGCGGCTCGAAGAAGCATGGTCGGATCCTTGATGGGGAGCCGCGAGGAGGCGGCGAGGCTTGGGCGGAGGTAACCGGCAGTGCCGGCCGCTTGCAACCTCGTTTCCATGGAAGGTTCTGACAAAATCGCCCCGGCGGGCTTGCGTCGCGGCTCATTCGGGTTGATTGAGCCGCCAACCTTGGGACCGGGGTTGGACGCGGGAACTGTCCAACTTTCGGCAAACGATCCTGGTGCATCGATCCCGATCATCGAAAGAAAAAGACCATGACGGCTTCAGCCGCGCCTTCGAGACCCGCCCAGCACGGCATGGGCCAGACCGAGTTCATCACGCTGATCGCGGCCCTGATGGCCGTCAACGCGCTGGCCATCGATTCCATGCTGCCGGCCCTGCCCACCATCGCGGCCTCGCTTGGGCTGCCGGCCAGCAACAAGCAGCAATGGATCGTCACGGCCTATCTGCTCGGCTTCGGGACCGCGCAGATCGTCTACGGCCCGCTGGCGGATCGCTTCGGCCGCAAGCCAGTCCTGCTGACCGGCCTTGCGATCTATGTGACCTTCAGCGTCGCGGCGGCCTGCGCCACCTCCTTCGAAACGCTGCTCTTGGCGCGAGTCTTTCAGGGCATCGGGTCAGCCGCGACGCGTGTGCTCGCGGTCTCGATCGTGCGCGACTGCTATTCGGGCAGCCAAATGGCGCGCGTGATGTCGTTCTCGTTCATCGTGTTTTTGGCCGTGCCCATCATTGCGCCGAGCTTCGGCCAGATCATCATGCTGGTGGGCCCATGGCGGTGGATTTTTGGGGCCCTCACCCTGTTCGCTTCGACCGTGATGATCTGGGCCGCCGTACGGCTTCCGGAAACCCTGCATCCGGAGGACCGCATGCCGGTCGCGCCGGCGCGCATCATCGCGGCGTTCCGCACCGTTCTGACCAATCGCATCGCCGTGGGCTACATGATGGCCATGACCATGATGCTGGGCGGCCTATTCGGCTTCATCAATTCGGCTCAACAGGTGTTCGGCACCGTGTTCGGAACGCCGCGCCTGTTCACGGTAATTTTCGCCCTGATCGCCGTCTTCATGGCGCTCTCCTCCTTGCTCAACGCCAGGATCGTGGAGCGCCTGGGGACGCGTCGCGTGTCGCATACGGCGCTGCTGGGCTATGTGGCCTGCGCGATCATCCACGCGCTTCTCGCCTTCGGAGGGCTCGAGACCCTTTGGACCTTCACGATCCTGCAGGGCGGCATGATGTTCGGATTCGGGCTCGTGGTGTCGAATTTCGGGGCACTCGCCATGGGGCCGCTCGGCCATGTGGCCGGAACGGCATCCTCGGTGCAGGGCTTCGTCACCACCCTCGGAGGGGCGCTGCTCGGCTTCTACGTCGGACAGCACTTCGACGGCACCGTCGTGCCGCTCACGCTAGGCTTCGCGATCTACGGCATTCTGGCCCTGGTCTTCGTCCTGGTGGCCGAGAACGGCCGGCTCTTTCGGCAGGCACCGGGGACGACCTATCCAGACGCGGCCTCGCGATCCGAAGCCGCGTAGGATTCGATGAAGAACGCCGCTCTGTGACAGGGTTGGCACCAACACGATCCCGCAAACGACTGGGACGCCCGTGCGGTGCTCACCGGGCGGGAATGAACTTGAGAACGCCCGCCAAACCGGGTCCGTCCTGTTTTTCTTTATCGGACGGGTGACGGACCCCGTCATTGACCGGCACCTCGTCGAAATCGAACGGGCTTAGGCCCTCCAAGCACGCGACGTTGACGCCGTACTGGTTCGGGTTCGATCGGCGTTGATGGTGCGTGTAGATGCCACATTTGGAGCAGAAGTAGTGCTTCGCGGCCATCGTATTGAACTGATAGAGCGTCAGCGCGTCGGCTCCCTCGAGGATCTCGATGTCGCCCAGGTTCGCCGAGACCGCGACCGCGCCGCGCATACAGTAGGAGCAGGTGCATCGGCGAGCCGTGTTCAGGCCGTCCGTAAGGCATATATTGAAACGCACCGTACCGCAATGGCATGAGCCATCGATCGCATCGACATCCTTGTTCACCACAGCCCCTCCTTGATGGGATGATCCATACCCGTGATGGCAGTCAAAAGCGCCCTCGCGTGATCGAAAGTCCTTCCCTCCGCCCTAACTCGCGCGTGCCTGCCCGGCGTGTGCGGCCTCTCGAAGCAAAAGGCTGCGCTTGCGATCGACGCCCCAGCGATAACCCGACAGGTCGCCGTTGCTCCGCACGACGCGATGGCAGGGGATCATCACCGCAATGCGGTTCGCGGCGCAGGCCCCCGCCACGGCACGAACGGCCCCGGGAGAGCCGATCGCCTGCGCGATCTCCGCATAGCTCGCGGTCTGGCCGGGCATGATGGCGCGCAATGCTTGCCAGACGCGCTCCTGAAAGGCCGTTCCCTGGATGTCGAGCGGCAGGTCGACGGCCTGCCCGGGCGTTTCAACGAGCCCGACCACCTGGGCCACGATGCCGTCGAAGGCCGCATCCCCGGCCGTTAGGCTCGCGTGTGGAAAGCTATCCTGAAGGTCGCGCACCAAAAGCTCGGCATCGCCACCGAACTGGACCGCGCAGAGGCCTTTTTGGCTGGCCGCGACCAGCAGGGGCCCGAGCGAGGTGGAAGCGACCGCAAAGCGGATGGCGACGCCCCTGCCGCCGTCGCGGAATCCGGTCGGGCTCATGCCGAGGCGGGCCGCCGAGCCGGCATAGAACCGCCCGCTCGATCCAAAGCCGGCCTCGTAGATGGCGGCCGTGACGGTCCCGCTGCCCCGCAAGGCGAGACGCGCCCGCTCGGCCCGGCAGGCGTCGCCATAAACCTTGGGACTCACCCCGGTGGCGGCCTTGAACAGGCGTTGAAAGTGGAACCGACTGAGGCCGGCAGCCCGCGCCAGAGTGGCGAGATTCGGGGGCTCCTCGGCATCCGCGATGCTGCGGCAGGCCTGCGTGACGAGCGCAGCCCGCCGTTCGGCTGGATGCGCCTCGAGGGGGCGACAGCGCTTGCAGGCGCGCAGCCCCGCCCGCTCGGCCTCGGTGCTGGAGGCGAAGAACCGGACATTCTCCCGCCGCGCGAGCCGCGAGGGACAGGATGGCCGGCAATAAACGCCCGTCGTAAGGACCCCGTAGAGGAAGGCGCCGTCGGCCGCCTCGTCGCGCTCGCGGACCGCGTCCCAGCGTTGCTCATCGCCGGCCCAGCCCTGATGGGATGCTTGTCTCATGACCCTCATGATACGTCTCGCATCGTGCGGCGGCGCGTCGCCACCCTTCGCGCTCCATCTAGCCGCGAGCACGCGCGTTTGCATCTCGCTCGTTGCTGTCGAATCCATCATCGGCCAGGATGCAACCGGCCGCCCGTTGCGGATCGCTGCCCCAGCTTCTATCACTTGCAGCATGCAAGCGACAGGTTGCCGCCGTGGGCAGGCGAGCAAATAATCAAAGTCGAAGAGGAAACGTGATGGATCAGGACAGGCGCAGGGTGGTGATCACCGGCCTCGGGACGGTTTCACCTCTCGGATGCGGCACGGACCTGGTCTGGAGCCGATTGACGGCGGGCCGCTCCGGGTTGCGCCGGCTGCCCGACGCGACAGTGCCCGATGTGCCGGCCAAAGTTGCGGGGGTGGTGCCCTCCCTCGCCGAAGACCCCGAGGGCGGCTTCGATCTCGATCGGGTCGTGGCGGGCAAAGATCAGAAGAAGATGGACCGCTTCATCCAGTTCGCCATGGTGGCGGCCGACGAAGCCCTCGCCCAGGCGGGCTGGCATCCCACGAGCGAGCGGGAACGCGAGCGAACCGCCACCGTGGTGGCGTCGGGCGTGGGCGGCTTTCCCGCCATGATCGAAGCCGCCAACATCACGACGACCCGTGGCGTCCGCCGCCTCTCGCCCTTCACGGTCCCCTCCTTCCTGGTGAATCTGGCCGCAGGGCAGATCTCGATCCGCTACGGCTTTCGCGGCGCCATCGGGGCGCCGGTCACGGCCTGCGCGGCCGGGGTACAGGCGCTTGGCGACGCCGCACGCCTGATCCGGGCCGGCGAAGCCGACGTGGTACTGGCGGGTGGCTCGGAAGCGTGCATCGACCGGGTCAGCCTTGGAGCCTTCGCGGCCGCCCGGGCTCTGTCGACGGCCTACAACGAAACCCCCGAGCGGGCGTCGCGCCCCTTCGATCGGGACCGGGACGGCTTCGTCATGGGAGAAGGCGCCGCCATGCTGGTGCTCGAAAGCCTCGAGCACGCCCAAGGCCGCGGCGCGATCCCGTTGGCCGAACTCTTGGGCTATGGCACGACCGCCGACGCCTTCCACATGACGGCCTCGCCGGCCGACGGCGATGGGGCGCGGCGGGCCATGCGCCAGGCGCTGAGTCAGGCTGGCCTGGAGCCCGGGGCGATCGGCTACGTCAATGCCCACTCGACCTCGACCCCGCTCGGCGATCTCGGCGAAATCGCGGCCCTCAAGGCGGTGTTCAGTGGTCCGGTTCCGATCTCCTCGACGAAGTCCGCCACCGGCCACCTTCTCGGCGCCGCGGGTGCGATCGCGGCGGTGTTCACCATTCTGGCCCTGCGTGATGGCCGGCTGCCTCCGACTCTCAACCTCGAGCATCCCGACGAGGCGGCAGCCGCGCTCGACCTGATCGGACCCCAATCGCGCGCGCAAAACATCGATGTTGCGCTCGTCAACGGGTTCGGGTTCGGCGGCGTCAACGCCTCGATGGTGCTGGGCGGATGGCGGTAGCCGAGCGGCGTGTCTGCAGACGCAAAAACCTGCGGTAGTGGAGCGGGTCATTCCGAAACTGCAGCATAGCTCTGATGCGCCCTGCCTGGCCGCCTATCCTGATCCTGCTCAAGTGAGGACAGGCTTTAAGTCTGGACGTCGCTCGACAGCCTCGTCCACAGCCCGGTTCGCGGGCGGTCCCGGCTCGACACGGCCTCGATGATCAGCGGCGCGGCGCCGCCCGCCACCACATGCACGAGCTTGCGCCAATTCGGGACCGACTGTCGCTCCGCCCAGGGGTCCGGAATCCGGCGAACGCGATTGCCGATCTCGCGATAGACCCCGAGCGCGGTCGAGATCGCCCAGGCGGAACGCCAAGGCAATTCCGCGATGCCGACGCGCGCGGAGGCATAATAGCGGTCGGCGAGTTCGAGAACCTCATGGGTGGCGGCCACGACGGCGGCATGGTTGGCCTGGTCGAGCACGAAGGCGGGAGTGACATCGTCACGGCCGAACAATTCGGCCGGCAGATATTGCCGCCCGGCCCGAGCGTCGTCCATGACGTCGCGCGCGATGTTGGTCAACTGGAACGCAAGCCCGAGGTCGCAGGCCCGATCGAGCGTCGCTCGGTCGCCCGCCGCGACCCCCATCACGATCGCCATGCCGATCCCGATCGCACCCGCGACACCGTAACAGTACCCTAAGAGATCCTCGACCGTTCGGTAGGCGCGACCTTCGACGTCCATGCGGAAACCGCGCAAGATGTCGAGGAGCACGAAGTCCGGCAAGGCGTGCTTCTGCGCGATGCGGGCCAGCGCCGCGAAGGCTGGATCATCAGATGGCCGACCCGCCAATGCGGCGAGCGTTTCGGCCTCGAGGATGGCCAGTCGTTCGGCCGGGGTCGCGCAGGTGGCATGCCGGCCCAGCCCGGCGACCTGGCCGTCGATGATGTCGTCGCAATGTCGGCACCATGCATAGAAGTGTCGTGCACTGTCCCGGATGTCGGGGGCGAACAGCTTGACCGCGAGCGAAAAGCTTTTTGAACCGGCCGCGATGCTCATCCGGCTCGCCTGCGCGACCGCATCCGTCATCGGCCCTCTCCGAAGTTTCGAGCGACGTCTTCGAGCATGAGCGTCGCGGTGCCCTTGGCGGAACTCACGACGCCCGGGACACCGGCGCCGGGATGGGTGCCCGCACCCACGAAGTAGAGACCGCCGATCGTCTTGTCCCGATTGTGCGGTCTGAACCAGGCGCTCTGCAGCAACCGCGGTTCGAGCGAGAAGGCCGACCCGAGATGGCTGTTCAAGTCGTCGCGAAACTCGAATGGCGTGAGCATCCGCGAAACCACCAGGTCGCGCCTGAGGTTCGGGATATGGCGGCGTTCCAGGTATTCGAAAATGCGGTCTCGATAACGCGGCCCTTCGACCGCCCAGTCGATGTCGGCCGTGCCGAGGTGCGGCACCGGGGACAGCACGTAATAGGCACTGTGCCCGGGAGGCGCCAGAGAGGGATCGGTGGCGTTCGGGGCGTGCAGATAAAGTGAGAAATCTTCGGCGAGCCGCTTGCTCCTAAAGATGTCGCCGATCAAAGCGCGGTAGCGCGGCCCGAAGCAGACGGTGTGATGCGCCAGGTTGCGATGATCCCCCTTGAGGCCGAAATAGACGACGAATAGCGACATCGAAAACCGCTTGCGGGCGAGGCGCCTGGCTTCGCTCCGCCCGCGCGGGTCATGGCCCAAGAGATCGCGGTAGGTATGCACGACGTCGGCGTTCGAGACGATCATCTCGGCCTCGAGGGTTTCGCCGCGGCTGACCACACCGCAGGCTCGCCCCTGCCGGGTCAGGATCGTGTCGACGGGCGCGTCGAGTCGGATGCGGCCGCCAAGCCCCTCGAAGAGAGCCACCATGGCACGGACCAACGCGCCCGTCCCCCCTTTGGGAAACCACACGCCGCCATGTCGCTCGAGCGCGTGGATGAGGGTGTAGATCGAAGGCGTCGTGAATGGATTGCCGCCCACCAGCAGAGAGTGGAATGAGAGCGCCTGCCGGAGATGCTCGTGTCTGACGAAGCGGGACACGAGGGCATACACGCTCCGAAAGCTCTGCAGCTTGAACAGCGCTGGGGTTACCCGCGCCATGGATCGTAGATCGAGGAACGGGACCGCACCCAATTCCACGTAAGCCTTCTGGAGAACGGTTTCCGAATAGGCGAGAAAACGCCGGTAGCCGGCGACATCGGCCGGCGAGACGGCTGCGATCTGCCGGTCGAGTTCGGCTTGATCATTGGCATAGTCAAAGGCAAAGCCGTCATCCCAGCACAGCCGATAGAACGGGTGAACTGGAAGAAGTGTCACGTCGTCGCTCATGCGCCGGCCCGCCGCCGACCAAAGCTCCTCGAGGCAGGAGGGGTCCGTGATCACGGTAGGGCCGCCGTCGAACACGAACCCACCCTCTTCGTAAACGTAGGCGCGGCCCCCTGGCTTGTCGCGTTTTTCCAGCACGGTGGTCTCGATACCGGCCGCCTGGAGGCGGATCGCGAGCGCCAGTCCACCAAAGCCCGAGCCGATGATGATAGCGGCGGAACGTCGCGTGTCCATGGCGAGACCGCTACCAAATATGTCTCGGGCGGCCCTCGATCCCGGCCCCGAGACCTGCGATCTCTGAGACAGGAAGGAGCCATCAGCTGGCGAGAGATGTTGTTTGATGTGCATAGGTTGGCACACGCGCCCCATGTCGTCACCCACCTTAGAACATCTCACAGGATCGTCCAGCAGTTGTAACGGAAGGTTGACAACTGTCCGACATTGGCGAGACACTCACGTCAACACGGAGGGACGACCCTTCCACGGAGGATGCGAATGAGGAATGGAATGGTGGTGGCCGTGATCGCCTTGATGGCCGGTGTCCATGGGGCGGCGGCACAGGACGCTCCGGCCGGCGACCCGGTGGCGGGCGAGAAAACCGCCAGAATCTGCAAGACCTGCCATCAATTCGGCCCAGGGGCCAAGAATTTGATCGGTCCTGTGCTCAACGGCGTCGTGGGTCGAAAAGCCGGCACCTATCCGGGATACAACTACTCCGACGCGAACAAGAATTCCGGCCTGACCTGGGATGTAGCGACGCTCACGGAATATTTGAAAAGCCCGAAGGCCAAGGTTCCGGGCACCAAGATGACCTTTGCGGGCTTCCAGAAGGACAGCGATATCGCGAACGTCGTGGCCTTTCTCAAAACCCTCGGCCCCGACGGCCAGACCCAATGATCTTTCGTCCGATGCCGGTAGCAAGGCCCGGGTGATCGAGCCTGGCTGCCGGGCCTTTCAAGCGACTGCCACGTTCAACAACCGGCGCCTTTGACATGGCCTACGCGATCCAAAGCGGTCACCTTATCGAGGCCATCCTGGCCTTCACCGTGATCGAATGGCTCATGCTGGCCATGTATCACCGGCACACGGGTCGTGGCGTGGCGCCCGCCGATGTCTCGCGCAATCTGCTGTCGGGCCTCTTTCTGATGCTGGCTTTGCGCGAAGCCCTGGTGGGCGGCTGGTGGGGTTGGATCGCGGCTTGCCTCGGCGCGTCCTTCCTGGCCCACCTTGGTGATCTCAGACGGTTATGGCTGAGCTGACGCCATGCAGACGTGTCCTATCGTGAATCGCACAGGGGTGATCTGATATGGCACCCGTGTTCCCCTTTTCCGCGATCGTCGGCCAGGACGAGATGAAACTCGCCATGCTGACCGCCGCGATCGACCCCGCCATCGGCGGCGTCCTGGTGTTCGGCGATCGGGGCAGCGGCAAGTCCACCGCGGTCCGGGCCCTTTCGGGCCTGCTGCCGCCGATGCGCGTCGTGAAAGGTTGCAGCTACAATTGCGACCCCGCGATGCCGGCTGCCCATTGCTTGGATTGCCGCAGACGGGCGGAGACGGGCGCGCTTGGTCACGAGAAGGTCCCCGTGCCGGTCGTCGATTTGCCACTCGGCGCAACCGAGGATCGGGTGGTCGGCGCGCTCGACCTGGAGCGGGCTTTGACGCAGGGCGTCAAGGCCTTCGAGCCTGGGCTCCTGGCCCGCGCCCATCGAGGCTTTCTTTATATCGACGAGGTCAACCTGCTCGAGGACCACATCGTCGACCTGCTGCTCGACGTTGCCGCCTCCGGCGAGAATGTCGTCGAGCGCGAAGGCCTAAGCATCCGCCATCCGGCCCGCTTCATTTTGGTGGGGACCGGCAATCCCGAGGAAGGAGAATTGCGGCCGCAGCTCTTGGACCGCTTCGGCCTTTCGGTCGAGGTCCGAACGCCCACCGACCTTCCCGACCGGATCGCAGTGGTGCGGCGACGCGACGCCTTCGAACGAGACCCCTGCGCCTTCATTGGCGAATGGATGCAGCACGAGGCGGTGCTGCGGCGCCGCATTGTCGATGCCCGCGACCGGCTTGCCAACGTCCTGGTTCCGGATGCGGTGCTGGAGCGGGCCGCGCAGCTCTGCATCAACCTCGGGACCGACGGATTGCGGGGGGAGCTCACGCTGATGCGCGCCGCGCGCGCCACAGCGAGCCTCGACGGAGACGCCGTCGTGGGCGACTGCCATCTGCGGCGGGTCGCGCCATCGGCGCTGCGACACAGATTGCGCCGCAATCCGCTCGACGACGCCGGATCGACAGTCCGGGTTGACCGCGCCGTCACCGAATTGCTTGGCGCGTGAACACCGGCGCTCTGGCCGAACCGGCACCGCCTGTCGACGCCGCGCTGGCCGCTGCCTTGTTCGCGGTCGATCCGGTCGGGCTCGGTGGCATCGCGGTTCGCGCGCGGGCCGGGCCGCTACGTGACCTTTGGCTCGAGCAGCTGCGCGCATGCCTTCCCGCCGCCGCGCCAATGCGGCGCGTGCCGCTGCACGCCGGGGACAATCGAATCTTAGGTGGCCTCGACCTTGCCGCGACGCTGCGGGCGGGCCGCCCCATCGTGGAACGCGGCCTCCTCGCGGAGGCGGACGGAGGGATCCTGATCCTTGCGATGGCCGAGCGGATCACGGCCGCAGCGGTGGCGCGGCTGTCGACGATGCTGGATGCCCAGGAAGTGGTGCTCGAGCGCGACGGTCTCGCGGCCCGCTTCCCGGCCCGGGTTGGCGTGGTGGCGCTCGACGAGGGCATCGATGACGAGCGACCGCAGGCCGCGCTTCTCGACCGGCTGGCCTTCCGCGTCGATTTCGACGGGCTCGCCACCCTCGAGCAAGCCGTCGACCGCGACACGATTCGGGCCGGACGGGCACTCCTGGGGACGGTGGCGGCGGATGACGAGATCCTCGGCGTGTTGTCGCAAACCGCGCTCGCGCTCGGCGTTGTCTCGCTGCGCGCCGAGATCTTCGCCCTGCGGACCGCCAAAGCCTCCGCGGCCCTGGCGGGACGCACCCAAGTCGAGGACATCGATGCTGCCCGCGCGGCCCGCCTGGTTCTGGCGCCGCGCGCCACGAGACTGCCGACCCTGGACCAGGGCCAGCAAGCGAACCCGCAGGAGGCGCCCAGCGACGCCGGCGAAAGCGATGCATCGCGATCACGGACCGAGGGCCGCGACGACATGGCGTCGGCGCCGGGAAACACCCTGGGAGAAACGGTGCTGGAGGCCGCTCGGGTGGCGATTCCGCCCGGCCTGCTCATGCTGTTGCGCGACCCCGCGCAGCGAAACGCCCGCTCGACAGCCGACGGGCAGGTCGGTGCCCAGCAGTTGTCCGCCAAACGCGGACGTCCGGCAGGTTTCCGGCGCGGCGAGCCGCGGGGGGGCGCGCGTCTCAACCTGATCGAAACACTGCGGGCCGCGGCACCCTGGCAAAAGCTGCGCGCGCGGACGGCCGATCGCCTCTCGCCGACCACAATGGCCCGGATCGACGTCCGTCCGGACGACTTTCGCGTCACTCGGTTCAATCAGCGCAGTGAAACCACGACGATCTTCGTGGTCGACGCGTCCGGCTCGCTGGCACTGAACCGACTTGCCGAGGCCAAGGGCGCGGTCGAACTCTTGCTCGCGGAGTGCTACACGCGCCGCGATCATGTGGCGCTCTTGGCCTTTCGCGGGACCGGCGCAGAGCTGCTGCTGCCCCCCACACGGTCGCTGGTCCGCGCCAAGCGCTCCCTCGCAAGCCTCCCCGGCGGCGGCGCAACGCCTTTGGCAACCGCGATCGACAGCGCCCTCCTGCTCGGCGAACAGCTTCGCCGACGCGGCCAGACGCCAGTGATCGTCTTGCTTACCGACGGCAGCGCGAATGTGACCCGCGACGGCGCAACCGCGCGTGACCGCGCCGAAGCGGACGCCCTGCAGGCGGCCCGCGCGGCTCGGGCCAGCGGCATCAGGACGCTCGTCGTGGACGCGGCTCAGCGACCGCAAGCCCCCGCCCGCCGCCTGGCGCAGGAGATGGCCGCGCTCTATGTCCCGCTGCCTCATGCCGATGCCGCCGCGCTATCCAAGGCGGTCCGCGCCTCCGCACTCTGACGAGCTTTCGTGTCCCGCCTTGCATTCCGCCGGCACCGAAGCCAAACAAGAGGGCGTGGTTTCCAACCCTTTCGATCGCGCCCGAACCGAGCCCCGACCACCGCGTTGGTCCACGCAGGTTGGAGATGTGCGATGATCAAACCCGGTCGAAGCCCGCCGACGCCCTCACGCCCAGGGCATCGGCTGAGCCGGGCGGTGTTCGACATTCCGCTGCGCGCCGCGCGCGGTCAGAGAGGCTACGCGGCGGGCCCGCGCGACGGCGCGCCCCTTCCGGCCGCCCTCTCGGGCGAACGGCGTGAGCTGGCAACCCCGGACGGCCGCCTCTCCTACTACGTGGCTGAAAGCAAGCTGGGGCAATCTGCGCCCCTGCTGCTGATCCACAGCGTCAATGCGGCGGCCTCGTCCTATGAGGTGGGGCCGATCTTCGAAGCCTATGTCGGGCGGCGCACCGTCTATGCGCTGGACCTGCCCGGCTTCGGCTTCTCCGAGCGAAGCCAGCGGCTTTATACGCCCCGCCTCATGACCGACGCCATCCTGGCCATGACGGCGGAGATCGGGCGCCGTCATGGCGGCCTCGCTATCGATGCGATGGCGTTGTCGCTTTCGGCCGAGTTCCTGGCCCGCGCCGCAGCCGAACAGCCGACGCTGTTCCGCAGCCTTGGGCTCGTCAGCCCCACGGGCTTCGATAGCCGGGCGCCGCGCACCGGCCCTCCCGGCTCGACCCGCGAGATGCCGGCCCTGTATCGCGCCTTCACGTTCGGGCTCTGGCGACGATCCTTCTTCGCGCTCCTGACCAGCCGCGTCAGCATCCGCTATTTTCTCGAGAAGACCTGGGGCTCGAAAGCCATCGACGAAGGCCTGCTCGACTACGACTATCGGGCCAGCCATCAGCCTGGCGCGGAACATGCGCCCTACTGCTTCATCTCCGGCTACCTGTTCAGCAACGATATCACCAGGGTCTACGAACAGCTGGCCATGCCGGTTTGGATGCCGCACGGCATACGGGGCGATTTCACCGACTACAGCTATGCGCCGGTCTTCGCGGCCCGGTCGAACTGGACGATCGAGGAGATGCCGACAGGGGCGTTGCCTCAATTCGAACTGCCGGACATCTTCATGGCGCGCTATGAGGCCTTTCTGGAAAAAAGGATGTGAGGTGAAGGAACGCGTCGGGACCGCAAAGGGAGAACGCCAGGACGATCACCTGGTCTGGCCCCGCGATGGCGGCGATTGGCCCAACCGGGATTGCAGCCGTTTCGTCGAAGCGGCCGGCCTGATCTGGCACGTCCAGATCATGGGCCGGGGCCCGGTCGTCCTGCTTCTCCATGGCACCGGCGCCTCCACCCACTCGTGGCGGGATCTTGCGCCCCTGCTGGCTCGAGACTTTACCGTCGTGGCGCCGGATCTGCCGGGACATGCCTTTACCCAGATGCCGTCGCGCGAGCGCATGGCGCTGCCCGGCATGGCGACGGCCCTCGCGGCAATGCTGCGGGCAACCGGCATGCGGCCGCGCCTCGTCGTGGGTCACTCGGCAGGGGCCGCCATCATGGCCCGGATGAGTCTCGATCGATTGATCGCTCCCATGGGCCTGATCGCGCTAAACGGGGCCTTGTTGCCGATCGGCGGCATGGCCGGGCGGGCCTTTTCGCCGCTCGCCAAGCTGCTGGCGCAAAGCTCGCTCGTGCCCCGTCTGTTCGCTTGGCGCGCCAGTGATCAGATCGTCATCGAGCGTCTCATCAAGCAGACGGGTTCGACCCTCGACGCGACCGGACTAGCGCTTTACGGACGGTTGGCCGCCAACCCCAATCACGCCGCGGCCGCGCTCGGCATGATGGCGCATTGGGATCTATGGAGTCTCGAACAAAGCCTTCCTCGTCTAAAACCGCCCCTGGTGCTCATCGTCGGCGCCAATGACGGCACGATCGCGCCCACCGATGCGTTCCGGGTTCGCGATCTCGTCCCGGGCACCACGATCGATTATCTCAGAGGACTGGGGCACCTGGCCCATGAGGAGCGCCCCGACAGGATTGCCGCCTCCATCCTGGGCCATGCCCGCAACTGGGCGCTGGCCTGATGCTCTCGCGCAGGCTGGCATCCAGCGATCCGGTGCGACGGACGGATGACTCTGCTCCCTGGCCGAAGCTGGACAATATTGGCCGTCAACGTAGATTGACGTTGTCGTGACCAAGGTGTGCCCGCCGATGGCTGACCTTGGAGGTCAGTCATTGTCGCAGGGGTTGTCGGATGATTTTGCCGCCAAACTTTCCGCAACGGCTGGCCCTGAACGACGAGGCGCATGCGCGCCCCCCTGAGCCGCTGCAGGCGCCGGTCCGGGGATCCTATCTCGCACTTTGGTCCGATTCGCCCCAAAGTGATCGGCCATGGCGAGACGTCGCGGCGCTCGCGGCGAGGTTCGGGGTCGAGCCGCCTGTCAAGGGCGCCAACCACTTCACAGCTGATCTGGGGCCGTTCCGCGTGAAATGGGAGCAGCATACTGAATTCGCACGCTATCTGTTCCTTGTTGCGGGGACCGACGCCGATCCGTTCCGCGAGCCGGCAATAACCTTCGTTCCCGCCGAGTGGCTGGCGGGCCTTTCGGGGACGGTCCTTGCGGCCGCTCATGTGGCGCTGATGCCGGCCGGTGCTCTCGACGGCCCCGACGAGCGTATCGCGGCGGAGCTGTTCGCCGGCAACGTGCTGGTCGGCTCGGCGGTGGCGGGCGGCGAAGCCAAGGCGGTCACGGATTTTCGCATTCATGCCGACGGCTTCAGCCGTCTGCTTGTGCGGGATCAAGGCATGACGCCGCGGCAAGCCGGGCGCATCATCCAGCGCATCCTCGAGATCGACACCTATCGCATCCTGGCCACCATGGCCCTGCCAGTCGCCAAGGCATTGGCGCCATTCCTCGACGGCTGCGAGCAAAAGCTCGCCGAGTTGACCATGGCGCTCGTGAGCGCGGGCGAAGCGGATGAACCGGTTCTTCTCGACCAACTCGCCCGGCTCGCGGCGGAGATCGATAGCCGCCACTCGCAGACGCTCTACCGCTTCAGCGCCGCGGCGGCCTATTACGAACTGGTTCATGCGCGGGTCGACGAATTGCGCGAGGAACGATTGCCCGGACTGCAGACGTTCCGCGAGTTCATCGAGCGTCGGCTTGGGCCCGCCATGAACACATGTCGCTCGGTGGCGGCCCGTCAGGAGGCCCTGTCGATGCGGATCGCGCGCGCGACGCAGATGTTGTCGACCCGCGTCGACATCTCGCGCGAGCGCCAAAATCAGGCCGTGCTCGAATCCATGGACCGCCGGGCCAGGATGGCGCTCCGTCTGCAAGAAACGGTCGAAGGCCTCTCGGTCGCGGCCGTCACCTATTATATCGTCGGTTTGATCGGCTATGCGGCCAAGGGGCTCAAGGCCGGCGGCGTGCACCTCGACACCGACCTCGTGACCGGACTCAGCATCGTGGTGGTGGCCCTGCTGACCGCCTTCGGTCTGCGCAAGATCCGGCAAAGCGTCGCCCGTTGACGCCCACGGGCGGACCGCAACCGCACTCCGCTGCTCAATTCTTGGTTGCCCCGCTCTCGATATGCTTGATCTGGCCGTAGACCAGGCCCGCGAAACTCCCGAGCCGCGCGGTCCGGTCCGGGGCCGGCACGGCGGTGTCGGCCATGGCGATCGGGCAATAGGCCACCGTCATAGCATTGACGATATCATCGTCCTTGGACGTGGGCGCCGCTGCCTTGATTTTGGAAATAACGCCATCGATCGACGCCAAGATATTGGCGAGCGGCACGTTGATCACCGCCTCGCGCAGGCCGCTGTCGACGATCGCCTTGGCCAAGACCGGATCGGCGATTGGCGATGTACACTCGCTCGCCGAACCGGCCGACATGGGTGTTTTGGTCTTCGGGCGGAGCTGCGCGACGAGCCCCGGCTCGGCATTGCCTGGCGCCGCGTTGCCCCAGGCCGTCCGAGCATAATTGATGGCGTCGGCGACCTGCTGATCGGACATGGCGGTGCCCAAGGCCGGCATCGGGGCCAAGCCATGTGCGGCCTCCAGCCCGCCCAGCACCACACGGATCATGTCTTGCGGCCCCTGCGTCGTGACGGCGCCGTTTCCCGCGAGCGCGGGGATCATCCCCTGCACACCGCGCCCTTGAACGCCGTGGCAGGACGCGCAGAAGCTCAGATAGGTCGGGGCCGCTACGCTCGCGACCGTCTGGGTTTGCGCGGCGTCGAGGGGTTTATAGGTCTCCTGCCCGGTAAACGACTTCAGGTAAACCGCCATCGCGTGCAGGTCGGCATCCGAAAGATGGCTCAGACTATCGTTGATCGTCTCCATCATGGGCCCGAGCGCCACCCCTTTTCCGGCTGCTGCGCCCGTGTGAAGGAAGGTGACGATATCCTCTTCGCTCCAGTGCCCGACCCCCTCCTTGCCGTCCGACGTGATGTTGGGTGCATACCAACCCTGGATTTCACCGCCGCTGAGCCGCCCGCTCCAGTCCGAAGCGCCCAAAATGTTGTTGTGGTTGTGGCACTCGCCACAATGGCCGAGCCCTTCGACCAGATAGGCACCATGGTTGAGCTCGGCGCTTTTTGCGGGATCCGGTTTGAACGTGTCCGGCTTGAAAAAGGCCGTGCGCCACGCCAGCAAACCCTCACGGATGTTGAATGGGAAAGCCATGTGGTACGGCTTTCTCGGCGCGTTCTCAGGCGGGAGCGAGAACAGATAGGCCTTTATGGCGAGGTCGTCGTCCCGGGTCACCTTGGTGTACCAGGGAAACGGGAAGACGGGATAAAGATACGTGCCTTTATCATCGATTCCCTCGTGCATGGCCCGATAAAACTGCTCGTCGGTCCACTCGCCGATCCCCGTCTTCTTGTCGGGCGTGATGTTGGGTGTCGTGATCGACCCGAAGGGCGTCTCCATGACGAGCCCTCCCGCGAACGGTTTGCCGCCGGGGGCGGTGTGGCAGGCGATGCAATCGCCCACGCGGGCCAGATATTCACCGCGCGTGATCAGATCCGACCCAGACTCCGCAGCACCGAGGGGGGAGGTCGACAAACCAACCCAGGTGCCGAAGAGCAGAACCATCAGGCCAAGGGGGCGCGATCTCTGTGTCAACGGAAGGCTCACGTTTGTTGTTGTAGCGGTTGTCAACCAACGAAAACGCCGTGAGTTGCAAAGCGCCCACGCGGCACGCAAAATTGGATGAAGTCGTGGACAAACCGCGATGTCCACCCGCCTGACATTGACTGTCCGTCGTCGCCTGCGACTTCGCGAGATCTCGGAGCCTTCATGCTGTCCGACCGGTTGGGGCTGATCGAAATGCTCGTCGTGTTTGGGCTCGCATTGGGTTGGGCGGTGTGGGAACTGCGAAGTCTAAGGTCGAAGCGCAGGCCGCGACCTCCGAACGACGATTCGCATTCCTCCTGAAATGATCCGGCTCAACGATCGTAACGCGGCATGCGGAACGGCAACACCGCTCTCACCCAGGGGCGCTTGAAGCGGTCGAGCGACAGGCTCTCGTGGATGGCGGTCACGGGCGAACCCATGCAGCGGGACGCGATGAGAGAACGCGCGTAGAAGGGCGCGTCCTCGAAGGTGCGCAGCACGCAAGGGCGATGGCCCGCATCGGCGCGAGTCGTCCGGGGGACCCGCCACAGGGTCGAGGGCAGACTGGCCGGGGGTGGCGCTTCGATCTCGTGAGCGCCGCCGGCGCGATCGAAATGCAGCCCGAGTGACCGGCTTTGTTCGTCAGCTCCCTCGATGTCGTAGAAGACTTCGGTGCCCTCCGGCTGGGCCGCCCGCGACCAGGTCCAATGCGAGAAGCTGTCCTCGAGCGGACCGTCGCCCGCATTCATGTCGAGATAGGCCGGTCCCGTCCACCGCATGTCGGGCTGCTCCAACGCCACTTCGATGGTCGAGCACGGGGCGATCGGCCACCATCGATGCGCGCCCTGCGCGTCGAGCGTATAGGCCCGCGTCGTCAGCGCGGCGGGACGCAGGCGCACGACGCCGCGAATGCGCCGAGGCAGGGGTGCCCCGATCTCGTCGATCCGGATCGTGAGGGTGGTGCCATCCCAGGTCAGCGAACTGGGTCCGATGGTGAGTGAGGCCGCCTCGCGTGAGAGACGATGCCGGCCGCGTTCGGTGAGCGCCCAGCGGTTGCGTCTTTCGCCATAGACCGCGACGTTCAAGGCGCAATGGTGGAGCGGGTCGCCCCGCCCGCGCCACCGCGCCAGGGCGTAGTAGGGGGAGAAGACGCTGCCGAGAAAGGCGATCAGTGTGATGGCCTGACGGCCGTCGTGGCTCAAGCCGTCGACATACCACCAGGCATAACCACCGGGCGCCACCGGCGCGTCGAAGCCAAGTCCGACAGAAGGCAAGAAGCCGCCATCTGACCGGAGAGCGCCGCCATCGGGAGCCCCGGCCCGGGATGGACGCTGCCCCCGCAAAGGTACAGTCCCGGCAATCGGCTGCGCGCAGCCGGACGCCTGAACGAGGCCATCGAGCCGTGCGAAGCCGCCCCGTAGATCGCCCCTCCCGTGCCCGGGAACAGACGCGCGAAGTCGTTCGGCGTCGTCATCCGAACCGCCTCGGGCCGATGCTCGACCGTCAATCCGCAACGCTTTAGGAGGCTGAACGTCCGGTCCTGGCATTGCTCGATCTCCGCTCTGTCGAAGGCGTGTGTCTCCGCGGTCGCGGGCGCGTTGACGATGCAGAAGAGCCGCTCGTTCCCGCCGGATGGAAGGGCGCCGCTGTCACCGCGATCCTGGGCACAGACATAGACGCTGGGCGCCCGGGGCAGCCTTTGCCGCCCGAAGATGTCGTCGAACTCGGCCGCATAGGCGTTTGAGAAGAACACGTTGTGGCGATGCAGCGGAAAGCCCCGGGTCTCGGCCGCGATCGCAAAGGTGACGGCCGAGAGCGATCGACCAGCCGGTTTTTGGATCGGGACGGCACCCCGGACGTCCTCGCCGAGCAGGCCGCTCGCCAAAGCCGCGACATCGGCATTGCAAACGACGGCATCGGCGGCGAGGCGCTCGCCGGTCTCGAGTTCCACCATCGCGGCACGGCCGCCCTCGACGTGGATCTTGCGGGCCGCCACGCCGAAGCGAAACCGCGCGCCTTTCTCGGTGGCGAGGCGAGCCAGCACAGCCGCGAGCCGATGCATGCCGCCGCCTATGATCCAAACGCCCTCCCGCTCGACATGGGCGACCAGCATCAGCGTGGCGGGCGACCGAAAGGGCGAGGAGCCGCAATAGGTGGCGTAGCGGCCGAACAGCTGGTGCAGGCGCGGATCGTGAAAATATTCGCCGAGCGCGCCCCACAGCGTCGTGAAAGGCGCGATGCTCCAAAGATCGGGCCCAATTCCGACCGATCGAGCGAGACCCGCAAGGCTGGGCGCGGCCGCCCGCATGAAGGGACGCTCCAATGTGCGGTAGATGCGCTCCGCTCGTTTGCAGAAGCTGCGATATCGGGCGGCCTCGCCGGCGCCCGCCAGCGCACCGATGGAATCGACCGACCTTTCTAGATCCGCGAAGAGATCGAAAGGGTCGCCCGGCCCCCAGGCATGGCGCGCCAAGACCTCGAGCGAGGTCAGTTGCAATTCCGCGGCAAGCGAGGTGCCGGCGCGCGCGAAGATCGCTTCGAACACCGGGCGCATCGTGAAGACCGTCGGACCGGCATCGATCGGTCGGCCCGCGACCTGAACCTCCCGCAGTTTTCCTCCGGGGGCGGCGGCCGGATCGACCACCATCACCTCGATCCCTGCAGCCGCAAGATCGAGGGCCGCCACCAGGCCGCCCACGCCGGCGCCGATCACCACGACGCGATGGGTGCGGGAAGCCGGCAAAGCGCTTGAGAATCCCATTGAGTTCGCTCCCCAACTGTCTATACTTCATGACAGTTAGATGTGACAACACAACTTGACACACGAGGGGCGGATCGAGCTATGACCTCATCGGACCGAATCGAAAAGGCGCTGGAACTAACCTTCGCCCGCGCCGATAGCCCAGGATGTCCCGCTCGACTCGCGGCCGCGATGCGCTACGCGGTGTTTCCGCGCGGCGCCCGGGTGCGACCGCGACTTTCTCTAGCCGTTGCGGCGGCTTGCGGCGAGGACCAGCCTGCCCTGGTTGACGCAGCCGCAGCCGCGATCGAACTCCTCCATTGCGCCTCGCTGGTGCATGACGATCTGCCCTGTTTCGATGATGCGGCGCTGCGTCGCGGCAGGCCGTCGGTGCACAAGGCGTTCGACCAGCGTCTGGCCGTTCTGGCGGGCGACGCCCTGATCGTCCTCGCCTTCCAGACCTTGGCCCAGAGCCCCGTCGCGCCGCAACGCGTGGCGCCACTGGTGATGACCCTGGCGCGGGCCGTGGGCATGCCGCTCGGAATCGTAGCCGGACAGGCTTGGGAATGCGAGCCGGTGGCGGAGATCTCGACCTATCACCGGCAAAAGACGGGTTCGCTCTTTGCCGGAGCCACCATGATGGGCGCCACGGCCTGTGGAGCCGACCCCGGCCTTTGGCGCGGTTTGGGGGAGAAGCTCGGGGAGGCCTATCAGGCGGCCGACGATATCGGCGATGCGGCCTCCGATTGCGAGACCTTGGGCAAACCGACCGGACAAGACAGCGCGCTCGGCCGCCCCAACCTCGTGAACGCTTTCGGAATGCACGGCGCCCTTCGGCGACTTGGCCAGTTGGTCGACGAGGCGCTCGCCGCCATTCCACCGTGCCCCGGCGCCACCGACCTCAAAGCACTGATCGTCAATGAATCCATGCGGCTGGTCCCCAAGGAGCTTGCGGCGCGCGCCGCTTAGGCGAGGCGGGATCAAGCCGGGTCGGACAGGCCCTGAGAACATTCCCCTCGCAAGGTGGTCCATCCTCGCTTCGTCCCGACATCTTCTCGCGCGATCCGACAGGAGGGGACCCGCGACAAGGTTGCGCCCATGCCGACGACCATGCCCGCGTCCAAACCACAGCGTCGCGCCTCCTTCCGCGACTCTTTGTGGGCGGCCCGCGACCGCCTGCTGGCCAGTCCCAGCTTCCAGCGCTGGGCGTCCGATTTCCCGCTGACGCGCGGGATCGCCCAGCGGCGGGCCAGAGCCTTGTTCGACCTCTGCGCGGGCTTCGTCTATTCGCAGGTGCTGTTCGCCTGCATCCAACTCAACCTGTTCGCTATTCTCGCCGAAGGCCCACAGAGCCACGGGACACTATCGCGTCGCCTGTCGCTCGCGCCGGACGCCACGCGGCGCCTCCTTGCGGCCGCCTGCTCGCTCGAGCTCGTCAGCCAACGCGGCCAGGATCGCTACGGCCTGGGCGGCCTCGGGGCGGCGCTGCTCGGCAATCCCTCCGTGGCGGCGCTCATCGATCATCACGCGCTGCTCTACGCCGACCTTGCGGACCCGGTCGCGCTGTTGCGCGGCGGATCCCAATCGCGGGCGCTCGCGGGCTACTGGCCCTATGCTGGGACGGACCGACCCGTCGATCTCACGGCCGCCCAGGTCGCCGCCTATACGGCGCTGATGTCGGCTTCCCAGGCCATGATCGCCAGGGAGGTCCTCGACGCCTATCCGCTCCACCGCCATAGCTGCCTGCTCGACGTCGGTGGCGGCGACGGGACCTTCGTGGCGGCAGCCGCCGCCGCGAACGCCCCGCTGCGCGCCATGCTGTTCGACCTGCCCCCGGTGGCGGATCGTGCCCGGGCCCGATTCGAAGCGGCAGGCATCGCCGACCGGGCCAGCGCGCACGGGGGTGACTTCCACAGCGACGCGCTGCCGCTCGGCGCCGACCTCGTCTCCCTGGTGCGGGTGATCCACGATCACGACGAGGCGGGCGCCCTCACAATCCTGCGCGCGGTCCGCGCCGCACTGCCCGCCTCCGGCACCCTGTTGCTGGCCGAGCCCATGTCTGGAACCCCGGGCGCCGAGCCGATCGGGGACGCTTATTTCGGCTTCTACCTGCTCGCCATGGGACGTGGACGACCGCGCACGCCGGAAGAACTCACCACCCTCCTTCAAGCGAGCGGGTTCGGCGATGTGAAGCAGGTTCCAACACGGACACCGATGGTGACGAGCCTCCTCGTGGCGCGGTGCCAACATGTGTGACCGCTGACTTAGATGTAAATTTTGATTGACAGTCCTAGGCGTCAATATAATCTTACATCACGGGTGTAGTGACCCACCCTTCGGAGCTGAGAACCGATGAAAACGCTCGCCGTCATTCTCGAGGAGCCTGAACATCTCGTTCTGGATCGTCTCGACCTCTCGACACCGTGCGAGGACGATGTCGTGGTCGACATCGAATGGAGTGGCATCAGCACCGGCACGGAACGGCTGCTCTACACGGGTCAGATGCCGGCCTTTCCAGGCCTGGGATATCCGCTCGTGCCGGGCTACGAAGCGGTCGGACGCATCATCTCTGCCGGCAGCAATGCCGGAATCCCGGTCGGCACCCGCGTCTTCGTTCCCGGCGCACGCTGCTTCGGCGACATTCGGGGTCTGTTTGGTGGCGCAGCCTCGCGGCTGGTGGTGGCGGGCAGCCGGGTCCAGCCGATCGAGGAGGATTTGGGACACGACGGCGTGCTGCTCGCCCTGGCCGCAACAGCGCGGCACGCGCTTGCGGCTCCCGGGGCGGCGCTGCCCGACCTCATCGTCGGCCATGGCGTATTGGGGCGGCTGCTCGCCAGGTTGACACTCGCGTCCGGTGGCGAGGCGCCGACGGTGTGGGAAACCAATCCGGAGCGGGCCGCTGGCGCCTGCGGCTATCGGGTGCTCGATCCGTCCGCCGACGCGCGGCGCGACTATCGTGCCATCTACGATGTCAGCGGCAATTCGGCCGTACTCGATACGCTGGTGTCGCGCCTCGCGCCGGGCGGCGAGATCGTTTTGGCGGGCTTTTATTCGGCCCCGCTCTCGCTCTCGTTTGCCCCCGCCTTCATGCGTGAGGTGCGTTTCCGGGTTGCGGCCGAATGGCGGCAACCCGACCTCGTCGCCGCGGAACAGATGATCCGTTCGGGACAGCTGTCGCTGGCCGGACTGATTACCCACCAGCGGAACGCGACCCAAGCCCCCGAAGCTTACCGGACGGCTTTCACCGACCCCGGCTGCCTCAAGATGATTCTCGATTGGAGTACCTGCCGATGAACGCCGTTCCGCGTTTCGACATGGCCCAGGATCTAAGGGCCGAGGCAGCGATCGAGCCGGATAGCGTCGTGACCACGCCGCCCAAGAAGGAAACTCAGGTGATCGCCATCTATGGCAAGGGCGGCATCGGCAAGAGTTTTACGCTCGCCAACCTCTCATACATGATGGCCCAGCAGGGCAAACGCGTGCTGCTGATCGGCTGCGACCCAAAAAGCGACACGACCTCGCTGCTGTTCGGCGGCCGCTCCTGCCCCACCATCATCGAGACCTCATCGAAGAAGAAGCTGGCCGGCGAACAGGTCAAGATTGGCGACGTCTGCTTCAAGCGCGACGGCGTCTTCGCCATGGAGCTCGGTGGCCCGGAAGTCGGGCGCGGCTGTGGTGGCCGTGGCATCATCCATGGCTTCGAACTGCTCGAAAAACTCGGCTTCCATGAATGGGGTTTCGACTACGTCCTGCTCGATTTTCTCGGCGACGTGGTATGCGGCGGCTTCGGCCTGCCGATTGCCCGTGACATGTGCCAAAAAGTCATCGTGGTGGGCTCGAACGACCTTCAGTCGCTCTATGTCGCCAACAACGTCTGCTCGGCGGTCGACTATTTCCGCAAGATGGGCGGCAATG
>CAXTOT010000063.1:0-31597 GCA_964245915.1 uncultured Lichenihabitans sp. | reverse complement strand
TCGCAACTCGAAACGCTACCCCGCCGATTCAATCAGCGCGCAAACCGCTCTAGCTTAAATGATAGGTGCGCCCAACCCTTTGGGCGCACGGAGACGTACGGACCATGAAACGATTCATCTACTTGACGATACTGGCGGTTTCCTTGACGGCCGGGGCCGCTACGATGATGGCTGCGCCGTCGTTCGCGCAAGCGTGTGGCAGGCAGGGCCAGATTTCTTGCGACTGACGCTGGATGGGCGATTTTCTGCGGTTGTTGAAGTCAAAGCCTGACCGTTAGCGAGCCAGCCCAGCGTCTCGGCCGTCCGCGCTTTTCGGACCGTGCGGGCGGCCAGGGACGATCGCCTTTTGGGCTCAAAAGCCGAGCGATCACGCGTGGGCCGACGCCACTTTGCCCCTCCGCCCCACCAATGGCATCCCTGCCTCGACCCCGTCCGACCCCGCGCCCAACAGTTGATCCGCACCGCGGTCGAGCAGCGCTATACGGCTCCGACAGGGCGAGGGTTGAACAGTCGCATCCAAGCGCCGCCGCGCTCGCTTGCCGGGCCATGTGTATTGCTTTCCACAGTTACCGCCGTAACTATTGTTTCGCCAAACGAAATAATAACGTAACCGCTGACCTTGAATGATCGGTGCGTCCAAACCATTTGGGCGCACGGAGATGTACAACTATGAAACGGCTAATCTATTTTACGGTACTGGCCCTTCCTTGACGGCTGGGGTCGCTGCGTTGACGGCTGGGCCTTCGTTTGCGGCATGTGGCGGAAAGGGTCAGATTTCTTGTAACTGACGCTCGATGACCGATTTTCTGCGGTTGCTGAAATCAAAGCGTGACCGTTACGGAAACGTAGCCCAGCATCTCAGCCGTCCGCGCTTTTTGGACCGTGCGGGCGGCCAGGGGCGATCGGCTTTTGAGGCGGTAAAGCCGAGCGATCACCGCTCTGTTCGACCCCACCTTGCCCCCTCGGAGTCGCCATGGCCTCCCTGCCTTGACCCGTCCGACCCCATGCCCAAAGGTTGATCCGACCCGCGGTCGAGCAGCGCTATATGGCGCCGGCGGCGCGTTAAAGATGCAGCTGGGCGGCAAAATCGTCCTGACGTTTCGGACGCCTGCATTCCGCTCCAGGCTTTCACCCCTTGAACCCGTAAATCAATCGCCCGCACTTACGGGTCGGCCGGTTTCACGAACGATCTTGAATTGACCCGCATCGCGCACGAGGTCGAGGGAGACGCGCGTCCGCCCCCTGGCCACACGGCCCTGCACTTGGTTCACGGCCTGGTAGGCAAGCGTGGCGTCGACGCGGCAACGGGATGCCGCATCACAGCTCTTGACGACGGTTCCCGGCACCACGACATAGCGGCGGTCCGGCCAGCGGCGGATGAAAGCGCGTTTGTTGGCATAAACCTGGGCGGTCGTCAGCGCCTCCCCGTAGTAGATCACGTGCGGGGCATAGAGCGATTCCACCCTCGCCATCGTGACTCGGGCATCGTTGTCCCAGGTGGCGAAAAACTGCTCCATCGCGGCGTCCGCCTCGTTCGCGCGCGCGGGCGCCAGCCCTGACGCGAGCGTGAGAGCAGCCAGGAGCGCGAAAGCGCTGTGGCGAAGATGTCCCATGATACCCCCGGCATCGATGGCGGCCGGCTACGGACGGCCGCCTTTACCGTGGATCAACGCCGACGAGCTCAGCGGGTTCGCTCCGCTGGCAGCACGACCGTGGAACGCCACGGGCGACCCGATTGGCGGTAGCCATGGAAGTCCGTCTAAAGCCACCTTGCCGCCTCGGCCCCGCCATGCGATCCATCTCGCCCCTCCATCGACCATCCAAGGCCCGCCATGCCGACTCCGCCCCGCCCCGTGATGCTGGTGATCCTCGACGGGCTCGGGCTGCGCGACGATCCCGCCGACAATGCCGTGGCTCAGGCCAAGACCCCCACCCTCGATCGCCTGCGCGCCACCTGCCCCAGCGCCACCCTGCGAACCGACGGGCTCGAGGTCGGCCTGCCCGAGGGACAGATGGGCAATTCCGAGGTCGGGCATCTCAACATCGGGGCGGGCCGGGTGGTGATGCAGGAACTGCCGCGCATCACGCTCTCTGCCGCCGACGGGTCGCTCGACACTCTGCCGCCCCTGCTCGATGTGATCGGCAAGCTCAAGGCGAACGGCGGCCGCTGCCATCTCATCGGTCTCGTGTCGCCCGGCGGCGTCCATTCGCACCAGGATCACGCGGTGGCGCTGGCTCGAGCCCTAAGCCAAGCGGGCGTCGCGGTGGAGTTCCATGCCATCACGGACGGCCGCGACACGCCGCCCCGCGCGGGCGCCGATTATCTCGCCAAGCTCGAAGCCGACCTGCCGGCCGGCGTCCGCATCGCGACCGTGTGCGGACGCTATTTCGCGATGGATCGCGACAATCGCTGGGAGCGGGTGTCGCAGGCCTACGCCATGCTGGTCGAGGCGCGGGGCGCCCACGCGGCCGATGCACAAGCGGTCCTGCGGGCCGCCTATGCGGCGGGAATCGGCGACGAATTCGTGCCCGCCAGCGTGATCGGCGCCTATGCCGGCATGAGGGACGGCGACGCGCTGATCTGCTTCAACTTTCGCGCCGACCGCGTGCGCGAACTGCTCGATGCCTTGCTGCAGCCCGGTTTCGAGGGTTTCGCCCGAACCCGTAGGCCGATCTTCGCCGCAGCCGTGGGGATGACGTTCTACAGCCAAGACCTCGACGGCCTGCTGCAACCGCTGTTCCCGCCGCAATCGCTCGATGACGTGCTGGGCCAAGTGGTGGCGGCCGCCGGACGCACCCAGCTCCGCATGGCCGAGAGCGAGAAATACCCCCACGTCACCTACTTTCTCAACGGTGGCCGTGAGGAGCGCTATACGGGGGAGGATCGCGTCCTGGTGCCGTCCCCAAAAGTCGCGACCTATGACCTTCAGCCGGAAATGTCCGCCCCCGAACTGACCGACAAGGCGGTGGCCGCGATCGCGAGCGGCATCTACGACCTGATCGTGCTGAACTACGCCAATCCGGACATGGTAGGCCACACCGGCGACCTCGCGGCCACCATCAAGGCAGTCGAGACCGTGGATGCCGGGCTGGGCCACATCGCGGACGCGATCGGGCGTCAGGGTGGCGCCTTGTTGGTGATCGCCGACCATGGCAATTGCGAGCTGATGCGGGATCCCGTGACCCGCCAGCCCCATACTGCCCACACGACCAATCTCGTGCCGGTCATTCTGGCCGGTGTGCCGGGTGCCCGCCTGCGAACCGGGCGGCTGGCCGATGTGGCGCCGACGCTTCTAAATCTCATGAGGGTCCAACAGCCGGCCGCCATGACGGGACATTCCCTGATCGAGCGCGAGTAGCGCGACCTCGGGCGACCGCCCGATCGGGTTCGACCTCTTCCAAAACGTCCCATTGTGCGCTAGCAGGAGCGCGTGCGGCCATCGCGCGCGGTGAGGGTTCTCCCCCCGTGCGTCCCGATGCCGGACCTCCACACGACGTTCAGGGATACCGTGGCCAAGTTCAACGACACATTCGCCGACCGCCAATCCGCAGCCGCAGAGGCCAAGAAGGCCCTGCTCGACCGATTCCGCGCCAAACCCGACGACAATGATCCGGCGGTCGTGGCACAACGCGAAGCACGGCGCGCGGTCGTCGAGGCGCGCCAGGCCCGCGAGGCCGCCAAGGAGGCCGAGCGGATCGAACGCGAACGGCTCGAAGCCGAGGAGCGCGCCGCGCGCGAGGCACGTGAGGCAGAGGAGCGTGCCGCAGCGGAGGCCGCGGCCGAAGCCGAGCGTATCGCCAAGGAACAGGCCCGCGAAGCCGAAAAGGCTGCCGAAGATGCGGCGCGACTCGAACGCGCGGGACGCATCTTGGCCGACGAGGCCGCGCGTAAAATCGAACGCGACGCGCGCTACGCGGCCCGCAAAGCCCGCAAGAAATAAGCAGCGGCCGAGCCGCCTGGGTCCGGCCGGTCACCCCTGAGCTCATCGGAGCGGCCTATTTCGGTGCCCTTGCCTGCGCGGGCGGGCCCGCCAAAGCGCTGGGATCCACATTGGCGCCGCAGAGCAGCACGCCAACCCGCTCGCCGGGCGCCGGGCGATAAGCGCCGCCGCTCAGAGCCGCAAAGGCGGCGGCGCCCCCGGCTTCGGTCGCCATGCGCCACTCCTCCCAAAGGGTTTGACGCGCCGCCGCGATGGCGTCGTCGCTGACCAGGACCACACCATCCATGCAAGCCTGCGCGATGACGAGATTGAGCGCGCCGGTGCGCCGCGCTCCGAGCGAATCGGCCGCGATCGAATGGACCTCGACGTCGACCGGATGCCCGGCTTCGAGTGCCGCCTGAAGGGCGCGCGAGCCCTCGGGCTCGACGCCCACGACCTTGACGCGGTCGCTCCACCAGGCCGCAATGCCAGCCACCAGCCCGCCGCCCCCCACCGCGACCAGCACGGTGTCGAGCGGCGGCAACCCGAGACGGTCGAGATCCTCCTCCCATTCCAGCGCGACGGTGCCCTGGCCCGCAACGGTCTCGGGCGCATCGAAGGCGTGGATCTGCCGCGCTCCCGTCGAGGCGACATAGTGCTCGCAGGCTTCCAGCGCGTCGGCATAGCGGTCGCCGCCCACCACCACTTCGGCGCCAAAACTCTCGATCCGGGCGATTTTGACCCCGGATGCCACCACGGGCACGAAGATGCGGGCCGCAACCCCGAGAGTTTGGGCCGCACAGGCCACCGCGGCACCGTGATTGCCGCCCGAAGCTGCCGCGACCCCGACCGGCGGCACAGGATGGGCCAAAAGGCTATTGAAGGCGCCGCGCGCCTTGAACGAGCCCGCGCGTTGCAGAAATTCGAGCTTGAACGAGACGGGGCGGTCCGTTTGCGGAACGGCTGCCTCGAACACCGGCGTACGGCGGATATGGACCGCGATGCGGGCCTGGGCGGTGCGGATGGCGTCCTTGTCGACCATCACGGGTCAACCCTCGCGGTCGCGAGGGCGCCATGGCGCCGATCGATGGTCGGAACCGGTCGGGCAGCCGGACACGCCGCTGATGGGGAATGTCGGGACGCCACGGTCGTTGTTCCTTGCGAAGAGATCAGGCGGGACTCAGGCATTCGGTCCACCGTTTAGGATGAGACGGCTGAAGGCACCCAAATCGACATTGCCGCCGCTGACGATGACGCCGACGCGCTTTCCGCGGACGGGATAGATGCCGCTCAAGGCAGCCGCGGCCGCAAGGCAACCGGTCGGCTCGACGATCATCTTCATGCGCTCGGCGAAGAACCGCATCGCGACCACCAGCGCGCCGTCCGACACGGTGACGATGTCTGCGACACAGCGCCGGATGATGGGAAAGTTACGCTCCCCAAGGTGCTGGGTCAGGGCACCATCGGCAATGGATTGCGGGACGGGAATATGCACGATCGCGCCCGACCGGAACGATCGCTGCCCATCATTGCCGGCCTCGGGTTCGACACCCACCACCAGGGCATCCGGCAAACGCTCTTCCATGACGAGCGCGCTGCCGGCCAGCAGGCCGCCACCGCCGAGGCAGACCAAGAGGAGGTCGAGCGCGCCCACCTCATCGATCAATTCCTTCGCGGCCGTGCCCTGGCCCGCGATGACGTCCGGGTGGTCGTAGGGCGGAATGAGGGCGAGGCCCCGATCTTGCGCGAGTTTGCGCCCGATGGCTTCGCGGTCCTCGCTATAACGGTCGTAGAACACCACCGTGGCTCCATACCCCTTCGTGGCCGCCACCTTCATGGCCGGCGCATCCGTCGGCATCACGATGGTGACGGGCGCGGCTTGCAGCCGCCCCGCGAGCGCCATGGCCTGGGCGTGATTGCCGGACGAGAAGGCCACCACCCCGCGACGCCGCTGCGCCTCGCTCAATGCCGCGATGGCGTTGTAGGCGCCGCGAAATTTGAACGCGCCCGCGCGTTGAAAATTCTCGCATTTAAAGAAGAGTTCGCCGCCCGTGCGCTCGTTCGCGGTGCTCGAGGTCAGGACCGGCGTCCGGTGAGCAACCCCTTCGATGCGGGCGGCAGCGTGCTCCACGTCCCCATAGACCGGGAGACGGAGCGCGACCTCGCGTTCATCTGCCGCTCCGCCGCTTCGTTGCATGATCGCGGTCCTCCTTGCCTGGCCCACGAGCCAGGCGATTTGATGCGCCACCGGTGTAGCCGATCGCGCGCCGGGGTGGCAAAGTGAGCTTATGACCATTCGCCTCCGCCGCAGCATCCTTTACGTCCCGGGTTCGAACAATCGCGCCATCGAAAAGGCCCGAGCACTCGACGCCGACGCCGTCATCCTCGATCTCGAAGACGCGGTAGCGCCCGAGGAGAAAGATCGCGCCCGGGCACAGGTCAGGGCGGCGGTCTCAGGCCGGGCTTTCGGATCGCGAGCCGTGGTGGTCCGGATCAACCATCCCTCGACCGAATGGGGCCGCGACGATCTTCTGTCGGTCGCGGCCGCGGCCCCCGACGCCGTCCTGGTGCCAAAGGTCGGCATGCCCGCTGACATCATGGCGGTCGCGGGCGCGTTGTCCCACGCCGGTGCGCCGGATGCGACACGGGTCTGGATCATGATCGAAACCCCGGCCGCGATCGCCAACATCATGGCGCTTGCCGGAACGGCCGCCGATCCGAGCGCGCGGCTCGAAGCCTTCGTAATGGGCACCAACGATCTCGCTCTGGAGACTCGGATCCGGGTGGGGCCGGGCCGCGCGGCCCTGCTGTCATGGCTGTCGGCCTGCGTGGCCG
Organism: uncultured Lichenihabitans sp.; assembly: GCA_964245915.1. Lineage (GTDB taxonomy): Bacteria > Pseudomonadota > Alphaproteobacteria > Rhizobiales > Beijerinckiaceae > Lichenihabitans. The sequence continues at coordinate 24,842 of CAXTOT010000063.1, read as the reverse complement.
CAGCAAGGTGCCACGATCTCGACGCGTTCGACGGCGTCTTCAACGGGCTCGACGATCCGACGGGTTTGCGGGATGAATGCGAGCAGGGCCGCGAGTTTGGCTTCGACGGCAAGACCCTGATCCACCCCAACCAGATCGCGGCTTGCAACGCTGCTTTCGCTCCCACTCGGGACGAGATCGGCTGGGCGCAGGCCGTACTGGCGGCCTTTGCAAATCCCGCAAACGCCGACAAGGGCGCGCTGCGGGTCGAGGGCCGCATGGTGGAGCGACTCCACGCCGTCAGCGCGGCCCGGATCATGGCGACCACTGCCGCCATCGCGGACCGGAACCAAGCGGGCCCCGAGCACGTAGCTCTGGGGTCTTTGACCGCGCCCGATATTGCGCGATAAGCCGAAGCCTCGACGATGAGCAGCAATGAGGAGTGGCGCGTATGGCGGATGACGAGGTTCGGACACCGCCCGACCTGCCGCGCTCCGGTCAGGCCACGCCCAACCGGGGCAAGCGCCGCGAGCCGACGCTGATCGAGGGCACCGCGGAGGAGATCGCGCCCGAGCTTGGGGCCGATCCCCAGGCGCCTGCGCCGGACCCGCTCGAAGCGCCGGCCGAGGAAGCGGCCGTCCACGAACCCTCGATGGCGGCCGGGGCGGCTGGCCTTGCGGGCACGGACCATGCGGCCGAAACCGCTTCGGCCGAAGGCGAGGTCGACCACGTCGCCTCGGACGGCGACAGCCCATGGTCGCCGACCACTCCGGACGAGGGTCCGGCGGCTCCCGACCCGAAGCCGGCCGGCTCGCGCGCACCGCTTGTTTTGTCGGCACTGGCCGTGCTGCTGATCCTGCTGCTGGGGGCCGTGCTCTACACGCTCTACAATCCACCCGCGAATGGCGCCGTGGCGGCGTTGGCCGGGGATGTGAACACGCTGAAGCAGCGAATCGCGGCGCTCGAGGCCAAATCCGGGTCGCCGGTGGACCTCACGCCCCTGCAGGACCGCGTCGCGGCCCTGGAAGCCAGACCTAGCGACGCAAAACCATTGCAGGACCGAATCGCCGCTCTCGAGACGGCCTCCGGGCAGTTGAAGAGCGCCGTCGAGGCCATGCGCGGCAAGCTGGACCCTCAGAGCGGCGCGCCGGCCGTGGCAGCCTCCCAGGCCGGCGCAGCCGCCGATCTCGCGCCGCTGCAGGGCAAGGTGGCCGATGTCGAAAGCGGTTTGAAAGCGCTGCAGGGTACGGTTGCGTCGATTCCGAAGACCGATCTCGCGCCGTTGGACGCCAGGCTGGCCGCGCTCGGCGACAAACTCGTGGGCGCCCAGGCCGAGCTCGCGGCTCTGCCCCGCATCGATCTCGCGCCGGTGAACACCAAGATCGAGGAAATCGATCACCGTCTAGCCCCGATCGAGGCGCAATTCTCGGCACCAAAGATCGCCGAACAGGTGACCGCGACCCGGCAGAATGGCAGCGCGGCGGAAACCCGATCGGCCCCGTTGGCCGTGACCGCGCAGTCAATTCTTCAGGCCATCGACGACGACCGGCCCTTCGCGCCTGCCTTGAACGCCTTGCAGCAACTTGGTGTTGCCGAAGCCACGCTCGCACCCTTGATAGCCGTCGCCGACAAGGGGGCGCCGACGCAGGCCGACCTTCTGGCGGGTTTCGAGGACGTCAAGGCCAAGATGGTCGGAGCGGGCACACCAATTCCCACGGGCGGCGTCTTGGATCGCATGCTGGCAGGGGCCGAGGGCCTGGTGAAGGTCCGGCGCGCGGGCGCCAGCAGCGGCCAGGATCCCGACGCCATCGTGTCCCGAATCGACAGCGACCTTCGGCGACGCGACGACCAGGCGGCGCTCAATGAATGGCAGGGGCTTCCGGACGACGGCAAGGCTGCCTCGCGTGCCTGGATGGAGTGGCTGAAGTCGAGGGTCGATGCCGAAACGGCGGCCCGCTCGGTCGTGGCCAATGCCATCGCGGCACTCGGATCGTCGCAATGATCGGATTGGCTTCGAGCGCCAGCGGCAGCAAGGTTGAATGGCGATGATCCGTGTTTTGCTCTTCTTCGCGGCGGTGGCCCTCATCGCCCTGGGTGCGACTTGGCTCGCCGATCATCCGGGTACCGTCCTGATCACCTGGGGCGGCCGCGACTATCAGTTTACCACCCTTGTCGGACTCGTGGCGGTCCTGGTCGTCGCTTTCGCGGTCATGGTTCTGTGGAGCGTGATCCGCTTCGTGTTCAACGTGCCGTCGCTGCTCTCGATGGCGAGCCGCAACAAGCGCCGCAACAAGGGCCTGCGCGCCCTTTCTCGCGGTATGATGGCGGTCGGGGCCGGCGATGCGGCGGCCGCGAAACGGCATGCGTCGGACGCCGACCGGCTGCTTCAGCACGAACCCATGGCGATGCTGCTGAAGGCCCAGGCCGCACAATTGGCCGGCGACAGAGCCGGGGCGCAAAAGATGTTCACCACCATGTTGGAGCATGACGAGACCCGCGCGCTCGGGCTGCGCGGCCTTCATGTCGAGGCTCAGCGGCAGGGCGACATGGAGGGCGCTTACCGCTTCGCGTCGGAGGCGCAAAAGGTCGCGACGCTGCCCTGGGCCGGACAGGCCGTCCTGCAATATCGTGCCGCGAAACGCGATTGGGCCGGCGCCCTGAAGGCTGTGGAACGCAATGCGGGCGGACGCCTGATCGACCGGACGACCGCAAACCGCCAGCGTGCGGTGCTGCAGACCGCGATCGCGCTGGATTGCGAAGATCGCTCGCCCGACGAGGCGCTCAGTCTGGCCAGAGAGGCGGTCCGGCTTGCCCCGACCCTCGTTCCGGCTGCGGCGCTGGCGGGGCGGCTGCTGGCGCGGCGCGGCGAGTTGCGCAAGGCCGCCAAGCTGATCGAGACGGCTTTCGCGGCGACGCCCCATCCCGACCTGGCGGATGTCTACATCAACGCACGCGTGGGCGACTCGGCGGCCGACCGGCTGGTTCGCGCCGAGACGCTCGCCCGCCAGGCGCCCGGCCAGCCCGAAAGCCGCCTGACCGTGGCCCGTGCGGCACTCGAAGCCCGCGAATTCGGCAAGACCCGCCAGATCATGGCGCCGCTGATCAACGGCGAGGAGGGCAACCGGCCGTCGGTTCGGACCTGCCTCATGATGGCCGATATCGAGGAGGCCGAACATGGCGAAACCGGCGCCCTGTTCGAATGGCTGCAGCGTGCCGCCCGCGCGCCGCACGATCCTGTCTGGATCGCGGACGGGGTGATGTCCGACACCTGGGCGCCCGTCTCGCCCGTCACTGGACGTATCGACGCCTTCGTCTGGGAAAGCCCCAACGAACAGCTCAGCATCCCCGAGCGCCCTCGCTTGTCCGCGTCACGCGAAAGAGCGGACCAGGCGCGTGGTCCAGCGCCAGAGCTCATCGAGGACGGCAGGGACGTCCCGGCGCTGTCGCCCGAGCAGACCGATGAGCCGGCGATCGAACCGCCCCCCGGGCCCGAAGAGGCGACAGCTGCCGTAGAACCCCAACCTGCAGCCTTGCCGGCACCGGCGCCCGCCGAACAGCCGCGCCGAATCGGACGCGGGGCCAAGACCCAGCCCGTGGTGTTTCCGCTGGCGGCCGCGCCCGACGATCCGGGACCACGATCCAGGCTCGCGGCACAAGCCGGCAAAGACGAGCTTGACGCGGACGTCGCGTGACGGGATGGAGGCCAACCTCGGCGGCGAGCAGTGCACGCCCGGGGTCAGCCTGCGTCCGAGACCCCAAGCGTCTCTCGATAAAGAGCCCCATGGGGATGAGCGAGCGTCCAGTATGACGCATCGATCCGGTCGATTCGAAAGTCCAAAAGCGCGAAGCCGTGTGCATAGACGCCGTCGACGACGTCCAGCGTGACGTCAGCCGCTAGGGTCGGCGGGTCGACGAGACCTGGAAGCGGTATTTCCGGCCCCGGCAAAGCGCGGACCGGGATGGCGCCATAGCCGATGTTGCGGCCAGCCGCGACGCCTCGGTAGGGCCGATAGAGGCGTAGTGCATGCTCGTGGCCCCAGAACCAAGCGTCGATTCGTCCTGCCGCAGCCAACTTCCCGTAGCTCTCCATAAGATTGGGATTGACCGGATTACGTTTCGTCAAGCCGCCGATCTGCGCGAAGGCCGAAAAGGCCTGGTGATGACTCAAAAACACGGTGCGGCCGGGAAAGTCGCGGAGCTTGTCGGCATGCCAGAGTTCCTCCTGGGGATCGATCCAGGTCAAAGCATCGGCCTCGTTGAACGGGTTTCGATCGTTGAGGCCGGTGTCGGCGGCAAGGATTTGCCATGACCGGTCGGGACCGCGCAGGCAAAAGTAGCTTGCCGGTTGGCCTATCCGGCCCAGCAGGTCGTAGTAGCCATCGCCGCCGCTATAGACGTCGTGGTTGCCGCACAAGGTGAGCAGCGGCACGTCGGGCAGCACGGCCCGCATTGGATCGAGGAAGTGCGCCGCGCACTCCTCCCTGGTTCCGGCATAGTAGATGTCGCCGAGGTGGATGACGACGTCCGGTCGTTGTTGGGCCAAAAGGGCCGCGACCCGACGCGCCTCCCCGGTGCCGGTTCCCCAATCCGACAGCAAGGCAACCCGCGCCTCGGCGCCTGGCCCCGGCAGAACGAAGTCGCCAAGGTCGGCGTAGCGGACGTAAGGCACCGCGCGAGGCTCGCCGTCCGGCTGAAGCACGCGGGCATAGTCGACGAGCGTTTCGGCCCAAAACGGGTCGCATTGCGAGAAACGAAGCTGGTCCACCAAGGCGCCGCGCCGCGTCGGATCGCCCTTGACCAGCGCCTCCAGCAGTTGGAGCCCCAACGCCGCGCAGGTCATCGCTGGAACCGCCCTATTGTCGGGTGGCGCGTAGGAACGGGTGGGGTCGCTCCGGGCCGCCACGAGATGGGCCGCCGCGGCCGACAACGGATGCGAAGCCGGATCGTCCCTCGCACCGGACTCAGGGCTGCGGCGCGCCACCGCGGCGGCGGCCGATTGAAACAGGGAGAGCAGCGGGTCACGAACGGTCGGAAACGGAATCATGCCGAGGTGTCCAGAGGGGTCGCTTCGGTCGAGGTGGTCATTCGCTTTGGCGGTCGCGCCATCATAGGATGAATCGACGGCGATATTCACTTGGCGGGAGTCCGATCCGCTGCGTGAACGAGGTCGTGAACGCCCCCAAGCTGCTGAACCCGGTGGCCTGCGCCACGAAGCCGATCGCGTGCTCGCGCCGGGCCAACAGCTCCATGGCACGCATGACCCTGACTTCGCGCAAGAAGGCCCGCCAGGTAAAGCCCAGCTCCTGTTCGCAGCGCCGCTGGAAGGTTCGGGTCGACAAACCGCTGGCGGCGCAAACCCCCGCCAAGCTAGCGTCGCCGAGGTGGTTGCGCACATAGGTGACGGCCGCCACCATCGCGTCGGATTTGGCGGCCGGCACCCAGAGGATGCGCGGGTTCGAGAACCAATCCTGGCAGAGGTGGAACAAGGTGCGGAAGAACAGGCGCGGGGTCGGCTCGTCGCGCACCTGCTGCGGGCTCCATCGGATCGCTTGGGCGAGCATCTCCTTCGAGAGCGCCGTCGCGGCCGTGATCCAGCAGCCGTGATGGTGCCAATCCGCATCGGCAGGATCGAGATGGGCGACGCGGAGCCTCGTCGGTGCGGAACATCGGATCGTGAAAGCGCGGTCGGCCGGAATGAAGACGAGGTGGTTGGGGATGATCAGCCAACCGCCGGAACCCCCTTCGAGGTCGAGCTGGCCCGCCTCCACGAGAACCAGTTTATGCATCGGGTCGCCAAGCGAACTTTCCTGCCACCGGCTGAGCGTGAGCTCCTCGGCACACGGCAGGCCAGGCAACGAGGAAACCAGCACCCGTTCCGGCGAGGCGCTCGGTTCGAATTTCCGGGTTGCTCGATCCAGGCGACCGAACGTGCTGACGTCTTGCAAAAAGCTCTTGCCCCGTTTTCGATTATGCGACAGTCTCCTGCTGAACAATAAGGACTGACGGTCACCTGGCAAGTCGAAGGTGACCGCGCGAGGAAACGACATTGGACACGGCGATCGCTGGGCGCGGCGACGGGGCACCGTCGTTGAGCGTCGAACCCATCCTCACGTTTCGCGGCATGTCGAAGGCGTTCGGCGGCACGCTGGCGGTCGACCGCGTCGATTGCGACCTTCGGGCCGGTGAGGTCGTCGCCCTCCTGGGTCAGAACGGCGCCGGCAAATCGACGGTCATCAAGATGCTGGCCGGTGTTTATACGCCTGACGCCGGGGAGATGCGTCTGTGCGGCGAGCCCTATGATCCGCGCACCAATGCCGGCGCCATCGCGTTCATCCACCAGGACCTCGGCCTCATCGAGTGGATGACGGTCGCCGAGAATATCGCGCTGGCCCAAGGCTACCCGCGCCGCTACGGGCTGGTCGACTGGAGACATCTCGAGGCCAATGCCAGCCGCTCGCTCGCCGGCATCGCCGAGGACATCGACCCGCGGCGCCGGGTCGGCGATTTGACCCGCACCGAAAAGTCGCTGGTCGCCATCGCGCGGGCGGTTGGCGTCAACGCGCGTGTGCTCGTGCTCGACGAGCCCACCGCGAGCCTGCCGCAGGGCGAGGTCGCGATCCTATTCGGGGTGTTGCGGGCGCTCAAAGCACGTGGCGTCGGCATGATCTATGTCTCACACCGGCTCGACGAGGTTTTCGCGATTTCCGACCGCGTCGTCGTCATGCGCGACGGCCGCGTCGTCGACGCGCGGGCGACATGCGATGCGAAACCCGACGCCTTGATCGAGGCCATCGTGGGCCGCCGTCCCGAAAACCTCTTCGTTCGGGCACCTTTGCCCTCTTGCGACCCCGTGCTCGTTTGCGAGGACCTCGCCTGCGAGGAGGTCGGACCGGTGAGCTTTACGGTCGGTAGAGGCGAGATCGTGGCGCTGATCGGTCTGCGCGGCGCCGGGCAGGAGGCGATCGGCCGCGCGCTCGTGGGCGCCCGCCGCATGACGGGCGGCACGGTAACCATCAAGGACTGCGCGCTCGATTGTGCCGGGCCCGGCACCGCGATCCGCTGCGGGCTTGGCTTCGTGGCAGGCGACCGCATCGCAGAAAGCGTCGCGTCGAATTTGAGCGTGCGCGAGAACATGTTCGTCAATCCTGCCGCGTCCGGTCGCGGCCTCCTCGAGTGGCGCAATCCCGCTGCGGAACGCACCGAGACCCTGTCGTTTGGCCGGGCCGTCGGCCTGTCGCCCAACGCCCCGGAGGCAGCGATCGAGACGCTCTCGGGCGGCAACCAGCAAAAAGTCGTCCTGGCGCGCTGGATGCGCATCGGACCCGACGTGCTGGTGCTCGAAGACCCGACCGCGGGCGTCGATGTCGGGGCCAAGGCGGAGATCTATCGGCTGCTCGGCAAATCCCTCTCGGGTGGGCGCGCCATCCTCCTCGTCTCGACCGATTTCGAGGAGGTCGCCGCGATCTGCCATCGCGCGCTCATCTTCCGCAACGGGAAGATCGTCGCCGAACTTTCGGGCGAGGGACTGAGCACGCAGGCGCTGACCCGCGCCGCGACCACGAGTGTCCCCCAGGAGACGGTGCATTGAACCGCGAGGGCGCTCCATGGCGGGGATAAAGTCGACCGCGCTCGAGCCGACACCGATCGACCTCGAAGGTCTGAGCCCGGTCGAACGGGCGATTCGTCTTTTGCCCGTCTATGGGCTCCTCGTCTTCACGGTGCTGCTGATCGCCTTGTTCTCGGCCCTGCTGCCGAACACGTTTCCGACGATGCTGAACCTGCGCTCGATCCTGGGTGACAAAGCCATCATCGCGATCCTGTCGCTGGCCGCCATGATCCCCATGATGGCCGGCCGCATCGACCTGACGGTCGGCTACGGCATCGTGCTTTGGCACATTCTCGCCATCGCGCTGCAGACCCAGTTCGGCCTCGACTGGCGTCTCACGATCCTCATCGTGCTGATGCTCGGCTGCGGGCTCGGCTTCCTCAACGGCCTGCTGGTCGAGTTCGCGCAGATCGACAGTTTCATCGCGACGCTCGGCACCGGAACGGTCCTCTACGCGATCGCGCTCTGGTATACGGAAGGCCGCCAGGTGATCGGCGTCCTGCCGAAGAATTTCACCGCCATCTATACGCTTCAGCCATTCGGACTGCCGGTCGCGGCCTTCTACGTGCTGGCCCTCAGCGTGGTGCTCTGGGTCGTCACCGAATACCTGCCCATCGGCCGCTACCTCTACGCGATCGGCGCGAACCCCCGTGCGGCGGCGCTGAACGGCATCCCGACACGCCGTTACGTGATCGGCGCCTTCGTGGCCGCGGGCTTCCTCGGAGCGGTGGCGGGCGTGGTGCTCGCGGCACGGCTGCGTATCGGTCAGGCGAGTGTCGGGCTCGAGTTTTTGCTGCCCGCGCTCGTCGGCGCCTTCCTGGGCTCGACCACCATCCGGCCCGGTCGCGTCAATGTCTGGGGCACGATCGTGGGCGTCGCGATCCTGGCGGTCGGGATCTCGGGCATCCAGCAACTGGGTGGCGCCTTCTACGTCGAACCGCTGTTCAACGGGGTGACGCTACTGATTGCGATCGGGCTTGCGGGCTATGCGCAACGCCGCCGCGGCAGTCCACGCGCCGCCCCGCAGACGACGACCGGAGACAAGTCCGCATGGCCCGCTTCCGGGACTGCAAATTCAAAAAATTGAGGGAGGGACTATCATGCAATCCAAAGCTGCCCTGCTGTTTGCGTCCGCGGCCTCGCTGACGCTCATGTCGGCCGCGGCGCGGGCCGATGCCGTGTCCGATGCCAAAACTTTCGTGACCGCCGTCTCGACACCCGGCGCACCCTGGAAAGGGCCGACCACGGGTCCGAAAGCCGCGCCCGGCAAGACGATCGTCTATGTCTCGACCGACCAACGCAACGGCGGTGCGCGCGGTGCCGGCGAAGGCGTCAAAGAGGCGGCGGGCAAGATCGGTTGGACCTTTCGCCTGGTCGACGGCCAGGGTTCGGTCGCGGCCCGGTCCAGCGCCCTCAACCAGGCGATCGCATCCAAGGCAGACGTCATCGTGCTGGGGGGTGTCGACGCGACCGAGCAGGCGAGCGCCATCGAGGACGCGGCCAAGCAGGGCATCGTGGTCGTCGGCTGGCACGCCACCGCCAAGTCCGGGCCGAGCGACAAATATGCGTTGTTCACCAACATCACGACCGATCCCCTGGAGGTCGCACGCGCCGCGGCCTCGCTGCCCTGTGCCGAGACTGGCGGCAAGGTAGGGGCGGTGATTTTCACCGACAGCACCTATGAGATCGCGGTCGCGAAATCGAACGCGATGGCGGCCGTCATCAAGGCCTGCGGCGCCAGCAAGGTGCTGGAAATCGTCGATACGCCGCTGGCCGAAGCCTCGACCCGCATGCCGCAACTCACCACCGCGCTCCTGCAGAAATACGGCAAGGCGTGGACCCACGCGCTCAGCATCAACGATCTGACCTTCGACTTCATGGCCCCCTCGCTCGGTGCCGCCGGCATCGCGGGCGACGGAGCGCCCCTCGCGGTCTCGGCCGGCGACGGCAGCGAGGTTGCGTTCCAGCGCATCCGCCAGAAGGAATACCAGGCCGCAACGGTTGCCGAGCCGCTCCGCCTGCAGGGTTGGCAGATCGTCGACGAGGCGAACCGGGCCCTCAACAAGCAGAAGGAGAGCGGCTTCGTGGCGCCCGCCCATCTCTTCACGCCCGGCAATATCGGGGCCGACGGCGGACCGAAGAATACCTACGATCCGGAGAACGGCTACGACAAGATCTACCAGAAGATCTGGGCCGGCAGCTAAGGCGGCCTACCGCAACTCGCCCGCTTGGGCATAGGGGGCGGGATGCGCCGAGGGCTCGCTCCGACCGCCACTCGCCCTCATTGACCCCATCGGGGCACCTCTCCCGATACAAGCGCTTCTCGCAAAGCCGCGCGAAGGGCAAACGGAGTTTCCCATGTCACAGGACCTGCCCAAACCCGATTACGCGAAGAACATGAACCTGATCGGCTATTCCGACCAAGGCGGGCGCTCCGACGGCGTGCAGCTCATGGTCAACAAGGGCCATGTCTTCGTCGGGCACATGTTTTCCAAGGGGTTTAGCGTTCTCGACGTCACGGACCCGCGCAATCCGAAAACCGTCGCCTATGTGGCGGCCCCGCCAAATACCTGGAACATCCACCTTCAGACCTTCGGCGACCTCCTGCTCGTCATCAACGCCAAGGACATGTTCGCTTCGCCCGAGTTTCAGGACGAGAAGAACTACTACAAGGGCGCGCTCGGCGAGAAGGTCGGCACCGCCGCGGCCGCTTCGACGACCCGGGACTGGACCGCGGGCCTGGCCGTCTACGACATCGCCAATCCAGCCGCGCCTCGGCAGATCGGCTTCATGCCGGTCGAGGGCGGCGGCATCCACCGAATCTGGTATGTTGGCGGGCGTTGGGCCTACGTATCGGCGCTGCTCGACGGCTTCACCGACTACATCTTCATGACGATCGACATGTCCGACCCGGCCCACCCGCGCGAAGCCGGCCGGGTCTGGCTGCCGGGCATGAACACGGCGGCCGGGGAGGTCGCGACCTGGCCCGCCACGAGCAGATTCGGCCTGCACCACGCAACCGTGAGCGGCGACACGGCCTATGGGGCTTGGCGTGACGCCGGCCTCGTCGTCATCGACGTCGCCGACCCCGCCGCCCCCAAGCTGAAGCTGCATCGGAACTGGTCGCCGCCTTTCGGGGGCGGGACGCATAATTGCCTGGCGCTGCCCGACCGGGATCTTCTCGTCGTGCTCGATGAAGCGGTGCTCGACGACTACGAGGACGGCTTCAAGCCGATATGGATCTTCGACATCCGCGAGCCGACGAACCCCATCAGCATCTCGACCTTTCCAGTCCCGAAAGAGGCGGACTATCGCAAGAAGGGCGGCCATTTCGGCCCTCACAACATCCACGAGAACCGGCCGGACGGCTTCGTCAGTTCGGAGCGCATATTCGCGACGCTACAGAACGCCGGGGTGCGGGTCTACGACATCGCGGATCCCTACCGACCGGAGGAGATCGCGGCCTTCGTGCCGCCACGACCGGCACGGCTCATGGACCATCGTCCGAACCGCCCGCTGGTGATCCAATCCTGCGACGTCTACGTCGACGCCCAAGGGCTCGTGTTCAGCAACGACTACAATGGGGGCCTCTATATCTTGGAGCTGACCGCGTGAGCGACTCGGCTTCCGTCAAGGTCGAGCCTGACGGGCTCGACCTGATCGAGGCCTGCATTGCCGTCGTGGGCGCGGATCACGTCCTCACCCAGGAAGCCGCGACGGAGCCTTACGTCGTTGATTTTTGGCGGCAATATCGGGGCGTGGCGCGACTGGTCGTGCGCCCCGGCACCACGGAAGAAGTGTCCCGCATCGTGAAGCTCGCGGCGCATCGAGGGATCTCCATCGTGCCCCAATCGGGCAATACGGGCCTCGTGAACGGGGGCATTCCCGACGGCAGCGGGCGGCAACTGCTGCTGTCGCTCCGCCGTCTGAACCGAATCCGCAAGGTCGACCCCACCGGCGATTACGTGATCGCGGAGGCGGGCTGCATTCTGGCGGACGTGCAGGCGGCCGCAGAGGCGGTCGATCGGCTGTTCCCGCTCTCGCTCGGGGCGGAGGGTTCCTGCCAGATCGGCGGCAACCTCAGCACCAATGCAGGCGGGCTGAACGTGCTCCGCTATGGCATGGCCAGGGATCTGGTTCTCGGGCTGGAGGTGGTGCTGGCGGACGGGTCGGTTCTGGATGTGCTGCGGCCCTTGCGCAAGGACAATGCCGGTTACGACCTGAAGCAGCTTTTCATCGGCTGCGAAGGAACGCTCGGAATCATCACTGCCGCGGTGCTCCGGCTTTCGGCAGCCCCGCGCGAGCACGTGACCGTCTGGCTGTCGCTGGAAAGCCCAAATGACGCCGTCAGACTGTTCCATCGCTTCCGCACGGAGTTCGGCGACCTGATCTCGAGCTTCGAACTGCTGGAAGCCTGGGGCGTGGAAGCCGTGCTGCGGCAGATCCCGAGCCTGATCCGGCCCGTGGCAGACGAGCATCCGTGGCACCTTCTGATCGAACTCTCCTGGACGTTCACGACGGGGCTCCGGGAACGGGTCGAGCCGGTTCTGGAGGCTTTGTTCACGGAGCGTCTTTGCCGGGACGGAACCATCGCCGAGAGCGAGCAGCAGCGGCTCGCCATGTGGCGGATCCGGGAAAACCAGAGCGAGGCGACGCGGCACTATGGCGACATCATCCGCAGCGATGTCTCGGTTCCCATCGGAGATATCCCGGTCCTCATCGCAACCACTCAAGGGTGGGTCCGCAGCGACATGCCCAAGGTGATGGTACTGACGTTCGGACATATCGGCGACGGCAACCTCCATTTGAACTTCATCGTGCCGCTCGACAGGTCTGACGCCCTGCGCCCGATCCTGCTGGGGCGGCTTTACGATGATGTCACCGCGCTCGGAGGGTCGATCAGTGCCGAGCACGGTGTCGGCCGGGCCAAGCGCGACGCCGTGGCGGCTCGCAAGCCAGCCGTCGAGGCCGCCCTGATGCGCCATCTCAAATTCGCGCTCGACCCGCGCTCGACCCTAAACCCGAATGTCGTGATCCCGACGTGAGCCCTACCGGACAGGGTTGTGATACAGGCGGCCGAGAACCAGACCTCAGCAGGAGCGACACCGTCCGATGAGCCACTACGACCTCGCCATCATCGGGGGCGGCATCGTCGGGCTTTCGACGGCGCTCCAGGTCACCGAACGCTTCCCTCACATGTCCATCGCGGTGATCGAAAAGGAGGCGGCGCTCGCGCTGCACCAGACCGGACGCAACAGCGGCGTCATTCACGCCGGCGTCTACTATCAGCCCGGCAGCCTGAAGGCGCGCTTCTGCAAGGAGGGCGTGGAGGCCACGATCCGCTTTTGCCAGCAGAACGGTCTGCCGTTCGAGCAATGTGGCAAGCTCATCGTAGCCACCGATGAAGGCGAACTCGGCCGTATGGCGGACCTGCACGACAGGGCTCTTGCCAACCAACTGCCGGTCGAGCGGCTCGATGCCGCCGAACTGTCGCGGCGTGAGCCGCGCGTGAGGGGCGTTGGCGCCCTCTACGTCCCGGTCACCGGCATCGTCGACTACGGGCTCGTGGCGCGCACCATGGGGGCGCTGGTGAGCCGCCACGGCGGCGACATCCTGACCGGCCTTGAGGTCGAGAGCATCCGCGAAGACGCCAACGGCGTGACGATCGTGACCGACCGCCGCAGCATCACGGCCCGGCACGTGATCGTCTGCGCCGGCATGATGGCGGACCGGCTGGCAAGGTCCTGCGGGCTGGAGCTCGATTTCCAGATGATTCCGTTCCGCGGGGAATATTACCGGCTTGCCGCCTCGAAGGACGACATCGTCCACCATCTCATCTATCCTGTCCCCGATCCGGCCCTGCCGTTCCTCGGCGTCCATCTGACCCGGATGATCGGCGGCTATGTGACCGTGGGCCCGAACGCCGTCCTGGCCTTTGCGCGGGAGGGCTACCGTTTTTGGGATGTGAGCCCGAGCGACCTTATGGAGATGTTGAGCTACCCGGGGTTCCGTCGGATGGCGCGCGCCAATTTCAAATCGGGCTTGGCGGAACTGCGAAACTCCCTAAGCAAAGGCCGCTACCTGGAGCTTTGTCGGCGCTACTGTCCCGAACTCACCCTTGATGACCTCACCCCCTATCGGCCGGGCATCCGGGCCCAGGCCGTTCTGGCGGACGGCACCCTGGTGCATGACTTCCTGATCCGCGAGACCGCGCGCACCATTCACGTCTGTAACGCCCCCTCGCCCGCCGCGACCTCCGCGATCCCGATCGGACGCGACCTTATCCGGCGTGCCGCCCGGCTGTTCTCATGGACGGGCGAAGCCTCGCCCGTTCAAGGCCCTTAGCCCACAACCTCGCGGTTCAGAATGTGCGGTGCGGTCCCGGTCCTGATCATCTCGACCAGAAACCGCGCCACGGACGCCGTCCTGTGCTCACGGACATCGATCGTCGCGCCGCCGTTGTGCGGAGCGAGGATCACGTTATCCAGCGCGCACAGGGCTTCGGGCACGTCCGGATCGAGCGTATGGGGCGGCTCGTTCCAATAGACGTCGAGGGCCGCGCCGGCAATTTTCTTGTCGTGCAGCGCGCCAATGAGTTCCTGCTCGTCGACGATGCGGCCCCGCGCCGTGTTGATCAAAAAAGCGCTGGGCTTCATGAGATCGAGTTCACGCCTGCCGATCAGCTTGTGTGTGCTGGCGTTGTAGTCGCAGGCGACGCAAACGAAATCGCTGACCCGGAGGAGATCGTCGAGGCTGGCGCGCCATTCCACTCCGAGCTCACGCTCGTGATCGGCGCCCAGACGCGTCCGCTTCGAATAGAGCACGGTCATGCCAAAAGCCTTGAGGCGCGGCACCATATGCTCGGCGACCTTCCCCATGCCGATCAGGCCGACCGTTTTGCCCAGGCATCCGACCCCCATCAAGGCCATCGTCTGCTCCTGGCGGAACCTGCCGGCGCGGGTGTAGCGGTCCGATTCGACGATCCGGTAAGCCAGCCCGAGCAGCATGCCGACGGTCAGGTCGGCGGTCGTCAGGCTGACGCCCCCATAGGCGCTGTCGGCGGGGTCCTCGACGATGATCGGAATCCTGTAGCGCCGCGCCGCGTCGAAATCGATGTCGGGATCGAATTTGGCCATGGCCGCGATCCCTTTCAGGTTCGGATTGGCGGCCAGCACCTCGGCCGTGACATGGGTTTCGTGCAGGACGAACAGCCAATCCGATCGCCGCGCCGCGGCCGCGAGTTCATCGACGCTGATCTGCCGGTCCATATAGGGGTAGACGCTGACCTCCGCGGCGTCGCGCAGGATGGCAAGCGCCACCTCGGGGATGGGCTGAACGACAAACACCTTCGGCTTGGTCATGATGGTTCCGGAGTGGAGATTTCGAACGGCTGATGGCCTGCGCGCGTCATGGGTCGGACGTGATGCGAAGCAGTTTGGCGAGCGTGCCGCCCAGAATGGCACTGGTTTGCTCGGCAGGAAGATGCAGGTCGAGCACCGCGTCGACGGGAGCATCCGTTCCCATGCCGAAGGGATAGTCGCAGCCCAGCACCACATGATCCCAGCCGATCCGCTCGATGAGGAAGCGCAGGGAACGGGCGTCATGGACGAGGCTGTCGCAAAAAATATTCTTGAGATAGTGGCTGGGGGGATGAGGGAGCGCCTCGCGCAGCGCGGAACGCTTGCGCCAGCCGTGGTCGAGCCTGCCGATCTGATAGGGGAAGAAGCCCCCTCCGTGAGCCAGGATCACCCGCAGGTTCGGGTGGCGCTCGAAGACGCCGCCGAGCAGCAGGCGGGAGGCGGTCAGCGCGGTCTCGAACGGGAAACCAACCATGTTCCACAGATGATGGTCCTCCAGACGCGCCAGGTTTCCGTGATTCTGCGGATGCAGGAAAAGCGGCACGTCGAGACGTTCGGCCATGGTGAACAGGGGCGCGAAACGCGCGCCGTCGAGGTCCTCGCCGTTGACGTGCGTGCAGAGCGCCGCGCCTCTGAGGCCGAGTAGCGTCACGGCTCTCTCGAGTTCCCGCGCCGCCGCCTCGGCATCGTGGAGCGGCACGGTCGCAAGTCCGAACAGGCGGCCGGGATGACGGCCCGCGAGATGCGCGAGCCCATTGTTCATGGCCCGCGCGATTCGTTCGGCCACCGCCGGAGCCGCCCAGGTCATGAACATTTCCGGCGCCGGACTGATGGCCGCGGCATCGAGCTTCCGCTCGTCCAAGGCGGCCAGGATCAGCTTTTCGTCATACATCTCCGGCTGCAGGTCCGTGTCTGGCTCGACCGGCACCCCCGGCGGGGGGTGGAAATCGAACCGTTCCACCCCTGCCGACCTCTCGATCGTCACGGCTTCATGGAGATCGCCGCGCCTCACAGCCTCGATGAACAAGGACGGCACGACGTGGAAATGGATATCGACGGCTTTCATCTTAGGTCCGCGATCAAGGAGGAGATGGCGCGGCGCAACGGGCGCGGCGCTCAGGTCAGTCGGTGAGGTGCAGCAGGCGGGGCAGGAACATGGAAAACCCCTCGACATAGGTGATGATCATCATGGTGACGATCAGAACCGCGATCAGGGGCAGCAGCGGCTTGATCACGCGTTCGATCGGCACTTTGGCGACCGCGCAGGCCGTGAAGAGACAATTGCCGGCGGGTGGATGCGCTAGGGCCAGCGCCACGTTGGTTTCGACCAGGATGCCGAAGTGAATGGGTTCGATGCCCCGCGCGATCGCCATCGGGGTCAGGATGGGCATCAACACCAGAAGTGCCGGCACCGTGTCCATCACCATGCTGATGGCAAAGAAGATCAACTGCACCAGCAGCAGGAAGACGATCTTGTCGGTCGAAAAAGCGTCGAGACCGGCGGCCAGCATGGCCGGCACCTGATAAAGCGTCAGCGTGTAGCTCAGCAGGGCGCTCATCGCGATGACGAGCAAGACCATTCCGCTGATCTCCACCGTGTCGCGGACCATGGTCACGAGGCGGGTCACGGTCAGGGTCTGGTAGACCACCAGGGTCAGGAACACGCCATACACCACCGCCACTGCCGAGGCTTCGGTCGGCGTGAACACCCCGCCCAGGATGCCGCCGAGGATGATGACGATCATGAACAGGCCCGGGATGGCATCGAGAAACGCCCGCGCGGCCGGCTTCCAGGCGAAAGGCTCCGCCACCAAACCGTAGCCTCGGCGCCGACAGGTGATCACCACCAGGATCACCAAGCCGATCGCGTTGACGATCGCCGGAATGAGGCCTGCCGCAAAAAGGCCCGCGATGGAGATATTGGCCACGACGCCGATCAGGATCAGATCGGTCGATGGCGGGATCAGGGTCGAGGTCGCGCCGGCTGCGGCCAGCAAGGCAGTAGAGAACGGAACCGGGTAGTTCTGGCGCCGCAGGCTCGGCAGCGTCACCTTGGCGATGGCGGCGGTGTCGGCCGAAGACGATCCCGAGATGCCATGAAAGAACAGCGCGGAAAACACGATGGCGGAACCGAGGCCGCCGCGACCGCGACCGACCGTGACGGTCGCCAGGGTCATCAGGCGTTCCGCCACGCCGCCCTCGGCAATGATGGTGCCCGCGAAGATGAACAGCGGAATGGTCAGAAAAGGAAACGAGTTGAGCGTGTTGAAGATCTGCTGCGGCAGCACGGGCAGCAGATCGCTGCCATCCGGGCTGAGCAAAATGCCGGCCAGCGCGGCCCCGCCCATTACGAACGCGATGGGGGCGCCGATGACCATCAAGCCGAGGAACGTGACGCCGATCGCAGCAACCATGACGAGCCCGATGTTTCTGCCTGGCGATGAGCCGCCGCTACTCGAAGCCCGGCAGCGGAAGGGATGGGACATCCTCCGGGTGCCGGATCTGCCGGTCGGTCTCAAGTTCGCGCGCTTCCTTGACGCTGAGCCGCAGGCCTGTCCACACGGACAGGATCGCATCGCAAACCTCGAGGCCATAGACCAGCAGCAAGGCCGCGATCCCGACTGGGAGGCCAGCATAGGGAATTTGCATGTTGACCTCGGTGGCGGTCGCGGTCTGGTCGGCCACGATGTCCAGGAAGGCGTAGCTGTATTTGAGCAAGACGATCAGGAAGCCGACCACGAGGACGTCGATGACGACCCGCAGGTTCGCGCGCGCATGATCGCCAAGCACCATGACGCCCCAGCGAAACGAGAAGTGTAGCCCCTTTCGGGCCGCCGCGGCGGCCGCCAGCATGCCGAACCAGACCAGGGCGAAGCGGGCGACCTCCTCGGTCCAGGGGAGCGGCATCCTGATCACGTAACGGGTCACGACTTCGAGGAAAACGTTGATGGTCAAGACGACCAGCAACGCCCCGCAAGTCCAGAGGAGCACGCATTCGATGCCATGGCTCGCCATGGCGAACCAGCGTTGCAGCTGAACGAGTCCCGAGGTCATCGATCGACGACCCCGGGACCCTTGTTCCGCCGCCGTGAGGGCGCGCATCCGCGGCCTCAGGCTGTCGAGCGGGCGAGTTGGATGAGGTCCGCGCCGATCCGCGCCTCGTTGTTCTTGTAGACGGGCTGCACCATGTCGACGAAAGCCTTGGGATCGCTCATGTCGAAGACCTGAACGCCCTTGGTCTTGAGGGTGTTGATCGCCTCCTGCTCGGCCGCCAGCACGGCGGTCGCCTGAGTGTCGGCCGCGAGCTTCCCCGCCGTGCGCACGATGGCCTTGTCGGCCTCGGCGAGCTTGCCCATGAACTTGTCGCCGACGATCAGCACGCTGACGATGCTGAAATGCCGGGTCAGCGTGAGATATTTGGTGACCTGGTACAGCTTGAGTTCGACCATATCGACCGGAGCGTGGTCGGCCCCATCGACCACACCCGTTTGCAGCGCTGTATAGACCTCGCTGAACGCGATCGGCGTCGGAATGGCCCCAAAAGCCTCATAGGTATCGCGCTGGATCTTGCTGGGCTGAACCCGCATCTTCAGCCCCTTGAGGTCGTCCGGGGTACGGATCGGGCGTTTGCCGTTCCACATGTTGCGCGCGCCGTCCGTGGCCCAGCCCAGCACCTCGCAATGGAACGCCTTCTCGAACAAGGGTTTCAGTTTCGCGCCGATCTCGCCATTGGCGGCACGCAGCACATGCTGCGTGTCGGAAAACAGGAAAGGCAGGCTGAAAACATCGCCCTGCGGGACCGAGACACTCATCACCGCGACATCAGTTACAACGGCGTCCAGCGTGCCCGCCTTGACGCTGTTGGACATGGCCTCGTTGCTGCCGAGTTGGGAGTCCGGGAAGATCGTCACCTTGATGCGCCCGCCGGTCTGGCGTTCGATCTCCTCCTTGAGCTTGACGGCCGAGGCGGTGTGGGGCGCGTTGATCGGACTGTCGCTGCCGACCCGCATGGAGACGACGTCGGCCGCGGCGCTCGGGCCGCTCCCCGCGAGCCCTGCGACCATCAGGCCACCGGCGCCCGCAAGCCCCCGCATCAGGGTTTCGCGCCTGGTGATCAAGCCATTGCGGGCAGGGCCATCATGGCGGAGGGGAGAGCGAAGCGTCGAAGCGCCGGTGCGGAGCAATTTCATTTGCGTTCCTTTCCATGGTCCTGACGAACCAAGGAGTGGAACGGGCGCGGGGGCACGTGACCAACCTTGGTTCACCGCCTCCCGGGCTTTTGTCCCGCCGTGCATCCGACGGATGTCTCCCGTCGGACTGCGGCTCTCGGACCAGCACTTTGAAGCAACAACCGCTTCGAAGCCGGAACCCTAGCCGCCCTGACTTGATGCTTGACGATCTTGAGGCTCGACTCAAGAATAAAGTTTGGGCAGATCTGCTGCGAATATGTTCGATAAAGTTACGGTGACTTCGATTCATGCCGAATGATCGCAAAGCGATCTGTTTTGCGCGGTTATGCTCAGATTTTTCGCGCTCAGTTGAACAAACCTGCATAGCCTTTCGGCTTTGAGGACGCGAAACGGGCGTTCGATGCGGTTGCGGTGCTGACCCTTATGGCGCGGGCGGGCGCGGCTTCCGGAGCGGGCGATGCCACCGCTCGACCGCTGGAGCCGTAATGGCTTCGCGAGATATCGGATCGAACGGAGGTGCAGCTCGTTCGCCGTGGCAGAACGTTGGATGGTGCCCTATGCCGGACTCGAACCAGCACGCTCTCGCAACGCATTTTGAGTGCGTCGTGTCTACCAATTCCACCAATAGGGCGCGACCCTCGCAAGGATCAAAAACTGCCTACTAAACCGAGGGAACCTTGGCAAGGGGTGGTTCGGTGGCGATTGAAACGTGTTTCGGCTCCCCACAGACGAACAGCGCCGCACAGCCCACGAGCTCGATTGCGACCCTTTCGAAGCGAATGCTCAGTTCACGCTTCAACGATACGGCACTATCCTCGTGGTTCGAGAAGATGCCTTTGCGGTTGTAGAGTCGCATCAGCGCGCGGGCAGTGGAAGAGCGTTCGACGCCGCCAGCCAGCAAGGTGGCACCGAACACAACCCCGCCCGGCTGCAGAACGTGGATCACATGGTCGAAGGCGACGGCTTTGCTGGCCATTGTGCCGGGCAGGCAGTGCAACAGATAGGTCAGACCGATCGAACGGAACGCTGCACTGATGGGCAGCGGCCGCAGAATGTCGGCGACATACCGCTCGGGTGCGTATCGCGCGATGCGCCGCGACGCGGCCTGAAGCGCATTCGCGTTGAGATCCAGCAGACCGATCCGCGGCTTGTCGGTGGGAAAACGGCAATGGTTGAGATACCATCCGGTGCCGACCCCGACATCGAGGTGGTGGTCCGTCGCGTGGCGGTCGTAGAGCCCCAGGATACGGCGGGTGGGGCATCGCCAGATCAAGCGGTTGGACAGCCCGAGAACGAGCAGGTCATAGACCGCCAGCGTGGCGGGCGAATAGACGGCCTGGCCCGCATGGGCGGGGTCGGTTCGATCGAGCGATGTCATCGGGTCGCCTTCCGCGTTGACGGGCCTATGCGTCACGCCACTTGCGGAACACCGCGGCCTGACCGTGAAGTTTTCCGGCTTCGTCGAGCAGTTGCCAGACGGTGCCCTCCTCGATCCAAAACCGCCGGCCCGACTTGGCGACGCGCACGCCCCGATAACCGCTCGCAAAGCCGTCGCGGGTCACGGCATCCAGCAGGCGGCCGCGTTCCTCGCGGTCGGGCGCTTCTGCCGAGAAGCGCGAGCGAAGCTGGGTGAATTCATCCCACGAATAGCCGAAACAGGCCTGCGCGGCCTTGTTGGCATAGATGAAGCGGGGGTCGGGATCGGTGTCGTGCGCCAGCACGCAGAAAGGGGCCGCTTCATACAGCCAATGCGCCGCCCCAGCCCCAGTTCCGGCCGGGATCAGGGGCGAGCCGACCAGTCGGGCGTAGCTTCCGGCCAGAAGGGCGGAAAAGTCCGGATCGACCGAAAGGTCCGCCTTGGGGCGGCCGATATTGGGTGCTTCATCGTCGTGGATCATCGTCGAGGCTCGTTCCGATTGCCGCGACGGTGTCGCCAAACTTTGTGTCATTCTTGTATGACGCACGAGGTTCAAGGTCCCGCCTCCACGCCACGGCCCGCCTTCCCTGTCAGGAGCTCGTCATGAGCCGCCCACCCCTACCCCCCTTCGATACCGAAACCGCCGCCCAGAAGGCGCGGCTCGCCGAGGACGCCTGGAACACCCGCGACCCCGCCCGCGTGGCGCTGGCCTATACGGAGGACAGCCGCTGGCGCAACCGCGCCGAATTTCTGCAGGGGCGTGACGCCATCGAGGCCTTTCTCACCCGCAAATGGCAGCGCGAGCTCGACTACAGGCTCATCAAGGAGCTCTGGGCCTTCCACGACAATCGGATCGCGGTGCGCTTCGCCTACGAATGGCATGACGACAGCGGCAACTGGTTCCGCAGCTACGGCAACGAGAACTGGGAGTTCGACGAGCAAGGCCTGATGCGCCTGCGCATCGCCAGCATCAACGACGCGCCCATCGCCGATAAGGAGCGCAAATACCATTGGCCACTGGGCCGCCGCCCCGACGACCATCCGTCGTTGAGCCAACTCGGATTGTAGGCCAACCACGTGATGGATCCGGCCCCATGGGTCGCCGGCTCCGGCGGTCCTCACCTTGGACCTGCGTTACGGAAGGCCCTGGCCAGCAACGCCGGCGCGCGCCATTATCCCCCCGCACCTTCGGAGGATCCATGACCACCATCGAGACCGCGATCGACATCGCCGCCAAGCCCCACGAAATCTGGGCCGTGCTGACGGATTTCGATCGATACGGCGCCTGGAACCCGTTCATCTCGTCCATCGACGGGACCGCCAAATTCGGTGAGACCATCACGGTCCACATCGGCATCGGCCTGGCCGCGGCCCCTATCAAGGCCGAGATCGTCACCTTCAAGGAGAACCAGGAACTGGCTTGGCGCAGCAAGCTGATCGCGCCCGGCCTGTTCGACCGCGACCATATTTTCAAGATCGAGCCGTCGGGCGATGGCTGTACGCTAAGTCAGATCCAGACCTTTTCTGGCCCGATCGCGCCGGTGGCGGGCGTGCTGACCTCCGAGGTGGTCCGCCACGGCCTGAAGAACATGAACGAGGCCCTCAAGCGCAGGGTCGAGCGCATCTATCATACGTAAGAGCCCCTCCGTCATTGCGAGGAGCGCAGCGACTAAGCAATCCAGCGACGGTGCGCTCACCCCTGGATTGCTTCGCCTGCGGCTCGCCATGACGGATCAGGTCGGCCCGGATCGGGCGTGGACGCTCTTACGGCGCGATGGCCCAACGGACGTTGACACTGGCCTGCAAGGTCAGCGTGCCGGATTTGACCGGGATCGGCGGCGGTGGCGCCGCCAGGATGGACGTCTTCTGCATCGCGACGCGCGGCTGGAAGCCACCCGCGTTCAGCGGGTTGATCTCGAGCACCGACCCGAGATGTAGGCCCAGAGCCGCGACGTAAACCTCGGCCTTGTGCCGGGCGTCGAGCATGGCGGCGGTTCTGAGATCGTCCATCCTGCGCGCCGCGTCGCTGGACGAAAAGTCGATCCCCTCGATGGTGTTGGCGCCCTTGTCGACGAGATGGGCCGCAACCATCCCTGCCCGGTCGGCCGGCCTGATCGTCACCAAGAGTTCGGTGGCGGCCCGGAACGCCCGCGGGGATCTAGCGGGCTGGCTGGTTCCCGGCAAAGCCGTCTCGGGGTAGACGGGCGACAGGGACACCGAGGTCGTGGCCACATCCTTGTCGTCGATGCCTTCGGCCTTGATCTGGTCCATGACGGCTTGTGCTGCCTTGGCGACATCGGCCGTGGCGGCGCTCGCGGTCGGGCGGTCGGCCTCGACCCCGATCGACAGTTGCGCGGTATCGGGCACCACCTCGGCCGAGGCCTGTCCCTCGACCGTGATGAAGGGCAAGGCTTGCGTGGTTGGCTGCTGGGCCGCAGCGGGCGTCGCCAAGAGGCCGAGCAGAACCAAACAGGCTGGAAACCTTAGACTTCGGCCCATGGAGGCTCCCCGATCGGACCGCTCAGGCGGCGAGCTTTTTGGGCGTGATCAATTTGCGATTGACCAGCACCTCGGCGATCTGGATCGCGTTGAGGGCCGCGCCCTTGCGCAGGTTGTCGGAGACGCACCACAGCGAGAGGCCGTTCTCGACGGTCGAATCTTCGCGGATGCGCGAGATGTAGGTGGCGTCCTCGCCCGCCGCCTCATGGGGCGTCATGTAGCCGCCGTCCTCATGCTTGTCGATCACGAGGCAGCCGGGCGCCTCACGCAGGATGTCGCGCGCCTCGTCGGCCGTGATCGGATGCTCGAACTCGATGTTGACGGCCTCCGAATGGCCGATGAACACCGGCACCCGCACGCAGGTGGCGGTCAGCTTGATCTTGGGGTCGAGGATTTTCTTGGTCTCGACCATCATCTTCCACTCCTCTTTGGTGGTCCCGTCTTCCATGAAGACATCGATCTGCGGGATCACGTTGAAGGCGATGCGCTTGGGAAATTTCTTGGTCTCCATCGGATCGGAGACAAAGACCGCGCGGGTCTGCGCGAAGAGTTCGTCCATGGCCTGCTTGCCGGCGCCCGACACCGATTGATAGGTCGACACCACGACGCGCTTGATCACGGCCTTGTCGTGCAAAGGCTTCAGGGCCACCACGAGCTGTGCCGTCGAGCAATTCGGGTTGGCGATGATGTTCATCTTGGCAAAACCCGCCACCGCGTCGGCGTTCACTTCCGGAACGATCAGCGGCACGTCGGGGTGCATGCGGAAGGCGGAGGAATTGTCGATCACGACGCAGCCTTGCGCCCCGATCTTCTGCGACCAAGCCTTGGAGATCTCGCCCCCCGCCGACATCAGACAGATGTCGGTATTGGAAAAGTCGTGATTGTCGAGCACCTTGCATTTCAGAATCTTGTCCCCGAAGGAGATCTCGGTGCCGAGCGAGCGCTTGGAGGCGAGCGCCACGACCTCGCTGACCGGGAAAGCCCGCTCGGCCAAAATGTCCAGCATCTCGCGTCCGACATTGCCGGTGGCGCCGACGACCGCGACCCTGAAACTCATTGGAAGGCTCCTTCACATCCGATCCGCGCTTTGATCGGGGATTTTGCATAAGCGACATGGGGATGACAGGCAACGATGGCGAGGGCGCGGCGGGCTCGACTTTGCGGTTCCTTGGCCCGCATCGACATGTCCATCCGTCTGGCCTCAAGCTCGACGTTAGACGCCCCTCACACCGGCACGCGCACGCTCGCCCGCAGGCCGCCCATCGGGCTTTCGCTCAGCTGCACGTCGCCGCCATGCGAACGGGCGATGTCGCGCGCGATGGCAAGGCCGAGGCCGGTGCCGCCGTGGTCCTGGTTGCGGGCCTTGTCGAGACGGTGGAACGGACGGAACACGTCCTCGCGCTGGTCGGGGGCGATACCGGGACCGTCGTCGTCGACGTTGATGGTCAGGAACCTTGCATCGCGCGAGGCCTCGAGCTGGATGGTATTGCCATAGCGCAAGGCATTGCCCACGAGATTGGCGAGGCAGCGTTTGAAGGCGTTGGGGCGCACGATCATGGAGGTTTCGCCCGTGACCTCGATGCGGGTCGCCCGGCCGTGGCGCTCGGCGTCGGACTTCAGCTCTTCCAGCAGGGCCGTGACATCGATCAGGGCTGAATCTTCACCCGCATCGCCGCGGGCGAAGGCCAGATAGGCCTCCAGCATCAGGCCCATCTCGTCGATGTCCTTATGCAATGCTTCGCTGTCCGGACCCTCGTCCATGAGGGCGAGCGACAGCTTGAACCGGGTCAGGA
>CAXTOT010000062.1:0-31925 GCA_964245915.1 uncultured Lichenihabitans sp. | reverse complement strand
TCCCCGCAACCAAAACTCACACAAAAACCCCTCCGCAGAAATGCGGAGGGGTTTTGACGTTCTACGCTTGGCCGAGCCCGGCGTAGAGCCCGCGCTCGAACTCGCCGTAGAGAGCGACAACACGCTCGTCGTAGAAGGGCAGGATCTGGGTGAAGAGGGCGCCAGTGACGGCCTTTCGCGGGTCGAGCCAGAAGTAGCAGTTGAGCAGTCCAGCCCAGGAGATGCTGCCGGGCGCCCGCCCGTTAGGTCCCGGCCGCGTGTTGATGTCGAAGGAGTAGCCCCATTTGTGCGGCTGCCCCGGGAACTGGTCGAAGGATCGGGAGAAGGCCGGTTGTGCCGTCACGGTCTCGCCGACGTTCAATTCGCCGATCTGATTCTGCATCATCGTGGCGACCGTCTCGGACTTGAGCACCCGCACGCCGTTCATGGCGCCGCCGCGCAGAAGCATCTGCAAGAAGGTCATGTAGTCGCGGGGCGTGCTGAAAGCGCCGCCACCGCCCATGAAAAACTCCGGCCGCTGCGGCATCTCGAAGGGCGCTGCCGCAAGGCTCCCGTCCGCTGTTCGGTTGTGGAAGGTGGCAACCCGCCGCTTTTGCGCGCTGCCGATCAGGAAGCCCGAGTCCTTCATGCCGAGGGGCGCGAAAATGTTCTCCCGGAAATAGACTTCCAGCGACTGATAGGCGACGGCTTCGACGATTTTGCCCACCCAGTCCATGCTGATGCCGTATTGCCAGCGTTCGCCGGGCTCGAATTCGAGCGGCGCGGCGAATGCGCCGCTCTGGCATGTCGCGATGTCCGGCATGCCGGTGACCTTCTCGTATTGGCTCAGCGCGTCGCTCCAGATCGAGTAGGTGAAGCCCGAGGTGTGGGTCAGCAGGTGGCGGACTTTGATCGCACGCTTGGCCGGCCGCAGCCGGGGCTTGCCTTCTGCATCGAAGCCCACGAGCACCTGGGGAGCGGCCAGTTGGGGGAGATACTTGGCAGCCTCGTCGTCGGGATGAATCCGGCCCTGCTCGATCAACTGCATGCACGCGGCGGCTGTAAAGCCCTTGGTCATAGAAAGGAGCCAGAACACCGAGCCCGGGGTCATCGGTGTGCCGGTCGCGATATCGGCCTTGCCGAATGCGCCCTCGTATATGAGGCTGCGGCTGGTGGCCCCGACCGCCACGACCCCAGCGACCGAGCCGTCATCGACGGCCTTGAGCATGGCGGCATCGATGCCCTTGAACCGGGTCGCTCGCGTCGGAAAGCCGCGCGCCTGCGCGGGTCGATTGGCACCGAGACAGGTGGCAGCGGCCAGGAAGCTCCCACAGCCCAAGACGGCTCTGCGACTGAACTCGTTCATGGTTAGACCCTCGCAAGTCCGGGACAGTCGAGCGGCCCGGTGATCGCCCGCTCCATAGTGGAGCGATGCGGACGTCCTATTCCTGCGGGCGCCATGAGGCAGCCGCATTAAGATCAGTACAACAGTGACTCTGGCTCACTGTTCCTTATGATGGCGGCCTTGCTGCAAGCCCGACTAGGGTGCGGACGGTCGGAGGCCATCATGAGTTTCGATCCGCGACTACTAACGGGCGCCGGCGTGCTCGCCGCGGTGACCGAAGCCGGAAACTTCGTGCGGGCCGCGGAGGTCCTTGGCCTTTCACCGTCGGGGGTGAGTCGCGCCGTGGCCCGGCTCGAGGAACGCATCGGCGTCCGCTTGTTCGACCGCAGTCCGAGATCGGTGACGCTCACGGAAGAGGGGCGACGCTTTCACGCCCAGGTGACGCCCTTGCTAGCCGGCCTCGAGGAAGCTGCCGCCGACGCTGCGGGTGCTGCGGCCGCCGTGAACGGCCGGTTGCGCGTGTCCGTCGATCCGTGGTTCGCGCGAATGGTTCTGGCACCGTATCTGCCAAGGTTCATCGCCAATTATCCGCTCCTTTCGGTGGACCTCACGACCAGTAATTACCGGGAAGAGCTGATGACCGGCGTGGACGTGGCCGTGCGCTTCGGGCCGCCCGATGTCTCGTCGCTGATCAGCCGGAAGTTGCTCGAAACACGCGTGCTGACCTGCGCCGCTCCGAGCTATCTGGAGCGGCACGGCGAGCCAGTGACGCCGCACGAGCTTGCAGACCACGAGTGCCTCCTGTTTCGCGATCCGCAGACCGGCCGTCCCTTTTCCTGGAATTTTCACCGTGGCAGCGAGGTCGTGGAGGCGAACATCACCGGCAGGCTGATGATGGACGACCCATCGGCAGCGGTCGCGGCCTGTGTCGCGGGCCACGGTGTATTCCAGTCTCTGGAAATGGGGCTCGGCCCATGGCTGGCGAGCGGGCAACTCGTTCAGGTTCTCGCCGATTGGGCGGATGAGCGCTTTCCGCTCCATGCCTACCATCCATCGCGTCACCTGCCGCCCGCCAAGGTGCGGGCCTTTCTCGATTTCGTGCAGGAGATCGCGCGAGAGGAGCGATCATCGTCGAGTTCTTGATCTCGCCCTGCTTACCTTTCACGAATGCCGGTGCCCCGTGGTGAGCGTGCAACACCTCCCAGGGTTCAGGCGCCGGGTCCCGCATCATCCAAGGTGAAGAGTTCACGCGGGCGGCGCACGCCACGGAACGCGTAACGCCCCACCGACACGCAGCGCTCGCGGTCTTGCGCGGCTGCGGCGGCGACGAAATCCGCCGAGAGCAGAACGTCCTTGTCGGCCGAGCGGCACATGGAGGCGATGCGGCTCGCCTCGTTCACGGCCGGCCCCACGACCGTAAAATCGAGCCGGTCGTCGCTGCCGATATTGCCATAGGAAACCTCGCCGATATGCAGGCCGAGGTAGACGCTCGTCGTGGGTCGTCCGGCAGCCGATCGTGCCTCGTTCAGCGCCAGAAGACGGCCGCGAAGGTCCGCTTCGGCGACAAGCGCGCAACGGCAGGCGTCTTCCGCATCGGTAGCCTTGAAGATCGCCAGGATGCCGTCGCCGATCAGCTTCAACACATCGCCCCCCGCGGCCTGAATCGAGGAGATGACGACGTCGGCATAGTCGTTGAGGAGCGCGATGGTCTCGTCCGGCGAGGCAGAGTCTGTGATGCGGGTGAAACCGCGAAGGTCGGAAAACCACAGCACCGCGCTGATGCGGTCGGCAACGCCGCGCTGAATGCGGCCGCTGAGAACACGCTGGCCGGCATCCCGCCCGAGATAGACCTCGACCAGGGTGCCGGCGATGCGGGCCAGCGAGGCGCATTTGACCGCAAGCGCCAGGATCGGCACCAGGCGGCGCAGGACCGTAAGGTCGGCGTCTTCGAATCCCTCCAGGCGCCGCGTGCACCAATAGGAATAGACGCAATCCATTTCACCGATGACGCCCTCCTGGGCGAAGCGATGAATCAGGGCGAACACCTCGGTATGGCCCTCGGAATGAACGTTGGCCAGCTGCGTGAAGCTTCTGGCACCCGGGTCTTCGAACCTGTGGCGCAGCTCGTCGGCGCCCGTCGTCAGCATGTGGTTGAAGATGCTCTGCTGCCAGTTGGTGGCCGCCTCACCCTGCGTGGTCCGACCATATTCCACGACCGTCGGCCCCTCCACGCCATCGACCCGCCAGGGGAAGGCGCGCCCTTCGTAAACGGGGTGCAGCGTGTCGATGATGGCGAGGGCTCGCGACAAGTCGAGGCCGGCGTCTCGGCACCGGGCGCAGAAACCATGCAAGAGATCGGGCTCCGAGGACCCGCCAAGGCCCCGCTGGATCAGCCAGGCCGCGATCGCATCGATTTCCGCAGCCATCATGGGCGTGTTGCCTCGTCGGTTCGTCCCGCCAGCAGGGCGTCGAGGGTGCCGGCCGCGCCGTCTTGTTCGAGCCGATCCACGGAGCCTCGATAAAGCGCCGCAAAGCCCGCGTGCTCGGCGAGCCCGAGTTTCGCAAACGGACTGGTGCGCAACAATCCGAGCGGGTCGTCGCCTTCGAGCAGGGTCCAATCTTCCGCGCTGAACCGCGGTTCGTTCACCGCGATGGCCTGGCCGCGATCGTCGCGACCCGCGAGATACCGTGCGAAACAAGCCAGGAAGAAGGCTTCGCGGGCGAGATCGGCACCCTTGGCGAGCAGCATTTCCAGCGTCGTGAAATGGAAGACCGGGATCTTGGCGGCGCCGTCATGGGCGATGCGCAGCAGCTGATCGCCGATGGCGGGATTGGAGAACCGCTCCAGCACGGAGGCTTTGTAGCGCTCCAGCGACACGCCCGCCGGGCCTTCGAGATTGGGGATCACGTCGCGGTCCACGAAAGTGTCGAGCAGCTTGAACAGGCGCGGGTCGGCCAGGGCCTCGTGGACCTCAGCGTAGCCACACAGGAGGCCCGGATAGGCCAGCAGCATATGGCAGGCGTTGAGAATCCGCATCTTCATGAATTCGAAGGCCGCGACATCGTCGCGGATCTCCACCCCGACGGTCTCGAGTGGCGGCCGGCCCGCCGTGAACCGGTCCTCCAATACCCATTGCATGAAGGATTCGCTCATGGCCGGAACCGCATCGTCGAGACCGCTGCGGGCATTGAGGCGCAGGCGGACCGGCTCCGGCACCTGCGGCGCGATCCGGTCCACCATGCTGTTGGGGAACGCCACTTCGCGTTCGATGAAATCCGCCAAAGCGGGGTCGCGCGCCTTGGCGAAGGACACGACCGCGAGCCGCGCCGTCGCACCATTATGACGGAGATTGTCGCAGGACAGAATCGTGAAAGGCGGCAGGCCGGCCTCACGCCTGCGCCGCAGCGCTTCGACCATGAACCCGAAGGCTGTGCGGGGCGCGCCGCCCGCAAGGTCATGCACCACATCCTCGGTGGTCAATCGGAACGTGCCGGTGGCCTCATCGATATTGTAGCCGCCTTCGGTGACCGTGAGCGAGACGATGCGGGTGTCGGGATGGCTGAGATGGGCTAGAACGGCCTCGGGATCGGCAGGGGCATGCAGATAGGCGATCATGGCGCCGATCACACGCGTGGAGGCGCTGCCGTCGGGCGCGAACTCTGTGATGCTGTAAAGGAAATCCTGCGCTCGATAAGCCTCGGCCTTGGCGCGCGCGACAGGCGAGTCGATGAGCTCGACGCCGCAGATGCCCCAGCCCTCCTGGCCTGGATGATGCAGGCAGCGGTCGATATAGACGGCCTGGTGCATGCGGTGGAAGTTGCCCAGGCCGAAATGCACCAGCCCGACCCGAAGCGCGGCGCGGTCGTAGCCCGGCACCGCGATCGACGGCGCAAGGCCGCTCAGCCTGTTCTGGGCCAGGATGGTCAAGGGCTTTCCTCCTCTGGTGATGCGCTTGGCGGGCCTCGCCCCGCTTGGGGCGGGGGATCGCGCCGATCCGTCCAGCGTCAACCTACGCCGACACGCACCTGTTTGTCGCGCCGACGCTCGACGGACGATGGAATGCGCAGGCTTTCGCGGTATTTCGCCACCGTACGGCGCGCGATCACGATGTCGGCTGCCTTCAGGCGCATCACGATAGCGTCGTCCGACAGGATATCGCCCGGGTTTTCGCCGTCGATCATCTGCTTGATGCGGAAGCGGACGGCTTCGGCCGAATGAGCGTCGCCCCCCAGGCTCGAGGCGATCGAGGCGGTGAAGAAATATTTGAGCTCGTAGAGTCCGCGCGGGCTGGCCATGTATTTGTTGGAGGTCACGCGCGACACCGTGGATTCATGCATCCCGATCGCATCCGCAACGGTCTTCAGGTTCAACGGCCGCAGATATTCGACGCCGCGGGCGAAAAAGGCATCCTGCTGGCGCACGATCTCGCTCGACACCTTGAGGATGGTGCGCGCCCGCTGTTCCAGGCTCTTGGTGAGCCAGTTCGCGGTCTGCAGGCAATTGGCGACAAAACTCCGGTCGGACTCGGTCGCGGTTCGGCTGACGCGTGTGTGGTAGGTCTGGTTGACGAGCACGCGGGGGAGCATGTCGCTGTTGAGCTCGATATGCCAGCTGCCGTCGGAGGCGGTGCGCACATAGACGTCCGGAACGACGGTCTGCACCGGCGCGCCGCCGAACGCGCGCCCGGGGCGCGGATCGAGGCGGCGTATTTCGGCTACCATTTCCGAGAGATCCTCGTCGTCCACGCCGCAGAGACGGCGCAGGCTTGCGAAATCGCGTTTTGCCAGCAGGTCGAGATGGGACAAAAGCGTCTGCATGGCGGGATCGAAGCGGTTTTGTTCCTTGAGCTGCAAGGCCAGGCACTCGGCCAAGGTCCGTGCCCCGATGCCGGTGGGCTCGAACGTCTGCACGATCGCCAGAACCGCCTCGACGCGCGGCAGGGGGGCGTTGAGCCGGGCCGCGATCTCGTTCAGGGCTTCGGTCAGGTAGCCGGTCTCGTCGATGGCGTCGATCAGCGCGTGACCGATCAGACGGTCGATCGGCCCCTGGACCGCGACCGCCAATTGTTCGTTGAGGCTGTCGCGAAGCGTCATGCTGCTCGCGACATAGCTTTCGAGGCTCGATGGCTCGCCGTCTCCCGTACCGCCCGGCGCCCCGCTCCACGAGGTTGCCGATAGGCCGTGCTGATCGGCAAGGCCGACGGTTTCGCCCTGGATGGTGGGCCGGTCGGCCTCGAAGGTGTTGCCAAGTTCGGTCCCGAGTCCGGCCTCGAGCGAGCCTTGATCGACCTCGAGCTCCCCCGACGCCCAGTCGCGTTCGGCGGGTTCACCGTCGAGGGTTGCCTCCGGCCCGCTCGTGGTGGCTTCGAACGGTTCGGGGCGGTCCTCGATGCGTTCGAGCAGCGGATTGCGCTCGAGCTCTTCCTCGATGAAGGACGCGAGTTCCAGGTTGGAGAGTTGGAGCAGCTTGATGGCCTGCAGCAGCTGCGGCGTCATCACCAGGGACTGTCCCTGCCGCATCACGAGTTTGGCCGATAGCGCCATCCAACACACTCAACGCCTTTGAACCGAACTGCAGCACGGGTTTCGAGCGGTTCTCTTAGACCCGATCGAGGCGCCGCCGAGGCAGTCCCGATCCAGGCTTTAGCATACCGGACAGGGCTTGCGCATCGCGGAATGATTTTTGCTACGCGAATTCGCGATGTGTGGTGAAGCTATGCCGCACACCTCGACAAGGGCACGGTCCAGCTCGTCTAAAGGCGGAAATCCTCGCCGAGATAGTAGCGGCGGACATCGGGGTCGGCCACGATCTCCTCCGGACTTCCTTCCGTGAGCACCCGGCCCGAGTGGATGATGTAGGCTCGATCGATCAGCCCCAAGGTCTCGCGGACGTTATGGTCGGTGATCAACACGCCGATGCCTCGGCTTTTGAGATGCAGGACCAGGTTTTGGATGTCCCCGATCGCGATGGGATCGATGCCCGCGAAGGGCTCGTCGAGCAGCATGAAGGATGGATGTCCCGCCAAGGCGCGTGCGATCTCGCAGCGCCGCCGCTCGCCGCCCGACAAAGCCACCGAGGGCGATTTTCGCAGCCGGGCAATGTTGAACTCGTCGAGCAGCGAGTCGAGCTCGGCCTCGCGCTGGTCCCGGTCGGAGATCGTCATTTCCAGAACCGCGCGGATGTTGTCCTCGACGTTCAAGCCGCGGAAGATCGAGGCCTCCTGCGGCAGGTAGCCGATACCGAGCCGCGCACGCCGGTACATCGGCAGGCCCGTGACGTCGTGTCCGTCGAGTTCGATCATCCCCTTGTCGGGCCGCACGAGCCCCGTGATCATGTAGAAAACCGTGGTCTTGCCCGCGCCATTCGGACCCAGCAGGCCAACCGCCTCGCCGCGCCTAACCGCCAGACTGACGTCCTGGACGACCCGCCGGCCCCGGTAGGCCTTGCCGAGGCTATGGACCGCCAGCATGCCGGGCTGCCCGTCGGCATCTTCCGCCGAAGCCCCGGGCTCAATCGGAAATGTCCCCAGCGACGGTTCCTGCGCGGCGGAGCTGGAGGGCGCGGCGCGGCGCGGCAGCCAATCCGCCACGCGGCGGAGGAACCCCGCGCCACTACGGTCCGATTGCGTCTGATCGACCATCGGGCCGTCAGCTCCCCGCCCGTGCGAAGCCGATGAGCCGGGCGAAACTGGCGCAAATTATCGGCCCGTGTTCCTGCGTGGGGTTCACCGTGGCGCCAGGGGCAGGGGAGCAATTTTGGAGGGCGAGGAGACACCGGCTTCGTGCTTGGATTTGCGGGTGCTTTCGCCGCCGAGCGCCGTTCCGCCGGGCGATCCGGACCCCGGGGTAAAGACGCTTTTCACACGCCCGAGCGTCTGACCGGACGAAACCTGCGCCTGGCCCGAGTCCATGTCGTAGACGAGCTTGTCGCCCTTGATCACGTTCGTGCCCTGGCTGAGCGTCACGTTGCCGAGCAACGTGATCTTGTTGTCCGCCTTGTCGTAGGAGCCATTGTCGCCGGTACCGACCTCGTCCTCCGATTGGACCGTGACGGGCCCGGCGGCCTCCATGCGGCGAATGGAATTTCCCGCCTGTTTGGCGTCCCCAGCGGATAGCCCGCTCGCCTCGCCACCCGCGGCTTTCGCGTCCTTGCTGAGGAAGATCGTCAGCACGGAGGCCCGCAGGATGGAGTCGCCCTGTTTGGCCACGACCTCGCCCGAGTAGACGAGCTTCTGCTCCTTGTCGAAATAGTCCAGCTTGCCGGCCTCGATGTTGACCGGGTCCCGGGAATTGGCTCCGGGCAGCAATGAACCCCCTCCACCCGACTTTCGTGCGGTGCTCGCGGCTTGCGCTGCGGCGGGACCCGAATCGAAGGCCGCTCCCCCGACCGCGATGGCCGCGATCAGGGCGAGTGCGAGCGTTGTGTTGTGGGGTCCGCGGTCACTCATGGGGCCGGAACCTGCCCCTTGTCCGCGGCCGCGTGAGCCTCGCCCGGCTGGAACATCGTCTGCACATGGCCCTCGAAGGTGATCTGCTTGCCGCCGTCGATCATCCGCATGCCGTCAGCCGCAATCGTGCTGCCGCGCATCGCGACGGTAACGGGGTTGCGGGTCACCAGCGAGCCGGATTTGAATTCCACGTGAGCATCCTTGGTCACGACGTTCAGGCCGGAATCGCTGGTGATGTGCACCTCACTGTTGAGGTCCATGAGATCATGGGCGCTATCGTAAGTGCCCAGCAAGGCCGTCACATGGGTGACCGTCTTGTCCTGCATGGTCAGGTGTGCGTCCATTTCATGGAGTTCGAACTTGGTCGGAGCCTTGATGTCCTGAACGGCCGAGGCCGCGAAGATCTCGTAGGGCCGTCCGTCGCTGCGGTAGCCCGAGAGGCGCGGCCGCGCCATCGTCACCTTGGTTCCATCGACCCCGATGCTGTCGATCGAGACGCCCTGGACCACCTTGCGAAACGGGTCGACGATCGAAAAGACGAGGACCCCCACAACGAGCACCAGCGCGCCCGCGAAGATCGAGCGGCGAAGGAGACGGACGCGGGAGCTATGCCGCGTGGCGGCCCGGAAGGCACGCGTCTTGTCGTTCGCGGCCGTGGTCGCGAAAGGGCGGGGACTTGGAATGATGCTGTCCGTCATCGTGCATCAGCAGGCGGGCAAGGAGCGGGATCGCCCGATGCGGGAGGTCGTCAACGTCAAATCTCGTGTCGCGGCGAACCGGCTAGATGGCGGCCCGCCGTGGCCAAGTTAAGGCGCCCTGCAGTCCGGCCGGGAGCGCGTCGCCCCGGGCCATCAGAGGCGCAAAGCCTATTCATGGACGAAGATGTCCGTCTCGGGCCAACCCTCGAGATCGAGCCTCGCCCGGGTCGGCAGGAAATCGAAACAGGCCTTCGCCAGGGCGGTGCGGTTCTCGCGTGCCAGGAGCGTGTCGAGTTTCTCGCGCAAGGCATGCAGGTGCAGCACGTCCGAGGCCGCGTAGGCGATCTGGGCCTCGGACAGCGTGTCGGCGCCCCAATCCGATGACTGCTGCTGTTTGGACAGATCGATGCCGAGCAATTCGCGGCAGAGGTCTTTGAGGCCATGCCGCTCGGTGTAGGTGCGCACCAGCTTCGAAGCGATCTTGGTGCAATAGACGCCGTCCGCCATGGTGCCGAAGGCATTGAACATTACCGCGATGTCGAAGCGCCCGTAATGAAACAGCTTGGCCACCGAAGCATCGGCCAGCAGGCGCTGCAGGTTTGGTGCCTCGGTCTGCCCCTTGGCGATCTGGACCACGTCGGCATTGCCATCGCGATCCGACAACTGCACCACGCACAAGCGGTCGCGATGCGGGTTGAGCCCGAGCGTCTCCGTGTCGATGGCGACACTGGACCCGTAGGAGCGGTTCGGCGGCAGGTCGCCCTTATGCAGATATGTCGTCATGACGGTGTGGTAGACCAATTCGCGCTTTATCGAAAGTCGGAACGCTGGGCGGTCGACCTGCCTCATCGCGGCTGGGTAAAACGCCCCTGCAGGATTTGTTAATCTCCAATCGCAAGCTACCATCGTCCGACTCAACACGACGCGCGGAACCATCATGGCGCAGCTCGGCAAGGAATTGGGGATGTCCGCCACCGCAAGCACGCAAGTGGACGATGCGGAAATGTTCGATCTCGCGCCAGTGTCCCTTTGGCTCGAGGACTACGGCACGCTGAAAACCCTGTTCGCGCAATGGCGTGCGGATGGCGTCACGTCCTTGCAAAGCTACCTTCGCGAGGACCCGGACAGGGTGAAGGTCTGTTCGGACCACATTCGGCTCATCCGGGTGAACCAGAGGACGTTGTCCCTGTTCGAGGCCCGGGATCTGCCCGACCTCGTCGCCAACCTCGGGCGCGTGTTCCGCGACGACATGCTGGACCCGCATATCGAGGAACTCGCCGCCCTATGGGACGGAAAAACCCACTTTTGCAGCAACACCGTCAATTATTCCCTCTCGGGCCGGCGGCTGGACATCCAGCTCAAGGGAAGCATCCTGCCCGGCCACGAAGACAGCTGGGATCGGGTGCTGATCGCCATCGAGGATGTCACGGAGCGAGAGAACGCGCGGCGCCGCCTTGCCGAAAGCGAAGACTACGCGCGCGGCCTGTTCGAGCATTCCCCTGTGTCGCTGTGGGTCGAGGATTTCAGCGGGGTCAAACGCCTGATCGACGAAGCGAGGGATCGCGGCATTCAGGATTTTCGCATCTTCACCGACGTTCATCCCGAGTTCGTTCAGCAGTGCATGGCCGAGATCCACGTGCTGGACGTCAATCGGCACACGCTGGATCTCTTCGTCGCGCCCGACAAGCCGACCCTCTTCAAGCGGCTCGGCGACGTCTTCCGGGGCAATATGGTGCCGCATTTCAGGGAACAGCTGATCGATCTTTGGAACGACAAGCTGTTCCAGCAGCGCGAGGTCATCAACTATACTTTGGAGGGCACGGAACTGCACTTCCATCTACAGTTTTCCGTGCTCCCCGGGCACGAGAGCGACTGGTCGCTCGTGCAGGTGGCCCTGACGGACATCACGGCGAGAAAGCGTGCCGAAGCCTATCTCGAATACCTCGGCAAGCACGACGTCCTGACCAAGCTCTACAACCGGTCTTTCTACAACGACGAGATCAACCGGCTCGAGCGCAAGGGTATCCAGCCCGTCACCGTTATCATCGCGGATCTGAACGGCCTCAAGGCCGCCAACGACAGCCTAGGGCACGCGTCAGGCGATGCCTTGCTGGCCCGGGCCGGCGAGGTGCTGCAAAAGGCCGTGGACAAACCGTTCCATGTGGCGCGGATCGGCGGCGACGAATTTGCCATCCTGCTACCGGGGGCCGACGAGTTGGACGGGGCCGCCATGGTGGATGCCATCAACCAACTCGTCCATCTCAACAACCAGTTCCATGCCGGTAAGCCGACCCTCAGCCTGTCGATGGGGGTTGCGACCAGCACGCCCGGCGAACGGCTGGAATTCGTGGTGAACCGGGCCGACGCCGCCATGTATGAGATGAAGCACGCCTACTACGCCATGGCCGAGAACGAACGCCGGCGCTCCGCCGACTGAGGTCGCGGCCTCAGCCGAGTTCGGCCAGCATGGTTTTGACGACTCCGCTCGCCTTGCCGAAATCGATGCGTCCCGCGTGTTTGGCTTTGATGGCCGCGATGACCTTGCCCATGTCCTTTGGACCGGCGGCGCCGGTCTCGGTGATCGCCTCCGCGATAGCGGCCCGCACCTCCGTGTCATCCATGCCCTTGGGCAGGAATTCGTTGATGATGGCGAGTTCCTCGCGCTCTTGAGAGGCGAGATCGTCGCGGCCTGCCTGGTCGTAGATGGCGATCGAATCCTGCCGCTGCTTGACCATCTTGCGCAGCACCGCCGCGATATCCTCGTCGCTGGTGGTCTTGCCCGACGGGCGCAGCTCGATGTCCTTGTCCTTGAGGGCGGATTGAATGAGCCGGACGGTCCCGACGCGGCGCTTGTCGCCCGCCTTCATGGCCTCTTTGAGCATGGCGGTGAGTTTTTCGCGCATGATGGCGGTCTCTTCGGTGTGAACATTCATGGGCCGGTCGCATTAGCGCGCCAGCTCGTTGCCCGTACCTAATCCATGGCGGGGCGCCGTCCAAGCATGCTGGGGCCGAGAAGGCAGCCCGGTTCGTAAAACCCGCATGGCGTCGCTGCGCTTATCGCAAGGACGGAGGTCGCGGGTCAGCCTTGCGCGGCCGGCTCCCGCGCCGCGATCTCTCGTGCGGCCCGCAGATCGGCCACGAACCGCTCGTATTCCATCGCCTTCGACGCTTCATCGGGCAGCCGCAGCAGGAAGGACGGATGCACGGTCACGAAGACCGGGCCCGCCAAGGCCGAGCCGATCACCTGGCCGCGCACGCTCAAGACCGAGGCGCTCTTGCCCGTGAGGCTGCGCACCGCCGTGGCGCCGAGCGCGATGGTGAGGCGCGGCTTCAGCAAAGCCAGCTCCTGCTCGATCCAGAAGCGGCAGGCGTCGATCTCGCCGATACCAGGCTTCTTGTGGATCCGCTTCTTGCCGCGCGGTTCGAATTTGAAGTGTTTGACGGCATTGGTCACATAGGCGCGCTTGCGGTCGATGCCGGCTTCCTCCAGTGCCCGGTCGAACAGGGCGCCGGCCGGGCCGATGAACGGCTTTCCCGAAAGATCCTCCTTGTCGCCGGGTTGCTCGCCCACGAAAACGAGATCCGCGCTCTCCAGCCCCTGGCCGAACACCGTCTGAGTGGCATAGCGATAGAGGTCGCAGCGTTGGCATCCCCGAGCCTCCTGCCCCACCGCCGCGAGCGTACCAGCCGGAACGGCTCCGTCCTGGCGATCCGGAATTCGGCTGGTGATGATGGCGGCGCGCTTGGGGGCTATCTCCTGCGGCGTGCGCACCATGGTGACCTCCCTGGCTTGGGCGGCACGGATGAGCGGAGCGATCAGCTGGCTCTCCGGCAGGTTCTTCCAATATTTGACCGGCATCTCGCGTTTCATCGCGTCGATTTTCAACCGGGCCGGGTTGAAAATGTTCGCGTAGTAGGTGCGCCACAAGTCGTCGCCGGCTTCGTCCGGCGGCACGTCCGACTTGGTGCCGCCCGGACCGAAGGCCAGCGCCTCGCGGTCCCAAAAGGCGCTGATCTCGGGCGTGATGATGGTCCAGCGCATGGACGCGAATCGGTCGACGAAAAAGGGCGCGGTCAGCGCCACGATGTGGTGCTCCGGCTCGAACCAGGCCACATAGGCCGGGCCGTCTTCGGCCTGAACCTCCTTGAAACGCACGAAGGCCGTCATCTTGTGGCGGTCGCGGCGGACCGATTTCGCCATGGCTTCGATGCGGAACACATCCTCATCGATGGTCATGTCGAGCAGGCGCGGCTCGTCCTGAATGCGGCAGAGCAGGCGATAGAGCAGCGCGAAGCGTTCGGGATCGCGGTGGCAGACCACGAGTTCCGCCAGGTCGATGAAGCGCCGTGGTGCTTTGAGGACTTTGCCAGTCGTGGGCGGCACGGCGTCAGCCGAGGCTGGCGCGTCGGCGAACAGATCGCCCGCCTGCTGGCCCGTGTGCCAGATCACGTCCGCTGGAGCGATCCCGGCCTGAGCGAGGCGACGGGCGGCGTCTCGCCAACCTTTGAGGTCTGCGGGTCCCTCAAGGTCGATGCGGATGGTCAAAACAGGCTCATCTGCTGGTTGGGCGTCTTCACGGCGGCAGCCAAATGAGCGCTATCGAGATGGCGTCCGGGCGTCCAATCCGCGGTTTCGATGAAGCGCGACAGGGTTTTGGTCGACCGGGTGAGTTTCGCAATTCCCGCAAAATCGAGCCGCGTCAGGCGCCGGATACGCAGGATCTGCTTCACGCTTTTCACGCCGAGCCCCGGCACGCGCAACAAGTCCTCGCGTGAGGCCGAGTTGATGTCGATCGGAAATCTTTCCCGGTGCTTTAAAGCCCAGGCGAGCTTTGGGTCGATATCGAGGTCGAGCATGCCGCCTTCGGTGGCGGACAGAATGTCGTCAACCGAGAATTCATAGAAGCGGTAGAGCCAGTCGGCCTGATAAAGGCGGTGCTCGCGCATCAACGGCGGCTTCTTGGCCGGCAGCGACTGGCTCGAGCCCGGAATGGGGCTGTAGGCCGAGTAATAGACCCGCTTGAGCTTGTAGCCGCTGTAGAGCGACACGCTAGTCTGCACGATATCGGCATCGCTTTCGTGGTCCGCCCCCACGATCATCTGGGTGCTCTGCCCGGCCGGCGCGAAGGAGGGTGCACGCCGCGAGCGTCTCTTTTCATCCTCGGCCTCTTCCAGCCGGAGCCGCAACCCGCCCATCGCCTTACGGATCGAGCCGGAATCCTTTTGCGGTGCGAGC
This sequence comes from uncultured Lichenihabitans sp., assembly GCA_964245915.1. GTDB lineage: Bacteria > Pseudomonadota > Alphaproteobacteria > Rhizobiales > Beijerinckiaceae > Lichenihabitans. Next base: position 17,219 of record CAXTOT010000062.1, on the reverse strand, counting down.
TTTTTGAAACTGCCCTCGCGCGGCAGCTCGATGTTGATGGACAGGCGGTCGGCAAAGCGCCCCGCTTGTTCGATCAATTGCGGGTCGGCGTCCGGAATGGTCTTGAGGTGGATGTAGCCGCGAAACTGGTGCTCCTCACGCAGGCTCCGCGCCACCCGCACGATTTGCTCCATGGTGTAGTCGGGTGACCGGATGATGCCCGAGGAGAGGAACAGACCCTCGATCAGGTTCCGTTTGTAGAAGTCGAGCGTGAGACCCACCACCTCCTCGGGCGTGAAGCGGGCACGACGGACGTCGCTCGAAACGCGGTTCACGCAATAGAGGCAATCGTAGACGCAATGGTTGGTCAGCAGCAGCTTCAAAAGCGAGATGCAGCGTCCGTCCGGCGCATAAGAATGGCAGATGCCGGCCCCCGTGATGGAGCCAAGGCCGCCGGCTTTGTCGCTGGATTTCCGAGCCTCCGATCCGCTCGAGGCGCAAGAGGCATCGTATTTCGCGGCATCGGCGAGGATCGCCAGCTTCTCATTCAGTTCGAGGCGACCCATCTTCCATCCCTGTTCACTTTACGTTCTAGGGTGGGGCGGCCCGAGCGGCAAGGTGCCGGGCCTGAGACATAAGGGAGCGGGTCAGGCCCGAGGTGGGATCGCGATCTGCACGGCCCTGCCGGCGCCAAATCCGGCCCACATGCCGACCAGCGCAATGGCCGTGAACAGGCCTGCGGCCGCCGCATAGGAGCCGGTGGCGCCGCGCAGCACCCCCACCAGCAAGGGACCGCCAGAGGCCAGCGTATAGCCGACGCTCTGGGCCATGCCGGACAGCCGGGCCGCCATACCGGCGTCGGTCGAGCGCAGCACGATCACCGTCATGGCCAGCGCGATCAACCCGCCCTGGCCAAGGCCCGAAAGCGCGGCCCAGAGCCAGACCGAGGCGAGCGGCGCGAACATGCAGCCCAGCAGGCCCAGCAGCGCGAGGGCGAAAAAGGCGAGGTTTATGGCGCGCTGGTCGGCGCCCCGCAGGGCGAGCGTGGGGGCGAGCAGACACGCGACGCATTGAAACACCACCGCGCAGGACACCACGAGGCCCGCGGTGGCGGCATCCAGCCCCCGCTCGCGCAGGATGGGCGCGAGATAGCCGAACACGCAATAGGCCAGGGCGGATTGCAGGCCCATGAACAAGGTGACCCGCCAGGCCAGACCGCTGCGCCAGAGCGCCGGCCCGGAGTTCGTGCTTGCGTGGATTTGCGGGCGGGCCGCCAGCGCTTGCGGTGTCCAGAGCAGGAGGATCAGCAGGGCCGGGATTCCCCAGACCGCAAGCGCCAGTCCCCAGGAGCCGGACAGGATGTGCTCGGCCGGCACCGTGAACGCGGCCGCCAGTGCGGCGCCGCCGCTCAGCGCCATGGTGAACAGGCCCGTCATCGGCGCGATGTGGTCGGAAAAGTCGCGCTTGACGAGACCAGGGAGCAGCACGTTGACGAGCGCGATGCTGGCTCCGGCCAGCATCGCTCCCACCAGCAGGGCCGGAACCGTGCCGAGCCCTCGGAGCATGGTGCCGAGCGCAAGCGCCGCCAGACAAGCCCAGATCGTGCGTTCCGCCCCGTAGCGGGCCGCGGCCCGGGGCGCCAGCGGCGCAAAAAGACCCATGCACAGAACCGGCAGCGTGGTCAGCAGGCTGGCGCCCCCCGGTTGCAGCCCGGTCGAACGCATGACTTCCGGCAGCAGGGCCGACAGGCTTGAAAACACAGGGCGCAGGTTGAACGCGATCAGCACCAGGCTGATGCCGAGCAGCAGGCGCGAGCCTGCGACCGCGACGGGCGTGGGCGTCGGCGATGGCCTGTTCGCGACCTCGGCATCGATGAGGGGCTGGCCCGGGTAATCGACCGGCATGTTCATGTCCGCCGGGCCGAGGTCTGCATCATGGTTCATAGATTTGGCGCTTCTGTTGTGCCGAGGCTTGGTGGCGACATAGAGCAGTCGGCTCGAAAACAAAATCGCTACGCGGAGGCCGGATTGGGGCTACGGTTGTAGGCTCGCGCCAAGAAAATGCCGCGCTAAGCTGGGGTTAACGGTGATGAGCGCCCTGGACCACTCGCGGAACCGGCGGCGGGTCGTTACTTAGGCCCATGCGCTTTTCAGCCACCTTCCTGGAAGAATTAAGGGCGAGGCTGCCCGTGTCCGATGTCGTGGGCCGGCGCGTGAAACTGAAAAAGGCGGGCCGTGAATGGCGTGGCTTGTCGCCCTTCAACGCCGAGAAGACGCCATCCTTCTTCGTCAATGACGAGAAGATGGCCTGGTTCGATTTTTCCTCCGGCAAAAACGGCAATATCTTCGATTTCGTGATGGCGACCGAGGGCCTGAGCTTTCCCGAGGCGGTGGAGCGCCTTGCCGCGGATGCGGGCCTGGAATTGCCGCGACGCACCGCCGAGGACGTCATCCAGGAGACCAAGCGGGCGGGCCTCGTCGAGGCCTGCGAATGGGCGGCGCAGTTTTTTGAAAAGCTGCTGAACGGCCGCGAGGGCGCCCGGGCGCGCGCCTACCTGGCCGAGCGCGGCCTCGGGCCGGAGGTCCAGGCCGAGTTTCGTCTGGGCCTCGCGCCGCACGACAGATTTGCGCTTCGGGATCATCTCGCCGGGCTCGGCGTGAGCGCCGCCGTGATGGCGGAAGCGGGCCTTCTGGTGCATGGCGACGATATCGCGGTGCCTTATGATCGGTTTCGCGATCGCGTCATGTTCCCGATCTGCGATCGGGTCGGCCGGGTGATCGCTTTCGGGGGGCGTGCGCTCGACAAGGATGTGCCCGCCAAATACCTGAACTCGCCGGAGACCCCGCTCTTCCACAAGGGCTCGATCCTCTACAACCACCACCGGGCCCGCAAGGCCTCCTCCGACCGGGGCAGCGTGATCGTGGTCGAGGGCTATGTCGACGCGATCGCGCTGTCGGGCGCGGGCTATCCCAATGTGGTGGCGCCGCTCGGCACCGCGCTCACCCCGGATCAGTGCGACCTTCTGTGGCGCATGGCGCCCGAGCCGATCCTGTGTTTCGACGGCGATGGGGCGGGACGCCGCGCGGCCTTCAAGGCGATCGACACCGCGTTGCCTTTGATCGTGCCCGGCCGCAGCCTGCGCTTTGCCTTCCTGCCGGAGGGGCAGGACCCCGACGACCTCGTGCGCTCCGGTGGCGCCACCGCGGCGGCGGCGGTCATCGAGGCCGCGCGCCCGCTGGTCGACGTGTTGTGGCTGCGCGAGACCGAGGCCGCCCCGCTCGATACGCCCGAACGGCGGGCTGGGCTCGAACGTCGACTGGGTGAGCTCGTCCGCGAGATCAAGGACGAGACCCTTCGCCGACACTACGGGGCCGAGTTGCAGGGGCGCTTGCGCGAACTGATCAATCCCTATCGCCGGACCGGCGCTCAGCGACGCAATGGCGACAGGTCCACCTGGCAACCGGGTCGTGGCCGGATGCCGGAGCCGCAGCGTGGCCTGGTCACGGCGCCGCTTTCCGGCGTGAGTGCCAGCCTGGCGCACAGCCCTTATTTCGCGCACGCTCTGGCGTCGCCACGCGAAATCGAGATCGCGGCCTTGATCCTTGCGCATCCGGAGCTGCTCGAATGGCACGCCGAGGATCTGGCCCACACCGATTTTGCCAGCCCCGAGATCGCGCGATTGCGCGACGGCCTGCTGCATTGTCTGTCGGACCACGTGCGCGACGCGGGCGCGCTCAGCGACGCCCTGGACGCTGCGGGTTATGGCGAAATCCGGCGTAAAGTCTTGCTGGCGGCCGAGCGATCGTCCTATTGGTGGCTGAAGTCCGGCGCGGCCGCCGCGGATGCCGATCAGGTCTTGCGGCAGGCCCTGACCTTGCACCACAAGGCTGGTGCCTTACATAAGGACCTCAGAATGGCCCAGGATCGCCTGGGGCAGGACCCGAGCGAGCTTAATTTCGCCACCTTGCAGGACGTGAAAGCCCGCTTGTCGGCGTTCGAGGGAACCGAGGCCTCGGTCGAAGGCTTTGGCGTGCTTTCGGGACGTCAGCAGCAGGACGTGTAGCGTCGGTTCGTTTGGAGCCACACGCTCATGGTTAACGCGGACTTCATGCCTCGCGGTTAAGGGTCCCGGTTCTGACGTGTGGTGATAGTCGGCGTGTGAAGGTCGTATTCCCCATCGGCTTTGGTGCTGAGGCGGTCGGGGGAATGGAGCGGTTGAGAATGGCGAAAAAGGACGAAGACAAGACCGAGGGCGAAGTGACGGCCACCGAACAGGCCACGGACAGCCCGCTACTCGATTTGTCGGATGCCGCCGTCAAACGCATGATCAAGCTCGCCAAGCGGCGTGGCTTCGTGACCCACGACGAGCTGAATGCCGTGCTGCCCTCCGAGGAGGTCACCTCGGACCAGATTGAAGATATCTACGCGATGCTGAGCGAGATGGGCATCAGCGTGGTGGAAAGCGAAGAGGCCGAGGAAGGCGCGGCCCCCGCAGAGGAAGCCGCCGCCAGCGAGGAAGAGGAGACCGAGGGCGGCGAGGTGGCCGAGGCGCCGCGGCCGGCTGCCGTCGCGACCCGCACGAGCGAACCCGCCGACCGGACTGACGATCCCGTGCGCATGTATCTGCGCGAGATGGGCTCGGTCGAGCTGCTCTCCCGCGAGGGCGAGATCGCCATCGCCAAGCGCATCGAGGCCGGGCGCGAAGCCATGATCGCCGGGCTCTGCGAGAGCCCGCTGACCTTCCAGGCCATCATCATCTGGCGCGACGAGCTGAACGACGCCAAGGTGCTGCTGCGCGAGATCATCGATCTCGAAGCCACCTATGCGGGGCCGGATGGCAAGAATACGCCCAAGATCGACATGACGGCGCCGGACGCCGCCGAACTCGTGGCGGCCCGTGCGGCCGCGGCCGCACCCTCAACGGCGCCGCGCAATCCGCCTCCCGGGCTCGACGGCGAAATGCCGATGGCCGAGGACAATTTCGATGACGAGGACGACATGGAGAATTCCGTGTCTTTGTCGGCCATGGAGGGTGAACTCAAGCCCAAAGTGCTGGAAACCTTCGACCGCATCGCCGACGCCTACAAGAAGCTGCGCCGCCTGCAGGACCAGGACATCGAGAACAAGCTCGGTGGCGAGTCGCTGTCGCCCGCTCAGGAGCGCAAGTACAAGGAACTCAAAAAGGCGGTCGTCACCGACGTCAAATCGCTTTCGCTCAACCAGAACCGTATCGATGCCCTGGTGGAGCAGCTCTATGACATCAACAAGAAGTTGATCGGTCACGAAGTGCGGCTGATGCGTCTGGCCGAAGGGTCGGGCGTGACGCGCGAGGACTTTCTGCGCAACTACCAGAATTCGGAGCTCGATCCGAAATGGGTGCTGCGCGTCTCCAAGCTCGGCAGCCGGGGCTGGAAGGAGTTCGTGGCCCGCGAGAAGGACGGCATCCACGACCTGCGCGGCGAAATTCATGCGCTCTCGAGCGAGACCGGCCTGGAAATCCAGGAGTTCCGCAAGATCGTTCACATGGTCCAGAAGGGCGAGCGCGAAGCCCGTCAGGCCAAGAAGGAGATGGTCGAGGCCAATCTCCGTCTCGTGATCTCGATCGCCAAGAAATACACCAACCGCGGCCTGCAGTTTCTGGATCTCATCCAGGAGGGCAATATCGGCCTGATGAAGGCCGTCGATAAATTCGAATACCGCCGCGGCTACAAATTTTCGACGTACGCGACCTGGTGGATCAGGCAGGCCATCACCCGCTCGATCGCCGATCAGGCAAGGACGATCCGCATTCCGGTGCATATGATCGAGACGATCAACAAGATCGTGCGCACCTCGCGCCAGATGCTGAACGAGATCGGCCGCGAGCCGACCCCGGAGGAATTGGCCGAAAAGCTCGCCATGCCGCTCGAGAAAGTGCGCAAGGTGCTGAAGATCGCCAAGGAGCCGATCTCCCTCGAAACGCCGATCGGCGACGAGGAGGATTCGCATCTCGGCGACTTCATCGAGGACAAGAACGCGATTCTGCCGATCGACGCCGCCATTCAGTCCAACCTGCGCGAGACTACGACCCGGGTGCTGGCCTCGCTGACCCCGCGCGAGGAACGCGTGCTGCGCATGCGGTTCGGCATCGGTATGAACACCGACCACACGCTCGAAGAGGTCGGCCAGCAGTTCTCGGTGACGCGCGAGCGCATCCGACAGATCGAGGCCAAGGCCCTGCGCAAGCTCAAGCATCCGAGCCGCTCGCGCAAGCTGCGGAGCTTCTTGGACAACTGAATTTCGACGATGCCGACGATTTCCTTGTCTTCGGCTTTGTTATCCAGATGTACTGGCGGGATCACGCGCCGCCGTATATTCATGTGTTCTATCAGGGCTTCTAAGCCTTGATGTCGATCGAGACGGGTGACATTATCGCGGGGCGGCTGCCGCCAGCAGCAACCAGGATGGTGGCCGACTGGATTGCCAAGCATCTGACGATCTTCGGGCCAATTGCGTTGCGTTGAAGCCGCTGGAGTGGATTCCAGGAGCCGACGTCGAATGACGAGCCTTGTGAAAGTTATGGAAGCGAGGGCGGTTGGGGCTTGGCGCTTGCGGGTGTTGTTCTCAGATGGGCAGGAAGGCGTTCGGTATTTCCGAGAGCTCGTGTTTCAAGAGGGCTCGATGGTGGAGCCGCTTCGCGACGTGGCAGTGTTTTCACGCGTGTTTGTCGAGCTCGGCGTGCCGACCTGGCCTAATGGGTTCGCGGTCGATGCGATCGAGCTTCATCGCGAAATGAAGGTGTTGGGATTGCTTCGACAAGCGGCTGCGTAAGCCACGGCCACTGGAACCAGCGCGCATGTCCTTCCTCAAATCCCTGTTCGGCGGATCCAAACCACAGGCTGAGCCCGCACCGCCCGCCGAGGCCAAGACGACCGGCCAGATCGATTACGAGGGCTATGTGATCCGAGCCGTGCCGTTCAAGGAGAACGGGCAATTCCAGCTTGCCGGGCTGATCGAGAAGGAGGTCGGCGGCACGCTGAAGAGCTATCGATTCGTGCGGGCCGATCGCAGCACCACGGTCGAGGAAGTCACCGAGCTGGCGCTTGCCAAAGGCCAAAAGATCATCGACGAACAGGGCGACGGCATTTTCGGCTGAAGCTGGGTTTGGCGATGCGCGACTGGAACCCCGATCTTTACAGGCGCTTCGAGGACGAGCGGACGCGGCCCGCACATGACCTCTTGGAGCGCGTCGGCCATGAGGCGGCCCGGCATGTGGTTGACCTCGGTTGCGGCCCCGGCAATTCCACCGAACTGCTGGTCCGGCGATATCCGGACGCGGACGTTGTCGGGATCGACAACTCCGACGAGATGCTGGCCGCGGCGCGCAAGCGCCTGCCGGACGCCAAGTTCGAGATGCATGACATTGCGGCGTGGCGCCCGGTCACGCCGCCTGACGTCATCTACGCCAATGCTTCTTTGCAATGGGTTGGCGCGCACGACGCGCTGGTTCCGCGCCTGTTCGCCGCCTTGGCGCCGGGCGGGGTGCTGGCGATCCAGATGCCCGACAACCGCGAAGAACCCTCGCACCGCCTGATGCGGGACATCGCGGGTCGCGAGCCCTGGTGGGGTCTCATCGGCGAGACGGCCACGACCCGGGTGCGCGTTCTGCAACTCACCGACTATTATGACATGCTGGCGCCTGGCGCGGAGGCGGTCGATGTGTGGCGCACCACCTATCAGCACCCGATGGACTCGGCAGCCGCGATCGTGAACTGGGTGAGCGGCACCGGACTGCGCCCCTTCATCGACCCGTTGCCCGCGGATTTGCGGGCCAGTTTCCTGAAAGCTTACGAATCCGCCATCTCGGACGCCTACCGCAGGCGTGCCGACGGCAAACGCTTGCTGGCCTTTCCGCGCCTGTTCGTCGTGGCGCGACGCAAGGCGGCTTGAGCTGTGGCTCGACAACCCTTTCGCCCCATTGTCTAACGAGCCAATCGATTGGCGCGGAGGCATGATGACGAGTGGAACCCAGGACTATGTCGGCGACCCGCGCAACGACGATGTCCTCATCTCGGTCGATGGCACCCTCGTGCATCGCGACGACGCCAAGGTCTCGGTCTTCGATTCGGGTTTCGTGCTCGGCGACGGTATCTGGGAAGGCCTGCGTCTGATCGAGGGCAAGCTCGCTTTTCTGGACGCCCATCTCGACCGCCTCTACGACGGCGCCAAGATGCTGATGATCGACATCGGACTCGAGCGGAAGGCGTTGGTGGCGCGGCTCTTCGATTGCCTGGAGGCCAACGGGATGACGGACGGGGTGCATATCCGCCTCATGGTGACGCGCGGCAAGAAACGCTCGCCCTACCAGGACCCCAGGCTCACCATCGGGGCCGCCACGGTGGTCATCATTCCCGAGTGGAAGCTGCCCAAGCCGGAGATGTACGCCAAGGGCATCGACCTGTTCACGGTGCACGTCCGGCGAACTGGGCCTCTGGATCAGGACCCCAAACTCAATTCCCATTCCAAGCTCAACGACATCCTGGCTTGCATCCAGGCCATGAATGCGGGCGCCGACGAGGCGCTCATGCTGGACGACCGGGGCTTCGTGGCCACCTGCAATTCCACGCATTTCTTCATCGTCCGCGATGGCGAATTGTGGACCTCGGGCGGTGGCTTCTGCCTGCGCGGCATTACGAGGGACGCGGTCCTGCGGGCCGCGCGCCGGGGCGGCATTCCGGCCTACGAGCGCGATTTCTCGCTGTTCGATGTCTATGCGGCCGATGAAGCCTTCGTGACCGGGACCTTTGCCGGGCTGACCCCGGTGGCCGGGGTCGATGGCCGCAAGCTGCCGGTCCTCGGTGAACGCGCGGATGCTTCGGGTCCGGTGACGCGCCGCGTGCGCGAACTTTATTTCGCCATCCGGGCCGACGATGCCCGGGGCAGGGAGCTCGCCTCATGAATAGCGAGCCCGTACGGATCGCCATGTGGTCGGGGCCGCGCAACATCTCGACCGCCATGATGCGCAGCTTCGAAAACCGCCCCGACGCGAGCGTCAGCGACGAGCCATTTTACGCCGCCTATCTGAAGGCGACCGGCTACAATCACCCGATGCAGGCCGACATCCTGGCGGCCCAGCCGACCGACTGGCGCAGCGTCGTGACGGCCGTAACCGGGCCGGCGCCGGCGGGGCGCGCGGTCTGGTACCAGAAGCATATGACCCACCACATGCTGCCCGGATTCGGGCGGGACTGGATCGATCAGGTCACCAACGCCTTCCTGTTGCGCGCCCCCGAGGCCGTGCTGGCCTCCTATGTGGAGAAGCGGGAGACGGTGACGCTGGCGGAAATCGGCTTGCCCCAGCAGGTCGAATTGTTCGAACGTGTGGCGGACCGTCTCGGCCATGCACCGCCGGTGCTGGACGCGCAGGACGTGCTGCGTGATCCGCGCCGCAGCTTGGCGGTCCTCTGCGATCGGTGCGGCATTGCCTTCGACGAGGCGATGCTGGCCTGGCCGGCGGGTCAGCGGGCTTCGGATGGCGTGTGGGCACCCGCCTGGTACGACAAGGTCGAGCGATCCACCGGCTTTGCTCCGGCGCGGCTAGAGGTCGGCTTTGATGATCTGGAGGACCGCCTGAAACCGATCGCCGAGGCGGCGCGTCCCTTTTACGAGACGCTCGCCCGGCACAGATTGAGATGAGGCTGAGCGCCAGCCGGGGTTTCGTGCGTTCGCGCTCGGGCCCCTCAAGCCTGGGCGAGGCGGCCGATCTCATAGGGGTTCACGCCAGAGCGTGAGGGTTCCGCATAGCGATCGGGCTTGTCGCGGCTCTCGATGCTCTCGGCCTTCTTCATCTCGTCGATCGCGATTTCGAGGTGGCGGCGCGCCTCCTCGACCTGGTCCTTGAGCTCGCTGGCCGAACGACGAAGGTTGTCGCGGCGCACGACGGCCGCGCGGGCATAGGTCGGATAGGCGAAGTGCGAGGGGTCGGTGATGCCCGACCGCTGCTCCTCGGTGGCGATCTCTCGATCGAGATCGCTGGCCATACGGCTGAACTCGGCCACCATGGTTTCGATCTGGGCGACTCGCCGTCGCCGTTCTTCGACCTGAAACCGCTTCAACCGGACGAGATGATCCCGCGACTTCATTGCGCGCAACTCCAACCACGCGAGGTGAGCCGGCCTTCAAGAAGGCCGGGGGAAATCCGCGAGACCGGTGAACTATCCCGCATGTTAGTTGCGCCTTCCTTACTCATCATTCTAAAAGCGAAGCATGCGTCGCGTTGTGTTGATTCGGCCACTCGATCCTTTGGCCGACGCATGAGGGTGCGTTCATTCGATTTGTGAGTTGCGGCAACCGGGTTTGTTCCGGTCGCCTTTTTCGTCCGGTTGCGACCGGGCTCGGGAAGCCGACTCACGTGCAGAATCAAGGCGGCGCATGGCGCGTCGCGGCAGGACAGGGGCTCGGAACGGCAATGATATCGGCGGCCAACCCAACAGGCTTAAGCCAATCCCTTTCCAAGACGCCTGCACGCGGCCCCGCAAGGAAAATCGTTAACCATTCACGGTTACCTTTCGCTTACTGCCAGATACTGGCGACGGCCTTTTCGCCCAGCGTCGCTCTCGACCGCAAGTTCCCGGAGCGATGCCGCAGCCAGGTCAATCGAGGCTAGGGGTGGGGATTAACAATGCGCGTTCTATTGATCGAAGACGATGGCGCCACAGCCCAGAGCATCGAATTGATGTTGAAGTCGGAAAACTTCAACGTCTATACCACCGATCTGGGCGAGGAGGGGATCGACCTCGGCAAACTGTATGATTACGACATCATCCTCTTGGATCTGAACCTCCCCGATATGTCGGGCTACGAGGTGCTGCGCACCCTGCGGGTCGCCAAGGTCAAGACCCCGATCCTGATCCTGTCGGGCTTGGCCGGCATCGAGGATAAGGTCAAAGGCCTTGGCTTCGGGGCGGACGATTACCTCACCAAACCTTTCCATAAGGACGAATTGGTGGCGCGCATCCACGCCATCGTGCGGCGTTCGAAGGGGCATGCCCAGTCGGTGATCACGACCGGCGACCTGATCGTCAACCTCGACCAGAAGACCGTGGAAGTCTCGGGCTCCCGCGTGCATCTGACGGGCAAAGAATACCAGATGCTGGAGCTTCTTTCCTTGCGCAAGGGCACCACCCTGACCAAGGAGATGTTCCTCAACCACCTTTACGGGGGCATGGACGAGCCCGAGTTGAAGATCATCGACGTGTTCATCTGCAAGCTGCGCAAGAAGCTCGCCAATGCCAGCCACGGCCGGAACTTCATCGAGACCGTGTGGGGCCGCGGCTACGTGCTGCGCGAGCCCAACGAAGCCGAAGAGCGCGCCAGCGCCTGAACGGCCAGGGCCGGGCTACCCGCCTCGACGCCGGCAGTCCGCGTTACTCCTCGCTTGTGGCGCGTGCCCGAAACCGTTTCACCCGGCTTCGGACACCGCAGCTTTCCTCGCTGCACCAGCGCCGCGACCCGTTGCGCGAATTGTCCAGAAACAGCCAGCCGCAATTCGGCCCGTGACATTGTTTCGCCCGCGGCCGCCGCGCATCGTCGACCAGCAAATCAACCGCCGCCAGAGCCACCTTGCTGGTCAGGCTTTCCAGGTCGGCCTCGTCCAACCAGGTCCACGCGGCGCCGGCCCTGCTCCACCGCAGTTGGCGCTGCGCCATGGCCCGCAGAGCCATGGTTTCCAGGACCGCCACATCGTTTTTCGCCGGGTCGGTGTTATCGGCGACCGCGGCAAAAATCTTATAGATGGCCTCCCGTAGCGTCTTCGCGCGGGCAAGTGCGTCTTTGGCTCCCGAGGGGTCGCGTGCGGCCAAACGTCTGAGTTCTGCTGCGCCCTTCGCGTCGACCAGGCCGGCCCGCTCCCCCCACGCGACGAGATCCTCGTAGCGCTCCAGCAGATCGGGCCCCCAGCCGCCAAGCCGGCTATCGACCGTGTTGGTGAAGTCGAACACGGGCGTGCCACCCCAAAAATGCATGGTGGCCGCGGTCGGCTGGCGTTCGTTCAAGCCTGAAGCTCCATTTCCAACTTCGATTGCGTAACGGGTAAAAGTTGTATAGGACGTTACACCTTATTGCGTCGCAGAGCGATCTTGTTTCGTTCGTGGAGAGCGCCATGAAGCTGGACCGGACCGCCGCCCTATTCTGGGCCATGTGCTTGATTTGGGGTTTGACCTGGATCGCTGTAAAGGCCGGGGTGGCTGCCGTGCCACCGCTGATCTTTGCCGCCAGCCGCTTCACGGCGGCAGGTCTGCTGCTTTTCGGGTTTCTGTGGGTCCGGGGGTGGCCCTGCCGGATCGCCCGAGCCGATTGGGCGCGGATGATCGCGGCGAGCCTCCTCATGGTGGCGCTGTGCTACGGGCTTCTGTTCTGGGGCATGCTGTTCGTCAATTCCGGCACGGCCGCCATGCTCGAACTCTCCTTCACGCCCGTCGCGCTTCTGGCCTTTGCGCTCGCGCTCCGCCACGAGACGTTCAATGTCACACGCGCCCTGGCGATCCTGCTCGGCGTTTTCGGGGTCGCGGTGCTGTTCGGGGCCCGCTCTGCCGGCGCGCCGGGGAGCGGCGCCATGGAGCCCTGGGGCGCCGCGGCGGTGGTGGTGGCGGCAGTGGTTTATGGGGCGGGGTCCGTGCTGTCGAAGCCGCTCCTGCGTGCCTATTCTCCGGCCCTCGTGGCGGCCACGACGATGCTGATCGGGGGGCTCGTGTTGCTGGCCTGCGCGCTGATCCTCGAGCCAGGGTCTTGGGACGCGCTGAAGGGACGCTGGGGTCTCGCGCCCTGGCTGGGTTGGCTGTTCCTGGTGGTGTTCGGATCGCTTGCGGGCTACACGGCCTATATGCACGTGTTGCGCGAATGGGGGGCCTCGCGGGCCGGCTCCTTCGCGTTCGTGTCGCCCGTGATCGCGGTCGTGGCCGGCTATATGGTTTTCGGCGAACGCATCAGTTCGGTCGAGGCGGCCGGAATGGCGGTCATGCTGCTCGCGGCCTGGCTGGCCTTACGGGAGAAGCCGCTCGCCGTAACCGAGCCCCTTGGACGCACCCGCGAGAAGGTCTCTTGATCCGTGGTCAGGCGACCAGCCCGATCTCCTCGAACTTGGTCTTCATGATGTCCCGATCGAAGGGCTTCAGGATGTAGTCGTCGGCGCCCGCATGCATGGCGCGCGCGATATGAGCGACGTCGTTTTCCGTGGTGCAGAACAGCACCTTCGGCTTCGTGCCGCCCGGCATCTTTCGCAGTTCGCGCAGAAACGCGAAGCCATCCATCACAGGCATGTTCCAATCCAGCAAGATGACGTCGGGCATCAGGAATTTGCAGGCCGACAACGCCTTCTGGCCGTCTTCGGCTTCGGTCGTTTCGAACTGCATGCCCTCGAAGATGCGGCGGGCGACTTTGCGGATGACAGCCGAATCGTCGACCACGAGCGCCTGTGTCATGGGAAACACCCCTGGGCTCGCCCTCAATCCCGGGGCGCGCCCGATCATGGTGGCGCAGGAACATTAACGACAACTGAACCGGTCCAGGGCGCCGGATCGGTGGGATCTCAGCGCCGGCCCCTGTTGGTCAGTCGTGGTGAGGGTCCACGAGTTCCGCGTGGGCTGCGGGGTTGGCCGTGATCGTCACCGTGTCGCCCTCGATCGCGAGACTGACCGCGTAGCCGATCTGCCGCGCCACGAGCCCGGTGAAGTAAGGCTGGATCGCGTGGGCGTCGAGATTGTCGTTCTCCGGCTTGCCGTCCAGCAGGGCCGCGAGCCCGTGATTGACCCGCGGACTGGTGCCCTTGGCCTCGAGGTGGATTTCGGGGTCTTCACCGCTGCCGCGAATCGAGACGCTGACGACGCCGCCGCGTGGGATGGTGCCTGCCGCGATCACACAGAGGTTGAGCAGAAGCTTGACCTTGTTCTTCGGCATGAGCACACGCGGCACTGACCATTCGAGCTTGACCTTGTCGGTCCCGAACAGGCCGCGCGTGACCGCTTCGGCATCCCCGGTATCGATGGAGGCGCCGGCCGAGCCCGCCGCCCCGAAGGCTAGCCGGCAGAATTGCAGCTTGGCCGAGGCCGTGGCGGCGCTTTTCTTGATGAGGTCGAGCGCAAAGACGCGCGTGTCGGCGTCATTGTCCTCCTCGAGAACCTCGAGCCCGTTTACGATGGCGCCCACCGGGCTGATCACGTCGTGGCACACGCGCGAGCACAGCAGGGCCGCGAGATCGAGAGGTTCGAGCGTGAAGGCGGTCATTGCGGGGTTCCGGGGCCTGTCGCCCGCACGGTGCCCAAACGGGCGACGCGTCCGGGCTAATGTCAAGGACTCGGGCCGCCAACCCGGTCCGCCAACCCGCACCGTTACGGCTCAGTCGGCGAATCCAGGTTTGCGGCCTGCGAAGCTTTTTGATATCGCATGGGTCAGCGCTTTGGAAGTCGACCCCGCACATGGCGCGGACGCTTCGAGTTCGCCGGACCGCAGCCCGTCCAGGTTTTTGCGTAAACAGCCGCGCCAATCGAGGTCAATCCGATCGTGACGAACATCTCTCTCTTGGAGCCCGATCGCGCCGCCCATGAACGGCAGCGTCTGGCCGAGGCCTTTGCCCAACTGACGCTCGATGCGGCAGTCAGCATCATGCAGGTCTATTCGACGCGAGGCTGCAAATTCGAGACGAAGGCGGACAAGAGTCCGGTGAGCGAAGCCGATGAGCGGGCCGAAACCGTCATCCTTGCGGGCCTTGCGCGTTGCGCGCCCGGCATTCCGGTGCTGGCCGAGGAGGCGGCGGCGCGGGGCATCAAGCCGGCGCTCGACGGATGTTTCATTCTGGTCGACCCCCTCGACGGAACACGCGAATTCGTGGGCGGCAGCGGCGAGTTCACGGTGAATATCGCGCTGATCGAAGCTGGAAGGCCGGTGGTTGGAGCCGTCTATGCGCCGGTTTTGAAACGGCTGTGGATCGGCTCGACAATCGCCACGGTGTTCGAGGTCGCGCCGGGGGGCAGCCTCGCCGGTGCGGGGCACGGACGTCTGATCCGTGCCCGCACGGTGCCCCACGATGGTTATGTGGCCCTGGCCAGCCGATCGCACGGGGACCCGGAAACCGAGGCGTTCTTGGCGCGACTTCCGATCCGGGAACGGCGCGGCGCGGGGTCTTCGCTGAAATTCTGCGCTCTCGCCGAGGGGGAGGCCGATGTCTACCCGCGGTTTGGACCCACGATGGAGTGGGACACCGCAGCGGGTGACGCCGTCCTGAGAGCGGCTGGCGGGACCGTGCTTTCGGTCTCCGGTGGTCCGCTGCAATATGGCAAGATGGGGAGCGACTATCGCAACGGCGGTTTCATCGCCTGGGGGGACCCCGGGGCCGCCGCACGCGCGCAGGGGACGGGCGCCAACGCCTGAGGCCTCGGGCTTTTTTGGCAACTTCCCGTTAACCATGCTGTGACACCCTGTGTGGTGTCGGACACTGTCCGCCGGCTCGAATCCGCCATGCCCGCGACATGATCCAGCGGCAGTGAACGATGAAGCGGCTTCGACGCGATGCGCGCTGTTCGTTGGGAGAAGCGGGATGGCAATGCTGACTCGGCGTGAACTGGCTCTGGGCACGGCCGCGCTGCTGGCGACCGGGCCTGCTGTACCGGCCCTGGCCGACGCGGGCCAGGATGGCCGGCCGCAACGGTTTTCGACCGGTGAACTGGTCGATAGTGGTCACAAATTCTTCGGCACTGTGTCGCGCGGCCTCGCCCAGGTGGTCGAGGAGGCGGGCCGGCGCTGGGGCCAGCCGAATGGCTACATCCTCGGCCAGGAGGCCTCGGGCGCCCTCGTGGGTGGCGTCCGCTATGGCGAGGGCGTGATGTACACGCGCAACGCGGGCGATCAACGCGTTTACTGGCAGGGTCCCTCGATCGGCTTCGACGTCGGTGGCGATGGCGACCGCACCATGATGCTGGTCTATAATCTTCCCGCGGCCCGGGGCATCTTCCGCAGGTTCGGCGGCCTCGACGGCTCGGCCTATTTCATCGGCGGGTTCGGCTTCACGGCCCTGACCGATCGCGAAGTGGTGTTGGTGCCGATCCGCTCGGGAGTGGGGGCGCGGCTCGGCATCAGCCTGTCCTATCTCAAATTCACCCCGCAATCGACCTGGAACCCCTTCTAACACCCACGCGCTCCGTGCCATGAAGGGCGGATGAGCAGCACGGACATGGATCGGGCGTGATCGAGCAGGGCATGATCTTCGCGCTCGGCTTCCTGGTCGCGAGCCTATTGTCCCTGGTGTTCCTGCCCGTGGTGTCGCGGCGGGCCATGCGTCTGGCGATGCGTCGGCTGTCGATGCTGGTTCCGCTCTCGATGGCCGAGATCGTGGCCGAACGGGACCAGATCCGGGCCGAACACGCTGCCGCGACCCGCAGGCTCGAACAGAAGATCGAGACGCTGACGCGCGAAAAGGCGGACGCCATGGGCGAGGCCGGGCGTCACGCGACGCGCATATTCGTCCTGGAGCACGAGGGCGCGGCGCTCGCCGAACGCAACACGGGGCTGCAGGCCGGCCTGGAGGTTGCGACCCGGACCGCCCATGAGGCCGAAGCGGAACTCGGTCTGCAGATGCAGTTGCTCCATGACACCCTAGGGCTCGCCGAACGCCGCCTGTCGATCCTGAACACCTTGCAGGGGCGCCTCGCGGCCAGCGAGGCTCTGGTGGACGAACAGCGCGCCACCATCGCGGGGCTGGAGACCAGGAGCACGGGTCAGGATCTGCGGATGCGCACCTTGATGGCGCAAAACGCCTCCACGGCGGCCGAACTCAAGGACGCGCATGCTGCGACCGCCGCCGTGACCCTCGATCTTGGTGTCGCCCGGGCCGAGATCGCCCAGTTGGCCACCAAGCGCGATGAGCTTCAGGCGGGTCTCGACGCCGCGCGCGAAACCATTTTGGCCGGGGAGCAGCGCTTCGCGACGCAGGCCGAGGAAATTGCGGGCCTAGCAAGCCGCATAGCGCAACAGAGCGGCGAGATCGCGTCGGCCCAGCGCGTGCTCGCCGACTTGCAGACGCGCCACGACGCCCTGCAGAGCGAGCGCGACGCGCTTGCCGAGAACCTGGCCAAGGCAGAGTCCGATGCAACTGCCTACGCCGGCGTGCGGCAACCGGGAAGCGACGAGGATCTTGCGGTGCTCCGCGAAACGATTGCGACGCTGGCCGCGGACATGCTGAACGCCCTGCTCGACCCGCGGCTGCGGGCCCA
>CAXTOT010000061.1:0-32681 GCA_964245915.1 uncultured Lichenihabitans sp. | reverse complement strand
TGTCGTTCGGCGTCGCGTCAGGACCCCTCAGATTGTAAGCGACTCAGACACTTGCGACGCCGATCGGCGTCGGAACCCCGCGCCGATTTACAATTGACTCCAGCTTGGCAATCACCGACCCCGCCGACACGAGAAAGCCGAGCTCGAGGGACAACAAGGTAGGACTGAAGTCGACATCTTGTGCGTGGGCGGGTGTGGCATTGCTGACCGTGGAAGTCGACCTCACCACCTTTCATGGCCTGTATTACGTCAGCGATCCGCCGGAAGACGACGCGCCGGACCAGGATGCCGAGGCGGCGAGCCAGTTTATCGCGAAAATCGACACTTAATCCTCGCGCCTCTCCAGTGGTTGGGTTCGTGACCATTGAAAGCGGGCTGCCCTCGTATATCCCGACACGCAACATACCGGTTGGCGCAAGAACTACGCTGGTGACCTGCGACCAGGACGATGTGACAGGGACGACGACCATGGCGGTTGCAATTGCCAAAAGCGGACGGCGCTTCAGCATGCTGACCTCCTTTCAGCCATCAGACCAATCCGATTACAGGATCCTTCGCTCTCGATCCTGACGGTCACAACATCGAAGCCGTCTGCCATTCGACGAATGACTAAGTCCGGAAACTTGCCCGCCGCGGCAGCCTGACACGCGGCTCGGCCGTTGATCGACAACCGCCAAAATAGAACCTATGGACAGTTACTTCGAGCTTGGCCGATGAGCAAAGATACCACGTCGAAGCTGTCACCCCGAACCCTGCTCGGCCCAAGCCCCCTGACCGGCCACAAACAGGATTTTAAATTCAGTCCTGAAAGAAGCAACGCCATGAACCTCCGACCCCTCGCAGTGCTCACGCTTTTGTTGGCCAACGCCTCCGCCCACGCGGCAGACATCTCGCCCGACGCCGCTGCTCACCAGGCGCAAGCCAGCTACTCGGAATACTTGCAATTGCTCTCCATGCCAAACGACGCGGTGTCGGCAGAGGACATACGCAAGAACGTCGTGTTTTTGGACGCGGCGTTTCGCAAAAGAGGCTTCGCGACCCAGTCATTGCCAAACGACGGCAAGCCGATGCTTTTCGCGGAATTGCCGGGGGCCGACCCCAAATTGAAGACCGTCCTCTTCTACATGCACTTGGACGGCATGCCGGTGTTGCCCGAGCAATGGGCGCAGAAAAGCCCCTGGCTCCCCGTGCTCAAGCGCCACACTGCAGCGGGCTCGTGGGAAGAGATCGACCCGGCGCAGCTGTTAACCGGCACGGTGGATCCGGAGTGGCGCGTCTTCGGACGCTCGTCGGCGGACGACAAGGCGCCAATCATGATTTTCTTGGCCGCGATCGACGCGCTCAAGGCCGACGGCGAGCAGCTCGCGGTGAACGTCAAGGTGGTGCTCGACAGCGAGGAGGAAAAGGGATCGCCGTCGATCGGCAAGGTAATGCATGCCCATCTCGACCTCCTTCGATGTGATGCGATCGCGATCCACGATGACCCTATGCACGCGACGAACCGACCGACGCTGGTGTTCGGCAATCGAGGCGATGCTCGGGCCAGACTCACGGTTTACGGCGCCAAGATCGCGCTGCACAGCGGCTACTACGGAAACTATTCGCCGAACCCGGCGCAACGGCTTGCACGCTTGCTTGCCACGATGAAGGACGACCAAGGGCGCGTGACGGTTCCGGGCTACTACGACCATGTGCAGATCGACGATGCCGACAGGAAGATCATGGCCGCAGTTCCGGACGACGAGGCGGCATTGCAGCGCCGCCTGGGTATCGCCAAGCCCGACGCCATTGGCGAGAACTACCAGGAGGCGATGCAGTATCCGTCCCTCAATGTACGCGGGATGGCCTCGGCCGCAGTCGGCGACAAGGTTTCCAACGTGGTGCCGGACCAAGCCGTCGCCGAACTGGACCTGCGCACGACGCCGGACTCCAGCGCCGGATATCTCGGCAAGCGGATCGAAGAACACATCCTCAGCCAGGGCTACCACCTAATCGAGGGCATGCCGACGGACGAGGACCGAAGCCGCTACGATAAGCTCGCAAGCTTTTCGTATCAGTCCGAGGGCGCCGATGCCGCGGGAACGCCGATGGATTCAGCCGTAGGTCGTTGGGCTTATCGCGCCCTGACCGACACCTTCGGTACCAACCCCGAGCCGGTTCGCATCCGGATGATGGGCGGCACGGTTCCCACCGCAGAGATTGTCGAGGCGCTGCGCGTGCCCTTCGCCATCATTCCTCTTGTCAATGCAGACAACAACCAACACGCCAGCAACGAGAATATGCGCCTTGGCAATTATGTCGACGGGATCCGGACCATATACAGTTTGCTGACCCATCCGCTCTGATTGACGCGCTGGCGACCGTGTTGCAGGGATCAGGGAGGTGGACGCACTTAGCCCAGCCTGGCCTCGGTTCAAGCGATGCGGACGGAGATAGGGCGTCCCAGATCCAGCATGCGGTTCAGGATATGGACGTCGACCTCGGTGGCCCGGCGCTGGTCCGTGCGCGAGCGCAGTCCTTCGCCGATTACCTGCTTGAACCTGCCGATAGTCGCCTCAGCCCGGGCCCGCTTTGTACACCCGGAGATTTTCTGCCAGGCCGCTCGGCCGTGCTTGGCGATGAACTCAAGGTGGCGGTCCCGCTGCGTGGGCGCGGTCTCGGCCGTGTCGCTCGGCACGGCTGTGGCACGTGGGGGCACAACGATGGTGGCCGCCGGGTAACGCGTCGCGACCGCAGCGGAAACGCCATCCTGGTCGTAGGCGCCATCGGCGGTGAACAACGCGACCTCGCCCGCCACCTGGTCGAGCAAGGGACCCACTTGGGAGCCGTCGTCGACCTCCTTCCCGGTCAATGTCGCCGCGACGATCTGGCCCGTGTCGGCGTCCATGCCGATGTGCAGCGCCCGCCAGGACCGACGCGTTTTGGCACCGTGTTTCTCGATCAGCCACTCGCCCGCGCCGCAGAGCTTGAGGCCCGTGCTGTCCACCAGCAGGTGCAGCGGCTCGCCGCCACGACACGGTCGTGGCACCTCCAGCGTCGCGGCCCGGCGGCTGAGCGTGGAATGGTCCGGCACGGCCAAATCAAGCCCAAGCAGGCCGATGATGGAGCCGATCAGGCCTTCGGCCTGGCGCAAAGCCAGGCGGAACACGGCCCGGAGCGTCAGCGCCGTCAGAATGGCCAAAGGTGAGTACCAGCGCTGCCCGCCTGCTGTTGTGCGGGGCTCCGCCCGCCATGCCGCGACTGCCTCCTCGGTGAACCAAATCGTGAGGCTGCCGCGCTGGCGCAGAGCAGCGTTGTAGGCCGCCGAGTTCATGACCTTGCGCCTCTGCTTCGGAATGTGATGACGGCGGCCAGCATTCAGCTTGAAGGGCAAGGGAGGCATCCAAGGATCAGTGAACGGGCAAGCCTCCTACGTCGGCCTCAACCGCAACGCCACCGGCCCGGTCCATGCAACAACGTCCGGCGCGCGGCAGCCTGACCGAGTACGACTCGGCCCCCGATCCGGTCCAATGGTCGGCGGTGAACTGGTCGTTCCATTGGGCGCTGTATGAACCGTGCGACTGTTCCCGCCTGCTGGCGGCCATCGAGCGGAACTTCAGACAGTTCAACAGCGTCGCGCGGCACCACGTCTCGAAACTCGCCGGAAAAGAGCGGCCGCAAGCGAAACATTATCGGCTGCTGGCCCTCGCCGAAGGCGGCAAGGCGGACGAAGCCGTCAACCTGCTCCGCGAACACGTCCAGGGAACCCAACGGCTAATCCGGGCAGGTCGGCGGCACGCATCCACCTCGTAGGATTCACCGCGACCAGCGCGGTTTCGGCCAATCCGCCCGGGATGACCGGCCCTTCGCGCCCGCCATCCCACGCGCCGTGAGGACGGCGAGGCCACGGCTTCCGAGCTACACGATCGCGCCCAGGCTCGGGCCGGATCGTTGGAAGTGCAATCCGATCCGGCTCAATGCCTCCGCCAGCTCGGCCCTCGTCTCGACGGCACCGAGGCTCAGCCTGACCGCCGAAGGCACTTCCCGGCTGCCGTGCAGGAACTGCGTCGAGGCGGACACGAGCACGCCTTCCCGCGAGAGCTCGTTCGCAAACGCGTCGGCCGACCGGCCGTCGGGGAGGGGCAACCAGGCGTGGTAGGACGCAAGGGCAGGGTCGGGCCGGATTATGTTCGGGAAAGCTTCCGAGAACATGTGCATCCGAGCCAACGCTTCCGTTCGTTGGGCCTCCAGGCAAGCATCCGCCAACCCGGCTTCGAACAGGCGAGATGCGATCACGATATGCGGTGTCGGCGCGGACCAGCCGAACGAGTAGAGCGAGGCATGGATCGCGTCGAGGATTTCCGTACCCGCGGAAACGTAGCCGAGCCTCAGGCCGGGCGTGATGCTCTTGGACAGGCCGCTCACGACGATCGTCCTGTCTGGATAGGAGGTCGCCAGCAGGGGGGCGGCATGACCTGAGAGGTGACCGTAGATGTCGTCTTCTAGCAGGAACATCCCGGCACGGCGCACCGTCTCCACGACGCGCTTGCGTGCGACGTCGTCCAGCGTCGTCGCGGTAGGATTATGGGTCACGGGGGTCAGGATGGCGGCTTTCGGGGCCTCGTCTCGGCAGAGGCGTGTGAAGGCGTCCACTTGCATGCCGTCCGGTCCGAGCGGCACCCCGATCAACTGGACGCCAAGCAGGGCGGCCATACGCCGCAACCCGGTATAGTTCAGCGACTCGCACAGGACCTTGTCACCCGGCTTCAACAAGGCGGACATGGTCGCGAGAAGCGCCTCGTGGGCGCCGTATGTCACCAGGACCTTCTCCGCCGTCACCTTGATGCCGCGCTTCTCGAGCCATGATGCCCCATCGGCACGCGTGGCCGCTGATCCGCCTATCGGCTCGTAATCGAGCGCGGCGTCTATCCGCCAGCTTCCGGTTTCAGCGAAGGACGCGGACAGCATCTCGCGGACGGGATCCATCGGCGGTCGGTTGAGTGCGAGGTTCAGCTGCCGGGCCGTCCCGGCTGCCACGGGCGCCACGTGCGTCCGATCCGCCACGAATGTGCCGGAGCCGGACTTCGCCGTAAGGACCCCGCGCCGGACCAACTCGCCCACCGCCTTCGTGACGGTGGCGATGGTGACGCCCAGGTGGGTTGCGAGTTCACGTTGGCCGGGGAGACGCTGGCCAATGGAGAACGAACTGCTGTCGACCGCCTTCTCGATGGTCTCGACCACTTCGGAATACTTGACCCGGCCCGAATTCCGGAGCGGCGGAAGCCACAGCAGCCCCTCGACGGAATCGCGCGAGTTCGCCGCCGTCAGAGCTTGTTCCTTCGATTTTCCCACTTTGCCCATCGACTCCTCGGCCCGCCGACATGCCGGACCGGAGCGGCTTCCAGTTACCCGAGTCTAGCCCATGTCCGGTATCGGTCCAACCCGGCGTTGCCGGTGACCCGACAACCACCGGTCCCCGGCGGGTTCAATCGCTCGGGCGGTCCCGCGATGCTTCCCGGAGGGCTTCCCAAGCACGCGCGGCGGTCATGGGGGCAGCGAGACGGGAGTCGCCGGAAAGACCCAGGGCAGCGGCTGTGGCGTTCGCGACGACTGCCATGGAGCAAAGCGCTCCTGCTTCGCCGGCGCCGCGCACCCCGAGCAGGTTCGCCGTCGAGACCGTTCCCGCGAATGACGTCAGCAACTCCGGCAAGTCGGAGGCCCTGGGAACGGCGTAATCCATGAGGGTCCCCGAGACGGGCTGCGCCGAGTCCGTATCGTGCCGGAAGGTCTCGAGCAGCGCCTGGCCGATGCCCTGGGCCACGCCACCGTGAACCTGCCCCCTCGCGATGACGGGCTCCAGCACCCGCCCCAGGTCGTCGTTGGCCACATAGCGGCCGATCGTCGATCCGCCGGTATCGCCGTCGGTCGTGACGATGCACCCGTGGCACCCGAAGGTGTACGACAGCGTGACGCCGACGTCCGACCTGCCGACCAGGGGAGCCCCGAGCGCAAGTTCCTGGAGGGTGACGTGCCTGTTGCCGTCGGCCGCCGCGAATGTCCCGGCCGTATAGGTCAGCTCTTCGGGCGGCAGGCCCAGGTGATCGGATGCAAGCTCGCGAGCCTGGCGCAGCAAATCCTTCGCGCTCAGGTCCACCCCGGGCCCCGTGGTGCCGAGGGCGCTGGACGCGCCGGTTCCGGTGCCGTGGGCGATCGCATCGGTGTCGCCTTGCACGACCTGCACCTGATCGGGCGTGACGTCGAGCCGGGCGGCGGCCAGCCGTGCGAACGTCGTCTCGTGCCCCTGTCCGTTGGACTGGCTCCCGATCCGCACCAGGATTTTCCCGTCGTCCCGACGCACTTCGACCTCCGCCTTTTCGGAGCGGCCCATTCCGTTGACCTTCATATACATCGCGACACCGGCAGCCGATCCGGCGCCTGCCGGGCCCAGGTCGGCGAGGGTGCGCTCGAGGAGCGCCGACGGATTGCCGCTGTCCACGACATGGCCGGTGCAGGTGCGGTAGGGGAAGTCCGAGGCTTGCAGGAGGTTCCTGCTCCGCAGGCCGACGGGATTGAAGCCATGGCGGGCGGCGGCGATGTCGATCATACGCTCTAGGACATAGGTCCCCTCCGGCTGTCCGGCGCCCCGGAACGGGCCCGTCGGCGTCGTGTTCGTGTAGTAGCCCTGGACTACCACCGAGACGGCCTGCATGCGGTAGGGCCCTTGCAACCCGAACAGCAACCCGGCCGTCGGGGTCGACCGCGAGCCGACGTGGACGTAGGCCCCCAGGTCGCATCGGGAAACGGCCCGGAGAGCCAGGATGGTTCCCGCTTCGTCCAACGCCAATTCGGCCGAGACCTTCACGCCACGCGAATGGGGTTCCGCCAACATGCTTTCGGCGCGGGTCGCGGACCAGGCCACATCCGATCCGACCAGCCGCGCGGCGGCGAGAAGCACGGCATGCTCGGGAAGCGTATGGATGCGCAGGCCAAAAGCGCCGCCGACATCGGGTGTCACCACGCGAAGTCGGTCCGACGGAACCTGCAGGTAGCTCTCCGCCAGCTCCCGCCGAAAGGCGTGGGCACCTTGTGACGGAGCCACCAAGGTCCACCGGCCGCTCCCCGAGTCATAGGACGCGCGGGCACAGGTAGGCTCGAGCGGCAACCCGTGTATTCGGGGAACTTCTATTTCGGCGGACACTCGGATGGCGGCGGCCGCGAACACTGCCTCCGTCACGTCAGGTTCGCCGCCCTGCCAGCGAAAGCCGAGGTTATCGGGAAGGCCCGGGTGGATCGGCGGTGCCGTTACTGCAGTCTCGACGCCCGAGACCGCGGGCAGGTCGGCATATTCCACGAGCGCGGCTTCGGCGCCGTCGGCCGCGTCATGCCTCGTCCGCGCGACGACTATGGCGACGGCTTCCCCCGCGAACAGCGTGCGACCGCGGACCAATGCAGGACGGCGGGGAACATGCCTCGTCACGCCGCCGGCTTCTTCGACGACGTCGACCACGGGAGCGTCACCCGGGATGAGGCCCGCCAAGTCGGCCGCCGAGAAGGCCGCCACCACGCCCGGAATGCGCCTCGTCGGGTCCAGGTCGATCGCGGCGATGTCGGCGTGCGCGAACGGTGACCGGAGGAAGTGGGCGACGAGGGCAGGCGTCTGGTCGTCGGAAGTGTATCTGCCCATCCCCGTGAGAAGCCGGTCGTCCTCGGTCCGACCCCGCCACCTGCCCGTTTCACCGGGACGGTTGGCGGTGGGCGAGGCACGCGGCACTACCACGGAAGCAGCCAGTCGCCGGATTGCGGGATTACGGACACGGCATCGAACTCCAAAATCGCTGACCGTCCTACGAACTTTTACGCATTGTCATATAGACACCGATAAGCATACTGATACGCTCAGGAAGCGTCCATAGGACAGTGATGTCCGTTTGTCTTATGCTCAAGGCGTCCGATCCCCCGGGCAGCGTCAGCCCGGTAAACCTTCCCTCCGGTTCCCGGTCAGCCGGCTCCCGGAGGGGAACAGCGAAGAGGAAGGTTCCCCATGCTGACACGCAGGAGTTCGCTGATAGCAGGCGCTGCATTGATAGCCGGACCGCGGCCGGTCGCGGCCGCTCCGGCTCCGACGCTGCGGATCGGGGTGCTCAGCGATCAATCCGGCCCATACCGCGACAACGGCGGCCAGGGTTCGCTCGCCTGCGTGCAGCAGGCGGTCGCCGATTTCATCGCCCATACGCCGCTTGCCGTCGAAGTCGTGTCGGCCGATCACGCAGGCAAACCCGACGTCGGACTTGCAATAGCCAGGCGATGGTATGACGAGGGCGTGGACGCCATCCTCGACTTCCAGAATTCAGCGATTGCGCTCGCTGGCTCGGCGCTGGCGCAGGAACGGGACAAAATCGCCCTTCCGTGCAATGCGGCGACGACCGAGCTGACGGGGAGCAAGTGCACGGCCAACACCATCTGCTGGGCATACGACACCTACATGCTGGCCAAAGT
Source organism: uncultured Lichenihabitans sp. (assembly GCA_964245915.1). Lineage (GTDB taxonomy): Bacteria > Pseudomonadota > Alphaproteobacteria > Rhizobiales > Beijerinckiaceae > Lichenihabitans. Next base: position 24,206 of record CAXTOT010000061.1, on the reverse strand, counting down.
CGTGGGTGGCGCGCTGGTCGCGGCGGGCGGCACCACCTGGTTCTTCCTCACGGCCGATTACGCGTTCGGCCTGGCGCTCGAAGCGGACACGTCGCGTTTCGTCCAGGCTGCAGGAGGGCGCGTGCTGGGTTCAATCAAGACCCCGTTTCCGAGCACGGACTTCTCTTCCGCCTTGCTGACGGCCCAATCTTCGGGCGCGAAGGTCATCGCGCTGGCGAACTCCTCCCAGGACACCGTGAACTCCGTCAAACAAGCTGCGGAGTTCCGGATCGCGCAGTCCGGAACCAAAATCGCGACGTTGCTGACCCTCATCAACGACGTGCATGCGCTCGGTCTGGAAACGGCCCAGGGGCTGGTGCTGGCTACCGTGTTCTATTGGGACCTGAACGACAGGGCCCGGGCCTTCTCGGCAAGGGTGTCGCCGTCGATGCAGGGCCGGAAGCCGGCTATGGGCCAGGCCGGATGCTACGGTGCGATGACACACCTTCTTCGCGCCACCGCCGCGATGGGTGTCGATCAGGTGAACAAATCCGGACGCGAGGCGGTCCGGTGGATGAAGGCGCACGAGACGGACGACGATGCCTTCGGGCGGTGCACGATCAGGGAGGACGGGCGCGTCCTCCACACGGCCTACCTCTTTGAAGTCAAAAAGCCGCAGGAGAGCGTGAAGCCATGGGACTATTATAAAGTCCTGGCGACCGTTCCTCCGGAGCAGGCCTGGCGGCCGTTGGCGGACGGCGGTTGTCCGATAGTGAAGCGCTGATCGAGCCCGGCGGTCATGTCTGACGATCCCGGCCGGACGGCCATGGTGCGGACGGCACGTGTCGTGGTCGTGGGAGGCGGCGTTGTCGGATGCAGCGTCCTGTATCACCTGGCCCGCAAGGGATGGCAGGACGTCATACTCTGCGAACGCTCGGAGCTCACGGCCGGCTCCACGTGGCACGCCGCGGGCCATGTGATCACCTACACCTCGCACCCCACCGTGAGCAGGCTCAACAGCTACGGCGCGGGTCTGTATGCCGAACTGAAATCGTTGACCGGTCAGGACCCCGGTTACCACAGGTGCGGCAACCTCCGGATCGCGACGACGGCCGACCGGATGGATGAGTTCCGCCGGTATCTGGGACTGGCGGAAGTGACCGGGGTCGACGCCCGGATTCTGACGCCTGCCGAGATCAAGGAGATCTGGCCGTTCATGGACGTCGCCGGCGTGGCGGGCGGTCTCCTGAATCCCAAGGACGGCCATATCGCTCCGGCGGATCTCACCCAGTCCTTCGCCATCGGCGCGCGTGCCATGGGCGCACGCATCCTGAGGGGGACGACCGTGACCGGGTTCACGCAGGAAAACACCGGCCAGTGGACAGTGCACAGCACCCTTGGCGACATCCTCTGCGACCATGTCGTGAGCTGCACCGGAAACTACAGCCACCAGACGCTCGGGATGGTGGGACTGCCGGCCCAGACCGTCTCCCTGAAGCACGAGTACATCGTTACCGACGCTCTCCCGCAGCTGGTCGAGAGGCGTAAACAGGGGCTGCCAGAATTGCCGGTAATGCGCGACCCGAACGAAAATTTCTATGTTCGCCAGGAAGGCGACGGCCTCCTCATGGGTTGCTACGAGGGTCGCGGGGAGTGCGTGTTCACCGGCGGCGTGCCCGCAGATTTCGGGATGCAGCTGTTCCCCGACGACCTCGACAAGCTCCTGCCGTATCTCGAGAAAGCGATCGAGCGCGTCCCGATGCTCGAAACGGCGGGTATCAAGGCGGTCGTCAACGGGCCCCAGCCCTACACTCCGGATGACATCCCGATCGCCGGCCCGGCGTTCGGGCTGAAGAACTTCTGGCTCGGCGAGGGAAACCCGAACGGCGTGACCCTGTCAGGCGGCATCGGATGGCAGTTGGCCGAATGGATCGTGGAAGGAGCGCCGTCGATCGACATGTCAGCCTGCGACCCCCAACGCTTCGGCGACTTCGCGACACGTCCCTACAGCATGCGTAAGACCGAGGAAGCCTATGAGCGCACCTACCAGATACCCCTGCCCGGGGAGGAGTTGACGGCCTGCCGCCCGCTCAAGACCACGCCCTTGCACGACATCCTGGCCGAGCGTCGTGCCGTGTTCGGAAGCATCTACGGCTGGGAGCGACCGAACTGGTTCGCTCCCGATGACGTCCCTGTGTCCGAAGCTTACTCGTTCCGGGCCCCGGGCTACGACGCGCACGTCCGCGCGGAATGCCGGGCAGCCCGCGGCGGCACGGTCTTGGCGGACATAAGCCACGGGGCGAAGTTCCGCATACACGGTGTCGACCTCCTGCGATGGCTCAGTCGCACGTTCACCGGATGCATCCCTGATCCGGGCTGTTTCGGCACTGCCTTCGTCCTGACGGCAAGAGGAACCTTCCGGGCGGCCGTCCGGCTGTTCCGCGAAGCCGCCGATAGCGTCACCATCGAGGGGCCCCCACAGGCGGAACGGAACTACCTCGATGTCCTGCTGAGGGCGCTAGAAGGGACGGACGGCCTGCATCTCGAGAACCATACCGGCCGGGGGGCTTGCCTGCTGCTCTCCGGACCGGACACCGGCGAGTTGCTCGCGCGGCTGTCGCGCGCCGACATCGTCGATCGCGTCGCCGTCGACTTCGACGACGCCACATTCCCAAAATCGACAGGCCGCCCGATCACCGTAGGGTATGCTCCCGTGCTGGCCCTGCGGACGGACCGTTTCGGCTGCCCCGGCTGGGAACTGCACTGCGACGGCGAGTACGCGCGTCACGTTTTCCGGCAGCTCACCGAGGGCAACAGGGACATACGCCTGATCGGGGCGCGGAGCCTCGATGCCTTGCGTCTCGCCGATGCGGAGCCCGGCTGGGGAACCGAACTTTCGATGGGTCGGACGATCGGCGAGGCCGGACTCGGAGAGGGCGACGCCGGTCGACGTCTCGTGCTGCTTGCGATCGGCGACCCTCTGGCGCCTACCCCGTTCGGCGAGGAGCCCGTCCACGGACCGGAGGGCTCGATGATCGGATACACCACGTCAGGCGGTGTTGATCATACGGGGGAGGGATATCTGGCGTTCGCCTACGTCGAGGCGCCATGGTCGGCCATCGGGACGTCCCTCGGCGTCCGGCTGCTCGGGGACAGTTATGGGGCCAGGGTGTGCAGACGCGTCGGCGACCCGTCCCCTGCCGCAAGATCGCCGCGGCCGGCCGGTTGAAGACGATGGAAATTTTGCGCCGACCACGTGCCATGGACAGGCTGAAGGCGAACGGCCGGAAGGTTCAAAAAATCTTCGGCCGCCACCTGAACAGGACCGGTATACCCTACCGTATCGTCGCTCATGGGACGTTGTTCGAAGTCGTCTTCTCGGCCGCGCAAGTCAGGAACTACCGCGACGTCATCGCCGCCGATGCAGGGCCCGCCGCCAGGATGAACAAAGCCCTGACGGCCCACGGCATCCTGAAATCGCCGGGTGACATTTACCCGTGTCTCTCGCTGACCGAAGCCGACTTCGACCTCACCGAGGTCGCGGTGGGGTTCGCCCGCGACGCGCTGCGCAAGGACCTGCTCAGGCGGACGGGTGCACGGGACGAACGGGCCCGCGGAGAGCAACCGACATGCTGACGGTATTTGTCGCAAAATCCATCCTCACCATGGACGAGGGCAGGCCACGCGCGACGGCGGTGGCCGTCCTCGATGGCCGGATCGTGTCCGTGGGCAGCCTGGCGACGATGCGGCCATGGCTGGACCGACATCCCCACACGATCGACGAGCGGTTCGCAGACAAGACCCTCTGCCCCGGTTTCATCGATCCGCATACCCATTTCCGTTGGTCCAGCTCCCTGTTCAAATTGCATTACGTGGGGCCGATAGCCTCCCCGGACGGAATAGAACCGGCGGTCTCGACCCGCGAAGCCGTCATGGCCCGCCTTGCCGGTATCGATGCAGCGCTTTCGGATCCGCACGAGCCGATTTTCGCCTGGGGATTCGATCCCGTGGTCCACGGCGGCCACTTGCACCGGGACGAATTGGACCGGATTTCCGAGACAAGGCCCATTTCCGTTCTAGCCTACGCAATCCACTTCACATACGCCAACTCGGGGATGCTGGCCGTCCTGGGTGCGACCGACGATATGGTCATGCATGGCCTCGGGCGTTACGACGACGGTCGCCTGAATGGCCAGTTCATCGAATTCGAAGCGAACCACTTCGCCATGGCTCCCTTCAGGGACTCGATAGCCGACCGCGGGTCCATCCGCAGCGGCATGCGCCTCATCGGCAGGACGGCTTGCGCGTCCGGCATCACCACAACGGGTGAGCTGGCGCTGGGCATCAGCGACTTCGATGCGGAATTGGAGGACTATCAGGCAGTGTCGGAAGGCGACGATTTCCCGGTGCGCGTCGTCCTGATCCCGACAGCCGCCGCCATGCAGCGACGCCACGGGGACGGGGCAGCTGCGGCGACCAAGGCACTCTCCGCACGGTCCACCGACAAGCTGCGCTTCCATGGCATCAAGCTTTGGACCGACGGCTCGTACCAGGCACTGTCGCTGCGCGTGAAATTCCCGGGGTTCCTGGACGGGACGAACGGGCTACGCGGGGACGTCCCTTGGGACCAGCTGACCTCGTTCATCCGCCCGTACTGGGAAATCGGCGTCCAGGTGCATGTCCATGCCATCGGCGACGAGGCGTTGGATGCCGCCTTGGACTCGCTCGACGAGTTGCAGATGCTCAAGCCCCGCTTCGACCACCGCCTGACGATAGAGCACTATAGCGTCAGCAGCACGGCGCAAGCCCGTCGGCTGGCCCGGCTCGGCGGATGCGCCAGCGTCAACATTTACCTCGTCCACTATCGCGCTGAGGCCCAGGGCATCCAGGGCCTAGGACCGGACAGGGCGGAGGCGACCGCCCGGCTCGGTTCGCTCGAAAGGGAAGGGGTCGTGTTCGGCCTCCACTCCGACTACGCACTGGTGGTCGTGCCGATGCGGCCGCTGGTCGGCATGTGGATAGCGACCCGGCGGCTGGGTGCGGACGGCGTCACGGTGCTCTCACCCGGCGAGTGCATCGGACTCGAACGCGCGATGCGCGCCGTGACGATCGATGCCGCTTTCCTGCTCCGTCTGGAAAACGAGATCGGCAGCATAGAGGTCGGGAAAAGGGCGGACTTCGCGGTGCTCGAAGACGATCCGTTCGGGTGCGGACCCGACGGGCTCCCTACGATAAAGGTGTGGGGGACCGTCTTCGGCGGCGTGGCCCACCGGGCCACCGAAACGGGTACGTCGTGAGACCGGACGGATGAGCGGCCCGGAAGCACCCGCCATCCCGCAGGGTTACGCCGACGGGATGGCGTCCACCATGCAGATGCTGCTGGGAATGGCCAACCGCCCGTCGGAGTCCCTCCCGGGTGTCGCATCGTCGGTTCCGCTTACCGTCGTCACGGGATTTCTCGGTGCAGGCAAGACGACTCTGATGAACAACGTCCTTTCGGACCCGGGAGACCGCCGGGTCGCGGTCATCGTGAACGACTTCGGTTCGGTCGACGTGGATGCCGCCCTGGTCCGGGAGCGCAGCGCAAACGCGATCAGCCTCAGCAACGGATGTGTCTGCTGCAGCCTCGCGGCGGGGCTTGCCGCGACGTTGGGAACGCTGGTGCGGCTCGCGTCCCCGCCCGATGCCGTCCTGCTGGAAACCAGCGGCATCGCGGAGCCTGACGGCGTCGTGCATTCGGCGCTCCGGCAGCCCGAGATCCGGCTCAACGCCATCATCGGCATACTGGACGGCGAACGCACGTCGACACTCCTGCGCGATCCCGGACTGAGGCGCCTGCTGACGGCCCAGATAGCGCGTGCCGACATCGTGCTGCTGAACAAATCGGACGTTGCCGCCGCGGGCCCGTCGGCCGAAGCGGAAAATTGGGCACGGGAAGTGGCACACCCTCGGACACGGCTGCTCCGGACGGCTCATGCCCGGCTGCCGGCCGACATCGTGCTCGGAGAGCCCCGGCGCCGTTCTTTCCTGCTGGCGGATGCCGGTATCGCCAGACATGAGGACATGTTCGAGAGCTGCACCCTCGAGCACGACGGCCCCCTCGACAAGCGGCGGTTGGCCGAGTTTGCCGGGACGCTTCCGGCGTGGGTCCTGCGAGCGAAGGGGCTCGTGCTACTGCACGGACCGCCGTCACGGCCGACCGCCGTGCAGGTCTCAGGTCGCCGGTGGTCGTTCACGGATCTCGGGGACCCCGACGACCGGACGCAGCCATCCCGCCTCATCGCGATCGGACGACGGGGCTCGGTCGATGCGGCCGGGCTGCAAGCCGCGTTCGCCCGTTGCGCCGCGACGTCGGTCTGAGTGGCGTCCGGCCGTCGACGCCGGACAGGAAGGGAGCATCGTAAATGGATCAGGTCTTCAGCGCGCTGCATCACGTCTGCATCGTCGTCCGCGACATGGGGAGGTCGGTCGGATACTACGAGTCGATCGGCATAGGTCCCTGGGTGGATTACCCGCCGCTGGATGACATCGACGGGGCGCTGCTCATGCCTGACCTGGACGGTTTCTTCGAGACGCAGTTCAAGTTCGCCCGTCTCGCCAACGTCCGGCTCCTTCTATGCCAACCCGGAGCAGGTCGGACGCCGCAACGGATATTCCTCGACACCCACGGCGAAGGAGTCTTCCACCTCGCGTTCCAGACGCCGGATTGCGACGCGGCGGAAGAGTTGGCCAAGGCCGTGGGATTGGTCCCGTTCATGCGAGGCCGTCGTTCGGACGGCAGTGGTTTCACCTACTTCGACTCCGTCGGGGAAGCAGGGGTCGTCCTCGAGATCCGCGCGGATGCAACGCAGGTTCCCGGGACGTTACCGCCCCGGCGACGCAGCCATGCAGCGCGTCGTCCCGCGTTATTCCGTAACAGCTTCGGCGGCCGTCCGTGCGGCGTATGTCCGGGACGGCCGTGGCCGCAGGCTGGTCGTATTCGCAGGAAAGCGCTCGAACACAGCTTCGATGGCGGCGAGGTTGCTGGTCAGCACCGGCAGACCCGACGCCTTCTCGATGGCTGGCCTCGCTTCCAGCGCACGAAAGTTCGTGCAGGAAACGAACAGGCCGTCGGGCCGATGGCGGCCGACGACCGACATCGCGAACTCCACGATCTCGGCTGGCTCCGGATCGGCCAGCGCTATGTTGTTCGTGATGCCCATGCCCCCGCCCGCGAGGACCGTCATCCCGCCTTCGGCGAGGCTCGCCGCGATGGTGGAGGTGAGCTCGTCGACGTAAGGTGTCACCACGACGACGCTTTCCCAGTTCCGTCGTGCGAGAGCCTCCGACACGGCCGAAAGGACCCCGACGCACCGTGCGCCCGCCCTGCGGCCCAGGACGTCGCACACCTCCCTGTCATGGTCCATGCCCCCGAGCGAGCCGGCGGACGTGCAGCCGAACAAGACGAGGTCCGGCTCCAACGCGGCAAGGTCGTCCGCGGCGGAAGGTGCGTGCTTGTCCAGCATCGCCTGTTCGGCCTTCCTGGTCGTCTCGACCAGATGCATGCGGGCGGCATGGGCGGTAAACCGCGAACGCGGCAGCGATGCATGGACGTCGTTTTCGAAAACCGTGTTGGACGACGGGACGAGAAGACCGATGCGGATCATTTTGGAACTCCTTCGGATTGACCCCAGCCGCCGCCGCCGGCGGTCACGATGTCCAGCCCGTCACCGGCCTGGAGGACAATACGGCACTTCGAATCCAGCTGTTCCTCGCTGCCGTCGCGCCTGAACGCCGTGACCGCCGCCGTCGAACCGTCTGACCCGCCGTCGCGACCCGGTGCGGGTGCGACGCACCGCTCCAGCAGCACCGATGCGTCGAGTCCGTCGGCCAGCGACACGAAACGCTTCCGGACACCGAGCCCGCCGACGAAACGGCCGTCTCCACCCGACCCGTCGATGAGCTCGTAACGCAGGAACCGCAGCGGCATCGATGCCTCCATCGCTTCGACTGGCAAATTCATGGTGTTGCCCATGTGGACACGCATCCCGTCGGTGCCGGGCCAACCGGGACCCGCACCCATCCCGCCGCCGACGGTTTCGTAGTGCACAAAATGCCGCCCGCTCGCCGGATCGGTGCCGCCCAACGTGTAGACCGCGGCGGATCCGTAGCTCCCCGCGATACCGAAGGAGCCCGCTTCGGCCAAGGCGCCCAGCACCACGTCGACGATGCGGTTCGAGGTTTCGGTGTTCGCCGCCACCACCGGGGCGGGAGCGGTGGCCGCCACCAGCGACCCTGCCGGCGCGATGACCTCGATCAGGCGCCAAGCACCCGAGTTCGGTTCCGCGCCGCTCCCGAGGGAGGCGAGGATGGCGTAGTAGGAGGCGGAAGCGGTCACGGCGACCGGGCAGTTGATCGGGCCACGCGCGGCACCCGAGGTGCCGGTGAAGTCCACGACGATGCCGTCGCCCCGACGATGGACGGTCACCTTAATGCGGTGCGGTCCCTCCCCGAACCCGTCACCGTCCAGGGTCTCGGTAAAGGTGAAGCGCCCCTGCGGGAAGGCCGACAGCCCGTCGCGGAGGATGGCCTCGCTATGGTCCTGGGTCGCGCGCATGGTCGCGGCCAGCCTGTCGGAACCGAACCGGCCGGCGATTTCATGAAGCCTTTGCAGGCCGCGCCGGTTGCCGGCGGCCTGTGCCTGCAGGTCACCGAAGCGGCTCTCCGGTAGCCGCATGTTGGCCATGAGAATGGTGATGGCGGCGTCGTTCCATTCGCCGTCCCGCATCAGCCGGACCGGGGGCACCCGGAGACCCTCTTTCAAGATGTGGTCCGACACGGACGAGCTGCCGGGCACCGGGCCGCCGACATCCGGCCAGTGGACGCGGGTCGCCGTGAACCCGAGCATGACACCGTCCACGACGAGCGGCGCCATCAGCGTCATGTCCGGCAGGTGGGTGCCGCCCTTATAGGGGTCGTTGCACAGCACCGCATCCCCTTCGCGCCACCCGGACAAGGGGAAGCTGTCGAGCACCGCAGCCGCCGTGAACGGCATGGCGCCGAGGTGCACTGGGATGTCCTCCCCCTGCGCCGCGACTTTGCCCTCGGCGTCGAGGATCGCGCACGACAGGTCGGCGGAGAGGCTCAGAAGCGGCGAGAACGCGCCGCGCATGACCACGGACTTCATCTCCTCACAGATCTGGTTCAGGCCGCCCCGGATCACCTCGAAAGCGACGGGATCATCCCGGAGGATGCGGAAGGAGTCGGTCATGCTTCGGTCCATGCGCGGAGACTCCCGCATTCCCCGGTTTCAAGCCACCATTCCGGCGGCAGCAGGATTGTTGCACCCTCGTCGGCGAGGGTCAGGGGCCCTTGCCGACGCCCGTCACGCAGGTCCCCCCTCGTCAGCACGGGCTGCACGATCAGGCTGCCATCGCGCGCGAGCGCCAAGTGGGACAGGTTGGACACCGTGCCGGAACCGGGAGAGGGCGCGCATCCGCCTCCCTCCGGCTCCTCGGCCCGAACGGCCCGGGCCACGACCTTAAGGTTCACGATCTCCGCCGGGCTGTCCGGAAGGTTATATCCGAACGTGGCCGCATAACCGGACCGGAACGCCGCTTCGACACGTGCGGCATCGAACGGGAGCTCGATCGGAACATCCTGTGCGAAGATCTGGCCGGCAAAGCGGATCTCGATGGACCGATCGACGCTCGACGGTCCCCCGCCCTCGGTTTCGGCGTCGAACAGCGCGAGCAGTCGCGTCTCGGCTTCCGCGAACCTGGTCTCGATTGCGGCCGGCGACACCTCCGCCAGCATCGACAGAAAGGTGATCGCGACATCGTGCCGGACCTCGGAGCGCAGCGACCCGCCCGCGCTGAACATCCCGGGCGCCGGGGGAACAACCACCTTGCGGATGCCGAGCGCCTGCGCGATCGCCGCGGCGTGGAGCGGCCCGCCGCCGCCATACGCAAGCAGGACGTGGTCACGGGGATCCAGGCCGCGCCTCACCGTCGCCAGCCTCACGAGGTCGGCCATCTTGGCGTTGGCGATGTCGATGACGGCATGCGCGGCCTGGGCCACCGTCCAGCCGAGGGGGTCGGCGAGCCGTTCGCGGATCGCACCGGCGCCACGCTCTGGATCGAGCGACACGCCGGCTGCGGACAGGGCGGCCACCGACAGGTTGCCCAAGGCGGCATGCGCGTCGGTCAACGTCGGTAGGACCCCTCCACGCCCGAAGCATGCGGGACCGGGATCCGCGCCGGCGCTCCGCGGGCCGATCTTGATTAATCCCTGACTGTCGAGCCAGGCGATGCTACCGCCGCCCGCCCCGATCTCGATCAGGTCGACCGTCGCGCTGCGGATCGGATAGCCGCCGACATCCCGCCCCTCGACATAACGGTCGGCCTGGAACTCGCGCGTCATGGCAGGCCGACCATCCTCAATGACCGCGACCTTGGCCGTTGTCCCGCCGAGGTCGAATGCGATGACGCGGGATAGGCCCAGGCGCCGGGCGAGGGCCGCTACCGCCACTACGCCCGCGGCTGGCCCGCTTTCAATGAGATGGACGGGAAACTTGCTCGCGTTGGTGGGCGAGGTCGCGCCTCCGTTCGATTTGATGATCCCGATCGAGACGCCCCCCAGCGCCCCGATGCGATTTTTCAGACGTGTGACATACCCCTGTACCGCGGGCCCGACGTAGGCGTTCACGACAGCGGTGCTCGTACGTTCAAACTCGCCTATCTCGGGTGCGACATCGCTGGAAGCGGTGACGAAAACGTCGGGAAGCGCCGCGGCGATGAGGTCGGCGACATGGCGTTCATGTTTCGGCTCGGCGTAGCTGTGCAGGAAGGCGACCGCGACGGCTTCGACGCATTCGGCACGCAGGCGTTTCGTCAGCGCCTCCAGCTCGGCGTCATCGAGCGGCTCGGTTTCCATCCCGTCGCTCGCTATACGGCCCGCCACCTCGAACCTGAGTTCGCGTGCGCAAAGCGGCGGGGAGATCTGCTGCCTCAAATCGAACAGCGCCGGACGGGCCTGCCGCCGGAGCGCCAGCACGTCGCGGAAACCCCTGTTGGTCACGAGTGCGATCCTGGCGCCGCGGCCCTCGAGCAGGGCGTTCGTCGCGACCGTCGTGCCGTGACGGACCGCATAACCCGCCGTGCGCACCGGCTCCGGCAAAGCGGACAACGCGGTCAGGACCGCCCGCGCCGGGTTGTCCGGCGTCGACGGGACCTTGTAGGCCGCGAGCACGTCCCCCGCCGCCGTCTCGACGAGGATGTCGGTGAAAGTGCCACCGACGTCCACGCCGACCCGGTACGGGGGTGATGCAGACGCCTTCAACTACGGGCTTCGAGCTTGGACAACGCTTCCAGGAGCCTGTCCATGTTCTTCCTCAGGCTCACGTCGATCCGGAGATACTTGTTGCCCAGACCCTCGAACGATACGGACCCGTCCTTCACGATGACGCCATGGGCCAGAAGAGCCTCGAACGCCATGGTCGAGTCGAGCTTCGGATCCCCGATCCGGAGCAGGAAAAAGTTGGACCGCGGCTCGCCGACGATACTGAAGCTGTTGAGGCGGGACACCTTGTCGATCACGTAGGCGCGCTGCTCGACGATTTCCCTGACCGTGCGGTCGACGTGGGCGTCGTCGTCGAGCGCCGCGGCCGCGCCCGCCGTTTGCACCTGTCCTAGGTTCCAGGTCGGCTTGAAGTGCAGCATCGGCTTGATGATCTCGGGAGACGCCACGCCGAAGCCGACCCGCAGCCCCGCCAGGCCGAACGCCTTGGAAAAAGTCCGGAGCACGATCAGGTTCGGGTAGTCCGCCAGCAGGTGCATGCCGCCGCTGGTTTCAGTGAAGTGGATATAGGCCTCGTCGAGAACGATCAGCTGCTCTCCCGCAGCCTCGCAAACGGACCGGATCTGCTGTTCGCTCAGCAGGCGGCTCGTCGGGCTGTGGGGATTGGTCAAGAACACGATCCGGGCCTCGGGAATTTGGGCAAGGAACTCGTCCATCTTGAAATCGAGGTCTTCGCCCATGCTGACGAACAGCGGGACGCGCCCTTCGGACACTGCGGTAATGTGGTAGACGGGGAACGCGGGGGCAAACATCTGGATCTTGTCGCCCGGCGCCGAGAAGAGCCGGATGATCCAGGAAATGATCTCCGTTTCGCCGGCCCCGCAGACCACTTGGTCCGGATTGAGGCCATATTTCGCCGCGACCTTCTCCCGGAGCTTCCGCGACGTCCATTCGGGATAGATATCCAGGTTGGCCAGTGCGGCGGACGCGGCCGATGCCGCAAGCGGAGACGCGCCGAACGGGTTCTCGGCCGATCCGAGCTTGGCCACGTCGTCGACGGGAATGCCGTAGGTTGCAGCGACGTGCTCGCGCGTAAGCCCCGGGACGTATGCCTCCTGGGTCATGAGTGCAGGATTGAGGACGAACATTTGCGTTCCTTCGAAATCGGGCCCGCCAAGCGTGACGGAGCGTGCCAACCGGGTTGCTGGCATACGCTTACGAAATAGCGTCATATTACACTTGTCAAGCGTGCGCAAAGCGTCCTATGAAAATCGGGATGGCGTTCGCCGGGCGGCTCTCATGCCAGCCGGGCGACGTTGCCAGCGCGAGCTGCCCGGCGACGGGGCTCGGGGATGTCCTCAGGCGGCGGTGGAGGTTGAGAGCTTGGACTTGTCCTTTGCGGCGACGCAGATGTTGAACGGGATAACTTCCGCATCGGTGCTTTTCATCACCGCGGCCGGCTTGACCATCGTATTCGGTGTCACCCGCGTGGTGAACTTCGCGCACGGCTCGTTCTACATGCTCGGTGCCTACCTTACGGCGTCGCTCGCCCCGCACCTGGCACGGTGGGCCGGTGCTCCCGTCGGCTTCTGGGGTGGCGTGCTCCTTTCGGCGGCCGTGGTCGGCCTGGTGGGCGTGATCTTCGAGATCCTCGTGCTCCGCCGCATCTACAAGGCGCCGGAGCTTTACCAGATGCTCGCCACCTTCGCGGTCGTGCTCGTCGTCGCGGACGTGGTGGTGCTGCTGTTCGGTCGCGAGGACATCTTCGGCATGCGCGCGCCGGGACTCGCGGGCTCGGTGCTGCTGCTCGGGCGGCGGTTTCCGGCCTACGACCTGTTTTTGATCCCGGCCGGTCCCGTCCTACTCCTAATCCTCCAAGGCCTGCTCAGGTTCACACGCTTCGGCGTCATGATCCGGGCCGCGACCCACGACCGCGAGATGGCCGGTGCCCTCGGCATCAACCAGGCGGTGCTGTTCACCGCCACGCTGTTCCTCGGCGCGTTCCTCGCGGGACTGGGCGGGGCGCTCCAGACCCCCCGCCTTCCGGCCAATCCCCAGATGGACATCGCCGTGGTCACGGAATGCTTCGTCGTAACGGTCATCGGCGGCATGGGAAGTATTCCCGGCGCCTTCGTCGCCGCCCTGCTCATCGGCCAGCTCCAGGCGTTCGGCATCCTGGTCCTGCCGAAGATCACGATCGTGCTCGTCTTCGTTCTCATGGCGGTCGTCCTGGTGGTGAGGCCCTGGGGCCTGCTCGGCAAGCCGGACGCCCTGGCGGAACGGGCAACGAATATCCTCGTGCCAGCCGGGGCGGGACGCCTCTGGCCCTATTTGGTCGGTATCGCGCTGCTCGCCGGACTGCCCGCGGTCGTTGACGACTACACCCTGAAGTCGATGACGGAGCTGATGGTCGCCTCGCTGTTCGCGGCCAGCCTCATGTTCATCGTGGGCACCGGCGGCCTGGTGAGCTTCGGGCATGCGGCCTACTTCGGGCTCGGCGCCTACGGCGCGGCCCTTGTCTTCAAGAGACTTGGCGCGCCGATGGAGCTGGCGCTTTGTATGGCACCTCTCGTCGCGATGGTCGGCGCCGCCGGGTTCGGCCTGTTCGTCGTGAGGCTCCAGGGGGTCTATCTCGCGATGCTCTCGCTGGCGGTCGCGCAGATCGTCTACGCCGTCGCCTATCAGTGGACCGACGTCACCGGCGGCGACAACGGTATGATCGGGCTCTGGCCGTCCCGTTGGGCGGCCAGCCTCAGCGCCTATTACACCCTCACGCTTGCGGTCGTGGGCGCATCGGTCCTGATCCTCCGACATCTCGTCGCCGCTCCCCTGGGGGCGACCCTCGCAGCCACGCGGGACAGCCCCCAGCGCGCTGCGGCCGTGGGTATCGCGGTATACTGGCATCGCTGGCTCGCGTTCACCGTCGCCGGAACGGCCGCGGGAGCGGCAGGAGGTTTACAGGCCTTCATGAACGGGTCCGTCGACCCGACGCTCCTGTCCGTCGAAAAATCCGTCGACGGCCTGGTGATGCTTCTTCTCGGGGGACTGGAAGGCATCGCGGCCCCGCTCGTCGGGGCGGCGACGTTCCATTATCTCCGTTCCGGGCTCATCGCTTGGTCCGACCAGTGGCGCCTCCTGCTCGGCCTCGCGATTTTGGCGATCATCATGCTGTTCCCCCGCGGTCTCGTAGCCATGCAGCGGGAGGGCTTGGCCAGGCTCCGCCGATCCCGGCGCGGACCGCAGACGGCCCACGCACACGGGACAACCCGGTGACGCTGCTACGGGTGGCGGCTCTCGATAAGCGCTACGGCGGCATCCATGCCGTCCGTGGAGTGTGGCTCGATGTCTCGGCAGGCGAGCTCGTTGCTTTGATCGGGCCGAACGGAGCTGGCAAGTCGACTACCTTCGGGATGGTCGGAGGGCAAATCAAGCCGACGGCGGGCCGGGTCGCTCTCGGCGGCAGGGATGTGACAGGCCTGTCGCCGCAACGGATGGCACGCCTGGGGGTGGGCCGTACGTTCCAGGTCGCAGCCGCCTTCGCCTCCATGACCGTCGCGCGCAACATACAGGTGGCGCTTGCCGCCCATCGCGGGAAGAGCCGGGCGCTGTGGCCCAATGCCGGTCGTCTTTTCCGGGAGGAAGCACTGGCCATCCTCGAGCAGGTCGGAATCGCCGATCTGGCCGACAAGTCGTGTTCGGTGCTCGCCTACGGGGATGTCAAGCGGGCGGAACTCGCCATCGCGCTGGCCGGTCGACCCCAGCTCCTCCTCATGGACGAGCCGATGGCCGGAATGGCCCCCCAGGAACGAAGCGCGCTGATGGCCATGATCGCGCGCCTGGCACGGGAGAGCGGGATCGGCGTCCTGTTCACGGAGCACGACATGGAAGCCGTCTTCACCCACGCCGACCGCATCCTGGTGCTCGTCCGGGGGGCGGTGATCGCCTCCGGATCCTCCCGCGAGGTAAGGGCGGATCCCGAGGTCAGGCGCGCCTACCTGGGAAATATCGGTGCCGCCGCCGCCGGGCGCATGGTGCGACCATGAGCGCCCTGTTGTCCGTCGAGGGCCTCCACGCCGGCTACGGTGCAGCCGACATGCTGTTCGGTATCGACCTGCATATCGAAGCCGGGGAGGTCGTTGCGCTCGTCGGGCGCAACGGCGCCGGAAAGTCGACCACGCTCAAAGCCGTCATGGGCCTGGTCGCGCCCAGGTCGGGCACGGTCATGTTCGCCGGTGCGGACATCACCGGGTGGCCCGCCTACAGGATAGCGCGGCGCGGACTGGGCTACGTGCCCGAAGACCGCCGCATCTTCACGAACCTGTCTGTCGCCGAGAACCTGGACATGGGCCGCCAACCCGCGCGGCCCGGGCGGCAGGCATGGACCCCGGAGCGGCTGTTCGCGATTTTCCCTAACCTCGGGGAGATGCGCGACCGCCGGGCCCTGCACATGTCGGGCGGCGAGCAGCAGATGCTCACGATCGCCCGGACGTTGATGGGCAATCCCCTCGCCGTGCTTCTCGACGAACCGTCCGAAGGGATAGCGCCCGTCATCGTCGACCAGATGGTCGAGGCGATCCGGCGCATGCAGGCCGAAGGCATCGCAACCCTCCTGTGCGAGCAGAACGTCGGCTTCGCGGCCGCCGTCAGCGACCGCCTCTACGCCATGCGGGGAGGCGAAATCCAGTTCGAGGGTCGAGCCGACGCGCTGGCCGACCCGGCTTCCCCGCTCCATCAGCAGATGGCGCTTTGACCGACATCGCAGACAGGAGAACATGATGACCGACATACCCCCGATCACGCGTCGCGCGCTGGCGACCGGCTTCGCGGTCCTTGCCGCGTCCTCCGCGGCGCCAGCCAAGGCGAAAAGTGCTCCGATCAAGATCGGCGACCTCAACTCCTATGCGCGGTGGGCGGCCTTCGCTGTACCTTACCGCAACGGCTGGCAGCTCGCGGTCGAGCAGATCAATGCCGGGGGCGGGGTCCTCGGCCGCCAACTGGTCGTCGCGAGCAGGGACGACGGCGGGACGCCCACCGATGCGCTCCGTGCGGCTGAAGACCTGGTCACCCGTGAGAACTGCACCGTGCTGATGGGGACCTTCCTGTCCAACATCTCGCTGGCCGTCGCGGACTTCGCGAAGCAACGGAAGACCGTGTTCGTGCCGGTGCTTTCGGCGACCGACGCACTCTCCCTCGCGGGCGGCAACCGCTATACGTTCCACTTCCGGGCGAACGTATACATGTACGCGAATATGCTCGTGCAGGAGGCGGCCAAGACGAACGCCAAACGCTGGGCCATCGTGGCGCCCAACTACGAGTATGGGCAGTCCGCGGCCAGCGCGTTCAAGCGCCTGATGGCCGAGCGGATGCCCGGCTCGTCAATCGTGGCCGAGCAATACCCGCCGCTCGGCAAGGTCGACGTCGGCTCGATCGCGAACGTTCTGGAAGAGGCGGAGCCCGACGGCATCATGTGCGCCCTGTTCGGCGCCGACCTCGCCCAGTTCGTCCGGGGCGGCCAGCCGCGCGGCCTGTTTGAGAACCGCGCCGTCTTCAGCATCGCCTCGGGCTATCCCGAATACCTGATGCCGATGGGCGACACCCCGCCGGTGGGCTGGACAACCGAGGGCTATCCCTGGGAGGAGATCACCATCCCCGCGCACATGGCGTTCGTCGCATCGTATCGGGCGAAGTACGGCGAGGGGCCGGGCGCGTTCGCGATGCAGGGCTTCGCCGCGATGAACATGGTCAAGGATGCCATCCAGAAGGCCGGCGGCGCGCAGCCGGAGGCGTTGGTCGACGCCATGAAGGGCATGTCCTTCGACAGCATCGTCGGGCGGCTCGCAATCCGCGCCATTGACAACAAGGTCACGATGGGGAGCTGGGTCGGGAAAATCGCGTTGCGCGGCAACATCGGCGCGCTGGTGGACTGGTCCTACAAGGACGGTGCGGGCTACCTGATTTCGGATGCGGACGTGAAGGCAGCCCGGCGCGAATAGCGTGCGCTCGCGTGCTGCAAGCGCACCGGCGGCGTTGTTGCAGGGGTTGGGTTGGTGGCGTCCGAGCCCTGGCCGGAGTAGCAGGTTCGTCCTTGCCTGACCCTGGATGCCATCTTGCCCTTCAAGCTGAACGCTGATTGTCGCCATCATATCCCCAAGCAGAAGTTCAAGGTCACGAACTGGGCGGCATATGACGTGAGCCTGCGCCAGCGCGGAAGCTTGACGGTTTGGGTGACCGAGGAGGCGATCGCAGCGTGGACGGCTGAACCACGAACGACCCGGGGTGGGCAGCGGCACCGTCAACTTGTTTGGCTGAGGTTGCATAAAGGCGAGATCGAGACGGCGTGCCCGTGGTTACGCCGCGTTGGCGACGCCGGTGACTTCGGCCCAAACCAGAAAGGCTTGGAGGCGGGCGGCTCGACACTGGACGGCTGGAACGTTGTGGCGGCGGAGCTGGAAGAGGTTGTTGATCCGGTCGTGGGCGGAGAGGAAACGTTGCGCCTGGCCAGGCGACTTGAACCGCTTCATCTGCCGCTCTTGGCGTCGCGTGGGCCAGCGTGTTGCATAGACCTGGAGAGCGGGTGCAATGGCCGCAACCCCGTCTGGGCTCAGGCGGTGCGGACATAACCCGGGCGTCCAAGCTCCGACATGCGGTTGAGTGCGTGGACGGCGATGTCCACCTCGGTCGCGCGCCGTTCGTCCGTGCAGGAGCGCAGTCCATCGCCGATTACCTGCTTGAACCGGCCGATGGCAGCCTCGGCTTTGGCCCGCGTCGTGTAACTGGACGCCTTCTGCCAGGCCATGCGGCCGTGCTCAGCAATGTGCTGCAGATGGCGGTCGGCAACATCGGCGTAAACGCGGTCCTGGTCGTATCCACCATCGGCGGTGAACGAGGACACCGCGCCCGTGATCTGATCGAGCAAAGGCCCGACCTCGGCGCCATCGTCGACTTCCTTGGCCGTGAGCGACGCGGCGACGATCTGGCCGTTGCCGGCATCCAGGTCGATGTGCAGCTTCCGCCAGGACCGGCGCACCTTGGTGCCGTGCTTCTCCTGCAGCCACTCGCCGGCGCCGCACAGGCGCAGGCCTGTGCTGTCCACCAGCAGGTGCATGGGCTCGCCGTCCCGGCGTTGCTGCAAGCGCGGCACCTCAAGCGTCTTGGCCCGGCGGCTCAGGGTCGAGTGGTCCGGCACCGCCAGAGCTAGCCCGAGCAGGCCGATGATGGAACCGATCAGGCCTTCGGTCTGGCGCAGTGCCAGACGGAACACGGCGCGCAAGGTGAGTGCCGTCAGGATCGCCAGGGACGAGTAGGAGGGCTGACCACCTGGCGTGGTGCGCAACTCAGCCCGCCAGCCCGCGATCGCCTCGTCCGTAAACCAGATCGTGAGGTTCCCGCGCTAGCGCAGGGCCGCGTCGTAGGCGGCCGAGTTGGTGACCCTGTGCCTCTGCCGCGGGATGTGACGACGGCGGTCGTGGTTCAGCTTGAACGGCAAGGTGGGCTTCCAGGGTCAGATCAGGGGCAAGCTTCTTACGTCAGCCCACCCTGCAGCGCCACAGGCCACCTCCGTGCAACATGCTGGTGCGCCTCGATTACCGCCCGCCCGCCCGATCACCGCCTACTGGCGCGGCCAGCAGGCCGGCCTCGCGGCTTCGAAAGGCCCGACAATGATCTCGTTGTTCTTGGTCATCGCGACGCTCGTGTTTGCCTTCATCGTCGCAAATATTGTTTGGTCCGAGGCCTACGACGAAGCCCGGATTTGCGTTCCGCAAAGTCCCGATCAGGTCTGGTCGGTGCTGACGGACTATCCACCCTATCCCCGCTGGAACACCGGCATGACCAAGGTCACCGGCGATCTCGTGCTCGGCAAAGTGCTGACTGTCACGGTTCCTGGAATGACCTTCAAGCCCACGGTGCTCGCGGTCGAGCCCGGCCGGGAATTGCGTTGGGTCGGCGTGATCGTAATGGGTGGCAAGCAACTCGGAGCCTTTTACAGGGGCGAGCATCGTTGGCTGCTCTTCCGCAACACGAGTTCCGGCACCGATATCGTGCAACGCGAAGACTTCAGCGGCATGTTTCTCTGGTTGTTCAACCCCGGAAAGTACAAAGGATCGTTTGCGGTGACAAACCGCGACTTGGCGGCCGAGCTCGCGCGTCGTTATCCGGTCCCAGTTGCGTCCACGCCTGCATCGGCTCCGGCCGCCGCCGTCGATTGACCCTCATCGAAGAAAATACCATGCTCCTCGGGAAGCTTGATGTTGTTCCAGCCCGTTTGCGTGGGGAAAGCCTTACCGCACCCGACCTTTCCTCTGGGTGCGGTCCGTGCTCCCGTGTCACGCGAAGCTCTGATCCGCCAGCGGCATTGCCCTACGTCGTTCACCCCGTAGCTGCGCTCCGAACATCCGATCGCCTGATGGCACGTGCGCACGATGCCGAACGGCAGAAACCGCCGGGCTGAACATGCTGCGGCGTGCGGTAGCTCTTGATCATCATGCCCTTTCGCAGTGGATCCGGGGACGTCACCAAGGAGATCAACGTTGCAAACCGATACAAAATTCAACAATTTGAAAACTGCCGAGGCCTTCTTCGTCGCGCTCGAACAGCACGACCGAGACGCGTTGTCGCCACTCCTGTCCGACGCCGTTGTGGAAGTCATCCCTTTGTCCCTGACCGGAGGCCTAGAGCCTGCCTCCGTCTTCAACGGTAAATCCGCAGTTCTCGGCTATCTCGGGACGATCATCGATAACTTCAGCCGTGCGGCGCTGACCGACAAGATTTCCCACGTTACGGATGATGGCCAGACGGTTTTCCTCGAAGCCAGGGGCGATCTACTCACCAAAGGCACATCGCAGCCCTACAACAATATCTATGTTTTCAAGTTCGTGTTCGAGGACGGGATGATTATTCACATAAGTGAATACGCCAACCCGATAACCTTCGCGAAGGCAATGAGCCTACCGTTCGGATGATGCTCAAACACAGCAAAGCCGGCAACTTCGCCCAGATGACAAGACGGCAAGGACCCATCCGATGACCAAGTCCGCAGACCCAACACGCGATGCGACCATCGCCGCCCCATGTCCCGTCATCTCCGTCAGCCCGGTCACGCTGTCGGCCCCGGGGCGTGGCGCGGATCTGCAGATGCGGGTCTCCGCACCGGTCACCGGCAGCCGACTGCCGGTCATCGTCTTCGCGCATGGCTCCGGTTCCTCCATGGACGCCTACGCTCCGCTCGCGAACTACTGGGCGGCCCGCGGGTTCGTCGTGATCCAGCCGACCTTCCTCGATTCGCAAACGTTAAGCCCCAACCCCCAGGCTTCGCACAGCGAGGCGATCAAAGCGTTCCTCGACGATCCCCGCAAATTGGTCATGTGGCGCTACCGCGTTGAAGACGTGAAGCGCATCCTGGACCATCTCGGCATTATCGAAGACGCCGTGTTGGGGCTGAAAGGACGCCTCGACCTAGATCGCATCGCTGTTGCCGGCCACTCCTTCGGCGCTCACACCACATCGATGTTCTTGGGCGCGAGGGTGATTGATGCCGACGGCAATCTTGGCGAAGACTTCACCGACCCGCGCATAAAAGTTGGCGTGCTGCTCTGCCCGGGCGGCCGGGGCGAAGCCCTTAGCCCGTTCGCTGTCGAGCACTTTCCGTGTCTGAAACAGAGCTATGCCGAAATGAGGACGCCGACGCTCGTGGTCGCGGGCGACAATGACCAATCTGCATTGGCTACTATGGGTCCGGAATGGTTCACGGATGCATATACCCTGAGTCCGGGGGCCAATCGGCTGCTCACCCTGTTCGGAGGGGAGCACATGCTGGGCGGCATCTCCGGATATCTCGTGACGGAGACCACGGACGAGAACCCGGCGCGGGTCGCCGTCGTGCAGCGTCTCACCTGCGCGTATCTGCGCACGGCACTGTATCCCGACGACACCGCCTTGGCCGATGCTTGTGCCGCCTTAGAGAACAGCGCCGATCCTTTGGGCCGCGTCGACAGCAAGTGAGCCGGGCGCGCATTGCCATGCTCGGCGCCGGCCCCGAATAAGGAGAACCTCGTGACAAGACGCTGGCCGTATCCGACCTCGGGGTGACATTGGGTCACTAGCGAGAAGTCGTCCTCTTTCACCGGGACCGTATCGACCCCGTCAGAGCGATCAGTCCTTGCGTCTGGTCATCCGTGCTATCTGGTTCAGCATAAGCTGCGGCGCGATCCGGCTCATTGCTTTCAGGATGTTGCTCTGACCTGGGCGGATCTCCAGCTTGCCGGCCTCGATGCCCTTGATCGCGTGGCGTACGAGCACGTCGGGGGCCATTGCCTTCTGTCCTTTCATCTCCTGGGCGAACTCGTCGCGGAACAACGGCGTTTCCACACCGGGGGGCGCCAGTTCGACGACGGTGACGCCGGTGCCATCGAGCTGCACGCGCAACGACTGTGTGAAGGAGTGGATCGCCGCCTTCGTCGCGCAATAGACCGGCGAAAGCGGCAGCGGCACGAACGCTAGCCCGGACGAGACGTTGACGATCAACGCGCCGGTCCGTGACTTCAGGTGCGGCAGGAACTGCTGCACCATCCGCACCGGACCGCTCAGGTTGATGTCGATTTCGCGGGTGACGTCGGTGAGCTCGCGATCCTGGTTGAGGTCCAGCTTGCGCATGATGCCGGCATTGTTGACCAGCACATCCAGAGCAGGAAACCGCGCCAGGATTTCGTCGTGGAGCGCCTTGATGGCTGCGGGATCGCTGACGTCGCTCTTGATACCGTGCAGGCCGGGCACGGTTTGCCGAGCTGCATCGAGCCGCGCCTCCTCCCGGCCGGTGACGATCACCGTGTTACCGCGTGCGAGCAGGTGTGTCGCCAGTTCGAGGCCAATACCACTCGTGCCGCCGGTGATCAGGATCGTTTTGTTTTGCAGTTTCATGATGCCTCCAGGTGACGAAAGCCGCTCGGGCGGGTCTATGGGTTGCGAAAGCCGAAAACGCGTTGTTTAGCGGCAGCACGATACCCGCTTCTCCGACGGCCGCGCTGTGGCGGGGGTGCAACGGCGCGCCGCCTGTGCGGACGCCTTGCTCTTTCAGTTGGTGCATGCGAGCGTCGAGTGTCGAGAATGGTGGACCGGCTTGGTAAGCCCCGGTCAGCTTGCCCGAACAGGCAAGCCAAAATCCAGCCCCAGGGCCGCGGACCACGACGTTGAGCGGACGCGCGCCGTTTTCCGTCGGAGGCTGGGTTGAAGCTGTTTGGCGACATCGTCATCGTCCGGTCCGTCCTCCTGGGAAGCCGCTGCGTCGTCCTTCGCCGCGATCGCGGCATGGCAAAGGATAGGCGTCTCCATGCAGACAACCTCTTCGGTCCTCATCATCGGCGGCAGCCTCGTGGGGCTCTCTGCCGCGCTGTTCCTTTCGAAGCGCGGCGTGCCCAACATCGTCGTCGACAAGCACCGCGGTAGTTCGCTTCACCCCAGGGCGATTGGCTTTACCGAACATACGATGGAGCAGTTCCGGGCGGCGGGCGTCGCCGACCAAATCCCACAGGTGGCGGCGGGTGTGCGGCTGCGGCGCGCACGGGTCGAGAGCCTCGCTGGCGCGTGCCTTGAGGAGACGGTCTGGACGCCCGGCCAAGTCGACGACCGCAAGGCCGACTTATCGCCGTGCAGGGGAGCGGCTATCGCTCAGGACCGGCTCGAACCGATCCTGCGCGACGCGGCCGCCGCACTTGGGTCGGACCTTCGGCTTGGCCTGGAGATGATCGCCCTCCGCCAGGACGACGCCGGGGTCACGGCCACGCTGCGGGATCGCGCGTCCGGGGCGGACTCCGAGGTCTCGGCCGCATACATGATCGCTGCGGACGGCGCGGGAAGCTCCACGCGGGAGGCACTGGGCATCGGCCGCCAGGGCGTGGGCCATCTACGCACGCTCCGCAGCGTCCTTTTCTCCTGCCCCGGCGCAGACGCCTTCCTCGATCGGGGAGTCCAGCAGTTTCAAATCGAGCAGCCCGTGTTCACCGGCTTCCTCACCACCTACGGCAATAGCCGCTGGGTCTTGATGTTCGACGACGACCGCGAGCGTGGCGAGGCGGAAGTCGCCGGCGCGGTGCGGGCGGCGCTCGGCCGCGACATGCCGTTCGAGCTCATCACCACGGGCCGGTGGGAGATGGCAGGACTGGTCGCCGAGCATTACGCCTCGGGACGCGTCTTCCTCGCCGGCGACGCCGCCCACCAGTTGCCGCCGACGCGTGGCGGCTTCGGCGCCAATACGGGCATCGACGACGTCTACAATCTTGCCTGGAAGCTGCAAATGGTGCTCGGCGGCGTGTCCTCACCAAGCCTGCTCGACACCTATTCGCAAGAGCGTCAGCCGATCGGGTGGCTGCGCCACCAGCAGACGTTCGCGCGGCCGGATTACGCCGGCTGGGTCGGCGACGCACGGCCGGACGTGCCGCTCTATAGCGACGAGGCCATGGAGCTGGGCCAGCTGGTCCGTTCCACCGCGGTGATCGGCGTCTCCGAGGACCTGCCTCCGGCCGCCGATCCGGTCGCGTGGGCCGGCCAGCCGGGCGTGCGGGCGCCGCATTTGTGGATCCGCAAGGACGGTGCGGCGATCTCCACCATAGATCTTTTTACCCGCGGGTTCACGGTCATGACCACGGAGCCCGGCTGGATCGCAGCGGCCGAACAGGTTGCCGCGGAGACGGACATAGACCTCGCGACCGTGCTGGTGGGGCGCGACATCCAGGTCGACTCCCTTGGTGCCTTCGAGGCCGCCTTCGGCATCTCCAACGGCCGGGTTTCGCTTATACGCCCGGACGGCGTCGTGGCTTGGCGCTCGTCCCCCGATCAGAAGGCCAGCGTCCGCAGCCTGCGCAAGGTTATGCAACAGGTGGCGGGCGTGCGCTGACTGATTGCGCGATCGTTCACGCGGCGGCGGCGTGCTCGATCTCGGGTTCGACGCTCGCGATGAA
>CAXTOT010000060.1:0-32888 GCA_964245915.1 uncultured Lichenihabitans sp. | reverse complement strand
TCGTGGTGGATGACGAGCCGCAGATCCACAGGTTCCTGCGCCCGACGCTGACGGCCGCGGGATTTGTCGTCGAGTCGGCCATGACGGGCGCCGAGGCTCTGGAGAAATTCCGCAGCGCCACGCCTGAGCTGGTCGTGCTCGATCTCGGGCTGACCGACATGGATGGAAGCGATGTTCTGGCCGCCATCCGCAAAACCTCGCAAGTCCCGGTCGTGATTCTGTCGGCCCGCGGCAATGAGGCCGAGAAGGTTGCGGCGCTGGACGCCGGGGCCGACGACTATGTGAGCAAGCCCTTCGGGGTCAGCGAACTCATCGCAAGACTCCACACGGCACTCCGTCACGCGGTGGTGACCGCGGGCACGGTCGCGGTGTTCGAAGCCGGGGACCTGACGGTCGACACGCTCGCCCACACCGTGACCCTTAGGGGAGAGCCGATCAAGCTCACCCCAACCGAATACGCTCTGCTGCACCTTCTCGCGCGACATGCCGGGCGCATGCTCACCCAACAGCACATCCTCAGGGAGATTTGGGGGCCGGACCATATTGAACACGCACAATATCTTCGCGTCTTCGTGAGCCGCCTGCGCCAAAAAATCGAAGTCGACGCCGCTCACCCGCGCCTCCTGATGACCGAAACCGGCGTCGGGTACCGCCTCGCCATTCCCGCCAGCCCTGCTGCCCAGATCTAGTCGCGTCACGAAAGTCACGGCCATGAACGTCATTCCGTCCAACGACCAGCAGCCCTGGGGTGCCCCTCAACAAGGCAAGCCAAATTTCACCCTTCCTCCCATGCCGGCGGGAAGCCTCGCGGTCCTCGTCGCTGTTGGCGCCCTGATCGCCGCCGCCTTTGGGAGCTTCTACACGGTCCAACCAACCGAGATGGCCGGCGTGCGCCGCCTTGGCACCGTTGTGACGGCCGAACCTGTCGGCCCCGGCCTGCACTTCAAGGTGCCGTTCATCGACACCGTCGATACCATTCAGACCAGCCTCGATACTTTCACACTGAACAACCTCACCGTGTACACGATCGACAATCAGGCAGTTTCGGTCGGCGTCGGCCTGTCCTACAGGATTCCGACCAGCGCGGTGCTGAAGCTGCTCTATGGGGTCGGCCGCAGCGGCAATGTCGATATAACGGAAAACATCCGCCCGGTCCTTGCCGATCGTGTTCTGCGGGTCTTCTCGAGCCAAAACACCGTCGGCATCTCGGCCAACCGCGAGCAGATCGCGGGTGAAATTCGCAAAGGGGTGGCGGAAGCCCTGCAAACGATCTTCGGGGTGGAACTCGTCGACTTGCAGCTGAGTAGCATCGCCTACAGCGCCAGCTTCCAAGCCTCGGTGGAAGCGGCCGTCCAGGCCAAGAATGATGCTATCCGGGCCGAGAATACGGTCGTAAAGGTCCGCTATGAGGGCGAGCAACAGAAGGTTCAGGCCGACGCACAAGCGGCCGTGCGGATCGCGCAAGCTAACGGCGAGGCGCAAGCCACCATCGCGCAGGCTCGATCCCAACGCGAGGCCATCATTCTGCGCGCCGAGGGTGACGCCCAAGCGGCCGCGCTGGTGGGGGACGCCCAGGCGAGGGTCGTCCAGCAGGTCGGCGCAGCGGTCAACAGCAATTCGGTCATCATCGGTTATGAGACCGCGCATCGGTGGAACGGACAAATGCCTTCGACCGTGCTCGGAAGCTCCACCAGCCCGCTTGCGATGCTGAACCTGCCCCCGACGCCGAAGTGATGGGCGCGGATGAGCGAGCGACTCGGGACGGCTTGGAAGAACGGATACAGAGTGCCGCCATGACTATAAAAGATCTTCTCACCACTGACGCTGTCTTCGAATTGCGGGAGACCGACAAGGGACGTGTCCTGAAGGAGCTGGCGCGCCGGGCGGCGGCCCTGCTGAAAATTGACCCAGAGACGATCGCGGCGGCGCTTGTGAACCGCGAGGATCTGGGTTCCACGGGGCTGGGCAACGGCGTCGCCCTTCCACACGCGCGCATCAGAAACCTTACGAAGCCTTTCGGGCTTTTCGCTCTGCTCAAGCCGGCAGTCCAGTTCGACGCCATCGACGAGCTCCCAGTCGATCTCGTCTTCCTCCTCCTGCTTCCGGAACAACTCCCGGAGGGGCAGCTCAAATCAATGGCCTGCGTCGCGCGGCGCCTGCGCGATCCCGTCCTGGCCGGCAAGCTCCGCACCGCCAGGGGGAGCGTGCTGCTTCACGCGCTGTTGACCGAACCCTGAGGTTGCCGAGAGATTTCTCCTACAAGCATGGCAGCGGCGACCAATGGACATAAGGAATGACGGGAACGGTTGAGATCATAGCCGTTGCACTTGTCGGTCTGATAACGACGTCTTCGTCGATGGCAGGGGCGGCGATCGGTCTCTACCTGCCAATTTCCAAGCGGCTGCTGGCCTGCATCTTGGCTTTCGCCGCCGGCGCACTGATCAGTGCACTGGCCATAGACCTCGGCTACGAAGGCGCGATCGAGCTTCGTCACGCGGATTTTTCCGGCCGCTCCGCGTGGGCCTTCGTGGGCGGGGGCTTCGCGATCGGAGCGGTCGCCTACTATCTGGCGTCCCTTTACCTGGAAAAGCGGGGAGCAGCCGTTCGCTTTCCGACCAGGTTTCAAGAATATGCGCTCGGCCAAAAGAAAAAGGAAAGCCGCGCTTTAATCAAGCTGCTAGCCAATTGCGATCTTCTGCGCCATCTCCCGGCTGACGGAATCGAGCAACTCCTGCGCTCGGTGAAGACTGTGCAGCTGCCCGCTGCACAGACGCTGTTCCGCGCCGGCGATCCTGGCGATGCGCTGTTCATCGTCGCGAATGGACAGGTCGAGATTACCTCCGAGACCGGCAGTCCTCTCGCCAGCCTTGGCGCGGGGCAGGCCTTCGGGGAAATGGCGCTCCTGAGCGGCGGGTTCCGCACAGCGACCGTGCGCACCAAGGGTGTCGCGGACCTGCTCAGGATCGATCGCGAGGACTTCGACCGCATGGTCGCGGCCGACCATCAGCTTGCCACGGCCGTCCAACGCCTCAGTCACGATCGGGCGCTCAAGAACCTCACGCAGGGCGGTCCCGATCCCGGCAGATGGGCAAGGGTCGCAAGCAGCAACCTGCAGAACCTCAGCCGGGGTGAGGTTGCCAAGCTGCTGACGCAGACCGGTGACGGCGCCGGAATGGCCATCATCTTCGGCAACATCCTGGACACCATTCCGGGTTGCCTGGTGATCGGCGCAAAGTTCAACGGCTTCGCCAGTCTTTCTCTGACTCTGATCATGGGGATGTTCTTGGGCGGCATACCGGAAGCCGCAGCGAGCGCCGCGATCCTCACGCGAGCGGGATACAAACCAGGCAAGATCTTCGGCCTGTGGTCGACCGTGCTGCTTGCCGGGCTCCTGGCGGCGATGGCGGGCAAGATTTTCATCGGCAGCCCGCATTCGCTCGCTGCCGTCTTTTTTCAAGCGCTCGCCGGGGGGGCCGTGCTTGCGCTGGTCGCTCACGCAATGATCCCGGAAGCCATCCACGAAGGCGGTTCCCTCGTGGTCCTGCCTACGGTCGCCGGCTTTCTCTTCGCGCTTTATCTTTCGCTCGCCGCATCGAGCACATGATGCATCCGTCCTGCTCCATAAGGCTCGACTAAAGCTCAGTTCAGCGCATTGTTGATGTTGAGGAACTTGCCGTTCAGCTTAGTGCCGACCTTCGTGACTGCGGTTAGGATCACGACGCTGATCAGCCCGGCGATCAGGCCGTACTCGATGGCCGTCGCACCGGACTCGTCCAGAGCGACCTTTCGAATAATTTGAAATACTCGCGAAACTCCGAAGCTCTTGGTGCAGGCTATGCAAGGCCCTTAAAGAAAGCTCCCGCTTCGATCTCGCGGAATCTCCTCGCTAAGTAAAACCTTGGAAGTGGAGCCAAGTCGGTTGGGGGTGATGCATCTTTTCCCTCGGCCACAAATTAGTGATCCCGGCTGTTTGAGGCGGCTCTCGCGCCGTCGGCATAGGTCGATCCGTGCGGCATGGGCGCGGCCAGCACTTTCGTGATCACGTCCCATAGTTTCTGTCCTTTAGCAGGCTGTTGAAGAAGGTCCGACGGAAATCCGATGCTCAGTCGGTTGCGACGGTCCAGCGCATGTCGTCTTTGAGATCGGCGAAGCAAGTTGAGCAGACCCAATCGTAGCGGGCTCCTTTTGGATAATCCTCACAAGTGGCATAGCCGTGGTGCTGGATATCCGGCCCATCGAACTCTGCGAACGTCGCCCAACAAGCTGCACAGTGGTCGTGATCCCAGCTGTCACTCCAGCGGGTATAGGGTTGCAACCGCAGCCGGATGCCCTTGAGAGCCGCAGCATTGTCGATCCGCCATTGCTTACCCGGGTCGGCGATCACGCTTGCGCTCCCAGGAGTCTGGGAAGGCGGATGAGGTTGTAGGCGGCGGCCGCGAAGGTGAAGGCCCAGCCGACGCGGCCGGTGCCGCGCAGCATCGGGCGTCGCATGCCGCCGATGGTCTTCATCCAGCCGAAGGCTTCCTCGATCCGCTTACGCATCCGCTGGCTCGCCGCATAGCCTCGATGGCGCGTCGTGCGCGCGTCCACTGCAGATCGCCGCGTCGTGTTTTGGGCGACGTGCGGGCGCACGTTCATGGCCCTCAACTCGTTCACGAAGTCGGCCGCGTCATACCCCTTGTCGGCGCCGAGTGTCACCGCCACGGGACGGTCGGCGCGGGGCTCGATCATCGCCAGGCCGGCGAGGCGCTCGGCGTGGCCGTTGGCCTTTGTCAGGCAGGCGTCGACGATGAGCCGCAGCGGTTCTCCATCAGGGCGTGGCCGAGGAAGGCCAGCCTGGCCTCCATGCCCTCGCCCTTACGATAGAGCTTGGCGTCGGGATCGCTGGTGCTGGCATGCGTCACGTTGGAGCGCGTCTCGCCCCTGAAGTTCGTTTCGACATTGCGTCCGCCCGACGGCGGCGCGGAATCGTCTGGCCCATCGAGCGGCTTGAAACTCTTCATCGACGCCCAGGCCTGGATCAGCGTGCCGTCGACGCTGAAGTGCTCGGTCGACAGAAGGCGCTTCACCTGCGGCTGCGCCAGCAGCGTCGCCAGGAACCGTGCGGCGACAGCCCCTTCGAACAACCGATCGCGGTTCTTCGAGAAGGTGGAGTGATCCCACACCGGCTCGTCGACGCTGAGGCCGACGAACCAGCGGAACAGAAGATCGAACTCCAGCCGCTCCATCAACTGGCGCTCCGAGCGCACCGAGTAGAACGCTTGCAGCAGCATCGCCCGCAGCAGCTTCTCGGGCGCGATGGAAGGCCGCCCGATGCCCGCGTAGAGCGTCGCGAAATCGCGCTCCATACCGGCGAGCGTCTCGTTCACCAACCGACGGATTGTGCGCAACGGATGATCCTTGCGCACCCGCGCTTCCAGATCCACGTAGCTGAAAAGCGATCCCGTTCTCTCGTCAGACCCGCGCAAATCAGCCTCCCGCAACCGGCCGATTGAATCACGATGGCGCGGGAGAGACGAGAGGCTTTTTCAACGGCCTGTTAAGGAGATCAGAAGCGGTGCGCGATGCCGCTATAGACCTGATAGTCGGCGGCCCCGCGGTTCAAGCCGATGTTGGCTCCGACATCCAGTTGCGTGTTGGTTTCCACCAGATAGGCGAGCGCAAGATCAAACGTGTAGACGTCGGGGGTATTCCGCTCGGTATCCAATGACGAATAGAGTTCCGCGACACCGGTCAGGTTCTTTATGCCGGGAATGGCGTGATTGACGTTGATGATGTTCGTGAAATTAACATGCGTGCCCGGGGTGTTGATGTTGGCAAGGGCATCGACCTCGGTTTGCAAGGTCAAGCCGAAGTCGTTCGGCAAAGACACGGTGAGCGGCGCAATCACACCGCCTTCGACGCGCCCGGCCGTGATGTTGTGTGTGCCACCCGGAACGATCAGGTAGGGCGCGAGCGCGAAAGCTAAGGTTCCTCCCTCGTTGCCGATCACGTTGAATTTCGTGGTGAGCGTGACGTCACCAAATCCCTGTCCCCTGGACAGGGTTGCGCCGGTCACGTTGCTGGTCGTCCGTGTGTCCACGAAGCCTCCGAAGGCAACCTCGAAGTCCATGAAGTTTGTCACACCCAGCTTGAGCACCGGGTCTGCCCCCTGATAGGTCCTGGTCTTTGCGCCTTGCTGACTGGTGAAAGAGTAGTTGAGGAAGTCGCTCTCGATCTGGAACCGGCCGGCGTCGACGGTAACAGGACTGCTGGCCCGCGCGGGCCGGTCGGGGGAGAAGGCTCGCAACGCGCTGTCCGGGGTGGGATCAAGCACGCCGTAAATGCTTTTGTCCAGAGACGCGCTCGGCGCATCGGCGGCCGAGGCCACTCCACTGGCCAACGCGCACTGGATCGACCCGACCGCAAGGAGGCATCGTGTAACTACACTGCCACTGTTCATCTGTGTTGACCTTGTTCAGGGCCGGACGGAGTTAATTCCGTGAAATCAATGCGAATCTCAAGAATAAGGCAACCCAGGCCCGTCGCGGAAGATGAATAATCGGCATTGTGTGTCGAAATGGCCACGTCATAAGCGAGTCTCGGCGAATATTGATGAGTTGTTTATACGCTGTGCGTGAAAACCCCATGGATCGTTTATTCAAGATCGGTGATGGTGCGAGGCTTTTATCTGAGGAGCTACGACCATGTTGGAGCTTTACCGAGCAAGGCTGGCACCAGCCACGTCGATACAGTCTGTCGCAATCAAGCTTGCCTGAGAAACGGTCGAAAAATATTGTCATGAATCGACTCGCCACGATCCTGAACCGCATCGGTCAGAAGCTTGCGTTCCCGGTTGACCGACGTTCCTCGCAAACGGGGAAGCCCGATCCAAAGACCGCGGAGCACAGGACAAGGGACGATGACTTCTTCGTGATGACGAGATTGCTGCTCAATGTAATCCTTCTGTACATCATATCCTTTGCTTCCACTGTCGATCATTTGAGAACGTTTGAGCAATTACTGAACGTATTTTCCATCATGAGTTGCTGCTTCGGGTGTTTGCTTCGCGAAAAATGGTCCCCCCATATTCTGAACCGCTGGGACGAAGCAGTCTTTCTTGCCACGCTGTCGATGGGACTGCGGCTCTTTGCTTGATAGTTTTGGCTTCGGACTGGCGGCTATGATCCTTCCACGAGCCCGCAGCGCTCGGCTCGAGAGGCCGAGGATAAGATATCGAGCGCGTTATCGCGTTTCCATTGGTTGAAAAGTGACATGAAGCTCGCCCATTCGGCATACCTGAGCTTGAAGGTAGGCGGCCGAGAAAATCCTCACCCAATGCCGACGTCGGGCCGTCGTCCCGCGCAAAGGCCAGCAAGCATCGGGCAGGTTCAATGGCGGCACCCTTTCGGGAATCGGGCGGTTTGTCAGTGAAAGATCACGGCTTCCAGCGCCAGACGAAGTTGCCGACGCGGTTCGATCGCGTCACGGGCCTCCTCGATCGCGTGGAACACGGCGCTGTCGCCGGCGATGGCCGATTGTCGGCGTGGGGTGCGGATCATGTCGGCCGGTGTCCAGCTTTTGCTGCGGCCTTGAACAGCCTCACGGACGGCGGCGGCCAAGGTACATATGGAATGACGAGAACCGTTGAGATCATAGCCGTTGTACTTGTCGGTCTAATGACGACGTCCATCGTCGGCTTGCCCTGGTCGCCCACGCAATGATCCCGGAAGCCATCCACGAAGGCGGTTCCCTCGTGGTCCTGCCTACGGTCGCCGGCTTTCTCTTCGCGCTTTATCTTTCGCTCGCCGCATCGAGCACATGAATCATCCGTCCTGCTCCGCGGCGGTGTCGAGAGACCCGACCGCCTCGCTCCAGTGCCACACGTGCTACGAGGTAAGGCATGGAAACCAAATCGCCCGTCTCGCGCGTCATCCTCGTCGGCGTCCAGCTTCCTGGCGTCGACGACGTGGCCCATTCGGCAAGCATCGAGGAACTCGGCCGTCTCGTGAAAACGCTAGGCTACGAGGTCGTCGGCACCCTGTCTCAGAAGCGCGAGGCGCTCGAGGGCGCGACGGTGCTCGGCAAGGGGCGACTCCATGATCTTGCGGCCCTTACCGGCGGGACGGGCGTGGTCGGCACGATGGCCACCGCGCCGAAGTCGAAGGTGCGCGAGCGCTTCGAGGAGGACGCGGCCAAGCCGATTCCAGTGTCCGACGAGCCAGAGCCGGACGCTCTGCCGAAAGCCGACATCGTGATTGTCGACCACGAGATCTCGCCGAGCCAAGCGCGCAACCTGGAGCGGGCGACCGGGGCGGACGTTCTCGATCGGACAGGCGTGATCGTAGAGATCTTCCACCGTCACGCGCGCAGCCGCGAGGCGAAGCTCCAGGTGGAGATCGCCCGGCTGCAATATGTCGTTCCGCGCCTGCGGGAATCCTCGGCGGGCAGCGGACGGCAGCGCGGCGTCGGCGCGGGCGAGTCCGACATCGATCTCGATCGCCGGAAGATCCGCGACCGCCGCGCGGAGCTCAAGGCGCAGCTCGATGAGATCCAGCGCGGCGACGACCAGCGCCGGTCCGCGCGCGGCGATCAACTGCGGGTCGCGCTCGTGGGCTACACGAACGCGGGGAAGTCATCCCTCATGCGCGCGCTGACGGGCAGCGAGGTGCTGGTTGCCGACCAGCTCTTCGCCACGCTCGACACCACGGTCCGGGCGCTGCGGCCGGAAGCGACGCCGCGCATTCTCCTCTCGGACACCGTGGGCTTCATCAAGCAGCTTCCGCACGATCTCGTCGCCTCGTTCCGGTCTACGCTGGCCGAGGCGCTTGATGCGTCGCTACTGCTGTTCGTCGTCGACGCTTCCGATCCGACCTATGAGGCGCAGCTCGAGGTGACCCGGTCCGTCCTGCACGACATCGGTGCGGACTCCGTCCCCTCCCGCCTGCTCCTCAACAAGGTGGACCGCATGGGCGAGCCCGATCGCGCAGCCCTCCTGGCCAAGCACCCCGAGGCGATCCTGCTCTCGGCGACCTCCGCCGAAGACGTGGCGGCGCTGCGCGAGACGATCGTCGGGTTCTTCGAGTCCGCGATGGTGGAGGATCAGCTCGCGCTGCCCTACGCCAAACAGGGATTGCTCGGCGACGTCTATGAGAACGCGCGCGTGCTTTCCGAAGACTACGACACCACCGGCCGTATTCTGACCGTTCGCGGCCTGCCAGGAACGATCGCGCGCCTGCGGAAGGTCATCTTTGCCTCGTAAGTCGATGGAGCGCGTTCCGAGGTCTCCTAAAGGAGAGTCCCCTGCAGGATCACGAGCGCGACGCTGAAGTAGATAACGAGGCCGGTGACGTCGACGAGCGTCGCGACGAAGGGCGCCGAGGCGCTGGCGGGATCGAAGCCCAGCCGCTTGAGTATGAAGGGCAGCATCGAACCCGATAACGAGCCGAAGGTCACGATCCCGACGAGGCCCAGGCCGACCGTCAGCGCAATGAGCGCCCAGTGGACGCCGTAGTCGTAGATCCCAAGCTGCTGCCAGACGGCGATCCGCACCATTCCGATCACGCCCAGGATCGCGCCGAGGGTCACGCCCACCGGAAGCTCCCGGATCGCCACCCGCCACCAGTCGCTCGGGCGGAGCTGCTCCAGGGCCAGCGCTCGGATAAGCAGAGACGTCGCCTGTGAACCCGAATTGCCGCCCGAACTCATGATGAGCGGGATGAATAGAGTTAGGACGACGGCCTTCTCCAACTCGTTCTCGAAATGCTGCATGGCGCTGGCGGTCAGCATTTCGCTGAGGAACAAGGCGCAGAGCCAGCCAGCCCGCTTGCCGAGCATCCGGCCGAAGCCGATCTGGAGATAAGGGCCTTCGGCACCGGCGACGCCGCCGAAACGTTGAACGTCTTCGGTGCTCTCGGCGACGACGGCGTCCAGAATATCGTCAACCGTCACGATCCCCAGCACACATCCGGACTCATCCACGACCGGAACGGCCAGCAGGTCGTAATGGGCGATCAGGCGAGCGACAGCCTCCCGGTCGGTCGTTGCCGTCGTCGTGATCGGCGCCCGGCCGGAACAGTGGGTGAGGATGGGATCGTCGGGCGAGGCGGTGATGAGCCGCCGGAGCGAAACGGTCTGCTCGAGGCGCCCGCTCGGGGGATCGACCACGTAAATCGGGTAGATCGTCTCGCGCGTGTGATGGACGGCGCGGATGTGATCCAGGACCTCGGACACGGTCGCGGTCGCCGGCACGCTCACGAACTCGGTCGTCATGACGCTGCCGGCACTGTCGCGCGGGTAGGCCAGAAGGGTGCGGACGGTATGCGCGACGTCCACGTCGAGCAGCGGGAAGAGCGCGGCGCGGTCGGTCTGCTCTGCCTGGCGGAAGACATCCGCCTGCCGGTCGACCGCCATGCCGTCGAGGATGGCGCGTGCCCGTTCGGCCGACATTGCGAGCAGCAGCGTCGCTCCGCGGGTGAGGAACGGCTGATCGAAGACGTCCACCGCCCTTTCCACTGGCAGCGTCAACACTTCAGCCACGGCCGCGCGATCCACAATGCGGTTCAGCCGCTCGGCCGTGTCGGCCGGGCGCTCGTCGAGAAGAGGCGCCAGCATCGGATCGACGTCGCTCCGAGGCGGGGAAATCAACTGAACCATAGTCCTCCTCCTGCGGGCCAAGTCCGAATGGCCGACGTAGCAGGTGCGCGGGCCGCCTCCACCTTCAGAGAGCTTGACCCAAGTCTTAAACTTCCAGATCGTAACGGCATAGCTCATGAGTCAACGTCACTTCGCTACCGCGGCATGTGCAACCCGGCCCAATTTCAAACGGACCCACTATCGCTGCTCGGCCTCGCTGAGTTCGAGCAGCGCTGCCGCCTTGGCCGCGGGAGGCTTGGTGAGCTTCATCTGCCCAAGCAGAGCGCCGACGACGAGAACGGGCGACACCCCACCGATCTCGTCCGTGATGTGTTTCCAGGTCCAGTTCTTCTCGCGCTTGATATCAAGGAGCTTTTCGGTCAGGTCTTCACGCTTCACGGCGCAATTCCGGCATATTCATCGGCCAAGTCCGTAACGTTTTTCAGGGCAGGCGCTGGCCAACCTGCCGCGCCTGCGTGAATGAAAGTCAGCGGGCCGTCTTGAACTTGGCGGCCTCTTCCGAGCCGCCCGTCGCATTGCCGGCGCTGTAGGAATGAGCGCCGGTGACGGCCAGCTTTCCAGCGTGGACGATCAGGTATTCGTCGCAAACCGGCCGCTTCTCGAGCCAGCATTCGAGGATCTCGCGCGTGCCGGCCGCATGCGTGCCTGGGCCGAGAGCGAGGTTCCCGAGATGTGCGTCGTCATGCCGAGATTCGGCATGCTGCGCCACGAATGCTCCTGGGGAGCAGGCCTCGAAGGCTCGGCGCTTTGGTCGGCGTTGCCGGATCGCCATCTCTCGCGACGTCGTTGCGCGATTTGACCGGCAGTTCGAAACGGGTATGGGCCTCGATGCCGGATTCGGACAGGAAGGACGCCGCGCCGATCTGTAAAGCCTTCTGGTCGCCCGCGGGAGCGGAGCTAGCCTTGGCCCGATTGGATCGACGAAGGACTTTTGAACGCGCTAAGGTGGCAGGGGTGCGGCTGGGGCCGCTACTCGCTTTGGCACTATGGCCCAAAGGTCGATGGACATGGATAGGGTTCTTATCATCGGGGCAAGCAAGGGCATCGGGCTGGAAGCGACAAAGCAGGCGCTCGGCCGGAACTACCTCGTTCGCGCAATGGCCCGATCGGCCGGGGCGATGAAGCTCAGCCACGACCACCTCGAGAAGGTCAACGGCAGCGCGCTGAACGGCGCCAATGTTTCGGCAGCCCTCACCGGGGGTCGCCGCAGTCATTCTGACGCTTGGCGTTCCTGCTTCGCCTGACATGGTGCTCGGGCCCGTCAACCTCTTCTCGCAAGCGACGGGTATCGTCGTGACCACCATGGAGCGGGCCGGCGTCAGGCGGCTGATCTGCGTCACAGGATTCGGCACCGGGGATAGCCGTCCGAGCATGAGCTTCCTGGAAGCGTCCCGTTCCGGCTGTTGCTTGGCCGCGTTTACGATGACAAGGACATTCAGGAGGGCATCGTCCGGAGGAGCAGCCTCAACTGGGTGATCGCCAGGCCGGGCATCCTGACCAACGGGTCGAAAGGCAGGTACAAGATTCTTGACGATCGAACGACGTGGCGGAATGGGATCATCTCACGCGCCAATGTCGCGGATTTCGTGGTGAGCCAGATCGACGGCACGTCCTACGTCGGGAAAACACCCGTCCTGGTCTCCTGACTGGGTGCGCGTCGTTGGGCCATCAGCAGGGCCTTGGCTCTTCAGCGTCGACCAGACCCATGATGCAGCGAGCGTGGGTCATCTGACGGCATACGCGGGGCCGATGGCGCCGTCGACACCGGGAACCCTCCTGCCGTCCAGCACGAGGTAGACTCGTCGGCCCAGGAAGAACGGAGCGCCCCACACGAAGGCTCTCGACGATTGTTCGCTCGCTTCAGCGAAGCCGTTCCATGCGCCGACGTGGCGATCGAGCGCCCCGCGATAATCGCCGACCTTGAAACGAACGGCCAGGCTCGTTCCGCCCTGGCCGACCAACGTCGCGTCGAGGATGCGTTCGGGGCTGGCGCAGTAGGCCCATGGCATGCCTTCGCAACGGGGCATGTCTCCGTCCGGGATCAGGTTAGTTTCCGTGCCGCTGTCGATGTAGCTGTCCGGGTAGGACCGGCCGCCGTACAGCGTCACGAACCGGCCTCGGCCGTCGATGCTCAGCATCGGCGCTCCGTCGAGCTGGTGGTCCGAAGCTGCGTCTAAACCGAACGTCAGGGTGCCAACAACCCGCTCCGCGCCTCCGGTGGGCGGCGACGGCAAATCGAACGCGACACCGTTGTCGTGCTCGGGAAAGAGCGACACCGGGTTGGGTAGGCGATAGGCACGAGGGACCGAGCCCCGGACGGGCGTCCATTTGCCCTCGCTTTCCACGAAGACGCCCGGGTGGCCGGGGTCCTGCTCGCAATCTCCAGGGCAGTCTACGAGCCAGGGGCCGATGCCCAGGGTCCCATTCGAGGTCGGTTGGACCGTCGAGACCGGACACTCGGCGGGCTGCAGTTGGCCGCCGTCAGCTATGATCTGGATCGGCAGATCACGTGCCGTCAGGCCACCCATGTGGAGGTCGGCCCGATGGAGTAGGCCCCAGGCAGTGTCGTGGACGAAGTGCAGACACTCGGCCAGGGGCCTGTCTTCAGGGCCGAAGAAGGCGGGAAGGCGGAGCGATGGGGGGATGGCCGAAGCTTCGAGCCGGAGGCCCGTCGAACCGGTGTCCACCATGACGTTGTCGATCGTCGCGCAGCGCGCCGTGTCAGGCTCGCAGACCGTGACGCTCACGACCATGCGATTGAAGCCGGAATGGGGTGTGCGGACGATCAACGGTACAATGTTGATCAAGGCTGTCGTCTGCGCTGGATCCGTCGCACCAAACGTCATGGTGATCGCGATTGCAGCAAGGATGGTAGATCGAATCGACGTGAAGCTGTTTTGCATCATTTCGCAATCACGGAGTGACTCCATGCTAGCGCATCAAACCTTTGGCAGAGAAACATGTATTCCTGCTTGGAATGTTTGCCCCCTGGAGTGTGTGAGCTGCCAGACCGGTAAGAGCTGGACGAAGAGCGGCTCGACTTACGTTGGTCGTTGAAGAGCTAAAACGGTAAACCCACTCGGGTCATATCGACGTCTCTGTTTTGATTGTTTCCGGCCTAGCCGCCTGATGGCGGGAATTGGCCACCTTGCACGCACGCGCGGCTTCTCGCCTCAATTTGCAGCGCAACATCAGGTGGTTCGACATAAATGTCGATTGTAGTCGATGGTTTGATGGCCAACAAGCTGTTCGCGTCCTGCCCCATGGATGGGCGTAAGCGAGTGGCCTGGAACCTCCGTCGGATCAGAGTCGGGCTCGACCTCTCCCAGGAGAGTCTGACTTTCGATGCCGGCGTCGATCGCGGCTACATCAGCGGCATCGAACGAGAGTCGTTCAACGCAACCATTGATGTGCTTGATCGCTTGGCGACCGTGTTGAAGATTGATGTCGCTCGACTGCTTGATCCGATCGACGCTGAAATGGTTCAGCCCAAGCCGTTGAAAAATGGCCGCCGGCTATCCCGATCGGCTCGAAAGCCATTGGTGCTTGACGGTGGCCGCGACTAAGCACGCCACCATCGCTGGGCCTCAATATTTGTCAGCCAACATGATGGTCATCACGCGCATAGTCACGTCGGGGTCTGAAGCGTCCGGCGAGTGCCGCTCCATCGCAAAATCGTAGTAGTCGATTTTGAAGAAGAAACTTTGGCCCTCGAGGTCGAAGTTGCCGAGGTCGTGCTCACGACAGGGATCGTTGGCATCCTCGAAGCTGTCGAAGCGCTTGATCGCAGTCAGGACGCGGCGGGTGAAATTGCGTCCCCGGGCGCGCACCCCGGCCGTCGTCACCACTGTGCCGCCCGACAAGGTGGTGCGGAACTCGTCATTCAGCGCGCGCACGCTCTCGGCGTAGCTGCTGTCGGCCATGGCTGATCTCCTGAGCTGAGGGAAGGCTGGCGTAGCCGGTCGGTTGACGCTGACCGGCCACGCGGAAGCCATCAGGCGGCGGCTGGCAGGAAGCCGAGTTCATGGCGGCGGCGCACAACGGTTCCCTCGCCCGGGTAGTCCCGCCACTTCAGCGTCAGCATGGTGCCGTTGATGCCGATCACCTCCGCTTCCCACCAGCCCTCTTCCGGACCGGTTGTGCCGAGTACCAAGCTGCCGAGGCCGATTTGCTCGGGGCTGACCGGACGCTTGGAGGGCTGGACAGTGCTACCCTCCGCTGCCCGTGGCTCACTTTTGCCGGCAACCATTTTCGGGGCCTCCGAGTCGACAGAGGATCCCGCTTCGTCCTGACCTGCTGCGACATTCTCGTTCATCGTCAAGCCGAGCAAGTCGCGCGTGAGTTCGACCAAGCGCTCGTAGAGCTGGCGTTTGACGAAGGGCGTGAAGGCCCGACCGCTGGAAAACACACGGCCGCGTGGCAGCGTGCCGACCAGTTCGCGTAGCGCATCGGTTTCCACCGGCACGGCACGCATGTTCATCATGCCGGCGGCTTTGGCCGCCAGTTCGGCACTGGCCTGGTCGAACCAGGACGCGTGCGGTTTACCGGAGTGTCGCAGCCGAACACGACGACGGAAGGAACGGGAGGGGCAAGTTCAAGGGTTGTCATGATGATCTCCTGATACGAATAAGGGAGCCAGAAAGCTCCCTGGCTAAGTCACGGCAAAATGCAGTTACCACATCACCATAATACAACTCCAATTAGTACTTGTCAATATTATCTAGTTAGCAACCTGAATCGGCTAATTTTTGTGGCTTTATATTTCGCTATATATTTCCTGCCGCAGTGGATACAGAACCGTTCAGCAGCGCTATGGAAAGTCTGGCAGCCAAGTCAAAGCAGCGAAGTTTAGACCCAAGGGTCAGGAACTATGGACGGCGCTTTTTGATGAAACCGGTGCAGCGTCCACCGTCCGTCGCCGCGAGGGGCATGTCCGCCTGACCAACGTTTCGCTTGGCCGGTTACGGACGATTTCGAAGCTGACCCAACACTGTTATGTGGCCGGAGCTGGCCGAAAGCGGACTAGCAGGTTTCGAGCGCCCATCGCGAAAAGCTGCCCACCATGGGATTACAAATCGACCTTCGTCGGGGGTAAGAGGGTCCGGAAGTCAGGCGCTAGAAGTCGGGCAATT
This sequence comes from uncultured Lichenihabitans sp., assembly GCA_964245915.1. Taxonomy (GTDB): domain Bacteria; phylum Pseudomonadota; class Alphaproteobacteria; order Rhizobiales; family Beijerinckiaceae; genus Lichenihabitans. The sequence continues at coordinate 17,121 of CAXTOT010000060.1, read as the reverse complement.
GGATAGGTGGGGGGACGGGCAGCCAAGAACCCCAGTGCCGACCCGGATCGCCGAGCGCAGCTCCCTGTGAACGTTAAACGAGCGCACTTGCGTTAGTCTACCAAGGCAGTAGATTACTCGCGGTCAGCTGGCCTACTGAAGGACCCACGCCTTTGCAGCCTTCCCGTTTCCAGTTTCGACGCGTGTCCTGGTGGATGCTGCTCGCCTCTCTCGTGTTGGTGGCACCGCTTCAGCTTTCGGCCGCGGAAGTGCTCAAGATCGGCGTCACGCCGGGCGCCTACGCGGATTCGGTCGCAGCCGCCGCCGAGGAAGCCAAGGCCCAGGGGCTCGATGTCCAAGTCATCGAATTCAGCGATTGGACCACGCCGAACGTCGCGCTCGAGGCAGGCGACATCGACATGAACTACTTCCAGCATCAGCCTTTCCTGGACAATGCGATCAAGGATCGCGGCTACCCCTTCACTGCCGTGGGCGTCGGCACGCTCGCCAACATCGGCCTGTATTCTTTGAAGCATAAGAGCTTCGCGGAGATTCCGCAGGGCGGCAGCGTTGCCATCGCCAATGACCCGGTGAACCAGGGCCGGGGCCTGCTGCTGCTGCAGAAGGCGGGTCTAATCAAGCTCAAGGACGGCATCGGCTTCAACGCAACGCTGGATGACGTCGTCGAAAATCCGAAACAGCTCACCTTCACCGAGGTCGAGGGGCCGCAACTCGTGCGCGTGACCGGCGACGTCGATCTCGCGCTCGGCTACCCGCATTTCATCGTCGCCGCCAAAGCGTTCGATCCAGCCAGCGCCCTCATCTTCTCGGGCATCGACGACAAGCAGTTCGCGATCCGCTTCGTGGTGCGCAAGGACCACGCCGCAAACCCCGACATCGCGAAATTCGTGAAGATCTATCAGACCTCGCCGAAAGTCCGCGCCGCGATCGGAAAGGCGTTCGCCAACAATCCGAAGCTCTACACCCTCGCGTGGGACGGGGCTGGCGAGTGACAACCCAGACCGGAGCGATGCTGGCGCGGCTTTCGCTTACCGCGGGCTTCGGCCCGAGCGCGGCAAGTGGAGTTGCCGTGCCGACATTGGCCCAAGCCGTGGGTCGGCCGGCGGGCTCGATCCTGCTGCACGGCATCAGCAAAAGCTTTCGATCCGGCAGTGGCGAGATTGCGGCACTGTCGAACATCGACATCGCGATCCCGGCGGGTGGCATCTTCGGGATCATCGGTCGATCGGGCGCCGGCAAGTCGACCCTGCTCCGGATGATCAACCGGCTGGAGCGCCCGACCTCGGGTGAGGTGTTGATCGACGGGCAGGACATCGGACGGCTGGACGAACATGCCCTTGTGGGTCTTCGCCGCGGGATCGGCATGGTGTTCCAACATTTCAACCTTTTGTCGGCCAAGACGGTGTGGGCCAATGTGGCCCTGCCGCTGGTCGTGACCGGCATGGCACGGGCGGAGATCGACCGGCGTGTCGGCGAGGCACTGGACCTAGTCGGCCTGAAGGACAAAAACAGCACCTACCCGTCGCGCCTGTCCGGCGGACAGAAACAGCGCGTCGGCATTGCGCGCGCCCTCGTCAGCGGACCCAGGATCCTGCTCTGCGACGAGGCCACCTCGGCGCTCGATCCTGAGACGACACTGTCCATTCTTCAGCTCCTGAAGGATATCAACCGCCGCCTTGGCATCACGATCGTCCTGATCACGCACGAAATGGGCCTGATTCGCGAAATCTGCGATCGTGTGCTCGTGCTTGAGCGGGGTGAGTCCGTCGAGACCGGCCCCGTCTGGCAGGTTTTCGGGAGCCCGGCGCATGCCGCCACCCGGGCGCTGCTCCGGCCGCTCCTTCGGGACCTCCCGGAGGATCTCGCGGGCAAGCTGCTCCCCGAGCCCCCGCGCGGCCGACGAGGCGAAATTGTTCTCGCCTTGCGCTTCGACGGCAGCCGGGACCCGGACCTGACCGGCATCATCAGCCGATACGGCGGCTCGCTGCGCCTTCTGGACGGAACCTTGGATCGGATTGCCGGGCATACCCAGGGGCGGCTGCTCCTGGCGGCGCAGATCCCGGAAGGCCGGCCGGTCGCCGACACCGCGACACGCGCACAACAGGTGGAGGTCCTTGGCTATGTCGCCGCAGATGATTGACCGCTTGTGGCACGCGCTCGGCGACACCGTCATGATGGTGGGCATTTCGGCCGTCATCGCGGCGGCCGCGGGTGTGCCACTGGCGGTATTCCTCGTGCTTTCCGCACCGGGCGGCATACTGCAGGCCGCGCGCCTCAATCGCGTGCTCGCCGCACTTATCAACGGCTTCCGGGCGACGCCTTTCATCATCCTGCTCGTGGCGCTGCTGCCGTTCACGCGGCTCATCACGGGAACCACGATCGGCGTCTGGGCGGCAGTGGTGCCCCTGGCGATCAGCGCGACACCCTTCTTCGCCCGCATCGCCGAGGTCTCCTTGCGCCAGGTCGACCCCGGGCTGATCGAGGCCGCGCAGGCTATGGGCTGCCGCCGCTGGCACATCGTCCGGCACGTCCTCCTGCCCGAGTCGCTGCCCGGGCTGATCGGCGGCTTCACCGTCACGCTCGTGACGATGATCGGGGCCTCCGCCATGGCAGGAGCCGTAGGGGCGGGCGGGCTGGGCGATGTCGCCATCCGCTACGGCTATCAGCGCTTCGATACGACCGTGATGGCGGCCGTCATCGCGATTCTGGTCGCGATGGTGTGCGGCGTGCAGTTCGCCGGCGACCGCGCGGTTCGCCGTCTGCGGGCGCGGTAGAAAAGGGCTGATCGGCATGGGGATCATGCGTCGCGACCGCGGTCAACCTCCAAATAGCGTGCCCAGGGCGGCGCGCATCCTCGTTCCCTGGCACCGAGAAAGGCAAATCCGATGAACAGCCCGACATTCGTCTCGCGGCGCAAGGTCCTCGTGGGGGCCGGCATCGGCGCGTTGGCGCTCGCCTCGGCCCGCGCATTGGCAGGGCCTACGCTGCCGGAACTGCGCATCGATTATGCCAGGTATAACCCGCTCTCGCTGGTGATCCGCTCGCGCGGGCTGCTGGAGCGGGCCTTCGCCCCGGACGGCACGGCCATCCGCTGGGTTTTGTCGCTGGGCTCGAACAAGGCATTGGAGTTCCTGAACGCAGGGTCGATCGACATCGGATCGACGGCGGGTGCCGCTGCACTGATCGGGCGTATCAACGGCAATCCCATCAAATCCGTGGGCACTTTCTCCAAGCCCGAATGGACCGCGCTCGTGTCGCTTGGCAGCGGCGCCTTCGCGGGCCCCGCCGACCTCAAAGGCAAACGGATCGCCGTCACGCGCGGCACCGACCCGCACATCTTCCTCGTCCGGGCGCTCGAGACGGCCGGCCTCGGCGAGCGCGACGTCAAGCTCGTGCTCCTGCAGCACCCGGACGGCAAGACGGCCCTGCTGCGCGGCGAAGTCGACGCCTGGGCGGGGCTCGATCCCTTGATGGCCCAGGCCGAAGTCGAGAACGGCGCGCGCCTGTTCTACCGCAACCCCGGATTCAACAGTTTCGGCATCCTGAACGCCCGCCAGGATTTCGCCAAGACCAACCCCGAGGCGGTCCGTCGCGTCCTGGCCGTCTATGAGGAGGCCCGGCGCTGGGCGCTCGCGAACCCAGCCGACTTCCAGGCGATCCTGGCGAGGGAAACCAAGCTGTCCGATCTCGTCGTCGCCAAACAGCTCGAGCGAACCGACCTGTCGTCCACGGCTCTCGGCCCGGCGCAGCGCGACGTGATGCTGGCCTCCGGGCTCGCGCTGCAAAAGGCCGGCGTCGTGGGCAGCGCAACGGATGTCACGGCGACCGTCGACGCGCTGCTCGACAACAGCTTCTCCGCCGGGAACGGCTGAACATGGCGCTCCTGCTGACGGGACGACGGGGGAGCCGGCCGCCGCATCGCGCGACGGTCGCGGCCGCTCGTCGGTTTGGCCGCGCCGCCCAGGCGACAGGCTTCGCCCTGTCGTCGGTCGCCATCGCGCTCTTGGTGCCGGTCGCGATCCTGCTGGCCTATGAGGCCGCATTCCGTACGGGTCTGGTCGAAGCCCGGCTTTTGCCGCCGCCGAGCCGGGTCGTCGGCACCCTATGGGCGCTGGCCAGCACCGGCGAATTGGGAACCCATGCCGTGGCGACGGTCTGGCGTGTCCTTTCAGGCTTCGTGCTGGGTTCCGTCTCCGGGCTGCTGCTGGGCGGCTTGACGGGCTGGTCGAGCTGGGGCCGCCGGCTGCTCGACCCGAGCGTGCAGGCGTTGCGATCGATCCCCTCACTCGCCTGGGTGCCGCTGTTCATCCTCTGGCTGGGCATCTTCGAGCCGTCCAAAATCGCGCTGATCGCGACCGGTGTGTTCTTTCCGGTCTATCTCGGCACGATGGCGGCGCTGTTGCGCGTGGACCGCAAGCTGATCGAGGTCGGCCGGGCCTATGGCTTCTCAAGCGCCGCGATGGTCCGGCGCATCTACGCCCCGGCCATCCTGCCCGAGGTGGTCACCGCGCTCCGCTCCGGGCTCGGTCTCGGTTTCATGTTCGTCGTGGCGGCCGAGATCATGGGCGCCTCGGAGGGCCTGGGCTACCTGCTCGTCGACGGCCAGCAACTCGGCAAGCCCGACCAGATCCTCGCCGCCATCGCGGCCTTCGCGGTGATCGGCAAAGCGCTCGACAGTGTGGTCCTCATCGCGAGCCGGCCCTTCCTGCGCTGGCAGGACGGCGGGATCGGGCCATGACCCCATCAACTAGAACGGCGACCCATCTAATGTCCGACCAGACGACACGAGAGCCTCAGGACGAGGTTTTGGAATCCTCCGCTCCAGGCTGGCGCGGCGCCCTTGGCGACGTCGTGGCCGGCCTGCATGCGTCGCGCGAGCTGACGCACAACATCCGGCAGAACGGTCGCATTCGCGACCTGCCGTCCCAGCAGGCGCTGGTGAAGGTGCTGGCCCGGCTGTCCTCGGCCCTGTTCCCGACCCATTACGGGCAGGCCGAACTGACGCTGCAATCGATCGACGGTTTTGTCGAGACGGCGCTGATCGAGGCGCTGAGCCTGCTGGAAGATCAGGTACGGCGCGACCTCCTGAGTTCGATCGATCATGACGGGCTGACGGCTGCCGGCGTGGACCGCAAGGCCGCGGACATCGTGGCCCGCTTCGCCCGGCAGCTTCCTGGCATCCGAGCTCAACTCGTCGGCGACCTCCTGGCCGCGTATGCCGGCGACCCCGCGGCCAAGAGCTTTCCTGAAATCATGCTGGCCTATCCCGGCCTGATCGCAATCCGCTACTACCGGCTCGGACGCGCGCTCTACCTGCTCGGGGCGACGCTGCTGGCCCGCCTGATCTCGCAGATCGCCCATTCCAAGACCGCAATCGACATCCATCCCGGTGCCTCGATCGGCGAAAGCTTCTTCATCGACCACGGCACCGGCATCGTGATCGGCGAGACCGCCGTGATCGGAAACCGGGCCCGTCTGTACCAGGCCGTGACGCTGGGCGCCAAAAGCTTCCAGGCCGACGAGAACGGCGTCCTGATCAAGGGCGAGAGTCGCCACCCCATCGTCGAAGACGACGTCGTGATCTACGCCGGCGCTACGGTGCTGGGGCGCGTCACGATCGGCGCAGGCTCCGTGATCGGCGGCAACGTCTGGCTCACCCAGAGCGTCCCGCCCCACAGCAGCATCACACAAGCCACCCTGCGGCGGGCCGAAAAGCCGTCCGGCTAAGCCGACCGGGATTCCGAGCAACGAACGGCCGCGGTTGGCTGATGGCCCGCAGCGACCGACGACCGGATCGTTCGCGCAAGGTTCCAGCGGTCGCTCGCGCCCCAGGCATATTTGTAGGTCTCCTGGCCGCGCAGGAAATGGTATTCGGTACAGTCCTGCATCACCGCCTGCCGGATCGCATGCCCGAGCAGGGCCGCCCCCGGACTCTCGAAGCGCCAGTCGGGATCGTAGCCGCTCAGGTAGCCGAAGGCACGATGCCGATGCAGAAGCCCGTAGTAGGCCCCCACCGTCCTGCCATCGATTTGCAGGCCGAAGAACTGCAGTAGGCCGGCATCCAGGAGGCGCGGTACGGCCTCGCCATGAAAGCTCTGGATCTCGGCACTATCCAGCACGCCGCTTTGCCCCGCCTCGGCCCAGCGCCGGCCGTGAAGCGCGATGAGATCGTCCAGCAAGCCATGAACGTTGGCGGCCGTGGCACCGACGATCCTGACATTCTCATGCCGTCCGAGCCGGTTCCAGGATCGGCGCCACCGGCGGTAGGCCTGCGTGTTCGGCCATTGCGTCAACAAGGGGAGAGGGAGAACCGGACAGGCTGATTGTGGCCGGGGTTCCGCGCCGCCTTCCTGGAACGGAAGGGTCAGGCCAGCGGCCCCAGGCATGAGCTCCTCGAGCTCCCAGCTGTCCCACCTGTCGGATAGTTTTAGGGTTTCCGCGACGAGCAATTCGCCCACGGTCTCGACCGTGGGATCCACCAGGACATCGAGGTAGTCGCTGACCCCGATCCCGAGCGGCAGCAACCGTCGTCCCCATGGGCCATCCTCGATGTAGCCCAGCGACAAGCCGACGAGGCGTCCGTGCTGTCGCACCGCGATGGACTGAAGAAGCCCCGGGCGGAAGGTGCGCCACCAGGGCAGCAGCCAGCTTGCGAGGCGAAAGGTGTGGCGTTCGGGACGCGGCTCCACAAGCCCCACCAGTCCGGCAAGAGCTTTTGGAGGTCCTCGTCCCGCTCGATAAGGTCGATTTCGAAGGACGAGCCGATCATGGCGAGATCCGACCCCCCACGGAGGAAGCCGCCAGGGTCGATGAGCGACCCGCGAGGTCGCCGAGACGGTCCATCAGTGCTTTCAAGCGATCCGCCCTCTGCACGTTATCGCGCCGGGCCGGCGTGGACGGGCGTCCAAAGCCCGCAGAACGCCGCCGCCGCGCCGGACCACAACACGACGGGCGAGTAGGCCGCCACCAGCAGGGCATGCCGGGCGCCGCAGAGTGAGGTGGCCAGCCGGCAGAGACTGGAATCCACGACGAGGCAGCGGCCGGCCTCCGTCACCGAGAGATAGTCGTTGCTGACCGTCGGCCAGAAGGTGAGACTCCACCAGGCAAGCGCCGCCACCACGGTCGTACCCCCGGCCGCGAGCAGAAAGCCGGGAATGTGTCGCGCGGCCCTCATGCGCGGCCGCCAAGGCCGAGCGCCTTCAGGACCGTCCCGCGCAGTGCGATCAGGTCGGGATCGTCGCGGCGACGCGGATAGGGCTTCTCGACCGCGATTTCGGCCTTGATGCGCGCTGGCCGGTCGCTGAACACGATCACCCGGCTCGCGAGCAGCAGGGCCTCCTCGATGTCGTGCGTGACGAGAAGCGCCGTGAATCCGAGCCGGATCCATAGCGTCGCCAGCTCGTCCTGCAGTGTCATGCGGGTGAGCGAGTCGAGCTTGCCCAGGGGTTCGTCGAGCAGCAGCATCGCGGGCTCGTTGACCAGCGCCCGGGCCAGGGCGGCCCGCTGCGCCATGCCGCCCGAAAGCTGGTGCGGGTAGGCGTCCGCGAATTCCTGGAGCTGGACCCGCGCCAGCGCCGCATCCACCTTGTCGGTCTGCCCGCGCAATTGGCCACGCGCCTCAAGCCCGGTGGCAACGTTCTTCCACACCGACCGCCAGGGGAACAGCGTCGCATCCTGGAACATCAGGGTGCGCGAGTGGTGCGGCCTGTGCACCGGTTCGCCGCCGGCCTGGACCGCCCCGGAGGTCGGATGGTCGAGGCCCGCCGCGAGGCGCAGCAGGGTCGACTTCCCGCAGCCCGAAGGGCCGATCAGCGCCGTGAACGAGCCGGCGGGGCAGCGGAGCGTCACGTCGTCGAGCACCAGCAACTGGCCCTCGCGCAACGGGTAAGCATAGTCGATGTTGTACATGTCGAGGGACATCGCGCCGGAGGGCGTGGCGGTCGCGGCAGGCGGCGTCGATCCGGTGAGGGACATCACAGGAAACCCTTCTGCCATTGGAGGAGGTGGTCGCGCCCAGCGAACAGCAGCCGCACGATGCCGGAACACAGCAGCGCCATGATGATCAGGGCCGCGTAGACGTTGGCGTAGGCCGAGTAGGACGTCTGGAACTGGATGTACCAGCCGAGCCCGTATTTCGCCCCGAGCATCTCGGCCACCACCATCACGGCGAAGGAGGTGTAGAGGCCCATGAACAAGCCCACGAAGGTGTGCGGCATCGATGCCGGCACCGCGACGCGGCTGATCTGGTACCAGGAGCCGGCACCAAGCACGCGGCTGACGTCGTAATAGGCGCGATCGACCGAAGCGACGCCCGCCGCTGTGAGGATCGCGACCGGAATGCCGGCCGCTAGCGCCACGATGAAGATGCTGGCCCCGAAGGTGGTCGGGAAGAAGAAGAACGTGCAAGGAATCCAGGCGGTCCCGGGCACTGGACCAATCAGCTTGAGGATCGGCATGCCCCAATAGCTCACGGCCTTCGACCAGCCGAGCGCGACGCCGAGCCCATAGCCCACCGCGACCCCCAAGCCGAAACCGAGCGCCCACAGCCGCAGCGTATAAGCGATGCAGGTGAGCAGGCGCGACCAGTCGACCACGTAGACGTTGAGCAGGCCCTGGGGCGGCGAGAAAAACGGTTTTGGCAGCCAGCCGAGCTTGGCGGTGGTCAACTCCCACAGCGCGAACCAGACGCCCAGCGCCACGAACCAGGGGCCGTAGTGAACCAGCGTCCGTCCGGTCCGCCCCAGCCGATGCACGGCCGGCGAGAGGGCGGCGAGCAGCACCGCACCGGCGCCGACAAGCCCGGCGAACAGCGCCGTGCTGCCCCACTTCACCACGTCGGGCAGCGCCACCGTGATTACGGCGGCGATCGCGCAGGCCACGGCCGCGACCAAGCCCGTGGTCCAGACCGCCGCTGTTTGGCGTCGTGCGACGGACAGCGTCGGCGCCGTGCGGATGGCATCCGTCATGATCGATCCCCCGCCCGTGCGCCTAGGCCCGGATGTCGATGGTGACGTGTTTGGCGAGGTCCGCCGCATCCGTCGAGGGATCGATGACCTTGGTCAGCTTCAGGTCCTCGATCGAGACCTGGATCTGGTCGGTCAGCGCCTTGCCGACCGGATGGTTGTGGAACACCATGGAGGCGAGGTCGTCGCGCAGATCCTCTACCGGCATGCCGGGCTTGAGATTGTCGAAGTACCACTGCGCCACCTCGTCCGGATGGGCCGCCGTGTAGTCGTGGATCTCGAGATTGGCGGCCGCGATCCGGCGCACCGCATCCTTGTTGGCCTTGAGGAACGGCCCATTGGCGCCGATCACGCAGCAGACGCGGCCTTGGTAGACGCCCGTTTGTGTGTCGGCGATCTGGACGAGGTCATAATTTTTGCGAAGGCTGTAGGCCCATGGATCCATGTGGGCGCCAAGATCGGCGTCGCCGCGCTTGATCGCCTCGCCGACGAGATCGAACGGAACATAGACCCATTCGACATCCTGCTCCGGGTCGAGCCCCGCCTTAGCCAGGGTAACCGAGAAGGCGACCTTCGGCGGCGAGCCCGCCTCCCAGGTGGCGATGCGCTTGCCCTTGATCTGTGACAGGTTGGTGATGCCGGAGGCTTTTGAGGCCATCAGCCGCTGACAGCCGCCGTGCGAGCCGACGAAGAGTTTGACGTCGAATCCCTGTTCCAGCGGCTTCAGCCAGTCGAGCACGAGGCCGGCGCCGACATCGGCCTTGTTGGTGGCGAGCGCCTGGATCAGCGTCTGCCCGCTGGCGCCCTGGTAGAACAGCTCAACGTCGACATTCTGCCGGGTGTAGAAACCTTTGGCGACCCCGAAGGCGAGCGGCGAGTGGCAGGCCGCGACCTCCGTCCAGGCGAGGCGCACTTTTGGGGCTGGACCGGCGACCGCCGGGGAGAAGATTTTGGGCCCGACCGCGGCGGCGAGCGAGGCCGTGGCGCCGACCGCGCCGGCGGTCTTTAGGAGCGTGCGTCTCGACAGAGGTGCAGACTGGCTGATCATGGTTTCTCCTTGAAGGCGGGATGGGTGGATTGCCGTGTCTTGTCCTTCCCCGGAGGGAGGCTGCGCTGGAGGGTGGCGGGCGGGAGAAGACCCGCTCCCTCGCTCCTCTCCGGGGAAGAAGCTCAGGCCGCCTTCAGGGCGGGTTGGGGTCGGGTCGACGACCGGGCGGCGTCGAGGGCCTGCCGCAGATCGCCGATGATGTCGTCGGGATGCTCGATACCGACCGACAGGCGGACGTAGCCGGGCGTGACCCCGGTCAGCAGCTGGTCCTCGGGGGTGAGCTGGCTGTGCGTGGTCGAGGCCGGGTGGATGGCGAGCGAGCGCGCATCCCCGATGTTGGCGACATGGTGGAACAGCTTCAACGCGTCGATGAAGGCGCGTCCGGCCTCGACCCCTCCCTTCAGCTCGAAGCCGACGAGGCCGCCATAGCCGCCCTTCAGAACGGCGTCGGCTCTTCGGCGGGCTTCGCCCTCCTGCAGGCCGGGGAAGATCACCCTACTGACGTCGGGATGCTGAGCCAAAAAGTCCGCCACCTTGACGGCGTTCTCGTTGTGCTGGCGTAGCCGCAGCGGCAGGGTTTCGAGGCCCTGGATGAACTGGAAGGCGTTGAACGGGGCGACCGCCGCGCCGATATCGCGCAGCAGTTTCACCCGTGCCCGCAGCAGGAACGCGATGGGGCCGAGCGGCTTGGCGGCCTCGAGCCAGATCGCGCCATTGTAGGCCGGGTCCGGCTCGCTCAGCAGCGGGAAGCGGGCCGCATGCTGCTCCCAGGGGAAATTGCCGCCGTCAACGATGACGACGCCGATCGAGGTGCCATGCCCGCCGATATATTTGGTGGTCGAGTAGACCACGACTGCGGCCCCGTGCTCCAGCGGCCGGGCGATGAGGGGGGAGGCGGTGTTGTCGACGATGAGCGGCACGCCAAGCGATCGGCCGATGTCGGCCACTTCCCGGATCGGGAAAACCTGGAGCTTAGGGTTGGGCAACGTCTCGGCGTAATAGGCGCGGGTCTTGTCGTCCGTGGCTCTCCGGAAATTCTCCGGATCTGCCGGATCGACGAAGCGCGCCTCGATGCCGAATTGTTTTAGAGTGTGGGCGAACAGTGCCCAGGTGCCGCCGTAGAGGTCGGTGGAGCTCACGATATTGTCGCCAGACTGCGCTAGCGTGAGCACCGCGAAGGCCGAGGCGGCCTGTCCGGAGGCCAGGGCGAGCGCGGCCGCGCCGCCCTCAATGGCCGCGATGCGCTGCTCAAAGGCGTCCTGCGTCGGGTTGGCGATCCGGGTGTAGATGGGACCGAGTTCCTCCAGCGCGAAGAGGCGCGAGGCATGCGCCGTGTCCTGGAACTGGAACGAGGTCGTCTGGTAGATCGGCACCGCGACGGCGCCGGTAGCCGGATCCACCCGGTAGGCGCCGCCGTGCAGCGCGAGGGTCTCGAAATGCTTGCTGTCCGTGGTCATGGCAAAGGACTCCTGTGGCGCGGAACGCGCGTGTCGTCGATGGCTAGTGAAGAGCGTGGAGGCGGTTAGGCGGCGGCCATGATCGGCTGCGCGCCGCCGGTACACGGGACCGGCGCGGGGTCGAGCAGGTCGGCATGGTGGCGCTGGGCGACGTCGGGGTGCGAGCGCAGGCGCCCCTTGAGGTAGTTTCGCCCGACCTCATGGAAGAGCGGATTGAGCGTGTCCTGCGTCAGGCCGCCAGCCTGGGCGGCGAGGTCGGGCGGAAGATCGAGTACCGGCACCGTGGCGTCGAGGCGCGCCCCGAGGAAGAAGGGGATCGAGAGCCGTTCGGCGGAGCCCGCCGGCGAGACCACGCGATGGACGTTGGCCTTGAGGAAGCCGTTTGAGGCGAGTTCGAGGATTTCGCCGATGTTGATCACAAAGGTGCCTTCGATCGGTGGCGCGTCGATCCAGCCGTCCTCGCCCTGCACCTGCAACCCGGCCTGCTCGTCCTGCAGCAGCACCGTGACGAAGCCCGAATCCATGTGGGCGCCGACGCCCTGCCGGTCCTCGTCGGAGCGGCCCGGATATCGGATGATCTTGAGCAACTGGTGGGCTTCGGGGGTGTAGATCGGCTCGAACACGTCCTCGGGCTGGTCGAGCGCAGCCGCAAAAGCACGCAGCACCAGGATGGCCAGGGCCGTGACCGCCTGTTGGTACTCCAGCACCACGGGCCGCAGCGCCGGCAAGGCCCCCGGCCACTGGTTCGGCCCCTGCAGCCGCGTCCAGGCCGGCGCATCTGCGTCGATGTGAGCCACCTGCAGCTCGGGGCCGATGTCGATCTGCTCGCGCCAGTCCGGCTTGCCGCGCGTGTGTTCGAGCCCCGCGCGGTTGTAGCCTCGGAAATGCGGGGAGTTGACCATGGCGATCGCCAGCTTATCGGCGTCCGGCAACGCGAAGAACTGTTTCGAGAGCCGGCGCATGCTGGCGATCAGCTCGGGCGCGACGCCATGCCCCGTCAGGTAGAAGAACCCCGGCCCACGCGCGGCTGCCCGCAGCTCGGTTAGGAATCGCGTCCGGGCCTCGCCGCCGCGATCGAAGCGCCCGATGTCGAGGATGGGGAGGCTCTCTGTCGTCATCGCGCAGCTCCGCCCTTCGTCGCGCCGGCCACGGCGCGCAGTCGCCCGGTCTTCACGTCGTAGATGTAGCCGTGGATGGGGATGGTCTTGGGGACGAGCGGGTGCTCGTGGATGCGCCGGACGTCCTGCACGACGCTATCGGCCTGGTCGGTGATGGTGTGCCACTTGAGGTAGTGACCCGTCGAACCGCCGCCCTCGTGCTTGGGGTTCGACCATGCCGTCCCATCGAACGATGCGGTGCCCAGGTCGTCCTCCAGCAGGTCGCCGATGACCGTGTCGGAGAACAACTCCATTCCGCAATTGGTGTGGTGGATCACGAACCACTCGTTCGTGCCGAGCAGCTTGTGGGAGATCACCAGCGACCGGACGGCGTCGTCCGTCGCCCGGCCGCCCGCGTTGCGGATGACGTGGGCGTCACCTTCCGAGAGGCCGGCGTATTTCGCCGGATCGAGCCGCGCATCCATGCAGGTCAGGATGGCGAACTGGCGGGCGGGCGGTAACGCCAAGTCCGCCTTGCTCCCGAAGCCAGTCGCGTAGGCGTCGTTGGCCTGTAGCAGTTCGTCGCTGATCTGGGACATCATGATCTCCCGTCGGATGCGGCGGCGCATCGCAAAAGGGGCGCATCGCAAAGGGACTGTCGGACGTTTTGTCTGACCGTGTCAATAGTCTATATAACTGGTAGACTTTCCTGTCGAGGTCTGCTCTCCTTGGGCTCGCCCGCATGACGAAGCGCCTTCGTCATTCTGCGGCGTTTATCCGGAGCACTCGATGTCGCTTGCCTCGACGCTGGACCGCACAAAAGCCACTCTCCAAGACTCTCTGCCGACGGGAGCCTTCGAGGCGATCGAGCGCTCAATCGCCGATCTGCGCGCCACGGGTCTTGCCGACTTGGCGGTGGGGGTCGGCGGCCTGATCGCCCTCCCCATCCTGACGACCATAGACGATCTGCCGGTCGATCTCGCCGAGCTCGCGGCCGGCCGGCCCGTCGTGCTGGTCTTCACCCGCGGCGGCTGGTGCCCCTACTGCAACACGACGCTGCGGGCCTATACGGAGGCGCTGCCCCGGATCGAGGCCGCGGGCGGCACGCTGATCGCGGTCACGCCGGAACGGCCGGACCAGGCCTTCAAGACGGCCCGGAGCAACGCCGTGCGGTTCTCGGTCACCGTCGACGATGGCAATCGTTTTGCCAAGAGCCTGGGTCTCGTCGCGGCGCTGCCGCACGCGCTTCGCCCGTTGTACCGGGAGATCGGCATCGATCTGCCCGCGTATAACGGAGACGAGAGCCACGAGCTTGCGATCCCAGCGACCTATGTGCTGGCGGCTTGCTGCCGCGTGACCTGGGCGCATGTCGACCCCGACTTCACCCGCCGGGCCGATCCGGACGACGTGGTGGCGGCACTGGAACGGCTGGCCGCCCTGCCCGCCGATCGTGGCCGAGCCGACGACCTGCAAGTTTGGGAGAGCATCCGATGAGCCACGAACGCGGCGAGCCGCCGGTCTTCGACCTGCATCCCGACGCCCACCGCATCGGCTCCGACGCCGAGGCCCTCGCGGTCGCCCATTCCCTGGCGGCCGACTTCGCAGCCGAGGCGGCCGAGCGGGACCGCGAGCGGCGTCTGCCCGCTTCCGAACTCGACCGCTTTTCGGGCTCGGGCCTCTGGGGCATCACCATCCCCAGGGGCTATGGCGGAGCGGAAGTGTCCTTCGCCACGCTCGCCGAAGTGATCGCCATCATCTCGGCGGCCGATCCCTCGATCGGCCAGATCCCGCAAAACCATCTCGCGGCGCTCGACGTGATCCGGGTCACGGGCAGTGAGGCGCAGAAACGGCTGTGGTTCGGGCGGGTCTTGCAAGGCTACCGTCTCGGCAACGCCTTTTCGGAAGCCAAGGGCCGCCACGTCGGCGACTTCCAGACCCGGCTGACACCGGACGGCGACGGGTTCCGGATCAACGGCGAGAAGTTCTACGCCACTGGCGCGCTGTTCGCCCACTACCACCATATCGGGGCGCTCGACGCCGAGGGCCACATGCATCTCGCCATCGCGGAGCGCGGCGCGCCGGGGCTGACCATCACCGACGACTGGTCGAGCTTCGGGCAGCGCACCACGGCGAGCGGGAGCGTGCGGGTCGACAATGTCTATGTCGGGCCCGAAGCCGTGATCCCGGCCTACAAGGGCGGCGAGCAGGCCTCATCGAACGGCTGCGTGTCGCAGATCATCCAGGCGGCCGTGGATGCCGGCATCGCGCGGGGCGCGATCGCCGAGACGATCCGCTTCGTGCGGCAGGACAGCCGGCCCTGGATCGACAGTGGCCAGGACCACGCCTATGAGGACTTATTCACGATCCGCGACATCGGCGATCTCGAGATCCGGCTCCACGGGGCCGAGGCCCTGCTGGAGCGGGCCGGCCACGCCATCGACGCCATCCGGGAGCGGCCGACCGACGCCGCGCTGGCCGAGGCCACGATAAGGGTCGCCGAAGCCAAGGTTCTCACCACCGAGATCGCGCTGCTCGCGGCCACCAAGCTGCACGAACTCGCCGGCACGCGCTCGACGCTCGGGCGCTACAACCTCGACCGCTACTGGCGCAACGCCCGCACCCACACGCTGCACGACCCGGTGCGCTGGAAATACTTCCACATCGGCAACCACCTGTTAAACGACGTCGCCCCGCCGCGCCATGCCTGGAGCTGACGTCCCTTTCAGCGCAGCCCAATGATCGAGGATCGTGACATGACTGCCGTTCTGTCCCGTCGGCGCGAGCCCGACGTAACATTTGAGGCGCCGCCGCTTCGCACGCCTGTCGCCCACATCATCCGTGACGATGCGGAGGCGCTCGCGGTCGCGACGGAGCTTTCCGCCAGGCTGGCAGAAGGAGCCGCCCGGCGGGATCGCGAGCGCATCCTGCCAGCCGACGAGTTGGAGCTGCTGTCGGATGCCGGTCTCCTCGCCATCACGGTGCCGAACCTCTATGGCGGCGCGGGCGTCGCGGCCGGAACGGTGGCACGGGTCATCACGCTGCTCAGCGGCGCCGACGCATCGATCGGCCAGATCCCCCAAAACCATTTCTTCATGCTGGAGGCGCTGCGGCTGCAGGGCACTGAGGAGCAGAAGCGCTTCTTCTACGCGCGCGTGCTCGCCGGCGAGCGGTTCTTCAACGCCCTCTCCGAGAAGGGCACCAAGACCGCGCACGACCATGCCACGCGCCTGTCGCGAACAGGCGACGGCCACCGGCTGAACGGCCGCAAATTCTACTCGACCGGCGTGCTGTTCGCGCACTGGATCGCGGTGGTGGCCAACGACGACGACGACCGCAGCACGCTGGCCTTCGTGCCGCGCAATACGCCGGGCGTCACCGTGGTGGACGATTGGACGGGGTTCGGCCAGCGCATCACCGGCTCCGGCAGCACGATCCTCGAGGACGTGCCAGTCCATCCGTTTTGCGTGTTCGATTTTGCGGCGGTATTCGAGCAGCCGACCCCGATGGGGCCGTTCGCGCAGCTGATGCACGCCGCCGTGGAGCAGGGCATCGCCGAGGCGGCGCTCGCCGAAACCGTCCGCTTCGTCCGCAACGTCAGCCGACCCACCCGGGACAGCGGCGTCGAAAAGGCGAACCTCGACCCCTACGTGATCGCCATTGCGGGCGAGATGAAGATCCGGACCGACGCCTCGGGCGCGCTGCTCGATCGGGCTGGACGCTTCGTCGACGCTGCCACCGATGACCCAACGGACGATACCGTCGCGGCCGCATCGGTCGCCGTCGCGGAAGCCAAGGTGGCCACGACCGAATCAGCTCTCTTCGTGTCCTCCAAGCTGATCGAACTCGGCGGCTCCAGCGCGACGCTCGCGGCGTATGATCTCGATCGCTACTGGCGCAACGCCCGCACCCACACGGTGCACGATCCGGTGCGCTGGAAATACAAGTTCATCGGCGACTACTGGCTCAACGGCATCAAGCCGCCCCGCCACGGCGCGATCTGAGGCGAGCCCGATGAGCAAGACCATCCGGCTCAACGCCTTCGAGATGAATTGCGTCGGCCACCAGTCGCCTGGGTTGTGGCGGCACCCGCGCGACCGCTCGCGGGATTACCGCAGCCTAAAACCCTGGATAGCCTTGGCGCAGACGCTGGAGCGCGGGCTGTTCGATGGCCTGTTCCTCGCCGACGTGCTGGGCGTCTACGACGTCTATGGCGGCAATCCGGACGCGGCGCTTGCCCATGCGGCGCAGGTGCCCGTCAACGATCCGCTGCTGCTGGTTCCCGCCATGGCGGCCGCCACCGAGCATCTGGGTTTTGGCGTGACCGTGACGCTGTCCTACGAGCCGCCCTTGCCCTTCGCGCGCCGCATGTCGACGCTCGACCATCTCACCGAAGGGCGGATCGGCTGGAACGTCGTTACGGGCTATCTCGACAGCGCGGCGCGCGGCTCGGGCCAGGCGAGCCAGCGCGGCCACGACGACCGCTACGCCGCAGCTGAGGATTATATGGAGGTCGTCTACAAACTCTGGGAAGGCTCCTGGGCCGACGACGCCGTCGT
>CAXTOT010000059.1:0-34099 GCA_964245915.1 uncultured Lichenihabitans sp. | reverse complement strand
CAGCAGCTTTTCGTCCGTGATGTCGACCGCTATCCCGACGAGATAATGCTCTCCCGTGGCCGACTCTTGGAGCAGTTCGGCCCGCACGCGCAGCCATACCCAGCGCCCGACGACGTTGCGCAAGCGGAACACGTGATCGATGGCGGTCACTTTCGAGCCGGCAAGCTGTTCGGCCAGGCTCGATAGATCCTCGTCCTGCGGATGAACCAGGGCGTTGATGTCGCCGAACGAGACGAACTCGGACGAGGCCTGCATGCCCAGCATGGCATACATGGATTCCGACCAGTAGACGCGCCCGCGCGCCAGATCCCAGTCCCACAAGCCGCAGCGGCCCCGGTTGAGCGCCGTGTCGATCCGCCCGTGCACCCTGGCGTGCAGGGTGTCGGCCGTCGTGGCGCGACCGGTCTGCCAGAAATAGGCCCAGGCCACCGCCGCGATGACGAGGACGGTGGCAAACAGGAGCAGGCTGGATCGGAAGGTGGCCGACCGCCATTCAGCCAGCAGGCTCGGCACGGGATGCAGGACCGCAATCTGACCGAAGGGAGCGTTGAGGGCCCGAACGGCCGCGAAGGCATCCTGACCATCGGCCAGGGTGATGCGAAGGACGCCGGCCTTTTCGTTGAAGGTCGTCAAGGGCTGAGCGGGGCCGAGGCGATCGAACAGGGTCTGCCTGGCGGGCCGATTGACGAGGTCGGGTTCGGGTGGCAACACCCCGACGATGTAGCCGGCCGCGTCCGATACGATGATCTGCCGTCCCGCCGTGAGGGCCCGGCTGGGCAGGCGCTTCAACAGGGTTTCGAGCACCGAGCCATTTTCGCTGTGGGTAATCGAATCGTTGAGTTGTGTCGCAACGGCCGCGCTGACAAGCTCGATGTCACCAACGGCGTCGTTCAGGGCCCGGTCACGTGCTTGGGTTGCCTGGAAGAATGCTCCGACGACCAGGATCGCCAGAAAACACGCCACCATAACCGGAACGATGCGCCGCAAAATCCAGTCGTATTCGGCCGTCCGCAAGTGGGACGGCTGAGCCAACGCACGCGCAAGTCCTTGCAGCGACCCCGCGCGTGCGATGTCGCTGGCCGCATTGGCGCGAGCCATGAGGTGCCCCCTCGTCTTCGACGCCGCCGCGGATGCAGGTGGCGCTTAGGTTCGACTCGGGGAATGTGCCGCATCGCCCCGAATCACCCTGATCAGAATCCTGTCCAGAGACAAAGTCCATCAAATATTAGCCTTTTGTTCAGATTTCGCCGCATTTTCGCCTTCTCGCAACAAGGGCCGATGTTGCGGGGCCTTCCTGGAGCCTCTCGGGCCACCACCGGGTCTTCTTCAGCGTTGCTGACAATGACCCGTGCGACCGGCGAACAACCGGGAAAGCGATTTCACAATCCGGAGAAGATTCGCTAAAGCGGTCACGCTCTAGGCGAGGCAGCGGTCAACGATGTCCTTGACGTCTGGGGACAGCGCGGGCGCCGTGGCGACGCGGCGTAGCGCCGCTTCGGCCCGCTCGCGCCGCTTCGGCTCCATCATGCGCCAGGACCGGAACGCATTGAGGAGGCGGGCCGCGACCTGCGGGTTCTTGCCGTCGAGCGCCAGAACCACTTCGACGATGAGCCCGTAGCCATGGCCGTCAAGCCGGTTGAACTGGGTCGGGTTCCCTGAGAAAGACCCGATCAGGGAATAGACGCGGTTGGGATTGGCCATGGAAAAAGCCGGATGGCTCATCAAGCCACGGACGCGCTCCAGGGTCTCGTCTTCGGCAATGCTGGCTTGAACCGCGAGCCACTTGTCGATCACCAGGGCGTCGTGCTCGAACAGGTCGTGGAATCGGTCCAGCATGGCGTCCCGGGCAGGGCCGGGCAGGGTGCACATGACGCCGAGCGCCGCCAGCCTATCCGTCATGTTGTCGGCCGCCTCGAACTGGGCCACGCATAGGCGCTCGCCCTGGTCGCGGTCCGCCACCGCCAGGAAGCTCAGAAGAGCAGTGCGCAGGGCGCGCTTGCCGGAGCTTGCGGCATCCGGACTGTAGGACACTGGGCTCGAAAGGTCAGCGTAGAGCGCGGCCATCTGGCCGTACAGCCCGGCCCCGATGTTGCGGCGCAGGCTTTCGCGAGCGTGGCGGATCGCATCCGGATCGACGTCATGGGCGATGTCGCGCGCGATATCGGCCTCGCTGGGCAGGTTCAAGACCTGGGCCGTGAAGGCGGGATCCGCCTCGGCGCTTCCCAGCGCCGACGAAAGCGCCGCCAGCAGGTTGTTGTCGGGCAGGCTGCCGACCGGCTCCCCGCCGCGGCCCAGCATTTTGAAAAGGTGACGCGAGACCGCGGTCTGCGCCGCCTCCCACCGATTGAAGCCGTCGCTGTCGTGCGCCAGCAGGATCAGGCGGTCATCCTCGGTTAAATTCGAGGTGAGCCGAACCGGTGCCGAGAAGCCGCGGAACAGCGAGGGCGCACAGAAGTCGGGCAGGTCCTTGAAGACGATCCGTCGGCCCTCGGTGTCGAATTCGACCGATGCCCTGGCGATTTCGTCGGCCGACATCCCGTCGATCGCGATCTCCGACAAGGCGACTTCTCTGCCGTCGCGCCCCACGAGTCCGAGCGCAAGCGGCAGAACCAGGGGCTGCTTGGTGGGCTGGCCGGCAGTCGGCTTTGCCAGCTGCCGCAGATCGAGCACGAGCGTGCGGTCGTCGTCTTGACGCGACAGATCTGCCGTCACTTCCGGGGTGCCGGCCTGATCGTACCAGACCATGAAGTGGGTGAGATCGCGCCCGGACGCTTCGGCGAAGCAGCCGACGAATTCCTCGATCGTGGCGGCCGTGCCGTCATAGCGGTCGAAGTAGAGCGTCATGCCGCCCGAGAAAGCCTCGTGACCGATCAGGCCGCGCAGCATGCGGATGATCTCGGCGCCCTTCTCGTAGATGGTCGCGGTGTAAAAATTGTTAATCTCGCGATACACCACGGGGCGCACACTATGGGCCAGGGGGCCCGCATCTTCCGGAAATTGCCGGGCCCGCAAGGTGCGAACGTCGGCGATGCGCTTGACGGCGCGCGAGCGTTGGTCAGCCCCGAACTCCTGGTCCCGGAACACCGTGAGGCCTTCCTTGAGGCAGAGCTGGAACCAGTCGCGGCAGGTGATGCGGTTGCCGGTCCAATTGTGGAAATATTCATGGGCCACGACCGTCTCGATCCCGGCGTAATCCGTGTCCGTCGCGGTCTGGGGTGAGGCCAGGATGTATTTGTCGTTGAAGACGTTGAGGCCCTTGTTCTCCATCGCGCCCATGTTGAAGTCGGACACCGCCACGATGTTGAACACGTCGAGGTCATAGGCGCGCCCGAACGCGGTCTCGTCCCATCGCATGGAGCGTTTCAGCGCATCCATCGCGTAGGCGGCGTAGGGCTCCTTGCCGGGCTCGACATAAATGCCGAGCGCCACAGCGCGGCCTTCGCTGGTGACGAAGCTGTCGTGGATCGAGCCGAGATCACCGCCCACCAGCGCGAACAGATAGCTGGGCTTGGGATGGGGATCGTGCCAGACCGCGCAATGACGGTCGGTGCCCGCGACCGGCCCCTGGAAGACCGGGTTGCCGTTGCCGAGCAGAACGGGCGCCTCCTCTCGCGAGGCTTCGATGCGCGTCGTGAACACCGACAAAACATCCGGCCGGTCGAGCGCATAGGTGATGCGGCGAAAGCCTTCGGCCTCGCACTGGGTGCAATAGGCGGATCCCGACCGGTAGAGGCCCATGAGGCGGGTGTTGGCCGTGGGGTCCAGCAGGGTCTCGACTTTCAGCGTGAAGGCGCGCCGCGGCGGGGTCTCGATCGTGAGCTGATCCGCTTGCGCGAAGCCGCTGGCTAGATCCAGCACCGCATTGTCGAGCTCAACCGCGACCGGCACGAGGCCGTCGCCGCTCAGCACCAGGGGCGCGTCGGCACGACCCTTCGGATTGGGTCGGATCGCAAGCGTCGCGATCACACGGGTCGCGGTCGGGTGGAGCCGGATGTCGAGTTCGATCGTGTCGACCAGGAAGTCGGACGGGCGATAGTCGGCGAGGCGGACGGGCTGGTCCTGGTCGGCTCGCATGGCAATGGTTCCTTCTCAAAGCTGGTCGAGCCTTTAGGCCCGCGATCTCTCCGGTGTCGCCGGCTCGGCGGTCGGCGTGCTATAGGCAAGAGCACGACCGCGCGGCAGGGTTCGATAGAAATAGACCCCGGCCGCGGCGTTCGCGGCACCCAGCGCAATGAGCAGCACAGGATCGGGCACGCCGACGTATTTCGACTGCAGCGCCGCGGTGACCACCGAGCCCAGCACCATGAACAGTGCGTTCAGCACGCTGACGCCCGCCACGACCCGGGCCCTGCGATCCTCGCTGGACCACGATTGCACGGCGGCGAACAGCGGCACGGAGAACATGCCGCCGGCCGCCGCGAGGCCGACGAGATCGAAGGCGATCCGGAGCCCCAGGAAGCTGCGTAAGAACTCGTTCAGGCTCATATTGCCCGACGAGGGCCCCAGTGCCAGCGTCGCGATGCCGATGTCGACGAGGAAGATCGCCATGAAGGCGGCCGCAAAGGGCACGTGCTTGATGTAGATGCGCCCGCGCGAGATCAGGACCGTGGCGAGCGCGCCCAGGCCCACCCCGATCGCGAAGAAAACGCTGATGGCGGTTTCCACCTCGACGCCGCCGCCGATGCGTTGTTTGACCACGAGCGGAACCAGCGAGAGCGTCACGGCTCCACTCAGCCAGAACCAGCTGACCCCGAGGGCTCCGATCCACAGGCGCCTGCTGGTCCCCAGATCGCGGATCATGACAAGCGTGGACTTAAGGACGTTGCGCCTGATCCGCAGACCGGGTGCCGCGACCCTGGTCGAGGGGATGAACAGGGTCGAGACATAGGCGGCGAGCGCCACGAGAACGAGTTCGGTTACGACCAGCCAGACGGGGGTGCTCTTCAGCCCGGTGATGCCGCCCGCCACGAGCCCCATGAGGATCGCGATGAAGGTCGCGCCTTCGATGAAGGCGTTGCCGGCCGTGAGTTCCTCGGTCGAAAGATGATCCGGCAGGATGCCGTATTTGATGGGGCTGAACAGCGCCGCACAAGCCCCGAGCAGGAACAAGCCAACGAACAAGGTGGCGATCGAGCCATACCAGAAGGCGCCCGCGACCAGGACCTGCACCGCGAGTTCGGCAAATTTCAGCCAATGGGCGACCGCGGCCTTGTCGCTGGCGTCCGCCAGTTCCCCGCCCACCGCGGACAGGAACAGCGAGGGGAAGATGAACACCCCGACCGCAAGCGTCACGAGGGGACCTGCGCCCTGCTCGCCAACTCGGAACAGGATCATCATGGCCAGCATGGTACGGACGAGATTATCGTTGAAGGCCGAAAAGAACTGGCACCAGAACAGCGGCGCGAACCTTCGCGAAATCAAAAGCCGCAAGAGCATTCGGTCCACCTCGATCATTCGCCGGGTCAGGCGACGCCCATCCGCGCGCTACTCGGCTTTGACGGGCCGCAGCAGCTCGAGCGCTTTTTGGGCAGCCGCGGCCGCGCCGCCAGCTTCCCCCGCTACATGGACCATGGGCATGGCAAAACCAATGCCGTTCTCGGCGAAAGAACGGTTGATCATCAAGAGGGCACGCCGTCGCGCCATGAATTGAACGTCGCCAGGCTTGGTCATCATCTTGGTCTGGATCTGGATCGCAAAATCGCCGAACTGCACCACGCCCTGCATCTTGAGCGGGTTGAGGATCTCGGACCCCCAGTCCGGATCCTCGAGGAGGGTTTCGCCGATTCGCTTGATCAGCTTGCGGACCTTGTCGAGGTCGGTGCCATAGGGAACGTTCATGACGATCTTGTCCACCACCCAGTCGCGGCTCTGGTTCTGCACCGCGCCCAGGATGCCGAACGGCACGGTGTAGAGGGCGCCGCGCTGATGGCGCAGCTTGACGGAGCGCAGGCTGAAGGATTCGACGGTGCCTTTGAACGTGCCGCTCTGAATGTATTCGCCGATACGGAAGGCATCGTCGAGCAGGTAGAAGATGCCGCTGATGATGTCCTTCACGAGCGTTTGCGCCCCGAACCCGATCGCCACCCCGACCACGCCCGCGCTGGCGATGAGCGGCCCGATCTGGACCCCGGTTGCCGCGAGCGCCATCATGGCGGCGAGCACCACGATGGTGACGAGCAGGAGGTTGCTGAGGATGGGCAGCAACGTTTGCAGGCGGGCCGCGTGGCCGGCGTCCCCAGCAGCCTCGCCCCTCAGCATGTTGATGGCGAGCCTGCGATCGACCAGCGCCTTGATGACGCGCCAGATGAAATCGGCCGCCAGCACGATGACCACGATCGACACGGCGCCGCGGATGAGACGCGTGACCGGGGTGTCTTGCATCGTCAAAGACGTGAAATCGACGCCCAGGATTTGGCCGAGCAATACGGCCGCGCCCACGATGATGAGGCCGCGCACGCCCCGTTCGAACACGATCACGTCGAGGGTCTTGGCGTCGCCGAGCGAAATGCTCGAGCCGGCCGGGCGCAGCACGTGATTGACCGAGTCGCGGGCCACCACGATGGTGGCGGGCAGGGCCGCCGCGAAGGCGACCAGCCAGAACCACTGGCTGGCCTGGGCCACCCACAACAGCCAGAGCACCACCAACACGCATGAGAACGCGATGCGCAGCCCCGAGTGATGCCGGTGCGTGAAAGCTTGCGCCTTGTTCTCGCCCGCCTCGACGAGCCGCATCCGTGGTGCCCGCCAGAGGGTCTCGAGCCCGATCGCCAGGGCAACGAGCCCGATGGCGTCGCCGCAAAGCTCGCTCGAAAGGGGCGATAGTCCGAAGCGGCCGAAGATGCTGACCGTCTGCCAGCCGAAGCCGATCAGGATGGCCAGCATGATCCAGCGTTTGAACAGGAACAGGGCGCCTTCCGTGGTGATGGGCACCACCCGGAAGCGCGCGCCACCCGGCGCGAGCAGGATGCGACCCGCCACCGCGATGAGCCGCACCGACAGGAAGGCGATCAGGTAGCCGAGCTGGGTTTCCTTAAGGACGGCCGGCCAGTCGAACAGCAGGAACGCCCCGACGCTGCCCAGGGCGAAGCTGACCACGATGCCGAGGCCATAGACGAGACGCGCGAAGACCGCGCGAACGCGCTCGTTCACGGTCTCCAGCGTGAGCTTGAGGAGCCAGGCCTGCGCGGGCCTCATGGCCAAGCGGAACAGCCATTCGGCCCCGAACCCCAGGGCCACGAACGCAAGGAAGAATAGCGCGACCGGCCAGCCGCCACGCTCCTCGAGGGTGTCACCCACCATGCCGCGCACCTTGACGGCTTGACTGCCGAGCTCGGGTACGCTGGCGGCCAGCGCCAGCAGGTGCGAACGAAGCCCCTCGAGGCGGTCCGACAGGGTGACGGCCATCGTCTTTGGCGGCGCGGTCTGGGCCGCGTTCTCGGTGCCTTCAGACTCCCGTCGGGCCAGCATTGCCGCGACATCGGGATCGGCTAGCAAATCCTTGAGGGCCTGCATCTTGCCCGCCGCGGCGTTGGGGCCGTTTTGGGTTTGGCTGGCACCCTCCGCCGCCACGGTCGAGCCGGGAACCTCCAACCCTCCGATGAGAAGCGCGAAGCCGATCGTCAGGGCCCAAAAAACCCGCCGCGCCGGGGACGGTATCCTGGTGCCAACACGCTTCACCGGCTTGCCTCCTTGGTTCCGACGCAATGCGATCATGGTCGCTCCATCGCCGGGCGTCCACCGATCCTCGCCGCGAGCGTGGCTCGCGCTGTCGTTGACCCGTGGCGGACGCCCCACTAGGTTCGCGCCGCCTCGATCCATCGTTACGCCCGGACCCTTCATGGCCGCCACTGCCGGCACGACCCTCGATCCGACCCGCTCGTTCCAGGGCCTGATCCTGACCCTGCAAAGCTTTTGGGCCGATCAGGGCTGCGTGATCCTGCAGCCCTATGACATGGAGGTCGGGGCCGGGACCTTTCATCCGGCCACGACGCTGCGGGCGCTCGGCCCGCTGCCGTGGCGCGCCGCCTATGTGCAGCCCTCGCGCCGGCCCAAGGACGGCCGGTACGGCGAAAACCCCAACCGGATGCAGCATTACTACCAGTTCCAGGCGATCCTAAAACCGTCGCCGCCTGACCTGCAGGAGCTCTACCTCCGTTCGCTCGCCGCCATCGGGATCGACCTGAAGCTGCACGACATCCGCTTCGTCGAGGACGATTGGGAAAGCCCGACGCTCGGCGCCTGGGGCCTCGGCTGGGAATGCTGGTGCGACGGCATGGAGGTGAGCCAGTTCACCTATTTCCAGCAGGTCGCGGGAGTCGAATGCGCGCCGGTCGCGGGCGAGCTCACCTATGGGCTCGAACGGCTCGCCATGTATGTGCAGGGCGTCGAAAACGTCTACGACCTCAACTTCAACGGCCGCGACGGCGCCGAGCGCATCACCTATGGCGACGTGTTCAAACAGGCCGAGCAGGAATATTCACGCTACAACTTCGAACACGCCGATACCGCCTTGTTGTTCCAGCATTTTAAGGACGCCGAGGGGGAGGCCCAGGCGCTGCTCGCGGCAGGTGACGCGGGCGAGCGCCACCTGATGGCGCTGCCCGCCTACGACCAGACCATAAAAGCCTCGCACCTGTTCAACCTGCTCGACGCCCGCGGCGTGATCTCGGTGACCGAGCGCCAGAGCTACATCTTTCGGGTTCGGGAACTCGCCAAGGCCTGCGGGGCCGCCTGGCTGAAGACGGCGGGAGGCGGGGCGGGCTCGCTTAGAGCATCCACTCCGATTGCTAACGGGACCAGATCGGACTAAGTTTAACGGACTAAGTTCGAGGGAGATGAGTTGGTGGACGTCTACAACATTCACGAGGCCAAGACGCATCTCTCCAGGCTGATCGAGAAGGCCGCCAAGGGTGAGCCTTTTGTGATTGCGAAGGCCGGCAAGCCGATGGTCAAAGTCGTTTCGATCGATGCACCGGAGAAGACCCCCATCCGCCGGCTTGGTTTCCTCAAGGGAATGTACTCCATCCCCGACAACTTCAAGGAGATCGGCCGAGAGGAGATCGACGAGATGTTCTACGGGAAGCCTGAGTGAGATTGCTCCCCGACACACATCTGCTTCTCTGGTTGGCGGACGACTCGCCGAGTCTTCCTTCGGGTGTCCGGGAGTTGCTGGAGGATGCCGAAAACGAGATAATGTTCAGTGTCGCATCCCTGTGGGAAGTTGCGATCAAATTTGCTCTCGGCCGTTCCGAGTTCCGGGTGGACCCACGTGTGTTGAGGCGAGGGCTGCTGGACAGTGGCTACTTCGATCTGCCCGTCACAGCGGACCATGCAATGGGGGTGGCGGGGCTGCCTCCGATTCACAAGGACCCGTTCGACCGCCTTCTCGTCGCTCAAGCGAGCGCCGAAGGTCTTCTTCTTTTGACAGCCGATCCCATCCTGGCGCGCTATCCTGGCCCGATCCGAAAAGTCTAACGACGCTTTTGGCAGTCGCATGCGTGACAGGTCCGCGTCTGGCCTTTAGGAAGGCGCACCCTCAAACATCGTGACGTGATGCCCGACCTGCTGCTCGAACTTTTTTCCGAGGAAATCCCCGCGCGCATGCAGGCGCAGGCGGCAGCCGATCTGCAAAAGCTCGTCACGGATGCGCTGGCGGCCCGCGGCCTGACCTACGAGGGCGCGCAGAATTTTTCGACGCCGCGCCGGCTTGCCTTGCACGTGGTTGGACTGCCGGCGCGCCAGCCGGACACACGGGAGGAGCGCAAGGGACCAAAGTATGCCGCTCCAATGCCGGCTGTGCACGGATTTCTAAGAAGTCATGGCATTCCGCCTCAGGGCTACAGTCGTTTCGACACTCTGCCAGAGGGCGGGGCGACAACGATTGAATTACCGGACGGCGACCTCACGATTGATGTTCGCGGATCTGGTTCTGCAGCAACGTTTTACAGCTCGGTGCAGCGCCCCGGCCAGGCCACCACGGCCGTTCTGGCCGAGATCATCCCCGCCGTCATCCAGAACTTTCCCTGGCCGAAATCGATGCGCTGGGGCAAGGGTTCGGACAAGCCCGACGCGCTGCGTTGGGTGCGGCCGCTGCAATCCATCCTGTGCAGCTTCGCGTCCGATACGGAAGAGCCCGAGATCGTGCCCTTCACGGTCGGCGGGATTACCTCGGGCGATGCCACACGCGGACACCGATTCATGGCGCCGGAGCCGTTCCGGGTGAAGCGATTCGACGATTACGCGCCCGCGCTCGACAAGGCTTTCGTCGTGCTCGATCGCGAGCGCCGCAAATCCATCATCCTGCATGATGCGCGCGATCTTGCCTTCGCGCAGGGGCTCGAACTCGTCGAAGACGAGGCGCTGCTCAACGAGGTGGCGGGCCTGGTCGAATGGCCGGTCGTGCTGATGGGAAGCTTCGACGAAGCGTTCCTCGACATTCCCCCCGAAGTCATCCGGGCCACCATCCGGGCCAACCAAAAATGCTTCGTGATTCGGCGGCCGGGCGAGGCCGCGCTGACGAACCGCTTGCTGCTGACCAGCAATATCGTGGCGAGCGACGGCGGGGCCGCGATCGTGGCGGGCAACGAGCGGGTGGTGCGGGCGCGGTTGTCGGATGCCAAGTTCTTTTGGGAGTCGGATCTCAAGGTGCCGCTGGATGCACGACTGCCCAAGCTCGACGCCATCGTGTTCCATGAAAAGCTCGGCACTCAGGGCGAGCGAGTGAAGCGCATCGCGGCCCTGGCGAGCAAATTGGCGCCGCTGGTCGGGGCAGATCCCGACAAAGCCGAGCGCGCCGCGACTTTGGCCAAGACCGATCTCGTCTCCGAAATGGTGGGCGAATTCCCCGAGCTGCAGGGCCTGATGGGCCGCTATTACGCGACGCGGCAGGGTGAGGACGCCAGCGTCGCGGCCGCCATCGAGGAGCATTACAAGCCGCAGGGACCGTCCGACCGGGTACCCACCGATCCGGTCTCGATCGCGGTGGCGCTGGCCGACAAGCTCGACACGCTGGTTGGTTTCTGGGCCATCGACGAGAAGCCGACCGGGAGCAAGGACCCGTACGCGCTGCGGCGGGCTGCGCTGGGGGTGATCCGGATCCTGATCGAGAATGGGCTGCGGCTAAGCGTTCGTAATGCCGTGTGGTTTATCTTTGCTAAGCTTTATGCAAGGCAGGCAAAAACATATCTTGAGGTTCAAAGCAGTTTGTTAGCTGCGTCAGAAATTCTGACTCCATCAGATAGGGCAAATGCGAGGACCGACGCGCAAGCATCGTTGCTTAGTGAGGAAAAAATCGAAGAGCGCTTCGATACAGCGAACCAGGTCGCCGATAGCCTCCTCGCCTTCTTCGCCGACCGCCTAAAGGTTTACCTGCGCGACAAGGGCGCGCGGCACGATCTCATCGATGCCGTCTTCGCTCTACCCGGCCAGGACGACCTGCTGATGGTGGTGCGTCGCGTCGAGGCGCTGGGGCGCCTGCTCGACACCGAGGACGGCAAGAACCTTTTGGCGGGCCACAGACGGGCCGCCAACATCCTGCGGGCCGAGGAAAAGAAGGACGGGACCGGCGCCTTCGAGGCCCCCTACGACCCCGCGCTGCTGGAGGTGCCCGAGGAGCAGGCGCTGGCCTCCGCGCTTGCCGCCGTCCAGTCCGACGCCACGGCCGCGCTTACGCGCGAGGACTTCGAGGCCGCCATGCGGGCGCTCGCCACCCTTCGTCCACCCGTAGATGCCTTTTTCGACAAGGTGACGGTGAACACCGAGGACGCCAGCCTCCGCCTCAACCGCCTGCGTCTCCTGAACGCCCTGCGCCAGACCACGCTCGCCGTGGCGGATTTTTCGCGGGTGGGCGGGTAACCCTACTGTTCATGCGCCGACACGCCCGTGCATGACGGTATGAGCGAGATTGGATTCGAAGTGCTCCTCGCTCTTCTTCGTCATGGCCGGGCTTGTCCCGGCCATCCACGCGGTTGGGAGTCACCCTGGTCCGAATGCTGAAGCGCACTCCGGCGCGGATACGCGGGACAAGCCCGCGCATGACGGCGGAGGCTGGACTTGGTCCTTTCAGGCGGTTGATGCTTTCTGCCGAGGGACACGCGCGAAGGGGCACCCATGGTCAAAGGCGGCTGGGTCTACATCATGCCAACCGCCCGAACGGGACGTTGTACATCGGCGTGACCAGCGCTCTGGCGCGCCGTGTCTACGAGCATCGCGAAGGGTCGATCGAGGGCTTCACGAAACAGTATGGCCTGAAACGGCTCGTCTTCTACGAGCGGTTCGAACTCATCACCGACGCGATCCAGCGCGAGAAGACGATGAAACACTGGCGGCGGGCCTGGAAGGTTCGGCTGATCTTAGACTTTAATCCGGATTGGGACGACCTCTACGATGGTCTCGCTTAGCCCCCTCGTCATTACCGGGCTTTTTCCGGCCAGCCACGCGGTCCGACTTTGGCCTATTCTCGCGTTCAGCGCACTCCGGCGTGGATACGCGGGACAAGCCCGCGCATGACGATCGAGCGTAAGTCGACAGGCAGACGCTTCCCCTCGGCCTTTATGGCCCGTTTATATTCGCACCCCCAAATCCGTCTCGAATTGATAGGCGGAAGGGGCGAAAACAGCGTCGTGTTCAACGACGGTGAAATCAAATGCCCAGAGCCCAGTCTTCCTCCAACACGGATGGTTCCTGTACCGCCCCGACGGTGTTCATCGTCGGCCAGGACCCCCAGGGTCAATGGCTGGCGCTCGAGACCCACGGGCTGGCGGGCGGCCTGTTCAAGACGCGGCAGGACGCGATCCGCTTCGCCGATTTCGAAACCGACCATCGGCCCGGCTCGGTGCAACTTTCGACGGCCCCGCTCCGCCTGACCTTCTAGCGCGAGGCCCAATGCGCTCCCCCATCGCCCGAGAAAAACTCGCCCCGGCGCGGCGCGACGAGGAAACGGCCGTCCCCGGCCTCGACGCTTTCCGCCGCGACCTCGCCATAACGCTGCGGTCCCAGGCGGAACGCCGACGGCAGGCGCTTGGTGGCACGGGGTCCTTCGCGGATCAGCTCGATGCCATCCGGCTGCTCGAAGATCTCGCGGACGACGCCAAAAACGTCAAACCGCATGTCTTCCTGATCTACCGATCGCTGCTCGCGAACGACAGGCTGAGACGCCTCTTCGAGCGCGAGAAGCGCGGCCTGTTCGCGCGTGTCGGGGTCGATCGCACCCCGTGCGATGCGACCGACTTGATTCGCTGGATGCTGCGCGAGGTCGGCGACATGGCTTACCACGAGGGAACTTGGCCCGACGCGGGGTGCCTCGAGCTGTATTGCGAACCGGCTCGAGACCGGCCACGGGAGCAGGACCGCGCGAGCGGTCCGTCCGCGACGCAAACCTTCGTTCTCGAACTCAGCGCCGGTTTTGGGATCGTGACCCCCATGCTGGCCATCTGGGAAGCCAGACAAGGGTTTTGGCAATGGCGCGACCAGGCCTTCGTGGCCGCGCACCAAAAATTGCCTGCCATGATTGTCTCCCTCGATCAGGTCGACGACGGCCGCAGCAGCCAATTCCTGGCCGCGAGCTTGGCATTCACACCCCCTGGCCAGGCCGAGTGCCGCGTCACGCTCAAGCGCCACAGTGGCACAAGCTTCCCGAAAGTCGGTGGAACGATGGATGTCGTGCCACGCGCGCCCGGTTGCGCGGAACCCCTCGTTCCGTCGCAGATCGGCGACCCGCTCGCGACGCTGACCTTGTCGGCAGCCCTGCTCGTAGGCGGCCTCAGCAGTCTAAAACTCTGGGCCGCGCTGCGCCGCCGGCCCGGCTGGCTCGTCGAGCCGCCCGTCAGCTCACGCCTTCGACGATCCGCATATCCCGCTCGGCACCCCCGTCCAGCGCTTTGACGGCCTCCTGATAGGCCGGGTCGTCATAGATCGCCATCGCGGCCTCGAGGCTGCCGAATTCGACGATCACGGTCCGCTCCTTGATGCCCCCCTCCATGGCCCTCGAGGCCGGCGCGCGGGCGATGAAGCGGCCGCCACCCGCCTGGATGGCTGGGGCCGCCAGCTTGGCATAGGCGGCCACCTTGTCGGGATCGCTGATCTTGCGGTAGGCGGAAATCATATAGGCCTTGGGCATCGGTCGTCCTTCCTGAAAGTCCTGTCGTCGTCACTCGACGTCGAGCGGCGTCAGCCCGGTCGGCGCGCCATCGTGGCCAAGCGTGATTTTTTCAATGCGCATCTCGGCATTTCGGAGCATGCTCTCGCAGTGTTTTTTCAGCGCTTCGCCGCGTTCGTAGATGGCGATAGACTGTTCAAGTGGCACGCTGCCTTTCTCGAGCTGCTGGACGATCTGCTCCAACTGCTCCAGGGCGCTCTCGAAGGACAGGGCCGTGATGTCCTTAAAGGTAACGGCTGCGGCGCTCGAGGATGCGACCCCGGGTTTGTCGTTCACGATGTAACCTCATCCAAGGTCGGGGCGTATCTCGCTTGACACCGGCTTAAACCATTGGAGCAAGCATGTCACAGCCCGCGGTGGTTCCGATCCACCAAGCCGTGCCCCAGAACGAGCGAGGAACCACGACCACGCTGGTCAAACGGCACAGCGTGGTGGTGCGCGTCACCCATTGGGTCAATGTCCTCTGCCTGACCTTGCTGCTGATGAGCGGATTGCAGATTTTCAACGCGCGTCCGCAGCTCGATTTCGGGATCAGGACCGACTTTGTCCATCCGCCGATGTCGATCCAGGCCGAGGGGCCGGACGGCAAGCAGCGCGGTTTCCTGCGGATCGGGGAGCATCGGTTCGACACCACGGGCGTGCTCGGGCTGTCGAACGTCGACGGCAAGCCGACCGAACGCGCCTTCCCGGCCTGGGCCACGCTGCCGTCCTACCAGGATCTCGGCGCCGGCCGGTCCATCCACTTCGTCTTCGCCTGGCTGTTCGTCCTCAACGGGCTCGTCTACCTGATTTGGGGTTTTGCCACCCGCCATTTTCGGCGCGACTTCATCCCGACCGGCGCCCAGATGCGACATTTCGGCGGCTCCATCCGCGAACACCTGTTGCTGCGCTTTCCCAAGGGCGATGAGGCGCGCCAGTACAATGCCATCCAGAAGATCACCTATTTCGTTGTGGTTTTCCTGCTTCTGCCCGCCTTGGTGCTGGCCGGCTGGACCATGTCGCCGGGCCTCGATGCGGCCTTCCCGATCCTGCTCGATCTCTTCGGTGGACGGCAGACGGCCCGGTCGGTGCATTTCCTCGCCGCGTTCGGCATCGTGCTGTTCGTCATCATCCACGTGGTGCTGGTGCTCGTGTCGGGCGTGTTCAACAACATGCGCTCGATGATCACGGGCTGGTACGATATCGGCCGGGAGCGCGCACCCCATGTCTGACCAGAAACAGAGGTCTGACCAAAAACCCTCTCGCCGAAATATCCTGGCGCGCGGCGGCGCGCTCATGGGCGCGATGGCGCTCGGCGGTTGCGACAAGGCCATCAATTCCGATGCGGCCCAGGCGGCCTTTGCCGAGGTCGACGCCTTAAACCGCAAGGTCCAGGAGGCGATCCTCGGTCGGCAGCAACTCGCCCCGGAATATACCGAGGCCGACATCTCGCCGAAATTCTACGCCAACGGCTCCACCGATCCGGATGACGAAGAATACAAGGCCCTCGCCGAGGGCGGCTTCAAGGATTATCGGCTCGTGGTCGACGGGCTGGTGGAAACGCCCCTGAAACTTTCGCTGAAAGAGCTGCGGGACCTGTTCCCGCCGCGTACCCAGATCACCCGGCACGATTGCGTCGAGGGCTGGAGCTGCATCGGCAAATGGACGGGCGCGCCCCTCGCCCTCCTGCTCGACAGGGTCGCGGTCAAGCCCGAGGCCAAATA
This sequence comes from uncultured Lichenihabitans sp., assembly GCA_964245915.1. Classification (GTDB taxonomy): domain Bacteria; phylum Pseudomonadota; class Alphaproteobacteria; order Rhizobiales; family Beijerinckiaceae; genus Lichenihabitans. The sequence continues at coordinate 18,241 of CAXTOT010000059.1, read as the reverse complement.
CGTGTTGTTCAACTGCTACGACACCATGGAGGATAGTTCCTCCATGACGGGACCGCCGCAATTCTACGGCACCATCGATCTTCTGGCGGCCCGACACCCGCAGACCATCCTGGCCTATGAGATGAACGGCAAGCCGCTGGAGGTCCAGTATGGGGCGCCGCTTCGGCTGCGCGTGGAGCGTCAACTCGGCTACAAGATGAACAAATACATCAAAGAGATCAAATTGATCGACAACTTCGCCGACCTCGGTCAGGGCAAGGGCGGCTACTGGGAAGACAACGGCTATCAATGGTATGCCGGAATCTGACAGGTCCGCTTTGCCAAGCCGCCCTTAACCGGAGCCCGTCGGCACCTTACATTGTGGGCAGATTCCACGGAGGATAGTTCATGTTCCCGTTCCGCAAACGCGCCTCGTTGCCGACCGCCGACGAGGCGCTCCCCGGCCGATCGACACCCGTCCATACGGCGGACCGGCATCTCATCAACAAACGCCCCCTCAAGGGGCCTTACGCGGACGGGCTCGAGACGGTCTATTTCGGCCTGGGCTGCTTTTGGGGCGCCGAACGGCTGTTTTGGCAGGCCGGGCCGGGCGTCGAGGTAACGGCCGTCGGCTACCAGGGTGGCTCGACCCCGAATCCGACCTACGAGGAGGTCTGTTCGGGCATGACGGGCCACACCGAGGCCGTCAAAGTGGTGTTCAATCCCAAGGTCGTGTCCTTCGCCCAGCTGCTGAAAATCTTCTGGGAGAGCCACGATCCCACCCAAGGGATGCGGCAGGGCAACGACGTCGGCACGCAATATCGCTCGGCCATCTACACGACGACCCCGGAGCAGCTCCGCGAAGCCGAGCTCTCGGCCAAGGCCTACGGACAGGCCCTGTCGGGGCGCGGATTGGGGCCGGTCACGACCGAGATCCGGGACGCGCCGGAATTCTTCTACGCCGAGGATTATCACCAGCAATATCTCGCCAAGAACCCGAACGGTTATTGCGGGCTGGCCGGCACGGGGGTTAGTTGCCCGATCGGAGTGGGCGTGGCGGCATAAACGGGTCGCCGCGCGGTCGAACGCGAAGGGTGACCATGCTCGAACGCTTGCTTGAGCGGTTCATAGCCGCCAGTCGTTGGATTCTGGCACCCTTCTTCGTGGCCCTGGTCGTGGCTCTCGTCGGCCTGCTGCTGAAGACCCTGCAGCACCTCGTTCAGTATCTGGCGCACTTCAAGGAGGACAGCGAGGCGGGGGCGATCCTCAACGCCCTGTCGATCGTCGACCTCACGTTGACGGGATCGCTGATCGTCATCGTGATCTTTTCCGGGTATGCGAACTTCGTCTCGAAGTTCGATGCCGTCCAGCATGGCGACTGGCCCGAGTGGCTGGCCACGATCGATTTTGCGGGCCTGAAGCTCAAGCTGATGTCCTCGATCGTCGCGATCTCGGGCATCCAGCTTCTCGAAGACTTCATGAACATGAGCGCAGTCAGCGACCGCGACCTGACCTGGGCGGTGGTGATTCACATGACCTTCGTGGTCTCGAGCCTGCTGCTCGCCCTGGTCGACAAGTTTTCGGGCAACAAGCATTAAGGCTCGATCGGCTCTACTTCGCCAACAGCACCCGACGGCAGGCCTCCGGCAATTGCGCCACAGTCAGGGCCGGCTTGGGTTTCCAGTTCGGATCGAGCCTCGGATGCAGAACCGCGGGCGTGAACCAGTGGGCGAGCGTGGCGTCGCAGCCGTCGCCCGATGGCACCGGCGCCTGGGGCTCGCATGCCGAATCGCCCTCGGGGCATTTGATCCGCACGTGGAAGTGGTAGTTGTGGCCGTACATCGGGCGCACCTTGGTGAGCCAGCTCCGGTCACCGGTCGCCTCCTCGCAGATGGCCTTCTTGATCGCCGGGTTGACGAAGATTCGCTCGACTTCGGGCTGCCTCGCGGCCGCCTTGATGAGGGCCAGATGCTCCGGGGTCCATTTGGCGGGGTCGACGCCAAGGCCGTCGGACCTCACCACGTTGAGCGCGTTCATGAACTCCCGCTCCTCGCGCGACAGGGTGCGGTCAGGCATCGGGGTCAGCCAGATGTCGGCGTCGAGACCGATCTGGTGTGACGAGTGGCCGTTGAGCATGGGGCCGCCACGCGGTTGCGACACATCGCCCACCAAAAGCCCCGGCCATCCGTTGATCGACGGTACCATTTTGGCGAACCGCTCCAGAAAGGCGATCAGCGCTGGATGGCCCCAGTTGCGGTCTCTCGACAATCGCATCACCTGCCAAGTCGCGCCGTCGATCGGCAAGGCCTCGGCGCCGGCCAGGCAGCCCCGCGCATAAAAGCCGATGGATCGGGCCTGCAGGTCGGCGGGAGCCATGGCGCGCCCGAACACCTGTTTGGCGGGCAGTTTGGGATCCGTCGGGTTGGCCAGCGAAGGCAGGGGCCTCGGATCGAGCGTACCCCTGTCCTGGGCCGAGGCGGAAGTCGCAAGGGCCAGCAGCAACGCGAGTGCTGCGAGGCTTGGCGTTGCTTGCCGAGGGGGCATGAGACCACCCGGCCTCGCGGGTGCCTCAGCCATGAGCGGGCGTGTGCCCCGCCACCGATTGTACCAGCGGACGGAAATGATCCACCACGGCGAGATAGACCTCCCGCTTGAACGGGATGATCAACTCCGGAAGACGATCGATCCGCTCCCATCGCCAGGCCTCGAATTCGGGCTTGTGGCCGCCCAGCGGGTGCTCGATGTTGATCTCGTCCTCGTTGCCGTCGAAGCGGAACGCGAACCACTTTTGGGTCTGTCCGCGGAAGCGGCCCTTGATGAGCTTGCGCGACATGTCGGTCGGCAGATCGTAGCTGAGCCATTGCGGCACTTCGGCCAGGAACGAGACGCTGGAAATATTGGTTTCCTCACGCAATTCGCGCAGCGCCGCCGCTTTCGGCTGCTCCCCGGGGTCGATGCCGCCCTGAGGCATCTGCCACTCGTAACCCGACGCGACGCTATCCATCGAACGCCGGTTTCGCCGGCGGCCGATGAAGACCAATCCCTCGCGATTGAAGACTGCGATCCCCACACAGGGGCGATAGATGAATTGCATGCGGGACAATCCCGAATAGAAAGACTCATGATAGTTTCAACGCTTTTGCGGCGAGCCCCAAGCTAAATCTGGGGATCGCGCAATCTGGCCGGGCGCTCGCGACCGCAGGCGCAGAGCCGGAAGACCGGCCACGCTTGTTTCCCCTCCCGACCCGTGAGACATGGCGGCTCGCCACCGCCTCGAGGGAGCGTCACGCGATCATGCGATGCAACATCTGCGGCTGTCCGGATTTCACCGACATGCCGAAACGCCCCAGGGTGCGCTGCGCCGGATGCGGGTCGCTCGAGCGCACCCGTGTGGCGGCATTGCACATCCATGAGTTGGGCCTGCCCGAGGCTGCCCGCATCCTCCATTTCGCCCCCGAGCGCGGGCTGGCGGCGCTGCTCAAGCAGGCGGGCGGTGCGAACTATCGGGCGCTCGATATCGCGCCCGAGCGCTATCCAGGGTTCGATGTGCAGGCTTTCGACCTCTGCCGGGACGTGTTCGGACTGCCGCTCGGCGGCCATGACCTCATCGTTCACAACCATGTGCTCGAACATATCGAGTGCAATTATAGCGCCGTGCTGCTGCGGCTGACGCATGCGCTGGCAAACTCCGGTACGATGCTGTTCAGCATGCCGGTCCTGTCCGGGCCCTTCACCGACGAACTCATCGACGGCTCGGTGGACGAGAAGATCGAAAAGTTCGGCGATATGATCCACGTGCGGCGTTTCGGCGCGGGATTCCTGCAGCAAACGATCGGGATGATCTTCGACATTCCAGACCGCTACGATCTCACGACCCGGTTTCCCGAAGCCGTCCTGGCCGAGGCCAACATCCCGCCGCACCACTGGACCCGGTATACCGGCGCTTCGGTGTTTCGGATAACGCGGGCCGACCTGCGCGTCTGAGCGATGTCCCGGGGCCTTGGCGCCCTATCTAGCCGATGTCGAGCCGGTCGCGATGGCGCACGGATTCGAGTCCGACGTCTGGAAGGCTGGTGAGGGTCACATGACGATCGACATCGTGGAGCGCATGGCATTCAGCAAGGCGGGCATCTCGGGCGCGGCATCCGTCGAGTCAGCCCGGAGAATTTCGCGCCAACTAGCCCTCGATGCCGACAAGGCCGATCGCGCAGCGTGTTTTCCTCATGCCATGATGGGGCTGCTGCACCAGTCTGGCCTCGCCATGGCACCATTTCCCAGACAATACGGCGGCGCGGATCTGATGGCGCCCAGCGCGGCCGGCGTCTTGTTCGAAGTGCTTCGAACGCTTGGGGGCGGCGACCTTTCGGTCGGCCGGCTCTACGAGGGCCACGTCAATGCCGTGGCCCTCGTGGCGCGTTACGGCACGCCGCAACAACTGGGCGCTCTCGCGGACGAAGTTCGGAACGGCGCATGGTCGGGTGTCTGGAGCGCTGACGACGGGATGGGCCTCACTCTCGAACGCAAGGGCGATCGCTGGGGCCTGCTTGGCCGTAAGGTCCTGTGTTCCGGCGCAGGTGCCCTTACGCGTCCCGTCGTGGTGGCGCGGGCCACCGATGGACCCATCCTGATCCTGCTTCGGCTGGAGCAGGGCGAGCGGGCCGATCTTAGCGCGTGGACACCCCTCGGTATGCGCTCCACCGCCACGGGAAGCGTGCAATGTTGCGGGCTCACGATCGGGACCGAAGACATGGTCGGCAAGCCGGGCGACTATCTGCGGGAGCCTTTCTATCGGGGCGGCGGCTGGCGCTTCTGCGCTGTCCAACTCGGGGCGATCGAAACTTTGATCGACCTATACAAGGCCCATCTTCATCTCACGCGCAGAATATCGGATCCCTTTCAACAGCAACGGGTGGCGCAATGCGCGGCGGCGGCCTACGGGGCGCATCTCGGCACCGAGAGGGCCGCGCGTGTGACATCTGTCCCGGACGCGTTCGCGCCTGACGCGGTTGCGACGACCGGCCTCACTAGGATTCTTGTGGAGCGGGCCGGTATGGAGGTGATTGACCATGTTCAGCGAGGCGTTGGCCTTCGAGCGCTTGTGCAACCGAATCCAATCGAACGCGTGATCCGGGACCTCTCGACCTACCTGCGCCAGCCGACGCCCGACACCGCCATGACGGACGCCGCGGGCCACATTTTGGCGCGAAGCGGCCCACTCCGGCACCTATGGGCGTGGGAGGATGTTGCATGAGACGCGATTAGAGCATCTCCAGAGGCCGCTTCTGCCGCGGTGGCGGAAAAGCCCGATCAAGAAGTTCGAGGTCGTCGCGATCGAGCCGCACCTCGGCGGCCCTTGCATTGTCTTCGACGTGGGCGACGCTCGAGGCTTTCGGGATGGCCATCACCTGGCCCGACCTTATCGTGAACGCCAACGCCACTTGCGCCACCGAGGCCCCGTGTTTGTCGGCGACGGCGCGTAGCGGCCCGTCGGGCGGCAGGCGGCCCTGCTCGATCGGGCTGTAGGCCATCACGGCCATGCCGTGACCCGCCATCCAGGGGAACAGATCGAACTCCGGCCCGCGCCGCGTCAGATTATAGAGAACCTGGTTCGTGGCGCAGCGTACGCCGCCCGAGGCGAAAAGCTCGTCCATGTCGTCGACGTCGAAGTTGCTGACGCCCCAACGACGGATCTTTCCTGCTTCCACCAAGCGTTCGAAGGCCTCGACGGTTTCGGCCAGCGGAACGCTGCCGGGCCAGTGGAGCAGATAGAGGTCCAGAAACTCGATTCCGAGGCGTCGCAGGCTGGCTTCGCACGCCAGCCGCATGGTCTGCCGCCCAGCGTTTTGCGGATAGACCTTACTGACCAGGGTTACCTTGTCGCGCAAGCCCCGGACCGCTTCGCCGATCAGGCTCTCAGAGGCCCCGTTGCCATACATTTCGGCCGTGTCGATCACTGTCAGTCCGAGTTCGATGCCACGTCGAAGCGTCGCGAGCTCGGCCCGGCGTTTGGATGAAACATCACCCAAATTCCAGGTGCCCTGACCAAGCGCGGGCACATCCACCGCTGCTCCGAGCCTCACGGTCCGCACCTCATACTCCTACGTTTCAGAGCGAAATCTTACCGTGATCCCCGCCCTTGGGCGGCTCGCCGGTCAACATGGCCTTGGCATAGCCGTAGACCAGAACCATCCTACCCGACGGTTGATCCCAATACTCGGCTTCGTCGATCTTGACCTTGATCAGGGCGATATTTGGATCGTCGACCCCCTTGGGGAACCAGGCCCGCGCCGGCTCGCTCCAATGCCGCTTGATGGCTTCGCGGTCGGTGCTGATCGCGGCTTCGCCACGCAGCGCCACATAGGAGGATTTCTGCGGATCCGAGAAGGTCACCACAGTCTCCGGGTCCTTTTCGAGGTCATGGACCTTGCCCGAGCCCTCGCCGGTGAGGAAATACAAATAGCCGTCGAACTCCGAATCGCTGACCGCCATCGGGCGGCTGCGGAATTTGCCGTCCGGGCCGCGAGTCGCCATCATGGCGATATGCATGCCGTTGACGAGCTCAAAGACCTTCGTCTGTGCCGCGTGATCGATGCCCGCCATGATGATCTCCTGTTTGCCCGCTGCAAACACGAAGTCGTCGGCTCAAGTTCCGGTCTTGTGCGACCGGCGATGTCGCACCCCGTTCGGAGCTACCTGCCCTTGGCCGCCATCAATTCTGGTCGTCCGGGAGCGAGGGGATTGGCATCAGTGGAATCCCATCGTCGAGCAAGGCCTTGACCTCTTCGCCCGTGGCCTGCCCGTGGATCGCCCGTGCCGGCGTGTCGCCCTCGTGAATGCGACGTGCTTCCTCGGGAAACGCCTTGCCCACGTCGTCCGAGGTCTCCGCGATCTTGCGATGCAGCTCGCGCACCATGTCGCGCAGTTTGCGTTCCTGCTCGCCCATCAGAGCGACGGCTTGGGACGGTTGCGCTTGCGGGACGCTTGGCCCGCTCGCCGGGGCCTCAATCAAGGTCGCCCGATCCTTGCCGCCGCGGACGATGGACGGCGCCATCGGCGCCTTATGGACCGAAGATGAGCCGCAGACCGCGCAACTCAGCTGATTCAGCGCGGCAAGCGCGTCGAACGCCGCACTGTCCTTGAACCAGCTTTCGAAGGCGTGGTTCCGATCGCACCTCAAGGCATATCTGATCATTGCGCGTCAGGCGACCAACAGTGGGGCGAGCTGGCCGGCCTCGTCGAGATCATAGAGGTCGTCGCATCCGCCGATGTGACGGTCGCCGATGAAGATTTGCGGCACCGTGGTGCGCCCGTTCGCGAGGACCGACATGCGTTTTCGGCCGGCCTGATCTCCCGTCACGTCGATTTCCTCGAAAGCGGCTCCCTTCTGGCGCAACAGCTCCTTGGCCGCATTGCAATAAGGGCAAAAACGCGTGGTGTAGATCGTGATGGCTGACATCGAAACCGCTCGTGGTACACCTTAAGCTATATGGCCATGCCGCCGGGCCCCGCAACCCGGGCGAAGACGACGAGATCGACGGCCGTGGCGCCACCGCGTAGCAAAGCCCGGGCCGCGGCATTGGCGGTTGCTCCCGTGGTCAGCACGTCGTCGACGAGCAGGACCGTGCGGCCCGCGACGCTGGAATCCGCCGGCACCCGGAATGCGCCCTGCACGTTGAGGGCGCGCTGGGATCGGCTCATCCCCACCTGCGGGGCCGTGGGCTTGACCCGGTCGAGCAGGAAAGGGTCGCTCGACAGCCCCGTCGCGCGCGCCATCTCGTCGGCCAGGAGGGCCGCCTGATTGAACTGCCGCCGCCACAATCGCCCGCGATGGAGCGGCATGGCAACGATGACCGGGGCCTCGCTCACGAGGTCGGCCGCCGCGCGTGCCATCCATCGTCCCATCAGACGGCCGACCTCGAGCCGATCGCCGTATTTGAGGCGATGGACGAGGTGGCGGCACGGCCCGTCCTCGAAGATCGCCACCGCCCTGGCTCTCCGGAAGACGGGTGGCCGCGCCATGGCTTCGGGCGAGATCAGGGCCGATCCGAAATCGTGCCGAAACGGGATGCCGAGCCGGTCGCAGAACGGGCGTTCGATGAATGCGATTCCGCGCCAACAAGCTGCGCGCACCCCGTCCGAAGCTTGCGTGGCGGCCCCGCACGCCAGGCAGCGCGGCGGGTAGACGATGTCGAGCGCCATGCGCCCAAGCCGGCGGGGCAGCGCTCTTGCCTCGTTCCACCGCGACGCCCCGGCGCGTGAGCCCGGGAGTCCCGCGTCGGGGGAGGCCCCGCGCGCGCTTGCCCGGTCGAAGGTTGTGGGCTGGCCTGCGATCATGATCCAGTGTAGTGCCTGATTCAACACACCGGAAGTGTATCGCGACTCGGACGAGCTTGGATGCGGCCGCGCCTTGAAATCGCCCCTTGGGCCGGAGTTAACCGGCAATGGGCGGAGTGCCGGCCCTCAGAGGATTCTCGGCACAAGTGCCGGGACGGGTTTTAGTCGGCCGCACGGCCGTCATGGAAACAGGGACACGGGTTGCGCATGGCTTTTTGTCGAAAGCTTTGGCTGGCGGGTCTTGTGGCCTGCATGGCGCTCATCTTCGCGATGGAAGGCGTCGAGGCCAACCCCAGCCTGGTGGTGGACGTCGATTCGGGCGATGTGCTCTATCAGGACATGGCGACGGTCCCCTGGTTTCCGGCCTCGACCACCAAGCTGATGACCGTCTACGTGGCGCTGAGCGCGGTGCGGGAAGGGCGCATCACCTTCGACACGCCCCTGATGGTCTCGCCACGCGCCGCCGCGATGCCGCCCTCCAAGATGGGGTTTCGGCCCGGGACCCTTGTTACGCTCGACAACGCCTTGAAGATGCTGATGGTGAAATCGCCGAACGATGTGGCGGTGACGATCGCCGAAGGCGTGTCGGGATCGGTCGAGGCCTTCGCCAACGACATGAACGTCTATGCGGCCCGGCTCGGGCTGCACGAATCGCATTTCGTCAATCCGAACGGCCTTCCCGACGATCGTCATATGAGTTCGGCGCGCGACATGGCCATGATCGGCCGCGCCCTGCTGCAGGATTTTCCCGAACAGCGCGGCTTGTTCGGCATCGGGGTGCTGGCCTTCGGCCGCCAGCTGATCAACAATCACAATGGTCTGCTCGGACGCTATCCGGGCGTGGACGGCATGAAGACCGGGTTCACTTGTGCTGCCGGCTACAATGTCGTGGCGAGCGCCGAGGCAAACGGACGGCATGTGCTGACGGTCATCATGGGGGCACCCTCGACCGGGGAGCGGAATGGGCGTGCCGCGGCGCTGTTCGATCGTTTTCTGTTCGGCGGCGGTGCGAGCCTCGGCAAACTGGACAGCCTTCCCACCAGCGACGTGATGACGCCACCCGACAACCACGACACCGTCTGTGGACGCGGACGCCACACCGCCATCGCCGAGGCCGAGGCCGAGGATGCAGCCATTCCGCTGGCGCAGGCCGACGTGGCGGCCCAGGACCATTCGGAACGGGCCTTTCTGCTCGACAGGAGCGGGCAGGGCACTGCGGCGGTGGGCCGACCCGAATCCCATCTCTCCCCGATCCGGGCCGCCTTCGAGCCGGTGCATGTCTTCATCGGGCCGGTTGCGGGCTGGACCGGACGGGTCGCGCAGGCGATCGGAAACGGCGCCAAGGAACTCAATCCCGCGCCGGTGAAAACCGTCAGTGCCGACCGACGCACGCCGTCCGAACAGGGCTCGGTGCAGGATGCTCCGGTCCAGGGAGGCGCCATCGAGGGCGCCGCGCCGGGTCCGTTGGCTCTCGTGGGCGCCACGCCCGTCGCGCCTGCCGCGCTTGCCACCAGGCGATTCGTCAAAGCGACCAAGAGTCTGAGTCTGGCGGTCGGCTCGACCCGGCGGGACAGGTCGCGCCACGCAAGGGAAAGCAGCAAACCGCAGGCGACCGCCTCGACCGAACCGGCGGCAAAGCAGCCCGCAGCCGCGCCGCTCAGGCGCGGTAGGCCCGCCGTTCCGGCGACCGTGGCGAAAGCCGCAAGGCCGGTCGCGGACGCGAAGGTCAAGGCCAGTAAGCGCAGTGCGGTCGCCAGGCAGCCGTAATGTCCGGTGCGCTCGAGATCCCCTCAGGTCAACCATCGGGGTCGCTCACCCGCAGGCGCGCCCCGGATGCCATCCCCATCACGGTGCTGACCGGGTTTCTGGGTGCCGGCAAAACCACCCTGTTGAACCGAGTTCTCGCCGCCCCGGAACTTGCCACCGCGGTGGTGATCGTCAACGAGTTCGGCGAGGTCGCGATCGATCACCTGCTGGTCGAAACAGCCGATCAGGGGCTTTTGACGCTGTCGTCCGGCTGCATCTGCTGCACGGTTCGCGGCGATCTCATCTCCTTGCTCGAAGACCTGCTGCGCCGGCGCGACAACGGCCGGATGCCCCCGTTCGAACGCGTGATCATCGAGACCACGGGCCTCGCCGATCCGGCGCCCGTGCTCAACGCCATCGCGCTGCATCCCTATCTGATGCTCCGTTACCGGATCGACGGTGTCATCACGCTCGTTGACGCCGTGCATGGCGAGGCGACGCTCGATGCCCACGAGGAAGCCGTCAAGCAGGTCGCGTTGGCGGACTGTCTCGTGCTGACGAAAATCGATCTTGCGGACGCTGAAGCCGTGGCGGCTCTGCGCGACCGGCTCGCAACCCTCAACCCCTTGGCCGAGCAGGTCGAGGCCCGCGACGCCACCGCGCCCATGCTGCTCGCCGCGAGCCTGTTCCGCCACGCCGGAACGCTCGCCGAGGCGGGCCACGACCATCATGGACACGACCACGACCACGATCATCATGGCCACGGGCACCATCACGGCCCCCATGACGAGCATATCGGCTCCTTCGTGCTGACGGCCGCAAAGCCGCTCGCGCCCACACGGCTCGACATGTTCCTCGATCTGCTGCGGGGCGCGCATGGCCCTGGACTTCTGCGCGTCAAGGGTCTCGTGGCTTTGGCGGACGATGCGTCGCGACCTCTGCTGGTCCAGGGGGTCCAACACCTGTTTCATCCACCACGGCGATTGCCGAACTGGCTCGACGAGGATCACGGGACAAGGCTCGTGGTGATCGGGCGCGACCTCGATCGGGCCGCGATCGAAAAGCTGTGGCGCGCCTTTTTCGACGCGCCTTCGATCGACCGGCCGGATGGCGCGGCCCTCGCATCCCCCTTCGCGCCGAGCGGGCCCGGCCTGTTCTGAAGGAGCCGTTCCCCCGCGCTTTCGGCTTGCCGGTCTTGCGGCCACCCGCCACAGTCGATCAAAGAGCCGGGTCGATCCAGCGGAGAGAACGTCGTGGGAATTGTTGAGCGGCTCGCCAGCGAGCTGACCTTTGCGCGTGGCCTGCTCCGCACGCTTCGGCGAACCACGCCGGTCGCCAAGAACCGCACCCGAACCTTGCGGGATCTCGCCGAGGATTTGGCGGAACGCTATGGCGATCGCGTGGCGCTGACCTCGAGCCTCGAAACGCTCACCTACAAGGACTGGAACGGCCGCGCCAATCGCTACGCACGCTGGGCCATCGAACAGGGCATCGGCAAGGGCGACGTGGTGGCGCTCCTGATGCCGAACCGACCGGAATATCTCGCGGTCTGGCTCGGTATCGCCAAGGTTGGGGGCGTCACGGCGCTCATCAACACCAACCTGACCGGGGCCTCGCTGGCCCATTCGCTCACCATCGTGGGGGCTCGCGTGGCGATCGTCGACGCGTCAATGCTGGACCGCTACGAGACCGCGAAAGACGTCATGGCAGGTCCCGTAACGACCTGGGTGCATGGCGAGACCTTGAAGGATCATCCCCGAATCGATCAGGCGATCGAGCAATGGTCGGCCGACAATCTGCCGATGGCCGAGCGGGTGCCGCTGACCATCAACGACCGTTGCCTGTATGTCTACACCTCGGGCACGACCGGCATGCCCAAGGCCGCCAACATCAACCATTACCGCGTGCAGTTGATCATGCACGGCTTTGCGGCCGTCACCAATTCCACGGCCAGCGACCGCGTCTACGACAGCCTGCCCATGTACCATACCAACGGCGGAGTGATCGCACCCGGCATCGCGTTGATCGCGGGCGGGACTTGCGTCATCCGGGACAGGTTTTCGGCTCGCGAGTTCTGGCCCGACATCGTCCGCCAGCAATGCACGATCTTCGTCTACATCGGCGAACTCTGCCGCTATCTTCTCGATACCCCGCCGAACCCTGCCGACCGAGGCCACAAGGTGCGGCTGTGCGTCGGCAATGGCTTGCGGCCGGATGTGTGGCGCCCCTTCCGCGACCGTTTCGGCTTGCGGCACATCATCGAATTCTACTCGGCCACGGAGGGCAATTGCTCGGTGTTCAATCTCGATTCCCATCCCGAGGCGGTTGGGCGCATTCCGGCGTGGGTGGCGTCGCGCTTTCCCATCCGCATCGTCGACTTTGACGTGGCGAGCGAGCAGGTGGTGCGCGGTCCGGATGGCCTGTGCCGGCCGACCCCCATCGGCAAGGTGGGCGAACTGATCGGGGAGATCCTCGACGATCCGACCAAGCCGGGCAATCGCTTCGAGGGCTATTCCGAAAAGCACGCTTCCGACGCCAAGGTCCTTCGCGACGTTTTTCGCAAAGGGGATGCCTGGTTCAGGACCGGCGATCTCATGCGCCAGGACGCGCGAGGCTATTTCTACTTTGTCGACCGCATCGGCGACACTTTCCGTTGGAAGGGCGAGAACGTCGCGACCTCGGAAGTGGCCGAGGCGATCGGATCGTTCCCCGGCGTCAAGGACGCTTGCGTCTACGGCGTCGCTGTGCCCGGTCGGGAGGGCCGCGCCGGCATGGCTTCGATCGTGATCGAAGACCTAAGCTCGTTCGACCGCGAGGCGTTCCGGGCTCATCTCAAGCAACGTCTGCCCGATTACGCCTGCCCGGTGTTCCTGCGCTTTCCGCACCACCTCGACCTGACCGGCACCTTCAAGCAGCGCAAGACCGATCTGGTGCGGGAGGGATTCGACCCTGCGCTGGTGAGCGATCGACTGCTCTATCTCGCGTCCGACAGGGAGTTCGCTCCGCTTGATGCGGACGCATTCGTCCGCATCAACGCGGGCCAGATCAGGCTCTGACCGGCTGCACAGGGTCCTCGTTCGGCGCCTCGGCTTCAAGCGAGTCGAGATAATCCGCAACCTCCGCCGAGAAGGCCGAACGCGGCACCTCGGCGAGGCTCACGCCATGCTCCACGAGAGCACGGGCACAAGCCACAAAGTTCTGACGCCCCAGGGCCTCGATGTCGGTTGTCCGCGAGGCGTGCGACAAGGTTCCGATGACATTGTCGCCGTGGCCGTGCAGCGTCCGCCAGTCGGCGCCATTCTCGAGCAGCAGGGTCGTCATCGCCGGGTCACCGTTGAACACTGCCAGGTTCAACGCCGTGGCCTCCCAGGCGGTCTTGACCTCGCGCGGCCAGCCGACCGCCAGCATGGTCTTTACGGCGCTCAGGTTACCGAGCGCCGCAAGCCGCGGCATGGCTTGAAGCTGCTCCGGCGTGAGACGCGCGACGATGTCCGGCCATCGCTCCAGTATCTCGTGCGCCTCGGCTTCCTCGCCGCGTGTGCAGGCGGCGAGGAATCGCTCTTCGTCGGTCATCGGCTCCTCGATGCCGAGAGCATCCAGCAAGCGCACGACGTCCACGCGGCCGAACATTTGCGCCCAGTGATACAGGCCGATGCCTTCGCGATTTGTCGCGCGGAGGTCCGCGCCGGCCTCAACCAGCGCGCGAACATGGTCGATTGAGCGCCCGCGCAGGATAGCATGGTGCATCCAGGGTTGTTCTGTTGCATCTCCGCCCCGATCCAGCAGGAGCCGGAGAATGTCGAGCTTGTCGTAATCGAGCACGCGTCCAATCGCATTTGTCCCGATCACGCGCGCCCCGGCATCGAGCAGCAGTCTCGTGCAGGTGGAATCCCGACTCTCGACGGAGTGGTAGAGCGACTCGTTGTCGTCGGGGTTCGCGCCAGCCTGCAGCAGCAGGGCCGTCATGCCGGGATGGTGGGTGCGACCGGCCGCTCCATAGAGGGCCGAGAGCGGGGAGCCGGGATAGCGGGGATCGATCCAGGGTTTGTTCACGTCAGCCCCTTGCTGGATCAGGAGTTTCGCGCAGGCCAGCAAGGGATCGGCGAACCCGTCCACCAGGATCAGGCCCGAATGCGTCACCGCTACGAGCGGCGGCATGCCGAGTGGACCACCGGATTGACCCCCCCAATTCGCATCGCGCGCGAGCATGTCCCGAAGCCTGGCCTCGTTGCCGCGCGCGCAGGCCACCCAGGCATCTCCGGCGATCAGACTGGGCTCGGCCCGCAACATGCGCGCCGCGCGCTCGCGCTCACGGGCGCCCCCCTCATAGACCCATTTGAACCAGGTGCTCAGGCGCTCGCCGCCATCTGCCTGTCGCCATGCGACAGCCTGTTTCAGTTCGGTCCAGGATTTGAACCCGTGATCGCGCGCGATCACGGACTGCGCATCGTGCAACTTGAGCTCTCGCCGCGCGAGCGCGGCTAGATCCAGTCCTTTTGCGGCCGGCAGGGTCTCGATGAAACGCCTTAGCGCGGGCGTTTGCCCGGCACGTGCGTCGCGCAAAAGATGTTTCGCCTGCTTTTTGAGGCGAGTCAGAACGGCTGATTCGGGAAGGGTCTTCACGGTGCCTCCGTGTGCAAGACGCCGGGGACCCGCAATCCGGCTGCACGGGAGCAGACGTGATCAGTGCAACGACGAGCCGAGCGGGTTCTACCCTTTCCGCGGGGCCGGAGGCGTCTCGGATCGCCTTGCTCGAAACTAGCACCAGGCCCGCGGGCGGCACAAGCGCTTCGCTCTTGCCTGCCTGGCATCCGATTTGATGCGGACCGGGGACGAGTGCGAACCCAAGCCCAGACTGACACGAATCGTGTCACGGCGGGACGATTCGACAAGGAATTTGCTTCATGGTGGCCACGTCGCTTCCGTTCTGGTTGCATCACCCGAGCCGGACCATGTCGAACTTCTCTGCCGAAACCGCGTGGGGCGCCGGAGCATCCGCCCGCCCCACAGAGGTGGGCAGACCCCGGCCACTCGGGGACGACCTCGTGGTCGAGCGGGTCGACGTCGAGGTCATGGCGGCCCATGAAGCCGCCTGGCGCGACCTCGTCGGCCGAGCGCTCGAACCGAATGTCTTCCTGGAGCCTGGATTTGCGCTGCCCGCGGCCCGGCTCTTCGCGCCCGCCCGGCGTCCGAGCTTCGTGCTGATCTGGGCATCCGGCAATGCGGGTACCACGGATCTGATCGGCTTGTGCCCTGTGCAGCGGACGCACGGGGGCTTTTCCGCCCCGTTCGTGACGGTGTGGACCCACGATCAGGCGACCACGAGCATTCCGCTGCTGGATCGCGAACGGGGTGCCGAAGCGCTTGAGGCGCTGCTGGCCTGGGCGGTGGGCGCGCAGGTCGGATCATGCGGCCTTCTGCTCGGCAGCGTGGCCGCCGAGGGTCCGCTGGCCCGCCTTCTGGCCGACCGCGCGCGCTGCCGATGTGCCACCGTCGAACAAAGGACGCGAGCCGTCTTGCCGCACGCCGAGGTGTCGGGCGAGCCGGCCCCGCAAGGCCTCGCGTCCAAGCGTGCCAAAGAGATGCGCCGGCAGCATCGAAGACTTTCCGAGGATGGACGGCTCGAATTCCGCTCCGCGCGAAGCGTCGAGGATGTTCGCGCCGCTGCCGAACACTTCCTCGACCTCGAGGCGCGCGGATGGAAAGGCGTGCGGGGTACGGCGCTGCTGCTCGACCCGGCGCTCGCGGCTTTCACCCGGACGATGACACGGTTGCTGGCCCGCGACGGCAAATGCCGGATCGACAGTCTCGTGCTGGATGACCGGCCCGTCGCGATGGGGATCGTTCTCCAAAGCGGCAACCGCGCCTATTTCTGGAAAACCGCCTATGACGAGGCACAGGGAACCCGCTCGCCCGGAAAACAACTGGCCGTGATGCTCACGGCCGCACAGCTCGACGATCGGCGCATCGAGCTCACCGATTCCTGCGCGGCGCCGGATCACCCGATGATCGATCGGATCTGGCCCGCACGGATGGCGGTCGCTGACATTCTCGTGGCGCCATCCGGGAAGGCACCGCCCCTATTTGCCAGGGCGGTCCGCGATCTCGTGCTTCGCCGTCGCTGCCGACAGGCCGCCAAAATCGGGCTTTTGGCGATACGACGCTTCTTCACAAGGTTTGCGGCTCGCCATCCCTGATGGGTTGCTGGCCCCATGAGGCAAGCCACGGAACCGCCCCAAAGCTCGGTCAGCCTTTCGCCATCGGTGTTCTGTCGCGGCGATGCCCACGGGCGCGTCGGACGATCCGCGCAGATCGGCTTTTGCGCGGGCGAGAAAGCGTTTGCTGTTCGCTTGCACCGTCAAAATCCCTATGTTAGGTGACCCCAGGTTTGGGGAGGCCGTCGCTCTGCGCAGCGGTAACCGCCGAATTTCTATGAGCTCTGTTCGGCGTCAAACGCGGGCGGCGACGGTTGGCCAACCGTGCCGCTCAAGGGCGCGATCGCAGCGGGGGAAAAAGCGACTTGGCCTCTGTCGAGACTATCGTTTCCGGAATGGCGGGCCGTTACGCTCTGGCCCTGTTCGAATTGGCGAAGGACAGCGGGTCGGTCGATCAGGTTGCCTCCGATGTGAACAGCTTCATGAGGATGCTGGACGAGAGTCCGGACCTGCAGCTTCTCGTGCGCAGCCCGGCTTTTTCGGCCGACGATCAGGTTCGGGCGCTCGGCGAAATTCTAAGCCGCGCCGGCATCGGCGGCATCGCCGGAAGCTTCCTCAAGCTGGTTGCCGTCAAGCGCCGCCTGTTCGCCGTGCGGACCATGATTGCCGATTTCAACAAGCTCAACGACGCCGATAAACACGTCACCCGCGCGCGGGTCACCGTGGCCGAGCCCCTGGCGGCTGCTCATCTCGAGGCCCTCAAGGCGGCTTTGAACGAGGTGAGCTATGGCCAGACGGTCGAACTCGACGTCGATGTCGATCCGGCCATCATCGGCGGCCTCGTGGTCCGCATGGGCAGCCGCATGGTCGACGGATCGCTGAGAACTAAACTCAACACCTTACGCACACGCATGAAAGAGGTCGGCTGATGGACATCCGCGCCGCTGAAATTTCCGACATCCTGAAACGGGAGATCCAGAATTTCGGCAATGAGGCCGAAGTGACGGAGGTCGGTCAGGTGCTGTCCGTCGGCGACGGCATCGCTCGTGTCTATGGGCTCGACAATGTCCAGTCCGGCGAGATGGTCGAGTTCGAGTCGGGCGTGCGCGGCATGGCGCTGAACCTCGAAAGCGACAACGTCGGCATCGTGATTTTCGGCACCGATCGCGACATCAAGGAAGGCCAGACCGTCAAACGGACGGGCGCCATCGTGGACGTGCCGGTCGGCAAGGAACTGCTCGGCCGCGTCGTCGACGCGCTCGGCAATCCCATCGACGGCAAGGGCCCCATTGCGACCACCCGCCGCGCCCGCGTCGACGTGAAAGCGCCCGGCATCATTCCCCGCAAGTCGGTCAACGAGCCCATGTCGACCGGACTGAAAGCCATCGATGCGCTGATCCCCGTGGGTCGCGGCCAGCGCGAGCTCATCATCGGCGACCGGCAGACCGGCAAGACTGCCGTCGCGCTCGACGCGATCCTCAATCAGAAGGCCATCAACCAGGGCAACGACGAGGGGCAAAAGCTCTATTGCGTCTATGTCGCGATCGGGCAGAAGCGCTCCACCGTGGCCCAGTTCGTCAAGGTTCTCGAAGAACACGGCGCGATGGATTACACCATCGTAGTGGCGGCCACCGCCTCGGACCCCGCCCCGATGCAGTTCCTGGCGCCCTTCGCGGGCTGCGCCATGGGCGAGTTTTTCCGTGACAACGGCATGCATGCGCTCATCGTCTACGACGATCTGTCCAAGCAGGCTGTCGCCTACCGGCAGATGTCGCTGCTGCTGCGCCGCCCGCCGGGCCGCGAGGCCTATCCGGGCGACGTCTTCTATCTCCACTCCCGCCTGCTCGAGCGCGCCGCCAAGCTGAACGATGCCAACGGCAACGGCTCCTTGACGGCCCTGCCCATCATCGAGACTCAGGCCAACGACGTCTCGGCCTATATCCCGACCAACGTGATCTCGATCACCGACGGGCAGATCTTCCTCGAGACCGATCTGTTCTTCCAGGGCATCCGTCCGGCGGTGAACG